>DASRCT010000012.1:0-40653 GCA_035652975.1 Bryobacteraceae bacterium | reverse complement strand
GAGCAAAATTAAGGCCGAAAGACTCCGCCAGTGGCTTATTGCCCTGGAATGGTAGGGATGCTTGATCTGCCTAAGCCCTTTTTCATTCCGTTCGACGCGCAATCTAAAGGAAATTTCTTTTTTACCGGCTAATCTGTCGTCAAGTGCAAAAATTGCAGAGCTTTTTTTCAACGGAGGCCTTGAGTGCCTGTCTTTCGTAAAAAATTCGCGCTACGAGGGGCCGTCCTCGCCGAAATCCGCCGGATTGGAAACGGATCTGTTGAGACCTAACCGCGAGTGCCTTGTCCGCTGCGCAGTCGTGTCGTACGACACGATCATAGATCCGACAAATCGTATCAGCGGCGCGCCGTTGATCGGCGCGGCGCCCAAGGATCCATGTTGAACGTCAGCCGATCACATCCGCCTACCCTGCAATTTCTGGGTGCCGCCGGAACGGTCACCGGCAGCCGATTTCTTGTCGCAAACGGGAATTCGCGCATCCTGTTGGATTGCGGACTGTTCCAGGGCCTGAAAGCGCTGCGCCTGCGGAACTGGGATAAATTCCCGGTTGAGCCATCGACCATCGATGGCGTGGCGCTCAGCCATGCACATCTTGACCACAGCGGGTACGTTCCGGCCTTATGCCGGGAAGGCTTCGACGGCACGATCCTCGCCACGCCTGGAACTCTGGCTCTGTGCCGAATCCTGCTGCCGGATAGCGGCCATCTCCAGGAAGAGGAAGCCGATTATGCAAATCGGCACGGCTACTCTAAGCACACGCCGGCGTGTGCGCTCTATACCGAGGATGATGCGCGGCGGTCGGTCAATTTCCTAAGACCAACGCGCTTCCACTCGCCGGTCGAACTCGCCGACGGAATGCGCATCACGATGCGTCGAGCCGGGCATATCCTCGGCTCGGCCAGCGTAACGGTTGAAGTTGCGGGCTCGTTTCCGCGAACCATTCTCTTCAGCGGTGATCTCGGACGACCACGCCATCCCTTGCTTCAGCCGCCGGAGCCGCCGGCGGCCGCCGATATCATCGTGGTCGAGGCGACCTACGGAGATCGCCGCCACGATGACGAAGCGTCGTTAGCGCTTTTTCAGCAGGCGCTCGTTCGCACCGTCGCGCGCCGCGGCGTCATCATAATTCCCTCTTTCGCCGTGGATCGCACCGAGGTGGTGCTGTTCCATCTCAGGCGCCTGATACGCGAACGCAAACTGACTTCGGTACCGATATATATAGACAGCCCGATGGCATCGGCCGCGCTCCGGATTTATAGAGCCGCGGCGCAAGCGGGGAATGAAGAGATACGCGAAGAGATCGCGGCGGATCCCGATGTTTTCGATCCCGGCGCCATCGAGGTGCGCACGGTCGAGGAGTCGATCGCAATCAACGAGATCACCGGCCCGGCAATCATCATCTCGGCCTCTGGCATGGCCACCGGCGGCCGCGTGCTCCATCACCTGGCCCGTCGGCTGCCCGACCCGAACAGCACGGTCATCCTGGTCGGCTACCAGGCCGACGGAACACGCGGACGCCGCCTGCTGAACGGCGAAACGCAAATCAAAATGCTCGGGCGCTACGTGGATGTTCGGGCCGAGATCGTGAATGTCCAGGCCTTCTCGGTCCATGCCGATCAAGCAGAGACGATCGGCTGGCTGCGTTCGGCGCCGCGTCCGCCGCGGGCAGTATACGTCGTGCATGGCGAGCCGGCTGCGGCACAGGCGCTGCGAACAGCAATCGCCAAAGAGTTGCACTGGAACGCGATCGTTGCGGATCACATGCGAACAGTGCAGCTGTAAATCGGCCAGGGCGGGTGCAGGACGATGAATGAAGGAACGTTCCGGTTGAAGCGCCTGCGCATCGAAACCCAGCGCGAGCGCATTATCGTCATTCACAGCAGTGCCGTGGCCAGGGGCAGCCTCGGGTTCAAGCCAACCGATCGCGCGCGCATCATAGGCAAAGATCCGCAAACCGGACAGATACACGATGTTTCAGGGGTGCTCGGTTTCTGCTCCGATTCGCTGATCGAGGAGGACCAGATAGCCCTGACCGAGGACGCATTCCGCGATCTCGGATTACCCGAAGACTCTCCCGTCAGCGCCACGCTGGCAGTGGCGCCGGCCAGCGTCGATCTGGTGCGGAACAAACTGCGCGGCGCGAGGCTCGAGCGCGGCGCCTTCGATTCCATCCTGACCGATATCGTGCGTCACCGTTATTCGCGCGTCGAGCTGGCGATGTTTGTCATGGCATGCGCGATGCGCACGCTCGACCTTGACGAACTGGTGGATTTCACCAACGCGATGGTCGCGACCGGTTCGCAACTGCATTTTGGCAGCGGACCGATTATCGATAAGCACTGTATCGGCGGAATACCCGGAAATCGCACTACCATGATCGTTGTGCCCATCCTGGCCGCCCTCGGTCTGACCGTGCCGAAGACTTCGTCGCGTGCGATTACGAGTCCGGCCGGCACTGCCGATACCATGGGAGTGCTTGCCGACGTCGCGCTGAGTGCGGAACGTTTGCGCAAGATCGTGGAGCAGACCGGTGCCTGCATAGCGTGGGGCGGCGCGCTGGAGTTGGCGCCCGCCGACGACATTCTGATCACGGTGGAGCGGCCGATGGAGATGGACACCGAGGCGCAGATGGTCGCTTCGATACTGGCCAAGAAGAAAAGCGTCGGCGCAACCCACGTGCTAATCGATATTCCGCTCGGCCCGACAGCCAAGGTACGGTCCGCGGCTGAGGCCGAACGCGTGGCGGCGCTCTTCCGAGCGGTTGCCCAGCGCATCGAACTCAGCGTCGACATCGAAGTCACCGCGGCCGACGGTCCCGTGGGGCACGGCGTCGGACCGCGTCTGGAGGCGCTTGACGTGCTGGCGGTGCTTGAACGGCAGGCCCACGCTTCGGTTGCGCTGCGCGAGAAGTCGCTTTTTCTCGCAGCCCGTCTGCTCGAGAGCAGCGGCCGGGTTCCGGCGACCGGCGGCTACCATGCCGCGCAGCAAGCGCTCGACTCCGGAGCCGCACTGCGCAAGTTCAGGGACATCGCGGAAGCCCAGGGCCCGCGCAACCTGCCTCCGCCCGCGCCGTTTCAAACCATCGTGAGCGCGCCGGGCGATGGCCGCGTCCGCCAAATCGACAACTGGCACATCGGACGCATCGCCAAGCTTGCCGGTGCGCCCGCGAATGTCACCGCCGGCGTGCGGCTGCTGAAATCGATTGGCGATATCGTGGCGCGCGGGGAGCCGCTGTTCGAGATCCATGCGGAAAGCGCTGCGCAGCTCGATTTCGCGCGAACCTACGCCGAGAGCAAACAGGACATCGTGCAGTTCGGTTTCTGAAACTGAAATGCCGCCGCCGCTTCACCGCCCACCGCCGGTTTCTCCGCGAATGGTTATTGTGCGTCTCCGGATCCAACCCATGCCCCGATCAATGGACGGCTGGTTGGTTCGGCCTCATGACCAGCACCGGCTGCTCGGCGCCGCGAATAACCCTTTCGGTCACGCTGCCAATAACCAAATGCGCCAGGCCTTTGCGGCCATGGGTAGCGAGCACGATCAGGTCCGCGTTCATCTCGCGCGCATATGCTAGAATCCCCTGAGCCGCCTCGCCGCTGCGCGTTTCGATCTTGTATGTCACGCCGCGCTCTTCCAGATGGACGGCAGCCAGTTTCTCGAGCTGCGCGCGCGCGGCCTTCTCCCATACCGGATACGGGTCAAGCGGAATCGGAGAAAATTCGGTGGCATTGAGCGGTAGCGGAGCGACGTGAAGCACGCTCAAAGCGGCGTTATTTTGAATCGCGATTTCACGCGCGAAGTTCAGCACCATCGGCGCGGACTCGTCGAAGTCCACCGCGCACAGGATGTTCTTGAACCGATTCATCACTCGTTAACCGTGGCCGGATTGTGGAGCGGTCGTGTGACCGAGCGGATTCTTTTCCTTGTGCGCCTGACGGATGACGAGCACGGGACACGCAGCCCTGCGCACCACAAATTCCGCCACGCTGCCGAGCAGCACATGAGACATCCCCCTTCGCCCATGTGTCCCAGTCACCACGAGGTCGGCGGCCTTGGCTTTCATGCAATCCACGATACGTCGAGCCGGCTCTCCGAGTTGAATCAATAGTTCGTGTTTCAACCCTGCCAGGCGCTGACCCGCGATTTCATTCAGTCTCTGTTTCGCCGCTTCCTCATCATAGATACTCACGTACGGCGGCATCCCCGTCGGCGGAATAGCCATCGGTACAACGTGCAGTACGAATAACACGCCGGCGTTGCCTCGCACTATTGACGCGGCGATGTCGAGCGCGTCGAGCGAATTGTCGCTGAAGTCTATCGGGCAAAGAATTCTGCGAAACGGGAGCGGCATATGTGCAGACTCTGCGCGAGTGCCCACGATCGACCTCGACACGCCGCGGGCGCCGGCCGGTCAGACGGCGGACGCGGATTCGAGTACGACCGCGATTTTCCCGCCTTCCTGCGAGACCAGCGCCCTCGGCGTGACAATCATCCGGACGACATTCCTGCTGGTTGAACAGGATCCTAATGTGCGTTTTCGATCGGTACTTTCTTGGCGGTCGCCTCTTTGGCCAGCGGCATGGTCACTTCGATCACACCATTCTTGAAGGTGGCCCTGATCTTGTCGGTTTGCGCACCTTCCGGCAGAGTCGTGCGGCGCTCAAACACGCCGTATGAGATCTCGCGGCGGAAATAGTCGTCCTTTTTGACCTCCTGCTTATCCTTGCGCTCGCCTTTGATAGTCAACACGTTCCCGAGCACGCTCACATCGATGTCCTTGGGATCAAGCCCCGGCACATCGGCGCGGACCACCAGGCTCCCATCTTTGACATAGCTTTCAATCGGAAGCCTGCGTTCGATGTCTTCGGAGTCGATGTCTTCAAACATATGGGGGAAGCTGGATTCGAACCGTCGCGCCCAGCGCTCCAGCTCAGAAAAGGGACGCCATGGTTGTAATTCTCTCATTGTCGTTCCTCCTTTCGTTTTAAACATCAGTGGGGTTGCTACTTCACACGCCAGCAAACTTCACGCCATCCCAGTTATCTCCGGACTATTGCCTAAGTTCAGTCAACTCGCCCAGCGGCGGTTTCCTATAACGAGGTCCGCTCCTCTCTATTCCTCGTTGCACACTAGTACTCGGGGTTCGAGTTTCACCGAGGCCGAGAGCGACGCAGACACAAAACACAACTTGGCGCTCTTCTCCAATACCCGCGTGGCTGCATCGGCATCGCCACCTGGTGAAAGAGTGAGCACCGGTCGGAGTACGATTTCGGTAATACGGGTTACGCCCGCTTTACGCTCGAGCAGCCCTCCGCCGGTGATATGAATTGAGGTGTACTCGAGTCGAGAATTCGCGGCGACCGCGCGCAACGTGAACAAGAAGCAGCTTTCGACTGCGGCCACCATCAGTTGCTCGGGACTCCAGGCGTCTCCGGGACCATCGAACTCGACCGGTGGGGCCATGCGCAACTCCGGCGGACCGCTCGCGGTGAGAGTCGCGTAGCCACCGGGTCCATCGCGCAATGAGACTTCGTATAGATGAGGCAATGGTTTCATGGATCACTCTCGACGGGAGACCCAGTTAGTCGACTGGTACCACTGGCGCCTATGGCATCAGCGGCACGCCTTGCTGTCTCCAAAGGAAACACCCAGAGCCATCCAACAGCTCTGTAGAGATCAGCGATCGACATCCAATTGTTCTCCGGAGCCCCCATGTTCGACATCAGGAGTCTTCTTCGAAATCATCCCGGAAGCCTTCTCCGAAGTCCTCCTGGCCCTCGCCTCTCTCCTCGCGAGCCTCCGGGCCCTCGATTTCCGTGACGACCACGGCGTCAATGCCAGGTTCCTGTCCGGAGCGAATAGTATCGCGCAGATCGTCAGTTATTTGCCGCAGATCAGCGACGATCGCAGCCAGAGCACCGATCGCCTCAGCCAGCGGCTCAAGGCTCGCGGACGCGATGGCGGCGGAGGCGCTCGATCCGGATGTGGCGGCTGATCGCTTCTTCGACTTGACGGCGGCATTCGCAGGCACTCGTCCCATGTTGTGCTTAGCCGATCGGGGTCGAGGCTTCGCTTTTTTCATGATGGTTTCTCCGTCGATACGATACGCAAAAACTGCGCCCACCAGCACCGGAATCAACCATCGGGCTCGAGGATTCTATGGCACAAACAATGCCCTGAATCGCCTGTCCTCAATCATTCGGAGATGCACATGGACGAAAAGCTCAAGTATGAATATCAGGGATACACGATCGCGTTTAACCCGGATAACCGACTGTGGCAGGTCTTCTGGCGAGAGCAAGTTCAAGCGGGCGACTTCAACTCTGCCGCCGAAGCTGAACAGTGGCTCGACGACCTGCTGCCACTGAACAGATGAGCTTATGTCAGCGTCTGTGCCGAGGCGGCCGGGTTTCGACTACGACTTGCGTTTGCCGTGCAACCTCGATCTGCCGACTTCGCATACCGCGAACAGCGTACCGTCATCGCTCCAGCTGTAGGAGATCCGTCCGCCAAAGGCTTTTTTCAATTCGTGTGCAATGCGGTGTGCGAGCTTCTGAGACGTAGTCAGTACTTCAAGCGCGTCGCCGGAGTCGGATCTCACGGTGTCCATCGACACGATCCTTCTCTCGGGCTGCGTGACCATCGCGCGCCGCGAAATATTCTCGACGCGGCTGCGGATCAGCGAGCGGCTATTCGCCAAGGCCGGCCCTTGGATGACGACGCGGCCCTGCCCTTCCTGTCTGCTAACTTCGTCACATGCCGGACAAAATCCCCACTGGATCCGTTCCAGTTGATCGTCCGTCAACGAATGGTTGTGGCGCCAGGATTTGCGCAAGTACACAGCGCCACAGCGTACGCATACCGTAGGCTCGTGGGGCTGTCCGGTCTTGCGGACCACTTGCGGGCTCTTGTCGGCGCGGGTGGCGCGGCGATTCATGCTGCGGATGATCCCGCGAGATTGCTTCATTGCAGTGCTGCGCGGACGGTTCGTCTTTGGCATTTGGTGCGATTCGTCCTATCTGGATGGCTCAGCGGCGATTACCCGGACTGCGCTAGAGGTAGCCGAGTTCTCTGGCTCTTTGACGAAGATCGTCTCTGAAATTCGGGTGAGCGATTTCGATCAGCGCTTCAGCTCGTTCCGGACTCGATTTGCCGCGCATGTTGGCGATGCCGTATTCGGTTACGATGTATTGCGTATCGGCGCGCGGATCGGTTGCGGGCCCGTCTATCTGCGGCACGATGCGTGACACTGTGCCGTGCGCGGCCGTCGAGTATGCCGCCAGAATCGACTTGCCATCTTTGGAGAGCTGCGCTCCGCGCACGAAGTCCAACTGTCCGCCCGGCGCACTATACTGCTTGCCCTCCACCGTTTCCGAATTAACCTCGCCGTCCAGGCTTACCTGGAGAAAGGCATTGATTGAAATCACGCGATCGTTGCGGCCGATCACGTAAGGATCGTTTACGTAGTCGACCGGATATAACTCCATGCTCGAATTGTCGTCGAGAAACTCGTACAGTCCCTTGTCGCCCGCGGCCAGGGTATATACGTTCTTGTAGCGGTTGATCGTTTTGCGGCGGTTGGTCACCGCGCCCGACTGGATCAACGCAGCTACCGACGGCGTCATCAGCTCGGTATGAATCCCGAGATCCTTGTGATCCTGCAGGGCGCTGCACACTGCGTTGGGAACGCCCCCGACTCCGATTTGCAGCGTGGCGCCGTCTGGCACAAGTTCGACGATATGCTTTCCTATGGCGCGGTCAAGATCGTTGACCGCGCGGGCCGGCAGCTCGGGGAGGGCACTTTCGTGCTCGACTATCGCCGATACCTCGGAAATGTGAAGGGCCGAATCGCCGAACACGCGCGGCATCTGCGGGTTCACCTCCACGATCAAACTCTTCGCGATGCGCGCGGTCGGGATGGTGTAGTCGCCGTTGGTGCCGCAACTGAAAAATCCGCCCTTGTCCATCGGCGCGACCATCACCACGAATGCATCGATCCCGATCTCCGCCAGGATCCGCGGCATGGCGCTAAAATTGCCGGGCATGTAGGACAGCACCCTGCGGTCATCCTGCGCACCGCGCCGCGCCAGCTCGCGTTCGATGATAGTTGGAAAGAACGGATGAGGCTTGATCACCTCCAGATAGTCGTATTTCAGAATCGTCATCATCGCGGCCGGCGCCGAATGCGAGTAGTAGACTCGCAGATTATCGATCGCGCCCGCCATGATGCGGACCTCGAGCGCCGACAGAAGCGCGGGCGGCTCGCTGATCGCCATGCCCATCGAGAGCGTCCCGCGCGCGGGAATCAGCCGCACCGCGGCTTCAGCCGTCATCAATTTGCGTCTGTATTCGGCCTCGAACAACAGCTCCCCCAGCTTCAACCAGTTCGTGAATAAGTCCGCAATTCAGTCTAGCGCGGATCGAGTGCGTTGACACCAGATAAGTTTGGCATTGCCAGGAATTGGCGTTAATTTGATTTAGGTAGCGCATTGGCGATCTCCATTCCGTTGAGGCATACTTCTGCGGGCGCGACAACGACGCGCGGGGGCGCCCCGCCTCGGCGAAGTCCGCCAATGGGCAAAAAAGAGGCGATTCGATGAGACCGGAACAGAGATGGGTTTTTTTGATCGCATTGTTAGCCACAGTGATACCGGCGGCCGGCGCCGGAGCGCACGCTGACGAGGCGGTCATTAAAGGACGTCGGCTCTATCTCGAGTATTGCGCATCGTGCCATGGCCTGACCGGCGAGGGCGACGGACCGGTAGCACGCGCGCTGAGCACTCCACCAGCGAACCTGCGCCTGCTCGCGGATCGCTTTGGCAATCCGCTGCCCGAAGATCAAGTCGCTCGCTTCATCGACGGACGTGCGGACGTCAAAGCTCACGGTCCGCGCGACATGCCGGTATGGGGGCGGCGCTTTTATGCTGAGACTCACGACCAGGGCGCGGTCCGCGCGATGATCGGCGATCTGGCAGCCTATCTGCAGTCGATCCAAACCGGCGCGCGCCACGCCGGCAAATAGGAGCCGCGACCCGCTCCTCACGACGTAACTGAAACATGCGGAGAACTCTTTCTCAGACTTTCCATTTATCGGGACATCTGCAATGACCGAGGCATCGCAATCGCCGCGCATCCGCTTCAGGGCCAGGGGCAGAATGGCCATTCATACGATCTGGGACCATCTCACTCGCCCGACGGCTGAAACCGTCGACGACGTACCCTGGTGCGCAGAAGCGATATCGCCCGAATGGGTGACGGCTGTGTTGTGTCGCGACGTCAAGGACGCGCGTGCAATCGCGGTCGAGATATGCGACGGCGACCAGGGATCGAGCGTTCGCCGGAGACTAACAGTCGCATACAATCGCCAAGGCACGGCCGCCGGCCTGCCGCAACATCTGTTTTGCAAAACCACCCCGACCGTCCTCACCAGACTGGCCACCGGCCTCTCCGCCGCCGGCGAGGGGCGTTTCTATCGCCACATCCGCCCCGAATTGAGCATAGAAGCTCCGACCTGCTATCACTCCGCATGGGACCGCAATAGCGGACGGTCGATTCATCTGTTCAACGATCTGATCGCGACCAAGGGAGCTCGCTTCTGCAAATGGCACACCGCGATTTCACACGGCCAAGCGGAGCAGATCATAGACACGCTGGCCATCGTGCACAGCCGTTTCTACGACAGTCAGCGCTTCAACTCGGACCTTAAGTGGGTTCTCACTTACGAGGATTTCTTTCACGCCGGCGAAAGGGTCGGGCTTCGCGAATGTCATGAACGCGCTATGATTGAGGCCGAAGAGGTAATCCCTCCTGACGTTGGCCGCCGTCGCGCTGAGATTTGGCCCGCCGCCATCGATGCGCTCGAGCTGCACGCGAAAGCTCCTCGTACTCTGCTGCATTCCGACGTCCATCTCGGCAATTGGTATGTCACGGCTGACGGCCGAATGGGTCTATGTGACTGGCAATGCCTTGGCAAGGGCCATTGGGCGCGCGACGTTGCCTACGCCATATCCACGACCCTGGCGATCGAGGATCGGCGCGCCTGGGAACGAGATCTGCTGAAGCTCTATCTGGAACGAATGTACGAACAGTGCGGACTTGTGGTTGCATTCGACGAGGCGTGGCAGCTCTATCGACGGCAGATTCTGCTCGCCTTGCTGATGTGGACGCCGACGCTGGTGCATACGCGTACCACGCCCGACATGCAATCGCCGGAAATGTCGCTCGAAATGATCAAGCGCGTGACCTGCGCCATGTCAGATCATGAGAGTCTCGCGGCGTCCATCTGACCGCTTGAATGCTTACAGTGCAGGGCACGTCGCTTGCACGGATTGTGAGTAAATGCATGTCAATGAAACACCCGATGGATGCAGCGCCACGACAGGAAGTATCGCTGGACAATTGGGGCAAGCAGCTCCTGGAGAATATCTTACTGACTGCTGCCGAGGCAGTCGGCGAGCGGCGCCCGCAATCCGACTCGGTCGAGGTGATACTCACCTTCCGATTGACTCCGATTGTCGCACGGGATTGTCTCGAACTCAGCGTCGATTTCCCGCGAGACCCGACCCTGGTGACGTACATACCGCGGCGATTTTGATCGTTCTCAATCATGCTCGTCGGTCATGCACCGCTTTCAGAAGCATCTGGCCGTTGCTCATTGAGTATCGACCTTATGCGGAGACTCTCGCCCGCTATTTGAGCATCTCGATCCTCACGTCGCCGCGGCGTTCGACGATGCTGACCGACGTTCCCTCCGCTACGCGACGCGCGATCAGCGACACTTCACCATCGCCCACCTTGAGACCTTCAATCTTAATCCAGCCCAGCCACTCCGGCATGACCGGCGAATCGATGACCAACTTATGCTCGAGCGCCAGCACGTCGATGCCAAGGATCGCTTGAATGATCATGAAGATACTGGCTGCAGACCATGCCTGCGGATGACAGGCGACCGGATACGGAACAGGGCCGAGCCGTTCGTCGCGCGGATAGCCGCAAAACAACTCGGGAAGACTTCCGGTCTTCAACTCTCCCGCAGCCTGCAGCAGACCTTCCAGGATTCGGATCGCGCTCCTGGGTCTTTTGAAGCGCGCGAGCCCGGCCGCGGCAAGCGCGTTGTCATGCGGCCAGACCGAACCGTTGTGATAGCTCATCGGATTATAGCGTCTCTCACGCGAGCTGAGCGTGCGCAGACCCCATCCCGTGAACATGTCATCGGCCATCAACCGATCAGCGAGCATCTCGGCCTGTTCGCGATTGAGTAATCCGGTCGCGAGGCAGTGTGCCGCATTCGACGCCATGACGCGGCACGGCCGCTTGTCGGCGTCGAGCGCGAGCGCAACGGTGCGCTCGCGCTCGAGCCAGAAGTCATGCGAGAAGCGCGACCGCAGCCGCGCTGCCCGTTGGCGCAGTCGGCCGGCCACTTCGTCGCGGCCGAGGCGCTGAGCGACGGCGGCGATGGAATTGTACGCGGCGTACACGTAGCCCTGGACTTCACAGACCGCGATCGGCGGACGCGCGAGCGTGCCGTCGACATGCGCGATGGCGTCGAATGAATCCTTCCATCCCTGATTGGCGAGGCCTCGCGGCGTCTCGCGCACATACTCGACATAACCGTCGCCGTCACAATCTCCCCAATTCTCAATCCAATCGAGCGCGCGCTCCACGTTATTCCATAGCTGCCTGGGCAATCCGAGATCGCCCGTGATCTCGACGTAACGCCCGAGCAGCCAGAGAAAAAGCGGAGTCGCGTCCACGCTGCCGTAATAGCGCCCGAAAGGAACTTCTCCGGTGGCCGCCAATTCACCCGCGCGCAGCTCATGTATAATTTTTCCGGGCTGTTCCTCGCGACGGTCGTCGACTCTCGAGCCCTGCAGGCTCGCCAGGGTTTTGAGCGTGCCGACCGCCAGTGCGGGATTGAATGGAAGCACGAAGAGCGCGGTAAGAATGCTGTCGCGACCAAAGAGGCTGGCGAACCAGGGAATCCCCGCCATCAGATACGTGCCTTCAGGGGCGAAACGAATCATCGAGGTCAAATCTGCGGCGGAACGCTGCAACAGAAAATCCAGCGGCTCATGGCTCGTGCTAATCCTGGCCCATCCGGCGTCGAGGTGCTCGATCTCGGTCCGGCGCTGTTTGAGGGCTTGGTCGAACCGCGCGGGAGCCAGCGTGCCGGCGCCTTCCGCCTCGCACGCGCCCACGATACGGACTTCGAGTTCCTTGCGTTCGCCGGGTCCCAGCGTGAGGACAAACGCTGCGTGACCGGGTTTCAACGATGCGGGCTTCGATTGGAAGCTGACCGTGGTAAGTCTACGCACGCCGTCCAGGCCCTGGTAGAGAAATGTCAGGCCATCCGGCGCGAGCTCCGGCTCAAGGTGACTACCGTGGCTCGCACGTTTAAAACCACGAACTTCAAAGACGTCGGCGAAATCAGCCTCAAACAGAAACTCGAGCGGAATCTCGACCGGGACTTGCGCATAGTTGAGCAGGATTACCTTGTGAAACAAAGCAGCGCCGCCGATTACCCAATTTCGCTCGATTTGAATGGAGTTTCTGGGCAGCCGGATCTCCTCGCCCACGTAGCCGAGATCGGGATTGCTTAGGTTTATACGCAATTGCGCGTTGTCACGGCTCGCGTACGAATTCAAGTGGTAAGGGCTTTCGCCAGCGATCCTGAACTCAAACCGACTGAGATAACGCGTATCACGGTGGAAGAAGCCGAGCGGCTCGTTGGACGCTTGAACAATGTCCCCTCCCACTTCAAACACGGCGAAGCTCTCTCCGTTCACCAGCACGCGCGTCGCGCGACGCGACGTCTGCGATGAAGCATGGATGTAAAAGTCGCCGAGCCTGATGATTGTCTCCGATTCCAGCTGCGCGCCAGACCGGGTCGACGTATCGTCGCTGACCTTCAATTCCTTCATGCCCACCCCGCTCCGCTCGACCGGTCTTCTTACGATTCATGATCGATGCCGATCGAACAAGCCCATGCAAGACGATCCGGATTTTGCGCGCAAGGGCATCAGTCGTCGCGCTCCGACTGAGTCTCGGAAGGACAATGGCGGCGGGCGAGTATCGTCGAACGCTTTGAGAACCAGAGCAGTCTTGAGCAAGGCGAAGGCCGGCTCAAGACTTCATTTTTCCGTTGAAAAGCTGCCGGCCATCGTTCCTCTCTCGCAATCACTGCACGAGGATCAAAACGAGCCGATATCGAGGCTGGACGAACAGAAACCGCGCACCACGCGCGCTCGCGCGCATTCGGCGAAAACCTCCTTGACCCTGCCGTTAACTGGTCGAGTGGCTCAGCGGGCGAATGCTCGAGTCCTCCCGCTCAGGCGACTTTCCTGAGCAGGTCTGCGTCCCTTTCTTCAGCGCGCGTTCGTTCTCGCGAAACCGGCGAACGGACAGGCATAACCCGCCATACGTACCAATCCACGACGCCCAAGATGGCGACGATCACTGCGCCAAGCGCGACGGTAGCGATCGGCGGAAAAGCCATTTCGTTTCCCTCCCTGGTCCGAAGTCTCCTGGCCTGACGCTTTGAGCCTCGGGTGAAAAAACGGCAATAACATGTATACCGAGCCTCTTTCTCGCCGGGGTGCGCGGGATTCGAACTCCGATTAGCTATTGAGCATCGGGCGTGCCACGCGAGAACAGAGACGTGAGCGTCAAAAACGCCAATTTTTCATGTTTTAGCTAAAGCTCAATCGTATGCCGAAGCTTGCGTAATCGATCCTGGTTCGCGAAGCGCGAATCTAACCGCGAAACGAGAACCAGCGAAACAGCAGCGGCGAACCATGTGCCTGCTCCATTCTCGGATTCGACCAGTCAACCAGGAGGCGCCATCGCCTATTGCGATTTAGCGCATAAGCTCGTAATGCTTGCTTAATTTTGAACGGCTTGGCATCGAAAGACCGACTTTGTTTCGAGCCGAAAGGAGGAATGCCATCGTGCCCAATTCCGTCGTAACCTTGTCGATGCTGTTCTTGATCGCGGCTCTTGCGACGAGCGCCCATTCAGCCATTTCCCTTGCGCAGGAGTCCGCACAATCACCGATGGCCGAGTCAACCACCGCCCAGGCTCCGCACGGGAAGAAGAGCGGCACCTGGCAGAAGTATCGCAGAGAAGACGTACAGGCAGTGATGACCAAGGTGGCGCAGGATGTTTGGCACTCTCAGTACTCAGGGGCCAGCGCACAGCACATGGAGGAACTATTCCTCGATGGCCAGCGCGCCTACTTTCATGGTGATTATGACGGAGCAATGCATAATTTCCTGGCCGCGGAACGAATCGTTTCAAAATATCCCAACGACATAACGGCAGGTCAGCACTGAACACGGCCGAGCTTCGGCCAATCGCAATCCCTGCCGAATGGTCGACATGAACTGCCGTTTGACAACGCGAAGGGTTGTTCGCTAAACGAGCGTATGAGTTTGGTTTGATTTCGTTTGAGCACGTTCGAGGGATTGTTTGGGGGGAAAGAGAGTATATGACTACCTGAGTTTTGATTTGTAAGTCCGCGCATTGACGGCGGCGCCAAGATGGGACCCAAGTCCATGCTTGCGCGAAAAAGAAGATTCTGCGCGTGGCTGCGAACGATCGCCATTGTGGCCTTGACAGCCACTACGACGGCGACAAGCTTCTCGGCCATCGGTGCGACGGTAGGCGGAGCCCAGCCGTGGCAGGCCCTATACGGCGTCGCAATCCGACCTGACCGCAGCATATACATCGTTGGCTCGAAAGCCCTGCTCATGGTCTCCGAGGACCATGGGAAGACCTGGAACGAGCAAACCCTGCGCGAGCGCGCTGGCAACACGCTTTTCCAGGATCGCGACCTCTACGCGATCCGCTTCACTCCTGATGGCAAAGACGGCTGGATTGCAGGCGAAATGGGTATCGTCCTGCACTCCGCCGATGGAGGCAAAACCTGGACACGCCAGGCGACCGGCGTCGAAAGCAATCTCTTCAACGTATCCGCTGTAGATGCCCAGCATGCATACGCATGCGGGGCGAACGGGGTTTTTGTCAGCACCGCTGACGGCGGCCAGCATTGGACTGTTTACAGGTACAAGGACCCGATAATCTTTTTTGACGTCCATTTCGCCGATCCGGAGAACGGCTGGATGGTCGGCGAGTTCGAGACCATCCTCCGCACCACCGACGGCGGCAAAACCTGGAACATCAGTCACGGCGGCAACGTCGGCGACTTCACGATCGGCCCCAGCTTCTCGATCGTATTCAGCGATCCCCGGCACGCGCTGGTAACCGGTTTGAATGGCGAGATTCTTACCACCGCGGACGGTGGCAGGAACTGGACTGCGACGAGGCTGCCCGAGCCGGTGGCAACCTACTCCGCAGCCGTGACATCAGGTCATTTCTGGCTGGGCGGCGAGGGCGGCCGAATGCTGGGGCTGGATCCGACTGGTAAATGGGTCGTTGACCGCCCCACCTTCAACGACATCGCCGCGGTGGCGTTCGCGGGTCAGGTGGGGTACGCGGTGGGTCTCGATGGTGTCATTCTGCGGACCAATGATGCGGGCGAAACATGGCAGGTGGTAAAGTAAAGGCGGAGCAGGCCGTAGGCCCGATTGGGGTATTGGTCCTCCGATTCCGCGCTCCGATCGGAATCGTGCTCCTGCTCTTCAGTGCGTTCATGGGTTACGAATGCACTCGCGTCCGTATCGCCACTGATTTCGAAGAGTTTTTTCCGCGTAACCATCCCAACGTTCAGCTCTACGAAAAATGGAAACGATACGGTGGCGCTCAGACGCTGGCCGTGATGGTTGAGGTCAGTCACGGCGACATCTTCAATTTCGACACGCTCAAGCGCATCCAAGGCATTCAGCGTGACGTCGACAAACTGCCGGGCGTGGATCACAACCAGGTACTCTCGCTCGCCTCTTACCGGGTCAGCTACGCGGAGGCGGCGCCGGGTTCGCTGACTATCAAACCGTTCATGTTTCCCGACGTGCCGACCACGCAGGGGGGGCTCGAAGAGCTCAAGCGCCACGTTTTTTCGAATCGCGCGCGGATTGCGCACCTGGTCAGCGTCGATAACCGGAGCGCGCTGGTGGTCGCGTCCTTCAACGAGCGCGGCCTGGATTATCGCGAACTGTTCAACGATATCCAGAATATCGTGCGCAAATATCAGAATGAGAATAACCAAATCTTCGTGGCCGGCGAGCCGATCATTCGCGGCTACGGTTACTACTACGAACACCTGATTTATCTGCTGTTCGTGGCCGCAGTCGCCACGATGATCGTCATCCTCTATCTCACTCTGGGTCAGCGCACGCGATGGTGGGCGCCAATAGTCACCGGCGCGCTGTCGGCCGTCTGGGGCCTCGGGTTCGTGGGCTTGATGGGCTACAACTTCGACCCGGTGATGCTGGTCATCCCGTTTATCCTCACCGCGCGCGATATGAGTCATGGCATTCAGTGGCAGGGCCGATTCCACGACGAACTCGATCGGCTGGGCGACAAGTACGCCGCCTGCGAGGCCACCACCGACTTCATGCTGCCGCCCGGACTGCTGTCCATCCTGGCCGATGTCGCCGGCATCATCTTCATATCCTTCGGCGGCATTCCGGTGTTGCAACACATCGCGCTGGCGGGCTCGGTGTGGCTCGCCGGCAGTTTGACCATGGTCTTCATTTTTCAACCCATTTTCGTGAGCTATCTGCCGGTGCCCAAGATCAAGCGGCGCCCTCGAGTTGCCGTCGAGCGTCCATGGCTCGGCATCCTCAAGCGCGGCATTGACTGGCTCGTCCACGTACCGGTCAATCCAGGCTTCGCGCGCACCGGGCTTTTGGCATTCGCGCTGTGTTTTCTCGCCGCCGGCATCGTGGCCAGCATCCGACAGGACATCGGCTACAAAACGCCCGGCACCCCGCTCTACCGCGCCAATGCCAAAGTCAATCAGGATATCGTCGCGATCGGCAAGAAATTCCCGCTCGAGGAGGGCTGGATCATCCTGACCACGCCGCCGGGCGGGATGATGGCTACAACCACGGCCGCGAGCGGCGGTCAATCAGTGCTCGCACCGCGCGTTCTGCGAATGGTTGACGATCTGCGTTCATTTCTGCTGCGCGATCCGCGGGTCGCGGTGGTGGTCTCCTTCTCGTCCTCGATTTCCTATCCTCTCAACCAGATGTTCCATTATGGGCATCCCAAGTATCTCGCTAATCCCGACACGATGCAGTTGTCGGGGAATCTCTGGTTCCTGTTTCTCAACGGCTCCGCGCCGGGCGAACTGGAGCGATTCATTTCCGACCGCTCCAACGAGGACACCTGCGTGCGAGTGCTACTACGGGACCATACTTACAGGACGCTCAATGACCTGCGCGACCGGATCGGTCGATTCGTCAACCAACGCGTACGAACCGATCCGAATCTGCGCAACGTGCACGTCCGGTACCTGGCGGGACTGGCCGGACTTTATCAGGCGGCCAACGATGTTCTGTACCAGCTTGATTTTCTGAATATCACTTTCGTGCTCGCCGTCGTGTTCCTCTTCTGCGTCATCTCTTTCCGCTCGTTCGTGGCGGGCGGGATGTTTCTGTTCTCGTGCGTGCTCGCCAACTTTGGCGCCTTTATCTACATGGGAATACGCGGTATCGGCCTCACCATCGACACGATACCGGTCATCTCGCTGGGCATCGGCCTGGGCGTGGACTACGGAATTTACACCGTGTCGCGCATCCGCGACGAAGTGATGGGCGGAATGACGGTCGAAGACGCTATCGTGACCGCGTTGCGCACGACCGGCCTCGCCGTATTCAGCACGTTCATGGTGATGATTGGCGGAATCTTCCCCTGGATCTTTTCGCCGCTGCTTTTCCATAACGAGATGAGCACGCTGCTCATTTTTCTGATGGCGTGCAACATGGTTGCGGGAGTGCTGATCCTGCCGTGCTACCTGCAGCTCGCGCAGCCCAGATTCATATTCGGCGGCGGCCGATCGGGAAAGGCCGACGATCGGCACAACACCGTCGTCGCCGCGGACTAACGGAAAGCGGAATGAGAAAGGAGTTTCGGTTCCAGCGTAAAGTGCATTAGCGATCCGCACAAGGGTCTGTTCAGCAGCCGATGTCAGGGAGGTGCCACATGGATGCCCAATCGGATTCGCGGACGAGCTGGTGGCGGCAATATACGCTGAAAATCGCAGCCGCGTCTGCCCTGTCGATCATGGCGGTCGTCCTCGCGTGCGGCGGGTCCGCACGCGCGGACGACGGGTCTGGAATAGCGGGCCAGACAGCGAGTGCCGCAACGCCTGGTTCAAATGCAGCGGTTAATCCGGATCCACCGAATCAGGCGGAAAAGAGCCTGTTGAGCAATTTTCACCTGTCGGGCTTTCTCAACGAAACCGACGGGATGTGGATCAACCCGCCCAATCTCAAGCAATTCACGTCAAGCCGCAACAACATCGCGACGATGCGGACGTGGCTGCAGGCTGACGAAAATTTTCATGTGCCTCACAACGACTTCTTCATGCGCGAATGGTTCGTTTACGAGCCGCCATACCCCTTCGATATCGCCAACAACGCCCCGGGCACGCGCATGTACCGGATGAACGAATTTTACAATCAGTACACGGTGCGCGATGCCTGGTGGAAACTGAGTGCCGGGCCGCTGACGTTGTACACCGGCAATCAGATAGTCGTATGGGGCCAGTCGCTGGCGTTCCGGGTGGGCGACGTTATCAACCCGCAAGATACCAACTGGAACTTCGGGTTCGCCAACCTCGAGCAGTCACGCATCCCGCAATGGATGCTGCATCCGATAGTTGATCTGCCCGACTTCGGACCATTGACTTCCAACTTTCTGGAGGGCGTGTTGATCCCGGGCGCGCAGCCGATTTGGAACAGCTGCGACCATCCTGATGGCCGTTATGATGGCGAGTGCGACGTGGCCGGCCGGGTCAACAACGGATTCCCGGGAGCGAATCACGCGCCCAGCGCCCGCTTCGACGCGCACTACACCAACTTCGCCAACCCCGGGCGTTCGATCACTCTCAATGGCGACCCTTTCCCGATCAATCCCGGCGGCTCGAACATCCTCGGATGGCCGCTGCCACGCGTCTTCTATTTCTGCTCTCAGCTATCGCCGATATTGTTGGCAACGCATCAAAAAAACCCGGTGGCGGCCAATCGGCAGCGGCTGTGCAATCTGGCCGGAGGCCCGATCATCATCGGCCAATGGCATGTTCCGGGTGTGACCTGGCAGAACATGGAGGAAGGCCTCCGCTATCACACGCTGTTCGGCAGCACCGAGCTGACCGCGCTTTATTTCAACAGCTTTCAATATTTTCCGATCGTCTCGTGGGTCCCGTTCTCCAATCAATTCCCGGCGGTTTTCGAACCGGTGCAATACGCCGGCATGACGGTGGACCGACCCATACCGATGCCGCCCAGCCTGGCGGAGCATTTTCCGTTCGTGGCACGCGCCGAGGCGGTTTATCAAAACCATGCGCCCTTCGGTACGTTCAGCACCAGTGGGACAAATCCGGTCAAGTTCTCAGACATTCTGACCTGGATGGTGGCCGTGGACCTGGACCAGGCTTATGCGCCGTGGCTGACCACTACCGGCAATCTGTCGGCCAATTTCGAATTCCTGGATCAGATAAACCTCGACACCAGCAACGACATGGCCGACGGACCAAACGGCGCCCTGGTCAACGAAACGGTCCAGAAGAACGACATCCAGATGCTGTTCAATATCGGAACCTCGTACTGGTGGAACGCGATAGCGCCAACCTGGACCATGATTTACGCGCCCAAAGGAACTTCTTTCGCCTTTTTCCCGTCAATCCAATTCAATCCTCCATGGACCAACAAGTACTTCGCGCGGCTGGGACTGATTTACGTCCTGGGCTCCGACTACAACTATGTCGGCGTACCTCTGTTCAAGGGTCAGAACCTGATCACCTTCACCGGACAATACAATTTCAGCGCGTTGTGATGCGAAACCAAACCAGGACCGGGGTGGTTCTACATGAATGGCAATTCGCGTTGAGAAACCGTTGATTTTTGCGGTGAGTGCGGCGCCGTGAAACGCCACGAAAATCCCCCTAAAAGTTCGTCAAGGAGGGAAAGTAATATGAGCGCGGCAACTAAAGTGATGGCTGGATTGCTGGGCGTGGTCCTGTGCACCGCCGGCTTTGGCACTGCCTGGGCCGCCGAGGACACCATCCCGCCGGGCACCAAGATCACCATGCAGAACTGGCAGCAGTACAAGGCCTTCATGCCCGACGGTATGATCGCACTTTTTTCGGGAAAATATGCGTGGAAGATGCCCGAAGACGTCGAGATGGACGTGGGAGCGACCTCCATCCATCCACTGCCCAAACCATTCTGGGATGCGGTCGAAAAATATTCCTCGCAGACCCGGCTCGTGAAGTTACCCAACGGCGCGTACAACATCGTGAATTACGTCTCCGGAGTGCCGTTTCCGCATCCGGCAGGTCCTGACAAGGGCACTGAGATAGCCGATGACGTGACGTTCCGGCCGGGCGGCGTGCTGTATACCGGCTTTCCCGACCTTCCAGGCAACGGCGAATCGTCGTTCTGCACGGTCGATCGCTACGGCAGCAAGGCCTGCACCCGCGTCGATTACGACTATCGGCAGCTCGCCTACAACTGGTTTCCCGGGATCCCGCACACCGATCCCCATGCCGCAGGCGCGTGGTACGGGGAGTGGCTGATGGTCGAAGAACCGGAAGAATCCAAGTACACGGCCGACCTGACCTTGTTCTGGCAGGACGTGACGCGAAATCCCGACGATTTCGTCTTTATTCCGGCGCTGCGCCGGTCGCTGCGGCTCTCGACCTCGGCGCGCTGTGCGCCGCTCTTCGGCAGCGACATGACGCACGACGACCAGCGCGTCGGATGGAACGGCGGCGCGTCCGTGTTCGAGGGAACCTTTCTGCGGGATCAGAAAATCCTCGCCCTGGTGAACATGACGCACGAAGACGGTAAATTTCCGGACAGTTACGACATGCCGCTCGGATGGGCGCGGCCGTCATGGGGCAACTGGGAGGTCGTGCCGGTATGGGTGACCGACGTCCACCGGATTCCTTCGATGTCGGCCGGTTACTGCTACGGCAGCCGTGTCATGTACACGACGCAGGCTTACTATGCGAACGTGCATATCGACCTGTATGACAGCAGCCACAAACTCTGGAAGGTCGTGAACATCGGGCTCAGCCCGGCTGTCGATCGACTGCATCCCGAGTGGGGCAAGCAGTATTTCGGCGGGATCATCGAGCAGTACTGGGACCTGCAGAATCAACACGCGAGTCACGTGTTCACCGCCGATCGCTCCGGCAACGACCTGACCCCGGACATCGGTTTTGGCACGCAGTATGACAACGTCTCGCTGTATCAGACCCCCGGCGGTCTGATGAAACTGATGCGCTGAAGGCTGCATAGACGCACCGGCCCGCCTGGAGACCGGGCGCGGCGCAGCGCGCCGCGTCCGGTCCTTGCCGCGCGGCCGGACGCCGGGCTCAATTGCCTTGAATACCGTCTCCATCGCCGCCGCGGCGACCTGCTCCGGTAGCGGCAGTGCGCGCGGAACGCGGCACATGCGATGCTGCCTGGCGCTGATCTTTGGTGTTTTCGCGATTGCCGCGATCGTCGCCGCGGATTCGACGCCGTCGCCATACCAGCCGATCGACGCGCATTTCTCGATGACTGTAACTCTGCTGAGCAACGGCGAGGTGCTGATCGCCGGCGGCGGTGACAGTCATGCGTCGGCGACCAACGTCGCCGAGATCTACAATCCTGCAAACGACGTCTTTACGCCGGCGGGCAGCGGCTTCATGCCCGGCGAGCGCACCTATCACACCGCGACGCTGCTCAAGGACGGGCGCGTGCTGATTGCGGGCGGCATGAACCGAATGGGCAAGGCGCTCGCGACCGCGGTTCTTTTCGATCCTCGAGGGGGCAGGTTCATCCCGACCGGCAGCATGGCGGAGCCTCGTTACGAGGCGGCGGCCACGTTGCTGGATGACGGGCGCGTGCTCGTGAGCGGCGGCGCCTCGACTTCCGAAGGCTACGCCGGAGCCGGCCAGGAGAGACAGGAGGAGCAATCGACCGACACCGCGGAGCTTTACGATCCTGTCACCGGCAGATTCTCGTCCGCCGGCAAGTCCGAGCGCGTGTACGACATAACCAGCAATCGGATGCTGGTCCGCGCAAGCATGACCGCCGCGCGTCGGGCGCATACGGCGACCCTGATCGCGGCCGGCCCTCTGGCGGGACAGGTGCTTATCGCGGGCGGGATCGGGGATCAGAACAAACCTCTCGCCAGCGCCGAGCTGTACGATCCCAAGGCCAATGCGTTCACGCCTACCGGGAGCATGCTGGTTGCGCGCAGCTATCAGACTGCAACAGCGTTGCGCGACGGCAGGGTGCTCGTCGCCGGCGGCACCGATGCGGCCGACAAGGCGCTGGCCACCGCCGAAATCTACAAACCCTCAGCCGGAAAATTCACCCTCACGCCGCAACCGATGCGCCAGGCGCGCTATCGTCAGAGCGCCGTGCTGCTCGACAATGGCACCGTTCTGCTGGCCGGCGGCGCGAGTAATTCCGGCGTGCTGGCGAATGCGGAGATCTTCGATCCGCGAACCGCGCTCTTTCGATCCACCGGACTCATGAAGGATTACCGCATGGCGGCGGGCGCGGTGCTGCTGCGAAACGGCACGGTGTTCATCGCGGGCGGCTACAACAATCGACCCACGTACGCGCCGGGCGCGATCAGCATGGGCTCGGCGGCGGTCTCTTTCAGAGCGCTCAACACCGCCGAGATCTACTATCCGCCTAGCGGCCAATTCGTCGACACGCGTTCGCTCGGCGCCGGCAGTCGCCGCTGAACCCGGGTCGCCGCCGATGACTCGACACAACCCTGCGAGTGGCGCAAATTCGGTTCCCCGGCAGCGGACAGGACGGGCGTAGTGCTGCGGTCCGGACCGGATTTCGAATGGGAATTCCCCGGCGTTCAAATTCCCGCGCTTTGCCGCTGATGCTGGTTGTGCTCGCGGCATGCAGCGCCGGAGCTTCGCCCGAACCCACAAGGTCCGGTGCCGGCTCGCCGGCCGGCATCGGAATGGCTGAATCGAGGCCGCCGCCATCCGCCGCCCATGGGCAACCCGAGGTCACGGGCGTGTGGCGGGGTGAATCCTCAGCCGAATGCGGCACGCTCATCCCAGACCCGTCGCGATGCGGCGCGGTCAACGACATTACGCTGACGCTGCTGCAGGAAGGCGCGAAAGTAAGCGGATTGTACACCTGCGCCTACGGCAACATGGATTGCCGCAACAGCAATGACACGGGCAAGGTCGCGCAGGGCACCATGGGTCCGAGTCTGCTTCGGCTGCGCGTGATGATGCCCGATGGATCGGATTGCATGTTCAATGGCCAATTAAGGCGCGACCGGATCGCGGGCGGCTACCTGTGCCTGCAAGGCGGCGGCCTGGTGGAACGCGGCATCTGGCGCGCATCGCGCAGCTACTGATGCGTCGCGCGCGGCGCCAGGCGCCGCCATGCCGCTGCTCAGATACTTATGTTGTACACGCGCAGCACGTTGTCGCGCAGGATTTTTGCGCGCGCCGACTCGGGCAGCTTGTCCGCCAACTCCTCCAGCTCTTCCAGATAGTTCCCGGGATGATCCGGATGCGGAAAATCGGAGGCCCAGAAAAATTTATCCGCACCGAGCAACTCGGCCATTGCCGGCAGCGAATGCTCGTCAGGATCTGCCGAGATCCAGCAGTTGCGCCTGAAATAAAAGCTCGGCTTTTCCTTCAACGGCACGCCGCGGCCGATCACGCTGTCGTAAACCGCATCCATGCGATCCAGCCAATAACCGATCCATCCCGCGCCGACCTCGAGTATCACCAGCTTCAGCCTCGGAAATCGCTCCAGCGTTCCATATTGCATAAAGCTGGTCAGGGCGTGCCGAATCGCGTCCGAGGCGGTGACGTTGAGGAAAAAATACTGCTTGCGCACATGTTCGATCGCATACCGGCCCGGCCACGCCCACTGCGGCTCGAGCGAGACGTGAATCCCCAGCGGCACGTCCAGCTCCTGCGCCTTGGCGAACAGCACGTCGTGGTCGGGATGGCCGTGCGGCTTGCGCGTCATCGTGAACTGCACCACCCAGCCGCCTTTGCATCCGGCCTTGACCGCGCGCTCGAGTTCTTTGGCCGCGGCCTGCGGATCGCCGAGCGAAAGATGAGCCACCGGAATCAATCGTCCGCCGCTGCCCGCGCTCCAGTCCACGATCCAGCGATTGTACGCGCGACACATCGCCTGCGCGTAATCGGCGTCATCGCACTCAGTTTCCCACGAGAGCGAAAGGCTCGGATAGACAATTGCCGCGTCGAGCCCCTCGAGCGCGAGCCGTTTGAGCCGGTCGCCTGCGTCGACAGCGCCCAGCGGCACATCCTGCCCGTACTTGCGATGCGGGTCGAGCAATCCTTTCTCGCGTGTGACCTCGCCCATGGCAGCGATGCTGCCGAAGCTGCCGCGACGCGAGACACGGGACGGTTTGCCGCCGATTTCCAGGTATTCCAGCCCGTCCTGATCTTCCTTGACGCGGATCGCAATCGGCCTGTATTTGGCCTCGCAGTAGGTTTCCCAGAGCTTCGCGTCCTCGAGAATGTGGCCGTCGGCGTCGACCGCACCGGGATACTTGAACTTGTGGATTTGCTCTTGCACGGGTGCCATGGGATGCCTCGATTCGAATGGGTTTCGTAACCTGGCTAAGAAATTTCTCCCGCACCCGAGGGTCTCATGTCAAACTCAGACCAACACGACCGGGATGCATCCGCCAATCCTGTACGCGGCCCGCGCCATCCGATTAAAGTTGTTGAACATGGTACCCCCGGATTTCAATAAATCGCAGGCCGCCGCGCTGTCACGCCAGGTCGGAAGCGATTTCGGCGCCGCGCTGACGGTCGCGCTCGCATATATCGGCGAGCGCGTGGGGCTTTGGCATGCGATGGCGGACGGCTCCTGGCGGACCTCGGCGCAGATCGCCGAAAAGGCGGGGCTCAATGAGCGCTACGTCCGCGAATGGCTCGCCACGATGGCGGCCGCCGGCTACGTCGAATACGGCCCGGCCGACATGACTTTTCGCATGTCTCGCGAACAGGCGATGGTGCTCGCTTCCGACAACAACACGTTCTACACCGCGGGCGCATTCCAATACGCCGTCGCCTGCTACCGCCAGATCGACAAATTGACCCAGGCGTTTCGCAGCGGCGGCGGCGTCCCGTTCGCCGACTTCGGCCCCGAGATTTCGGAAGCGATCGAACGCTTGTTCCGCGCGGGATACGAAGCATGGGTCGTCAAGGAATGGATTCCGGCGGCGCGGGGCCTCACTGCCAGGCTCGAATCGGGAGCGGATGTGGCTGAAGTCGGATGCGGCGGTGGCCAATGTATCGTTGCGGTCGCCGGCGCGTTTCCGAATTCGCGGTTCACCGGTTATGACCTGGACGCGGTGTCGATCGGCCGCGCGCGGGCCAAGGCCGCGGCTCTGAAATTCGGCAGGCGTCTCGCGTTTGAACAGACCGCCGCCGAAAATATTCCCGGCGCGGATCGCTTCGACCTCGTGATGGCTTTCAATTGCATCCATGACATGGCAAATCCACGCGGCGTGCTGGCCAACATCCGACGTGTACTCAAACCGTCGGGCGTCTTCATGTGGTCCGAGGCGGACGTCTCCGATCGTTTGGAGGAGAATCTGACCCCCGCCGGCCGCAGCATGTTCGGCGCAAGTACGATGCATTGCATGACCGTGTCGCTGGCGCAGGGCGGCGAAGGTCTCGGCGTCGTTATCGGCGAAAAACTCGCGCGCGAGCTGGCGCTTGAAGCGGGTTTCAGCAGCTTCGAGCGAATGCCGGTGAAGAATCCGTTTCATCAGATTTATCTGGCGCGCAAATGATCTGAAGCGCCGCGCACGGACGCGGGAACCAGGCGCAAGGGGCGCGGCGTTTTGCCGGGGGAAAGGCTCAGCATGCGGCGCAAATCGATTCCGGCGCTGATCGCGGTCGCCATCCTGGCCTCGTTCCCGATAGCCACTTATGCGGGGCCGCTCCAGGATCCGTCAGGCGATTGGTCCGGCAAGAAAAGCGCCGCCGCCGCGTCATCGGCGGTCGCCGGCTTGCCGTCGGGAATTTACGGATTCTCCGGCGCGCTGAAGGGCGGCGGCGTCTCCGGCGCAATCGGCGAATGCATCTGGATCTACGATTCCACCAATCGCAGGCAGGTGGCCAAGGGGGACTGCGATGAGGGCAAGTTCCGGGTGCCGCTACAACCCGGCCGATACGTGGTGCGCGGCCCCGGCGGCAATCAGAAGATCGACCTGAAGCCGCACGAGTGGATCAAAATCGAATCCCTGGCCACGCTTCCGGGCGCTTTCTAGAACAACTGCCGGGCACCGCCTGACGATGTCCGACGCTCCGAACGTGGCCGATCGAACGCCCCTCGCCCACCGCGGCGCGGATTGCGGCTATGACGCGGCTTCCGCCTTGTCGCTGTCGTGCAATTGTTCATGCCTGCAGATGAATGCCGGGCGCCGCCACGCAATGAAGCAAGGCAGGATCAGAACGCCGGCAATCATGTTGGTAGCCATCAGGAAAATCAGCAGCAGGCTCATCTCGTTGTGAAACAGCACGGGTGAGAATGCCCACGGCAGGATGCCGCCGACCATCACGGCAAACGTGCAGAATACGGCGCCGCCGGTGGTGCGCAGTGCGGTCACGATCGCTTCATCGAGAGAGCGTCCGCCGACGACTTCATCCCGAATGCGCGCGATCGTATAAATGCCGTAGTCCACTCCCAGCCCGATGCCGAGCGAAATGATCGGGATGGTATCTACGGTGAGGCCGATGCCGCGCAGGTTCATGTAAACGAACGCGCCGAAATTGGCCATCATGCAGGACACGATAAACAGCGCCGCGGCGACGGCCGAGCGGAACGCAACCAGGCAGAAAAGAAAAATCGCCGCCAGCACGAAACTGATATTGATCACGTCGAGGCGATACAGCACATCGTTGGCCGCAAGATACAGTCCAGCGACACCGCCCAGGTAGCGAACCCGCACGCCTCGGAGCCGCGGATCGGGCCGCACCCGCAGCCGGACGAATTCGTCGATCTGCGCGCGCAGAGCCTTGAGCCGATCGTAGGTATGGTCCGGCAGCAGAATCCGGATGCAGGTATTGGTGACACGGGGATTGTAGGCAAAGAACCGCTCCATCTCGCCCGGCGCGGATCCGCCGTAGAACATCCACCAGATCGCGCCGTTGAGCGCGCTTCGATCCGGCTGGCCGTAGTATTTGGGGTGCCCATTATGCAGAAGCCGGTTGAGACCGCGGACAACGCTGCTGGAAAACGAAACCACCCCCGCCACGCTGCCATGCGCGACCAGGTAGCTGCTCAGATCGTCTTCCATCCGCAGCACGGGAGGTCCGAGCGACGACTGCGAGGAGGGCCAGTCCGGGGTCTCGAGCACGACCCAGCCTTCGTCCAGCGGAAAATATCTTCCAATCACCCGCATGTCGCGGTTGATCGCCGATCCGGGACGATACAGCGGCGTCCCGCCGGTCGCGTAGCCGATTCGCGCGCGCTGGCCCGAAGCCACGCCCCACACGATGAACAGCCCGCCACCTGCAAGGATCGCGGTGCGCACGGCGCCGGGCGACACCGGGATGCGGACGAGCGCATCGATCACGGCCCGCAGGCCCGGCAATCCTCCGGGAACGATGCTGCGAGCGCCAAAACGACGCGGCTTGATCCGCGGTCGCGGCAGATAGCTCATAAAGATCGGCTGGAATACGAACACCATCGTCAGGCTGCCTCCCAGCCAGACCGCGCCGGCAAACCCGATCTCCCTGAGCGCCGGAATACCGCCTAACGCGATGAACACGATGCCCGCGACATCCGCCGCGATCGCGAGAAACCCCGGCGGCAGCATGACGTCAGTGGTAACTACGCAGGCCGCCAATTTGTCGTCGAGCACGTCCAGCGCGTTGTAATAGCGTCCTTGCCATTGGATACCGTGGCTCAGATCGCGCGCGGTCAGAATGAATGGGATTACCATCATGATCGGGTCGAAGTTGTAGTCCATCAGCCCGATGAACCCGAGTCCCCATAACGCGGAGAAAGTGCCGGTCAGTAGCGGCGCCCACCAGCTCGAGCGCTGCCCCAGGCTGAAGTACAGGATCGCCACCATCAGCGCGATCGAAGCCACGAAAATGATCGCGATCGCGTCGAAGTAGTGATATCCCCAGCCGACGATCAGGGGCAGCCCTGCGGCGTAAATATCAGTGTCGGCGTCCGTGTACCTGGCGACGATCGCCTGGATGTCGCGGAACAGCATGCCGTAGTCGAGGACACCCGGGTTGAAGGTGGCCGTCACCAGTGCGCCCCGGTTGTCGGGCGTCACCAGGCCCATGAGACGATCGCGATGAGCGTTGACCTCGCGCTTCAATTCCTGCAGCTCGCGCGGATCGGTGGGCGGATGAGGGTACATGAAGCATCTTGACGCAAGGCCCCCGGGCACCGCCTGGGTGAAGGCCAGTCGATACGACGCGAGCGAAAACACCTCGTTGTGGTCGACGCCGCTGAGCGCGTCGACCGCCTTCTGCGCCTCGGCGATGTTCCGCAGGAAACGGATGTTGAAAATGTCGCCGTGGCGCGCTCGCATCAGCAGCACCAATGTCTGTGCGCCGCCGTAACGCCGCCGGTACTGATTGTAGAGTTGAACGTTGGGATGCGCGGCAGGAAACAGGTCTTCGAATCTGGTCGCGGCCCTTACGTGCGCCGCATTCCATGCCATGAAAGCGGTGATCAGGAGCAGCGCGACGCCGATCGACCGGCGGTGCTTCAGCACGAATGCGCCAATCCCCGCGCCCCCGGATCGAAACGCGTCCATCTTCTCACCACCGCACTTCCGGGCTCAGCCGTGCGCCGGACGCCGATTGTGCAGCCCATGGCGACTGCCTATCTGATAAAATCTCAGCGCGAGCAGGCGCGGCAAGCGCCTAAGCATGCTTTTTCTCCAAGAGGTGGACCTTGGAAAATGTTCCGGACTCAAAACAGTTGCGTCGCAGAATCAAGGCCTATGAGGACGTGCGCTTCCTCGAAAGCAAGGACGCCCGCGCGCTGCGCATGTTGGCCGAGTATCTGGAGCCGCTGTCGCGCTTCAAGCGTCATGGGGTCCGCGACACGATTGTGTTCATGGGATCGGCGCGCCTGATCTCGCGCCAGGCGGCCGAGACCGCTTTGGCGCGCGCCAGGGAATCGGGCATCGGCGTGGCCGCGGCGCGCACCGCGCTCGAACTGTCGACCTATTATGAGGCTGCGCGGGAACTCTCGCATCGTCTCACAAGCTGGTCGAAGAAACTCGATCATAACGAGCGGCGTTTCGTGGTCTGTACGGGCGGCGGCCCCGGCATCATGGAGGCCGCCAATCGCGGCGCCTCAGAGGCAAAGGGGCTGAATATCGGCCTGACGATTTCGATACCGAACGACGAGTTCGATAATCCGTATGTCAGCCGGGAGCTGCGCTTCCATTTCCACTATTTTTTCATGCGCAAGTTCTGGTTCGTGTACCTGGCGAAGGCCGTTGTGCTCTTCCCGGGAGGTTTTGGCACACTCGACGAGTTCTTCGAGATGCTCACGCTGGTGCAGACGCGCAAGATGCGCAAGCGCATGCCGATCGTGCTGTTCGGATCGAAATACTGGAAGGATGTGGTGAACTTCGACGCGTTGGTCAAATACGGAACGATCAGCCCCGGCGATCCCGACCTGTTCCATCGCACAGATTCGGTGGACGAGGCCTACAACGTTATCACTCGAGGCCTGACCGAGAACGCCTTGAGCAATCCTGGGGCGGAGCTCTAAGGTCGATTATGGCATGTCAAAATGACATTAAGAAAAACTAAAGATTAAAGACCGATGACCTGCTCAAATTATACACAGATAGTGCCACTTATTGCGTTGCAGGATTGCGACGATATTGACCCTGTTTCGCTCAATTAGTCTTAAACCATCAAATTTCGCCAGTACTCGCATTAGACAGACGAATTGGCATCATTTTTTTGGCATGATTGGTGCTTAAACGTCAAATTGGTTGATCGGCGCTTTTTAAACATCAACCAGAGCGTTTATGCGACTTGAGATTCTCATCTCCTTGAATCTTGCCCGTGAGGTCTCCATCGCAGGAGGCCACTGTAAAAATGGACTATCTAGAGACACTTTGCGATGAAGAAGCGCAGCCGCTGCGACCGCTGCTGAAAAGCCTCCTCGAACTTTCGGAACCTATAATCGAGCATTGGGCCGTCCTCTACCGCAGCCAGTGCGGAGAGCGGCGAGCGCTTCAGGACAAGGAATTTTCCTCGCTCATGTCGCCTTTCTTCGGGCGCGGCGTGGCGGCTTTGCTTGGCGGCGATTTCGATTCGTTTGTAAGCCTCGGCAGGTCTCTCGGCGCGCAACTGGCAAAGCGGGCCGTGCCGTTTATCGAGGTCATTCTTGCGTTGCATCTGTGCCAGGAGAGCATCGAGTCCGTTTGCGCGGCCGATATGTCCGCAGACGTCGAGACCTCGCTCGCCAAATTCTGCCATGTTCATGCCGCCCTGGTCGCTGAGGGTTATCTCTGGCAGCAGGGGAATTCAGCCATCCGTACGGAAGCGACTGAGTACGCCCCGGAACATCCCACAAGCTTTTTCGGCATGCTCGGCGCCAGTTCGGCAATGCGGCGCGTTTATGAGCGTATCGGGGCCGTGGCTCATGCGCGCGGCACGGTGTTGATCGTCGGTGAAAGCGGCACCGGTAAGGAACTGGCGGCACGCGCCATCCATAAGGCCGGCATGCCCGAGGGCGCGCCATTCGTCGCCGTCAATTGCCCGGCGATACCGCGCGATCTCATCGAGAGCGAGCTCTTTGGCCACAAGCGCGGCGCCTTCAGCGGCGCGAATCTCGATCACATCGGGCTCTTCCGCGCGGCCGAGGGTGGGACGCTGCTCCTCGACGAGGTGACCGAGATGAGCCTTGACACACAGAGCAAGCTGTTGCGGGTTCTGCAGGAGTACGCTGTGCGCCCGGTGGGCTCGACCGTCGAGGTCCCGGTGAACGTTCGCGTGATCGCCGCCACGAATCGGCAGCCCGAAGAGGCAGTCAGGCTGGGACTGCTCCGCCAGGACCTGTACTACCGGCTGCAGGCCGCCGTGATCGAGATCCCGCCGCTGCGCGAGCGGCGCGAGGATATCCCGCTGCTCGTCAGCCACTTCATCAAGGCGTTTGGTGCTCAGACCGCCCGCTCCGTGCCTATCACTGGCGTCGCGCAGGAAGCCATGGCTGTCATGCTTCGATATCAATGGCCTGGCAATGTGCGCGAGCTCGCCAACGCCATCGAGAGTGCGGTCATCTTCAGCCGCAGTTCTCGAATCCGGCTCAAAGACCTGCCCGCCGGCATGTGCCACGGCGATGCGGGCTCTTCGGCGCGTGCAAGGGAGACGGCTGACACCCACCCCGCCGCCGACAGCACCGCAGTCCTCGATGCGCCGCAGAGCGGATCGATCAGAACCTTCGACGAAACCGAGCGCGAACTCATCGAACGAACTCTGGCTATTGCCGGTCATAATAAAACTTACGCCGCCGAACTCCTGCGGATCTCGCGCAAAAAGCTTTACGCACGCATGGCCAAGTACGGCCTGGTCTACAACGGCCGGCGTCTGCGCCGCGGCGCCGTCCTTTCCGAGCGGCCGACGGTCTGAACCGTCGAAGCTCGGGAGGCGCATGGTGCAGGGCGCGCCCTCGTTGCGCGGTGCTTGAAGCCGGGCGGGCCGGGCTGTTTTACGTTCGTTCATCGCGCTCCGTCCCGCTGACATCTGGCTGCTCAGGTTGTACCTGCGATCGTATGGCATGATGCGACCGCCTTACCTCAGAATTGGAGTGGTGGCGCCACTGGAAGCCGTGCTGTTGGGATCGGGCAGCGCGTTGGGCACCGATTGCTGGATGAAATAGCAGGTGATGGTGCCCTGGCCGTCGATTGACACCACCCACATCATCGCGAATCCCATCACGGGAACCTGCGACTGACCATTGATGCCGGAAAAGTTAACTATCGGAATGAGCATCACCCGCGGATCGTTGAGGTCATGATTCTGAAAGGTGCCGGTCGAGTACTGGTTCTGGCCCATGCTGATGCGGTACTGGAACGCCTGGCTCGTCGGTCCGACCACGTTGCCGGTCTCGGTGTTCACCATGTCGCCCACCGAAACCTTCCCGCTATAGCCGTTCTCGATGTTCGTGCGGTACGTGCTTGCGCCTGAACCCCCGAGCGCCAACGGGCCCCAATTGCCCGGACCGACTTGTCCCTGCTTCAATTGGACCTGGTTTCCGAAATTCAGATTGGTGCCGTAGCTCAGACCGATCGGCACCACACCGTTGGCGGCCCGGATTGGAACAATCAACGCGCTTGCGCTGGCCCTGACTCCAGGTGAGCTACTGGTTGTCGAGCTCGAGGTGGCCTGCGCGTTCGCGGTGCCCTCGCCGAGAACCGCGCAGAAGAAGCATGGCAGGCTTCGGACGGTCGTCATCAGCACGGTTTTGTTGTCCGAGCTCACCGAACAGGAGGCGATTTCGCTCGCCTTGATCCCGTTGAGTTGCGCGTAGTTTTCCGCAACGGTCACCGCCTGGCTGGGATAGGAGGGCAGATACAGCGCGCCGGCCAGGACTCCGCTGTCAACCGCGACCTGCATGCTGACCTGGTTGTAGTAGAGATTGCCGATATCCATTACCAGGGTCAGGACTCCGACTATCACCGGCAGGGCAATAATCAGAATGAACATGGCCTGGCCTTTGGAGGAGCGCCGACAACGTGGAGATTTCATCGTAATTACCTCGTAGGACGCGAGCGCGGGCGAGCGTCCCTATATTCGCCGAAAGGCGAGCGGTTCAAAGCTTTGATCGAGCAAGCGGAAACGGATCTGTGAATCTGCCCCTGCGGCGCCGTCATGCGGCTCGAGCGAGATCTCACCGCGTCCGGTTATCCGCTCATATCGGGCCACTCTCTGCTGCAGCACAATGCTTCGCCTGAACGTCGGCCGACGACTGGCATGCGCGCTTCGCTTGCGGGCCGGCATATCGTCTTCTCGCTCGCGCGTCCGCGGGTCAAAAGGATTGCGCACCAAGCCCAGCGAACGAATCGTCTTTATCGATGCTCCGTCGGCGATGGCCGCAGGTACCGCCCGATCCGGCAGGACAGCCGTCGCAGCCGGTCGGGGCTGCCCGATACGCACCCATCGCCGCACGCGCTCGGAGAAAACCAGCCGGGCGATGAGAAAGCCGGCGGTGTCGCCGAGCAGGAGTATGGTGGTCACCTCACTGAATCCTGTTATCCAGTTCATGGTTCGGAATCCTTTCCTTTCCCTTCCCGGCCGTTCACTGACTCATCGCGGTATTGGTCGCGCTTATCTTCGAGGGGAAAGAGATAATGGAAGGCAGTGCTACCGTCGGACCGGTGAATGTCACCGAGACGGAAACCGAGCTTCCCGACGTCCGTGGAGTGGTATTCGGTGACATGGCAACCTGGATCGTGCCCTGTGACAGAACCGACGGCTCCGACTGCGATATGAACGAAAGAATGGTCGAGCTGCTGTAACCGGGATTGGCCGCGGCGTAGCGCGCGCCCTCATAGGCCAGTTGCTTAACCGCCATTCCGCGGTTGAGCACGATCGAACCCTCGATTGCCGTGACGATGACCACTACGACGCCGAGCACCGTCATGATCATCTCGACAAATGACTGTCCTCGATGTGCGCCGCCCAGGCGAAATGCAGGACTCCGGGGCGCTCGCGCAAGTGCCGATCGAATCTTCGCGTATCCGACTAGCCGTCTCTTCTTTTTTTCAGGTGACATTTCTGATCCTCGCCATTGTGGAAAACTTTGGTAACGCGATGCTTAAACGTCGCATCGCACTCGATTCGAATGAATGGATGAGCAGGAGTCGTACCATCCCATTATTAAGGTAAATAACGGGAATTTAGCGCTATAATCGGGACAAAGCAGGCTGTAGCTGAACAGAACGAATCGCTTCCAGGAGAACCATCGGATACGATTCCCGCCGGCCGTTCTCGGCCATTAAAGCAAGCTTTCAGAGGCAAAAACCGCGTCAAAAACCAGGGGGAAGGAATTGTTTCCAAAGGGATCGAATTGGGCCGATTTGGCAATCCGTCGATAATTCCAGCTCACAGGCGCATAAAAGCTCAGCCGGCGGGGCGGGGCTTTGGCCGGTGAAGGCCTCGAACCTCCACTCTACTTTGGCTGGTTCGGACGGTGGGATGGGGTTTGCCGGTCGCCCGTCGCGCTCCTCGTGGGACGATAGCTGCTGTATGCGGCGCCGGGGTGATCGTCGGTAAGGCGCTGTTGGCCGCGCCCGAAGTAATGCTCTCGCAGCGTGCCGGCCTCGTACTCGCGGCGAAACATCCCCCGTCTCTGCAGTTCGGGAACGACCAGGTCGACGAAGAGCGTGTAGTCGATGGGCGAGTCGATCGAGAAAAAATTGAAGCCGTCCACGCCGCCTTCGACGACCCAGCGTTCGAACTCGTCGGCGATGCGCCGGAAATCGCCGACCGGAACCGGCATTACGCTGCCAAGCGACAGGAATTCGGCGATTTCGCGCATGGTCCACACGCGGGTCGAATCGATCGAGGAAAAGTACTGCGCCAGAAACTGCATTCCCTCGGACTGGACGCGCTCAATCCTGTCTTCGGGGCCGTACTTCGAAAGATCGATTCCGGTCCAGCCGCCAAACAACGCAAAAGCCCCCTCGGGGCTCGCATAGCGCATCATCTCGATGTGTCTGCGTTGAGCCTCCTCATCGGTGGTTCCGACCACCGGCGCGATTGCGGTGAGAATTTTCAGATGTCGGGGGTTGCGGCCGCGTTCGGCGGCCAGTTCGCGTATGCGATCGCAGTAGGCGCGGCACACCGTGGTGTTCGGAAAAACCACGAACACGGCCTCGGCATGCGTTGCGGCAAACCGCATTCCGCGTCCCGAAAGACCGGCCTGATAGATGACCGGCGTGCGCTGCAGCGACGGCTCGCATAGATGCGGCCCGAGCACGTCAAAATACCTTCCGCGATGGCGGATCTCATGCACTTTCGAGGGATCGGTGTGAAGGTCGCGTTCGACGTCGCGAACGACCGCGTCTTCCTCCCAGCTCTGCTCCCACAGCTTGTAAACCACCTCCATGTATTCGTCGGCGCGATCGTAGCGTTCGTCGTGCGGCAGAACTTTGCCCAGTCCATTGCGTTCGGCGTCCGGCAGATACGAAGTCACGACGTTCCATCCGACGCGGCCGCGCGTCAGATGGTCGAGCGTGGAGAACAATTTCGCCGCCTGATAGGGCGCATGATACGTCGTGCTGTAGGTCGTCGCGAACCCGAGATGGCGCGTCGCCATCGCCAGGGCCGGGATGAGCACGGTCGGGTCATTGCACGGAAACTGCACCGCATGCTGTATCGCAGCGTCACGCGTGCCACGGAAAACGTCGTAGGTGCCGTGAATGTCGGCGAAGAATAAGGCATCGAAACGCCCGCGTTCGAGCGTCCGCGCGATCTCCGCGTAATATTCCAGATCGCGATAGCCTGTGGACGAACGGTCCATGGGATGTTTCCACTGCCCCTTCGACTGAGGACAAATCGAGCACTGGGTGAACGCGTTGAGATGAATCATCGGCGCCTCTCTGAACCGCTCGCCTGACTGCAAACTCAATCCGCCCGCCTGCAGCCGAGAAGATGCGATGGGCATGGCATATCTCGCCCGCGCGCCCGCGCGCAAGCCGGTCTCGGCGGGCCGCGGTAAACCGGCGTCCGTATAGCGCGGCGACTGGTTCCGAATCCGCTTGCTGCGCTGCAAAGCGGCGCGCCAGGCGTCGCGGCTTTCAGGCGAAAACCCGGATCGACTCTGAAATTTCCTCAGTCGCGCAGAGAGAAATCAGCGGCCGCCTTGCGCAGGCGCATCCACTTCGCCGGCAGGCAGACATTTTGCGCTCTTGACCTTGGCCGCCAGCGCTGGATCGCTACGCAGGCTGCGCAGCTCCTGCTCGCATTGCGCCCGACTGTTGTAAGACCCTAGGAGCACGTTCGTCGGTTCGGAGTTCTTCGTGTGCGAATTCTCGGCTATCGCGGGCAAAATCAGATACCAGACCATCAGGCCGTGCAGGAGTGCTTTGTACACCTTCATACCACGCCATCTATATAGGGATCGGGGAACAATCGAAAGCAGTCCACAGATTCAAGGTTGCTGACACTGGCCTGCGTTCAGGGGGGTCAGGGCACCGAAAAGGATTCATGAAACGAGCCTAACGCGTCTGAAAACACCTGCAGCCGCCGCCTGAGCCGTTGCGCCGATGCGGGTTCCAGGTCCGGGGGCCGCAGCTTCACCGGCACGGCAGCCGGGCGCGTCCGACTTCCGCCTGGCCGAGATTATCGTTCACGCACACGTCGGGACATCAAAGCGGGCTGACTCGGCCTTGAACGAACAAGATTCCGCGTCATCCGCAGAGCCTGCGGCGGCAGCCCGTCAGCTTCGTCGAAATCGAGCTCCAGCGAAACCAGCGCGGTCCGACTTCGGTCGAAGCGTCCTGGCCGAGACCACTGAAGCCGGCAGTCTCCGAAGAGGACGAGCATCTCAACTGGCCGAGGAGCAATTCGCTCGGCTGGCATTCCAGACCTTCGCGAAGAAAGGCTACCCCTCGATCGCAAGCGGAAATCCGCGACGCGCGCTTCTCGACGGCGAGCGAGACGCCGTGGCGCCTCGCTCGCCAAAGGACGTCGACGCCCGATCTACCCCAGTCCCCGCGGCACCGGCGCGCGAGCCGTCCAGGAAAAACGACTTCAAGTTTTCTTCTGGAGAAGACCTCTCGATCAGGTCTAGCTGGATGAGCTCTTCACCTGATTGACATAGGCTTGGAACTTCTGCCCGAAGGTTTTATCAACACGGGCCAGCTGCAGGACCTGATTGTATTGCTGCGGTTGCAGGCCCTCGGCCTGCACCGCGGCGATCTTGTTTGCCTCTGCTTGTTTCGCGATCTGTTGCTGCCGGGCGTTATCGTTCGTGCTGTTGAGATCCTGATTGGCTTTGTCGACTATCTGCCTGACCTTTACATACGCTCTGGCAGTATGCTTCAGGGTGGCATCGTCAATTGTATTGGGATTGAGCGCGGCAGCGGACCCGGAATATGCCGGCGCACCTGGGTTTCCATCCTGCGCCAGGGCCACGCCGGAAACAGCCAGAAACATCAAGCCGCACGCGAATAGCGCATTCGCTGAAATGACCATGTGAAGTCTCCTTGGCGCGAGCTAGAGGTTTAACGAAAGATCAACTCCATGCTGTCAGCAGCATCGCGAACATCCAGAGTGCGTCCGTCAAGCGGTTCGACGAGGACATCTTCGATAAAAATGCGCAGTCCATCCTGCTCCAATTCCATGTCTTTCGGGGCGGGAGCGTCGGTGATTGCGAATCCCACGGAGACTCCGGAATCATCGAGCGGCGCGCCTGCTCGAAGTCGAATTCCAGCTCTATCTGCCGCTCCTTCAGCCGCCTTAGCGGCCTTCAGAACGGCGGCCGCGCGTCTGGTTATGGTGAGCATGATGCTTGAACCTCCTTACTGAGTTTCCAGCCACAGCATCTTTCGAAGGGGCCGGGCGCGTCAAAAAGAAGTCACAGAATGGAAAAACGATGAGGCCCCGAGTGCCTCGGTTTCACATAAGCGCCGCGATGTGCTGGGAGAATCCGCCGCCGACGAAAGTGGCTGCGCTACTTACAACGTCCTCAAATCGACAACGCGAGTCAAGAGGCGGTTCGGGCCGAGGCTGCCCCGAACTGACCGTAGCTTCAGCGGCCGAGCGAGACGCCCGCTCTAGTTACCCTTGTCCTCATCGCGCTTGGGAAGCGAGGCGACATGGAGCTGACGCCGCCTGCGATCCGATGCTTCCACTTTTTGAGCGAAGGGCAATTTCTCTTTCGAGAAAAAACCCGCATCGCAAAGAGCCTCCGCCTGGGTCGAATGCTTTTCGAGTTCCCAAAAGTACTTCTTAAGTGCGAAATACAGCGCGATATATTGCTGCTCGTTCAAATTCTCGAGCTTGGGCCGCAGGTCGTCCAAATCCCAGAAATCGGAGAGTTCCAGATTGTTCAGCCGCGCGAGAAATCTCTCCACGCCCTTCTTTATGCTGCGAACAATAAGAGCCGCGTCTTCCGGAGACCTCTTCCGCAATTCGTCTTGCGGCGTCGGTTCCGGAGGTATGTGCAGATCGGGCAAGGATGACGAGGTCAGCACGACGGTGAGCAAACACGCCTCGTGGAAGGAAAACTCCGGCAGCAGGTACGCTTCAAGTGGTTTCATCGAGCTTTCTCGCCTGCTTGGTTGGATCCTCTTTATTAAACCTGGCGTCGACATGTTGCAATTGGATTGCACGGCTGAATTGAGCGCTATCTTGCGAACTTTGGCCACGCGGTGGCTCCTTGAAATGAATAACGGTTTTGGCCAAAGAGCGAGGGATAATGATAGATGAAGATTGCTGACCGGGTTCAGCTCGGAGAAGCTCGTTTATCCCGCAGCGCGCTCTTACCGCCTCTGAATCGGAGCCGTGGTCCAGACTCTCTATCCTCTATGCCGGCTTGGCGTACAGCGGCTTTTTGCTGAGTCGATCGCGTCTCGAAGACTCTCACGGCTGGTCAAACGCGCTGACCGCAGTTCGCGATCGGCGTCCAGTGTTGCGATCGCACGGACCGCGATAGTTGCCGGCGCGGTTGTGATTGGGCATTTTTTCAAATCGCGAATGGAGAAAGCGCTCAAGCATCAGCCCGCGAGCGGCCGTGTCGTCGAACTCATGGCCCTCATCGACGGCTCCCCTGTTCACATTTCGAAGCAGGTACGGTTAAAAGAAGCGGGGCCTGAGTTCAGGGCACGTCCATGGCTAAGTTCCTCAGAATCGGAGTCCATCAATCGAACGTGTCCGGATACACCTCCAAAGCATGGTCGGTTTGGCGGACCGGCTCGACCGTGCTCCTGAAGTGGGGTGCGGTCGAGGTTCGAGGAGCGGGATCCGCCAGACAAATCTTCTGGGCCGGAGAGCCGCGCCGGAAAACCCTGTACTTAAACACCGAGGCGCGCGCGCGCGCGTACGTCGAACGGGCGATCTCGCGGCGCCTGGGCCATCGCTACGAACGGATCATGGACAGCGTGCCCATCCGACGGGGTCGCGTGCGGCCCGAGGCTGAACCGCCTGCCCGGAATGGCACGATACTGTTTGTCGACATCGTCCGCTCCACTGAAAAAGCCGCGCTGGTTGGCGACCGCCGCTGGTCGCAGGTCATGAACCACTATTACACGGCTGTCCGCAGAGAACTGCGCGCGGCGCGAGGAACCGAAGTCGTCACCACCGGGGACGGAGTGCTTGCCACCTTCCAGACCTCGACCAGCGCCATCCGATGCGCGGCTGCAATTCGTGCGGCCGTTCGAACTCTCGGGCTCGAAATCCGAGCGGGGCTGCACGCCGGCGAATACAAGATCGTCGGCGATGAGGCGGTCGGACTCGCGATTCATATTGGCGCGCGCGTGGTGGCCAAGGCGGGCGCAAGCGAAGTTTTGGTTTCGAGCGCCGTCAAGCAACTGGTCGCGAAAGTCGGGATCAATTTCAAAGATCGCGGGCATCACAAGCTCAAAGGCGTGCCCCAGAGATGGCGCTTGTACTCCGTTGATTTTTGACTTTTCTTAGCTCGATGGCCGCCGCTCCGACTGCACGAGATCGCCGCACGCCCGAAAAAATCAGTCTGAGGATCTCAAGTTGAAGCGGCGGAGGGGGTGGGATTCGAACCCACGAGCGACTTTCGCCGCTGCCGGTTTTCAAGACCGGTGCCTTCAACCACTCGGCCACCCCTCCAAGCCTTATAAATCAAGTATTTACAGCATTGTGAGTTTCTGCGTGACCGTTCGAGTGCCCACTTATTGCCCACTTTTTCTTGGTTTCCAGCGGAGTGCCCGCATTGCCCAGGATAGCCTGGCTGAGGCGCCCGACCGCGCCGCTATCGACCGTCTTGAACCAGTGGCTGTAGATGCGCAGCGTGATGGCGGGGCTCGCGTGCCCGAGAAGCGATTGAACTTCAGTCACTGCGGCACCTCCCATGATGAGAGCGCTCGCAAAGCTGTGCCGCAGCGAATGCATGTTCACCCGTCTGAGCCCGGCGCGCCGGAGCGCCGACCACAGTCCGTAGCGCAACGCGTTGGAACGTCGGATCGGACGACCATCGGTCGCCGGAAAAACGAGCTCGTCGTTTGTCGCCGGACACTGAAGCTTCCAAGCTCTGAGCGTGCTTACGAGCTCCGCCGGAATCGGGATCTTGCGAAGGCCCGCCCTCGTCTTCGGCGGATAGTAGCGCGGCCGGATATCTTCTCCCTTCACACGCGCCCAAGAAACCGTGCGACGGACGTAGAGATACGCCGGTCCGTTCTTGGGAATCTCGAGGTCGCCCCAGCGCAGCGCGAAAAGCTCACCGGAGCGCGCGCCCGTCAGTGCTGCGGTCGTGAACAGAGTGCGATACAAACCCGGCGTCGCCGCATTCAGCATTGCGCGAATTTCACCCG
>DASRCT010000011.1:0-95883 GCA_035652975.1 Bryobacteraceae bacterium | reverse complement strand
CGCGAAACCCAGTCGGCGCGCCGCAAACTGGCAGCCTCTCAACCCCGGTCGCTCGCCGCAACCGCTTCGCCCCTCGTCATTTCCGCCTCGACCCAGTTCGTTTCGTCGGCCCGCGTCGAACCCCTTCCCGACGCCCCGCCCAGCGTCTGCATCCAGCAAGCGGGGAGCGCAAACGACAGACCAGTAACCACTGGCGACTAGCCACTGTTATATACTTCTCATTCCAGGAGGATTCGTACCCATTGGCGACGCCCGTCCACACCGAGCAAAGAATCAACCGCCCCGATATCGTCTGGAGCGGCAGGCGCTTCGGCCAGACCTCTCGCCGCGATACATGGTGGCTGTCGCCGTTGCTGGTGTTCCTCGGACTCGGGGCATTTATCGTCTACGCCACTTGGGCTGCGTTCCAAAACGCGCATTACACCTTCGGGCCCTATCTTTCGCCCTTCTACTCGCCCGAAATCTACGGCGATTCGCCGCATGCCTGGTTGGGTCCCAAGCCCTCCTGGTATCCGGATTTTCTGCCGTTTTCGCCAGCGCTGCTCATTCTCTGGATACCCGGCCTGTTCCGTGTGACGTGCTACTACTATCGCGGCGCCTATTACAAGGCGTTCTGGGCCGATCCGCCCGCCTGCGCCGTCGGCGAGCCGCGAAAAACATATCTCGGCGAGCGCAAATTCCCGCTCATCCTTCAGAACGTACATCGCCACTTTTTGCGTCTGTCGTATATCGTGTGGGGATTCCTGGTCTACGACGTCGTCCGCGCCTTCTGGTTCGATGGCCGCTTCGGCATCGGCGTCGGCACGCTCGTACTGCTCGTCAACGTCGTCCTCCTCGGCGCCTACGTGTTCGGCTGCCATGCCTTCCGCCACTTGGTCGGCGGCGGACTCGATCGCCTGTCCGAGCATCCCGCACGCCACAAACTGTATCAGTGCGTCACCTGCCTCAACGGCGCGCATAAAAAGTGGGCGTGGGCCAGTCTCTGCTCGGTGGCCTTCGCCGATCTCTACGTTCGCCTTTGCTCAATGGGAATTTGGACTGACTGGAGAATCGTCTAGTGCCCGAATACCAGACGTATCCCTACGACGTTCTGGTCATCGGCGCCGGAGGCGCGGGTCTTCGCGCCGCAATCGAAGCCGCAGCCTCGGGCGTCAAAGTCGGCGTCGTGTGTAAATCGCTGCTCGGCAAAGCCCACACCGTCATGGCCGAAGGCGGCGTCGCCGCGGCTCTCGCTAACGTCGACGATCGCGATAACTGGCGCGTCCACTTCGCCGACACCATGCGCGGCGGCCAGTACCTCAATAACTGGCGCATGGCCGAGCTGCACGCCAAAGAAGCGCCCGATCGCGTGCGCGAGCTCGAAGCCTGGGGCGCTTTGTTCGATCGCACTCCCGATGGTCGCATCCTTCAGCGCAACTTCGGCGGACACCGCTATCCGCGCCTGGCCCACGTCGGCGACCGCACCGGCCTGGAGATGATCCGCACCTTGCAGGATCACGGCGTTCACGCCGGTATGGATGTCCACATGGAGTGCACCGTGCTGACGCTGCTGGTCGATTCCGGCCGCGTCGCCGGCGCCTTTGGCTACGATCGCGAAAAAGGCCATTTCATCCTGTGGCCCGCCAAGGCCGTCGTCATCGCCACCGGCGGCATCGGACGCGCCTACAAAATCACCAGCAATAGCTGGGAGTACACCGGCGACGGACACGCGCTCGCCTACCGCGCCGGCGCCGAGCTCATGGATATGGAGTTCGTTCAGTTCCATCCCACCGGCATGGTATGGCCCATGAGCGTCCGCGGCATCCTGGTCACCGAGGGCGTGCGCGGCGAAGGCGGAGTCCTGCGCAACAGCGAAGGCCGCCGCTTCATGTTCGACGACATCCCCGAGCTCTACCGCAGCCAGACCGCCGACAATGAAGACGAAGGATTCCGCTATACCCAGGGCGATAAAAGCGCGCGCCGCCCCCCGGAGCTGCTCACGCGGGATCACGTCGCCCGCTGCATCAACCGCGAAGTCAAGGCCGGCCGCGGCAGCCCCCATGGCGGCGTCTATCTCGACATCGCCTGGATCAAACAGCGCATCCCCAACGCCGAAGAGCACATCAAACGCAAGCTGCCCAGCATGTATCACCAGTTCAAGCAGCTTGCCGATATCGACATCACCAAAGAGCCGATGGAGGTCGGACCCACGACGCACTACATGATGGGCGGCATCCGCGTGGACGGCGATTCGCAGATGTCCACGCTGCCCGGCCTCTTCGCCGCCGGCGAAGCCGCCGCCGGCCTCCACGGCGCCAATCGCCTCGGCGGCAACTCCCTCTCGGACCTGCTCGTGTTCGGTAAACGCGCCGGCCAGTTCGCCGCCGAGTTCGCCAAACGCAACGCCGCCCCGGCCATCGATGAGAAACAGATCGCCGCCGCCGCCAGCGCCGCCCTCGCTCCCTTCGAGCGCGGCGCCGGCGCCGAAAATCCCTACCAGATCCAATCCCAGCTTCAGGAATGTATGCAGAACCTGGTCGGCATCGTCCGCACCGAAAGCGAAATGCGGCAGGCCCTCGATTGCATCGCACAATACCGCGCCCGCGCCGCCAGGGCCGGCGTCGGCGGCAACCGCCAGTACAATAACGGCTGGCACACCGCCCTGGACCTCGCCAACCTGCTCGATGTCGCCGAGGCCATCACCCGCGCGGCCTTGATGCGCACCGAAAGCCGCGGCGCCCAGTTCCGCGAGGATTATCCCGAAAAGGATCCGGAATGGGGAAAACTCAACATCGTCGTGCGGCGCGGCGACGCCGCTGAAATGCTCGTCGAAAAGCGTCCCATACCCCCCATCCCTGACGAGCTCAAAAAAGTAATCGAGGAGAACAAATAATGGAGGCCATGTTCCGCATCTGGCGCGGCGACGCGTCCGGCGGAAGTTTTCAGGACTACAAAACCCCGGTCGATGAAGGCATGGTGGTGCTCGACGCCGTGCATCGCATCCAGGCCCAGCAGGCCCCCGATCTCGCCGTCCGCTGGAATTGCAAAGCCGGCAAATGCGGGTCCTGTTCCGCCGAAATCAACGGCATGCCCAAGCTCATGTGCATGACCCGGCTCAGCAGCTTGAATCTCGACATGCCCGTCATCCTCGAGCCCATGCGCGCCTTTCCGCCGGTTCGCGATCTGGTCACCGATGTCTCCTGGAATTTCCGCGTCAAGAAGACGATCAAAAAATTCAGACCGAAGGCGCCGGACGGCCCCGACGGAACCTGGCGCATGAAACAGGCCGACGTCGATCGCGTTCAGGAGTTCCGCAAGTGCATCGAGTGCTTCCTGTGCCAGGACGTGTGCCATGTCCTGCGCGAGCACCACAAGCACGACGAGTTCATCGGCCCGCGATTTTTTGTGTACGCCGCCGCGCTCGAAATGCATCCGCTCGACGCTGAAAGTCGCATCGAGGACCTGCGCTACAAGCACAACATCGGCTATTGCAACATCACCACGTGTTGCCGCCAGGTCTGTCCGGAAGGCATCACGATTACCGAGAATGCAATCATTCCCCTCAAAGAGCGTGTGGTCGACGAGTATTTCGATCCGCTGAAGAAGCTGCTGCACATCCTGTAAGCATCGCAATTATTCTTGGCGTGCAGCCTTGGAGCAGGAGGTATTGCCGGATTTAGCGGGGCGCACCGTTAGCCCGGAGCAGTCGGGCGTCAGCGTCAGCTAACTCCTTCTGTAATGCCGATCGCGCCGCATCGGGGCCCTGGGCCTGGAGCAGGTTCAATATCCATCGTTCGACCGTACCTCTGGCCGTCAGCATCTGCTGAAATTTTCCGACTTCATCGCAGATGTTGGCGCCGTATATGACGCCATCCGTTGTAAGCACAACATCGGCCACTACAGCCAAGTGATCGCTTCCTCCAAGCGCTGAGCTTCAACCGCGGCGAGCCGCGCCAGTGCTACAGCCTTGTGGATCGCTCAAGCCGGACGCGTGTTATATTCAACCTTGTTCAGTCTAAGCTGGCGCTAGATTAGGCGCTATGTTAAACGAGGGCCCAATGTTCGCGCGCAAGCCGATTTCACCGGAGAGCGTGCCCGGCGCGCTCGCCAAGGCGGAACGCTACCGTCTGCTGAATGAGCCGACAGAGGCGGAGAGCATCTGTCGCGACATATTGGAGCTTGATCCCGACAATCAGCCGGCGCTGATTCAACTAATCCTCGCGCTGACCGACCAGATTCCGGATGAAAGCCGCGCCTTCGGCGAAGCGCTCGAATTGACGCAGAGCCTGCGCTCAGCCTACGACCGCGCCTATTACGCGGGCATCTGCTGGGAGCGCCGGGCCAAAGGCAGGCATCAGCGCGGCGGGCACGGCTCGCACCAGTATGCCTACGAATGGCTGGTGAAAGCGCTCGAGCTTTTCGAAGAGGCGGAGCGCCTGCGCGCGCCCGGCAACGACGACGCCGTGCTGCGCTGGAATGCCTGCGTCCGATATCTCGCCCGGCACAAGGAGCTCGCTCCACGGCCCGAAGAACAGCCCGAGCCCATCGGCTCCGAGTAATTACACTGCCAGCCGCTCGCGCAGCCGCTTCCACTTCGCCTGGAAGCCCGGCCGTTCCAGCACGTCGCGATTCACGATACCAGGCGGTACGTTGCCGCGCGTCAAATCGACCATGCCCTGAAACGCCATGCGGCCGATATCGCGCCCGTGCTCCCGCGTGACGGCGATTGCGTGCGGCGCGAGAAGCACGTTCTCAAACTCGCCGAAACGCGACGGCTCGGATAGCGGCTCACCGATGAACACATCGAGCGCCGCCCCCGCGATCCGCCCTTGCTTCAGCGCCTCATACAGCGCGTCTTCATCCACCACGCCGCCGCGCGCCATGTTGAGCAGAAACGCCTCCCTCTTCATCAGCGACAGCTCGCGCCGCCCGATCAGGTTGCGCGTTTCATCCGTCAGCGGCACATGCAGCGACACGAAATCCGATTCGCGCAGCAGCTCATCGAGCGAGACGAGCTTCACGCCCGTCTTCTCCGCAACGTCCGGCTCAATCCACGGATCGAAGGCCAGCGTCTGCTTCATGCCGAGCCCCGCGACGATGGCCGCCACCGCGCGCCCGATGCGGCCCAGTCCCACGATGCCCAGCGTTCGATCGCGAATCTCCCAGCCAATGTGATAGCGCGATTCGCGCCACCGCCCTTCGCGCACCAGCCGGTCCTTGATCCGCAGCTTGTGCGAGAGGGCCAGCATCCAGCACAGGGTCGCTTCGGCGACCGGCCGGTCTACGGCGCCGGGCGTGATGAACACGGCGACATCCGCCTCGGTGCACGCCTCCACCTCGACGCTGTCGTAGCCCACCCCGAACCGCGCGATCGCCAGCAGATTGTCAGCGCCCTCAACGCTCGCGGCCGTAACCCGCGGGCTCCGCACGATCACGCCCTGCGCGTTGCCGATCTGCGCGCGCTGAAGCATCCTGTCATGGTCCGGAAACGCCGCCACGTCAATGTACCGCGCTTCGCTGAGAACGGAAAGGCCGACATCGGGCTGAACCAGCTCGCCGTCCTCGCGAAAGAAGTCCGCCGTCAGCGCCACGCGAAAGCGATGCGGGTCCCAGGGCTCGGTGAAGTATCGTCGTTCAATATGCATCTCTCCATCGGATGATAGACTACTCACACATGGATCGAAGGACTTTCGTTGCCGTCGCGGCGGCGTCGCACAGCAGGATTCTCGGCGCGAATGACCGCATTCGCGCCGCCCTCATCGGCGCCGGCGGGCGCGGCCGTTACCTCACCGCACAATTCAAGGAGCTCGGCGTCGAAATGGCGGGCGTATGCGACGTCTACGAGCCCAATCTTCAGGCCGGATTAAAGGAGGCCAACACCGGCGCCCGCGCTTTTGATGATTACCGCAGAGTCCTCGACGACAGGGCATTCGATGCTGTGGTGATCGCCACGCCCGATCACTGGCACGCGCGCATGGTGATCGACGCGGTCGAGGCCGGCAAGGATGTGTATGTCGAAAAGCCGATGGCGCATACCATCGCTGAGGGCTTCGATGTGATCGCCGCAGTGCGAAGGACCCAGCGCGTGGTGCAGGTCGGCATGCAGCGGCGCAGCGCCGAGATGTTTCTCGAGGCGAAGCGCATCATGGAATCCGGCCAGCTCGGGGACATACGACTCGTGACTTCGTGGTGGCTGAATCACACCGCCTCACTTACGCAGCGCGAGCTTTCGGGCAAGCTTGATTGGAATGCGTGGCTCGGCAGCGCGCCGAAGCGTCCGCTCGACCCGGCGCGTTTCTTCAACTGGTATTACTTCTGGGATTACTCCGGCGGACTGCTCATCGGGCAGGCGGCGCACATCGTGGACGCAATCCAGTGGTACATGGGATCAAACCAGCCCGTTGCGGTCACGTGCACGGGAGGCCGCGTCAATCTCCCAGGCGCGGAGGTTCCCGAAACAGCGACCATCGCGATCGAGTACCCGGAAAACTACCTCGCCACCTTCACCATCGGCTATAAAGCCATGCGCTATCACCCGGCCAATGATCAGTTAATGCAGTTCCACGGCAACCGGGCGCGCCTGGACGTCGGCCGCGAATCCTATGCGCTCTATCCGGAGTCGCAGGCCGTGGAGATGAAGCCGGGCGCCGAAAAGAAGCGGCCGGGCAGCTTCAGTTCGGCCACGGCGCAACATATTCGCAACTTCATCGAGTGCATCCGCGCGCGGAACGATCCGAACGCGCCCGTCGAAGCGGGTCAGGCGGCCAACATCGTCCTGTGCATGGCCATGGACTCGCTGCGCTCCGGCCGCCGCCTGCGCTGGAATGCCGCAGCGCGCCGCGTCGAGGCATAGCCTCGCCCCAAGGGCGCCGCGGCGAACGCCTGTTCATTCGCTGACCGTCAGCGTGCGAAAATCCAGCGTCCGCCGCATCTTGCCGTAGGTGATCGTGAGCGTCTGCGAATCGACCTCCGAGTGGAGAAACGGCCCGCCAAACAGCGGCCACTGTTCGTAATCGCGCGGAGCGCCGTAGGTGAAGTCCAGCTCCGCGCCGCGCAAGGACCGGAAGCGGACGTGCGGTACAGGCTCCAGCGTAAATTCCAGCGGCAGCGCCAGGATGGCGCGGCGGAACGCCTCCATATCCGGATACTCCGAGGCCGCGGCGACCTGAACAACGACGCCGTTTTTCAGGTAGGGGCTGAACAGACGCCGTCCCCCTCCCGCGATCGGCCTCCAGGCGTAGGGCTGAAGCGGCCGGCACGCGATCAGCGCTTCGCCGCCGCGCATGAAGATCCACCCGGACTGGTCCTCGCGCACTTCGGCCAGGTCTTTGGAGAAAAAGCCGTTGATATGCGGAAACCGGGCGCCGGGCGCGATGTTGTACAGCGCTATGATCGTGTCGCGGTCCTGGAGGATCTGCTCGTAGGGCGATCCGCCGGAGAACTTGTCCGGAGAATCGTAGAACTTCTTGGACCGCACCACGTCCTCAATGCCGCTGTCCGGCGGGAACACGAAATAGGTCTGGAGCTCGTGGAGAGAGGAGTGCGGATTCAGGGTGAAGAACGTGTTCTGGACGCCGCGTCCGTCGGGAACCGACCACGTCACGTCCCAGGAGTGCTGTTGGATGGGCTGCAAAACGCCGCCCTGGTCGGAACTCACTGCGTACTCGCGACGGACGTACGTGGTCTTGTAGACGGGGCCGTGCAGCTCGTCGTAGAAGCGCCAGCGGTTGCGCGTCCGTTTCCGCTCGTAGTGCGTGTAAGGCTGCGAGCGGTCCGTCGCGATCCGCTTGAGAATCTCGGGCGGCTCATAGGCGCTGGCCAGCAGGTAATACAGCAGGTAGTTGGCCGGCGGGTCGGCGGGCCGTCCGAGGCCGAACCACATCCAGCCGAAATCGTTCGCCACGTTCGACGATTTCTCGAGCAGCTGCGCATCGTAGACGCGCGACTGGGCGCCGACGTAGGTTCCGTTGAGATTTTCGGGAGCGTAATCGGCGATGAGGTAATCGAGCATCATCAGAGCGCGCTTCTTCATCGCGGGATCTTTCGCCCAGGCGGCGAGGTAGGACATCGGCAGCACGTACACGCCCATATAATGCGGCGAATCGTATTCGCCCTGTCCGCGCGTGGTGGTCAGACGCACCCAGGACTCGATCCAGCGGCGCGATTCCTCGAAGTTCGTCTGCGATGACTTCCCGGTGTACCAGCTCTCGGGCGGATCATGGGGATACAACTGCGACATCAGGTACAGCGACGTGTAGTAGAGGAGAAAGTGATTCTCGGTGTCGCCGCGGTAGGGCATGTAGGTCTTCCAGGCGCGCCGCAGCGCCGCGCGGGCGGGCGCGGAGAGCTGGCCGCGATCCAGGTATGCGATCGCCGTCGTCGGGTACATCCAGAACATGTCGCCGCTAGGGCCGTCGGCGAGCAGCGCTTCGAGGCGGCGCGAGCACCACGCCGCGTCCTCATGCAGCCACAGGCGGGCGGCGACGGCGGCGTAACCCGGCTCGCCCGGACCTTTCGGATGCGCCCAGGCGTCAATCACCGCGCGGAGGCGTTGTTCGAATTCGGGGGTTGCGGCCTCCATCGAAGCCGCGATCAGCACAGCAAGGAGGATTCTCATTGGGAAGATGCGTCGTCGATGAAACGCAGGCGCCTCACCTGGGCGCCATCGAGCCCCTCCAGGGTCCACGTCGCGCCGCTGTCGGAGGAGACATACACGCCTTGTTCATGGGCCGCCGCGAACAATCGGCCGGGATGCGCGGGATCGAACGCCACGCTGGTGACGGCGGCGCTGGGAAGGCCGGCGTTGCGCTCGCGCCAGGTCTTGCCGTTGTCGAGCGAAATGGCGACGCCGGGCCCCCAGCCAGCGACGGCGATGCGGTTCGGGTCCGACGGGTCGAAGGCGATGTCGTACAGGTTGCGGTCCACGCCGAGGCGGCCGACATTCTCGAAGGTGCGGCCGCAGTCGCGCGAGGCGAACAGTCCGCCCTGTTGCGTGGCGGCCAGCCAGAAGCAGGCGTCATGCGGCGATTGCTCGATGCGCAGAATCTGGAAACCGGCCGCGCCGGCCAGCCGCCAGGTCCGCCCCTGATCCTCGCTGCGGAAGATGCCGCTTTCGCCGCCGGCGATCAATACGCCGCGGTCGGCGCGGATCGCCTCCGTGTACTTGCGTTTGAGCGCGGCGCCGAGTTCCGTCCATGTTTTTCCGCCGTCGCGCGTCACGCGAACGCCGCGAGTGTGCGCGAAGTAAAACGTGTCCGGCGCGGCGCGGTCCACAGCCACATCGCGGAGCTCAGTGACATCTTCGCCCGTCAGGACGGTCCAGGGCCCATCCGGCAGCGGCGCGCGGATGAGTCCGTTGCCGGCTGCAAGCAGCAGCGCCGCGGCGGGACCGGCCGCCAGCGAGACCAGGAACGGGTGATTGAAGCCCAAGTGCACCCACTGGCCGGCGGCGGAGCGGCGGAACAGCCCGCTCGGCGGAAGTTTGGCGCCGACCACGTATTCACGCGTGAAACTCGCGCACGCGTACAGAACCGGCTGCGCGGACGCCGAAAGCGCGAGCGCCAAGGCAAGGAATGTGCGGAACAAATGAACACTGTACCATTGCCGAAAAGCAGGCATCCAGCTTCAGCCGGCGCAGGGCGGCCGCGGAAGAGTCCGGAACCGGCGGCAGGGCGAGCGCGCTGGCTCGGAAGCTGTTCACCTCTCGCCCGGAGTCGTGAAGCGCTGATACAGTTCCGCCGCATTTTGCGGCGTCACCAGGATCGATTCGATCGCGTACTCCTTTTCCGGTTTGAATCCGGGTTCGCGGAGCATGCGGTTGGCGATCTCCACCGTCTTGTCGACGCACAGCGGATAGACGAAGGTCGCAGACAGAATCCCGTCCATGACTTTTTTGATGCCGCCCGCGGGGCCGCCCAGTCCGTCGACGCCGATGAAGGCCATTTCCTTCTCGCGTCCCAGCTCCTTCGCCGCGAGGTAGGCGCCGACGGCCATCGGATCGTTATGACCATACACAATGTCGATCTTGGGCTGGGCGCGCAGGACCTCGGTCATGCGATCTTTGGCCTTGGCCTGAATCCAGTCGGCGACGGGGTCGGCGACGATTTTGATGTCCGGATGCCGGTTGAGCACTTCTCTGGCGCCCGCGCTGCGGTTGATCTCGCCTTCGACGCCGAGCAGGCCGCGGATTTCGACTACGTTGCCTGCTGGGCGGCCGTAGCGTCGGGTCAGGTAATCGACGATAAACTGACCCGCCATGCGGCCGATCTTGCGATTGTCGCTGTGAACGTAGGTGGTGTAATTGGGTTGCAGGATATCGCGTTCCAGGCAGATGACCGGAATCCCGGCGGCCATCGCCTGCCCCATGACCGCGGTGAGGGCGGCGCGCTCATTCGGCGCGACAATCAGCAGATCCGGCTTTTGCCGGATAAAGGTCTCGACTTGCGCGACCTGTTTGCTGTTGTCCTGCTGCGCATCGGAGATCACCAGCCGGACGTCCGGATATCTGGCAAACAGGCGGGTCATCTGTTCGTTCTGCGCGGCGCGATACGGTTCGGCGTTATTGGCCTGGCTGAAGGCGACGAAATAGAGGCGTTTCCCGCCGGCCGGGCGGCTTCCGGACGGCCCGCAGGAAGCCGCCGCCAGACAGGCGCAGATACAGGCCGCCCCGGCCCGCATCATTGCCCGTTCCTCTTTTCCTGAACGGTCACGGCCAGCACAATAATGACGGCCTTGATCATCATTTCGACGTTGCTGTCGACGTTTTTCAAGCGCAGCATATTGGTGAGAATCCCCATAATCAGCGTTCCGACGAGGGTTCCCGCGATGGACCCGGCGCCGCCGGACAGCCGCGCGCCGCCGATCACGACGGCGGCGATGGCGTCGAGCTCATAGGCGACGCCGGCGTTGGGATTGCCCTGATGGTTTTCCGCCGCATACAGGACGCCCGCAATGCCCGCCAGCAGTCCGGACAAAGCATACACCCAGATCTTGGTGCTCCGGATGGGAAGACCGGCGTAGCGGGCGGCTTTTTCGTTATCGCCGATTGCGCGCACGTAGCGGCCGAATATGGTGCGGGACAGCGTCAGCCAGAAGGCCGCGGCCAGCGCGGCATAGGCGCCGATGACGATGGTTTTTTGCCGGAAGACATCGGCGAAGCGAGCCGCGACGTCCTGGCCGAAGCCGATATCGATATTGGCGTTGCCGGTCAGCCATTTGGCCAGCCCGCGGATGCCGATCATCGAGGCCAGGGTCACGATAAAGGGCTGAATGCGCAGATTGGCGATGACGAGTCCGTTGAGCATGCCGACAGCCGCCGCCGCGGCGGCGGCAGCGGCGATCGCGCCGGCGATGTGGACGGCGTAGCCGGCGTTCTGCCACATCCGGGTGAGAAACATGGCCACGAGCGAAGTGGAGAGGGCGAGAATGCTGCCGACGCTGAGGTCGATTCCGCCGGTGAGGATGACGCAGGTCATCGCCAGCGAAATGATTCCGATGATCGAGATCTGGCGCAGTATGTCGGTGAGATTGCCCGGTTCGAGAAAGATGCACGAGCCGTCCGCAGCGCGGGGGCTGATGACGATGGCGAGCGCCACAACGGCGCCGAGCGCGGCCACGCTGCGGAGGGGCGCCGCAAGCAACAGCCGGCGCGGGTCTTTTCTAACGGGCGCCGGCGCTTTGACGGCGGGGGTCACGAGGCGGCCTCGCTGGTCGCCGCGGCGAGAATGGCTTCCTGGGCCGCGGAGGCGGCGTCGAACGCCGCGCTCAGACGCCCATTATTGAGCACAAGAATGCGGTCGGAGCAGCGCAGCAGCTCGGGCAGCTCGGAGCTGACCAGGATCACCCCCTTGCCCTGTCTTGCCAGCTCGTCGATGATGCCGTAGATGTCTTCCTTGGCGCTGACGTCGATGCCGCGCGCCGGATCGTCGAGAAACAGCACGTCGGGACTCAGCAGGAGCCACCGCGCCAGCAGCGCTTTTTGCTGATTGCCGCCGCTGAGGGCGGCGACGGGCAGGCTGGGGGCGCCGCACTTCAGATTGAGCCGCGCCCACAGCGGCGCCACCTGCCTGCGCTCCTCGGCGTGGCGGACGAAGCCGAAGCGGCGCATGCGGCTGAGGGCGCCAATGCTGCTGTTTTCGAGCGCGCTCATCTGCATCATCAGGCCTTGGAGCTTGCGATCCTCCGGCAGCAATCCGACGCCCTGACGAATGGCGTCATGAGGCGAGCGGGGGCGAAACGGCCGGCCGTTGAGGCGGAGTTCGCCGCCGGTGATGCGGTCGAGTCCAAACAGCGCCGCGCCGAGCTCGCTGCGTCCGGATCCCACCAGACCGGCGACGCCCAGCACTTCGCCGCGGCGGAGTTCGAAGCAAACCTGCTTGAGCTTGCGCGTGCTGAGATTGCGCGCCTGGAGCAGAACCGGGCCGGGCGCGCGGTCGCTTTTCCTTGAGACATTCACGTCGCGGCCGGCCATCATACGGATGATTTCCCGCGGCGATGCGGCTCCGATGTCGCGCACGCCGACCGTTTCACCGTCCCGCAGCACGGTGACGCGGTCGCAGATGCGAAAGATCTCGTCCATTTTGTGCGAGACGAAGGCGACGGCGACGCCGCTCGATTTCAATCGCTTGATGAGACGGAACAGGCGCTCAACGGCGTCCTCAAACAGCGAGCTGGTCGGCTCATCCATGAGAATGACCCGCGCATTGAGGCTCAGCGCGCGGGCGATTGCGACCAGTTGCATTTCGCCGACTGAGAGCTGTGCGAGCGCCGCCGCGGCGGGGCGTTTCAACCCGACCTGATCGAGATAAGGACGGCAGAATTCCTCGATGCGGCGTGCGCCGACAAAGCTTTTGGGGCCGAAGCAGAGGTTTCCGATCACCAGGTTTTCGCCGATGCTCAAGCTGGGGAACAGGTCGAGTTCCTGGGAGATCATGGCGACGCCGGCGCGCTGCGCATCGAGCGGAGTGTTCCATTGCACCCGTTCGCCGTGGATGAAAATCGCGCCGGAATCGGGCCGCGCAGCCCCCGCCAGGATGCGCGCCAGGGTGCTCTTGCCCGCCCCATTTTCGCCCATCAGGGCGTGGACTTCGCCGGCCCGCAGCGAAAACCAGGCATTTCTGAGAGCGGCCGCGCCGCCGTAGTGCTTGCTGATCTGTTCCGCTTTCAGAAGATCCGGCATGATTTCCGAGAGTTCGGATCTTCTAAAAATTTAACTGAAACCAGCGGATGACCGGATTTTTGGAGGTGGGATGCTTGATTTTCACCCAGCCGGGCCCGGTGCGGGCAGCTTCGTTGACGTCGAGCATGCGGATGTCGACCGGTCCGGGCTTGTAGCCCGCGCCGGCCATGACTTGCTGGATCTGTTCGACAGTGGCCGTTGCGCCGGGTTTGAAATCGAGCGTAATGCGGGATTTTTTGAGGTCAAACTTGGCCGCGTCCACGCCGGGCAACTGATACAGGCGGACGGTAATATTGAAAAAGCCGCGCGGGGAGAAGACGCCGTTCAATTGCGCGACGGCGCGCTCCACTTTGTAGGCAACCGGCGGGATGTCGGCGCCGAGGGCCGCGCCGACCAGCAGCGCAGCCGCCGCGACGCGGCGCGCGCCCCTCACGGCGCCTCCCGCCGGTGTCGCCAGTTGGGGGCGGCGAGATAATACTCGAAGAACAGGAAGAATCCGGTCCGTTGTTTGATGCGGCCGACGCCATCGAGGTCCTGCATGACGGGCAGTTGCGCTCCCATGCCGACCTGCCAGTGCAGGGTCGAGATCTCGAGGATCAGGTCTTGCTTGAGCGTGTCGCCGCCGGAGTTGGGGGACAGGACTCCATCCACGCGATCCTTCCAGTCGTGGACGTAATTCGATTCGAGGGAAAGCACCAGCAGCTTGGGAAGGCCTTCCTCCGGCATATGGAACGGATAGAGCTTGTACTCAAACTGCGCGTCGGCGCGGTACTGATCGCCGGGGCTGAGGCCGCGGCTGGTAGCCGGATTCTTTCGAAAGGTGCTGTCCAGAGCCATTCCCCAGCGCATGGTGTTGTAGCCCATGGTCACGCCGACATAGGGGTCGAGCGAGCCCGAGCCGGTCTGGAGCGCCCGCGGGAGCAGTCCGTTGGGGCCGCGCAGGTTATTGTCGCCGGTGGGAAGGAAGGCGCCGGCGAGCGGCGCGATGCGGAATGTAGATCTCGGTTTATCGATCTTGAACAAGGTATATCGCGCATAGGCAACCATGTCGCCCGGTCCGGCGGAAGTGAGCTCGAGGGGGCCGGCCGGCGAGACGCCGGTGAGGGATCCAAAGCCCTGGTTGATATTGAGAAACACCGCCAGGCGGGAGGTGGCGCCATAGCCGATGTTGACCGGGAACTGGACGCCGTGAAAGCCCCGGGTCGAGAATACCGGCTGCGCATTGAAGCGCGCAAGCAACTGATCTTTGGCTACTGGAAGCGCGGTGACGAAGGTCGCCGGAGAAGCCAGCGCGCAGCCGGCAGACAGCAGTCCTAAAAAAGCGGTTTTCAGAGCAATTCTCCGTTGTGCGGCGCGCGAGGGGGGTGTGCGCCAAAGCCATCATTCTAACAGCAGAGGGCGCGATCCGGGGCGCCTGCGCGCTCAAGCGCGGGGGATCCCTTCAAGATCGAAATCCGCCCAGACCACGGTGTGATCGGAGGCGCATTCGGCCCGCCGCGGCTCGATATCGACGTCCGCCGCGCGGCACCGCTCGGCGAGGGGCCGGGTGGCGAGGATGTGATCGATGCGCCAGCCCCAGTTATTCTGGAACGCGTTTCTGAAGTAGTCCCAGTAGGTGTACTGGACGCGGTCCGGATGCAGCTTGCGAAACACGTCCACGAATCCCCACGACAGCGCGCGTTTGTAGGCGTTCCGGGCGTCGATGTGGAAGTCCACGTCGTTGACGCGGCGGTCCGGATGGTAGACGTCGACCGGCTCGGGAGCGACGTTGACGTCGCCGACCCACAAGGCCGGCTTCTCCGGGTCGAGGTATTTCTCAAAATAGCGGCGGACGCGCTCGAACCACTGAAGTTTGAAGGCGTACTTGTCCGTGCCGACTTTGTAGCCTTGCGGCACGTACGTGTTCACAATCGGGATGCCGCCGACGACGGTTTGAAGGATGCGTACATCTTCGCTGTCGGGACCTTCTTCGAGGCCGTAGCGGACGCGCTCCGGCGCCTGGCGCGAAAGGGTCGCCACGCCGTTATAGCCCTTCATGCCGCGCATACAGACGTGATAGCCGAGATCGCGGATGGCCTGAAGGGGAAAATCGCAATCCTGGACCTTCGTTTCCTGAAGGCACATGACATCGGGCTGGTGTTGCTCGAGCCAGCGCAGAACAAGCGGCAGCCGCTTGCGAATGGAATTTACGTTGTAGGTGGCGATTTTCATCTCGCATTCAATCGGGGCCGCGGCGCCGGCTTGCGCCTGTTCCATTGTGATACAGGCTCGGGCCGCGATCATGGGGCGGCATCGCAACTGATAAACTGTGCACTGCTATGAATCGCCGGACCGCAATGAAGATGGCTGTTCTCGGCGCTCCCGCCGCCGCGCTGGCCGACACGCCGGCCGCGGACCGTCCGCGCGGCGCGAGCCGTCCCGTCAAGATCGTCAAGGTGGAGGCGCTGTATCTGGAAAAGCCGCTCACGGACCGGTTCTGGATGGCGAACTCGCCGATTGGCGGATATACGCCCAAGGCGTCGCGCCTCATCGTGACGCTGCACACGGATACCGGCGTCACCGGACATGGCGAGGGATCGGGCGGCGGAGCAGATCTGTTTCGAAAGGGCTTCGCGGACCTGATCACCGGCGAAGATCCGTTCATGGTGGGCAAGATTTGGGAGAAGATGTTCGCGGCCACCTATGGCCGCGAGCCATCGACGCGGGGCTGGCCGCAGAGCGGCATCCTCGCGGCGATGGCGCCCGTGGACGCCGCGATCTATGACGTCATGGCCAAGTCCGCGGGGCTGCCGGTGTACAAATTCCTGGGCGGCTATCGCAATACGGTCCCGGTGTATGTGACCGGGGGGTATTATCGCGAAGGAAAGGGGATTCCGGAGCTGGTCGAGGAGGCGCGCGGCTACGTGGAGCAAGGCTTCAACGCGATCAAGCTGAAGGTGGGCGGCGTGAGCGGCGGGTATTCTGTCGAGGACGACTATCAGCGGGTCAAGGCGGTTCGGGAGGCCGTGGGTCCGAACGTCAAACTGATGCTGGACGCGAATCAGGGCTGGGATGTGGACACGGCGATCCGCGCTGCGAACCGGATGGAGGAGCTGGGCATCACGTGGCTGGAAGAGCCGCTGCACTGGTATGACGACGTGGAAGCGCTGCGCCGGGTGAAATTGAACGCCCGGATTCCGCTGGCCTCGGGCGAGCATGAGCTGACGCGCTGGGGCGCGCGCCGTCTGATGGAAACGGGGGCTATTGACGTGATGCAGTTTGATTGCTCCGCGCACAGCGGGATCACGGAATGGCGCAAAATCGCCGGGATGGCGAGCATGTGCCACATCAAAATGGCGCCGCATCACGAGCCGGTGCTGCATGGGCACCTGCTCGCGTCGGTTCCGAACGGGCTGATCCTCGAATCGTTCGCGAATCCCGAACGCGACCCGTTCTGGTTCGAACTGTACGACCGCAAGCCGCGCATTGAAAAGAGCGTGCTGCACCTGGACGACGCGCCCGGCTTCGGCGTCGAGTTCAATCAGAAGGCGCTGCAGCGGTACGGCGTGAAGATCCTCTGAGATGGGCCCCCATTCACGCTCCCTGACGGCTCAAATCTGGATTTTCGAAAACAGGCGCGCGCCGAGGGCGAGCAGGATGCAAGCGACGGCGGCGAGCACGGCGGCGTCGGTGGCGAAGCCGAAGACGGAGACTCCGGTCAGGGCGCCGCGCACGCCGTCGATGCCGTAGGACAGCGGGTCGAGGCGGGTGATCGCGCTCAGCGCGGCAGGAAGATTCTGGAGCGGGAACAGCGCACCGGAGAGAAAGAAGATCGGCATGACGAGGAAGTTCATGATGAGCTGGAAGCCCTGCATGTCCTGGAGCACGGATCCGATGGCCGCGCCCAGTCCCGCGAACACGATGGCAATCAGCGCCATGAAGAAGTAGGCGAGCGGAATGCGGGCGAGGTGCAGCGGCCGGAACCCGGCGATGAGGCACACGAGAACAACCAGCGTTCCCTGGATCAGCGCGACGGTCGCGCCGCCCAGCGTACGGCCGATCATAATGCGGATGCGGGGAACGGGGGCCACCAGCGTCTCTTTCAAAAATCCGAACTGGCGATCCCACAGCAGGGCGATCCCCGAAAAGACGGAGGAGAACAGGACGGTCATGCCGATGACGCCGGGGGCGACGAACTGAAGATAGCTGCCGTTTCCCGCCTTTTGAAAGACGGGGCCGAGTCCGAAGCCGAGGGCCAGAAGATAGAGAAGCGGCTGGCCGAGCGAGGCGGCGATCTGCGGGCGGGAGCGCAGGTAGCGCTTGATTTCGCGGAGCCACAGGATATAGATCGCGCTCATCGCTGGCGCCTCCACATTCTGGCGAATTGGCGGAGCTGATCCGCCGAAGTGGCGGCTTCATCGCGGATGGATGATCCCGTAAGGGCCAGGAACGAGTGTTCCAGGGAATCCGAGCCGGTCTGATCTTTGAGTTCCTGCGGCGAGCCTTGGGCCACGATGCGGCCGTGATCGATGATGGCGATGCGGCTGGCCATGCGATCCGCCTCATCCATGTAATGCGTGGTGAGGAAGACGGTGACGCCCTCGGTTTCGTTCAGGTTCTTGACCTGGGTCCAGAGCTGGTTGCGGCTCTGGGGATCGAGGCCCAGCGTCGGCTCATCGAGAAACAGGATTTTGGGCGTATGCAGCAGAGCGCGCGCAATTTCGAGCCGGCGCCGCATGCCGCCCGAAAACATCTTGACGAGGCTTTTCCGGCGGTCCCACAGTTCAAAGGTTCGCAGCAGGTTTTGGATGCGTTCGGCGCGGACCTTGTGCGGGACATGGTACAGGACGGCGTGGATTTCCATGTTTTCGTAGGCGGTGAGCTCGTTATCCAGACTGGGGTCCTGGAACACGATGCCAAAGAGCCGCCGGACGGCGTTGGGGTCTTTGGCCGGATCGAGGCCGCCGATGCTGATGCTGCCACTGGTGGGCTGAAGCAGCGTCGTGAGCATTTTGATGGTCGTGGTTTTTCCGGCGCCATTGGGACCGAGGAACGCGAACACCTCGCCGGCATGGACTTCGAAGCTGACGCGGTCCACAGCCGTGAACTCGCCGAACTTCTTCACCAATTCGTGCACTCGGATCATAGAATTTTCGGACTGAGGACGGGCATGAAAGCCAGTGTAGCGAAAAAGCGGCCGTTCACAGAAAATCCGGCAATATATTTGGCGTGGACACAGCAGGATAAAGGTCCGGGGCCGCCGGCATGGGCCGCAGCGGCGGCTAGCATGGGGGCAGAGATGGCGACTATGTCGATGAGCAACCGGCGAGTGATTCTCGCCTATAAGAATTTTGCGGCGAACAAGAATATCAGCCACATCGGGCTTGGCGTGGCGGCCCTGAACAACGCCAAGAGCCTTCGCGAGCGCGGCATTGCGGCAGAGGTCTGGCCGATTGTCAACGCGGCCGATCTCAGGTCGCGGCTGGACGCGTCCATTTCACACGTGGTCATTTCGGCGCCTTGGATTCCGTCGGCGGAGTTGCAGCGCATGACCAGCGATTTCCCGGAGATCCAGTTCGCCGTGAACTGCCATTCCAACGTCGGGTTTCTCCAGGCCGACACGAACGGCGTACGGCTGGTGCGCGAGGCCATGGAGATCGAGCGGGGGACGTGGAACTTCCGCGTGGCGGGCAACAGCCGCAAGTTCTGCCGCTGGGTGCGGGACGCCTACTCGGTTCCCTGCACGTACCTGCCGAATCTGTACCATTTGAACAGTTCCCATCCCCCCTGCCGTCCTCTTTACTCGGGCGGGACGCTGCGGATCGGGGCTTTCGGCGCGACGCGGCCGCTTAAGAATTTCATGAGCGCTGCGGGCGCGGCCGTCGAGATCGCGGCGCGGCTGCGCGTCAACCTTGAGCTGTGGATTTCGTCGGGCCGCACTGAGGGCGGCAACGGAATTCTGGAGGCCGTCCGCACGATGGTGGCGGGGCTGCCGAACGTAAAGCTGATCGAGGGCGGATGGCAGTCCTGGCCGAAGTTCCGGCAGACGGTGCGGCACATGCACCTGCTGATGCAGCCGAGCTACACCGAGTCCTTCAATATGGTGACGGCGGACGGGGTGGCCGAGGGGGTTCCGTCGGTTGTGTCCGAGGCGATCGACTGGGCGCCGGATTCCTGGAAGGCTTCCATCGACGACGTTTGGGAGATTGCGCGGACGGGGCGGCAGCTGCTTGCCGATCCGTATGCGGCCGAGGATGGCTTCAACGCGCTGCTCCAACACAATCGCAGCGGGTTGGAGGCATGGCTCGAGTATTTGGGAGCTTCACGCCAGTAAGCTGAATGCTGCTTTCGATGCGAAGACGTCCGGGGGGAGAAGCGGACGTCTTCGCGCACCTCCCCGCCGAGTTATCTGCCAACCTTCCTGATACATGCCGGTTGTAAACCTTGCCGATGCGGGAGCAGTCTAGAGAGTAGGGCGGTATGCACCCGGTCCCAGGCAGAAATCTGATAAAAAGAAACTCAGAAAATTGCAGCAACTCTTGCTAATGTGCTAACATCTGAACAGCAGGTACATTCGCCAAGGGTATTGTTATGGATTTCAATCGGCTAACCGAGAAAGTGCAGGAGGCGATCCGCTCCGCGCAATCGCTGGCGGTGCGGTATGGCAACCAGCAGATTGACGTTGAGCATCTGATGGCGGCGCTGCTCGACCAGGAAGGGGGGCTGGCGCCATCGATTCTCAACAAAGCCGACATCCCGGTTGAAAGTCTTCGCCGTCGCTTCCTTCAGGAGATTGAAAAGCTGCCCAAGGTTTCGGGTCCAGCGGCGGGACCGGACCAGATTTACATAACGAACAGATTTCAAACGCTGTTTACGCGCGCTGAGGACGAAGCCAAGCGGCTCAAGGACGAGTTCATTTCGGTGGAGCACGTTTTGCTGGGCGCGGTGGAGGACCAGGGCGCGACGGCCCGTATTTTCAAGGAGTTCGGCATTACGCGGGACCGCCTGATGCGGGCGCTCCAGGAAGTCCGGGGGAATCAGCGGGTTACGTCGGCGAATCCGGAAGCCACGTACGAAGCTCTGGAGAAGTACGGGCGCGACTTGACCCGGCTGGCTGCGCAGGGGAAGTTGGATCCGGTTATCGGGCGTGACGACGAGATTCGCCGGGTGATTCAAGTATTGTCGCGGCGGACCAAGAACAATCCGGTTCTGATTGGAGAGCCTGGGGTGGGCAAGACGGCGATTGTGGAAGGGCTGGCGCAGCGCATCATTCGCGGGGACGTTCCCGAGAATTTGAAGAACAAGCGGGTGGTGGCGCTGGACATGGGGGCGCTGATCGCGGGGGCGAAATTCCGAGGGGAGTTTGAAGAGCGGCTGAAGGCTGTATTGAAGGAGGTCCAGTCTTCGGAGGGCCAGATCATTCTGTTCATTGACGAGCTGCACACGGTGGTAGGCGCGGGCAAAGCGGAAGGCGCGATGGACGCCGGCAACCTGCTGAAGCCGATGTTGGCGCGGGGCGAGCTGCATTGCATAGGGGCGACGACGCTGGACGAATACCGGAAATACATCGAAAAGGACGCGGCGCTGGAGCGGCGGTTCCAGACGGTGATGGTGGATCAGCCCACGGTGGAGGACACCATTTCGATCCTGCGTGGTTTGCGCGAGCGCTACGAGGTGCACCACGGGGTGCGCATCAAGGACTCGGCGCTGGTGGCGGCGGCGGTGCTTTCGCACCGCTACATCTCGGACCGGTTTCTGCCGGACAAGGCCATTGACCTAGTGGATGAGGCTGCGGCGAAGCTGCGCACGGAAATCGATTCGATGCCGGCGGAGCTTGACGAGCGGCTGCGGCGCATCATGCAGCTTGAGATCGAGCGGGAGGCGCTCAAGAAGGAAGAGGACGCGCCGTCGCGCGAGCGGCTGAAGAAGATCGAGAAAGAGATCGCGGATTTGAAGGCTGAAGCGGACGCATTACAGGCGCAGTGGCAGGCCGAGAAGGAGGGCGTGCAAAGACTGCGCACTTTGCGGGAGCAGATCGAGCAGGTCAAGGTTGAGATCGAGCGCGCTGAGCGCGCCTATGATCTGAATCTGGCCGCGCAGCTCAAATACGGGAAGTTATCGGGGCTCGAGCGGGAGCTGGAAAGGGAGCAGAATCGTTTATCAGAGAAGCAGGGGCAGGCGCGTCTGCTCAAAGAGGAGGTTGACGAGGAGGACATCGCGGAGGTGGTCAGCCGCTGGACCGGCATTCCGGTGTCGAAGCTGCTTGAGGGAGAGATGAAGAAGCTCCTGCACCTTGAAGACGAGTTGCACCAGCGGGTGGTCGGGCAGGACGAGGCGGTTCAGGCGGTGGCGGAGGCGGTGATGCGCGCGCGGTCGGGGTTGAAGGATCCGAACCGTCCGATTGGCAGTTTTATTTTCCTGGGTCCGACGGGCGTAGGGAAAACGGAGCTGGCGAGGGCGCTGGCGGCGTTTCTGTTCGACGATGAGCGCGCCATGATCCGCATCGACATGTCGGAATATCAGGAAAAGCACACGGTGGCGCGGCTGATTGGGGCGCCTCCGGGATATGTGGGCTACGAGGAGGGCGGGCAACTCACAGAAGCAGTTCGCCGCCGTCCATATTCAGTGATCCTGTTTGACGAGATTGAGAAGGCGCATCACGACGTATTCAACGTCCTGCTGCAATTGCTCGATGACGGACGGCTTACGGACGGTCAGGGGCGGACGGTGGATTTCAAGAACACCATCGTGATCATGACGTCGAACATCGGCAGCCACCGCATTCTGGAGTACCGCGGGGCCTTTGAAGGGCGCGACTACGAGCGGATGAAAGACGCGGTGCTTGAGGAGCTGCGGCGGGCCTTTCGTCCCGAGTTTTTGAACCGCGTGGACGAGATCATTGTGTTCCATTCGCTCAGCGAGGAGCACCTGAAGCAGATCGTGGAGATTCAGCTGGCCGGCTTGCGGGCGCGTTTGCGCGAGCGGCGCATTGCGCTGGAGCTGTCGGATGCGGCCAAGACGCATCTGGTGCGGGTGGGCTATGACCCGACCTATGGAGCGCGGCCGTTGAAGCGAGCGATTCAGCGCGAGATTGAGACGCCGCTGGCGCGCCGCATTCTGGCCGGCGCGGTGCGCGATGGGGAGAAGGTTCATGTGGACGCGCGCGAGGGCGCGCTCACGTTTGAGGCGGTAGAGAATCCGGAGCCGGTGGGCGTATAGCCGCCGCTCGAGGGGGGCCGGGAGACCGGCGCAAACAGAGTTTCGTGGAGGTTTTGGAACAATGAGAGGTAAGATCGAGATCCGTCGTTCGGTGGCGGTACTCGCGATTGTGTGTGCATCCATAGGCGGCGGGCTCGTCGCCTCGTATACGAGGGGCGGCGGCGAGGCGCCGATTTTCGCGACCCCGGCGCTGGCGGCTGCGGTAGAGAGCGCCGCGCCGGTGCAGAGCTTTGCTCATGTCGTTAAACGAACCGCGCCGGCGGTGGTGAACATTTCGACGACGAAAGTGATCCGGGCGTCGGACCAGATGCAGCGGCGCGGACGCCGGGGGCAGCAGCCGCAGAATCCGTTTTTTGACGATCCGTTCTTTCGTCAGTTCTTCGGCGACATGAACCCCTTCAACATGGTTCCGCGGGATCGCCGCGAATCCGCGCTCGGCTCGGGCGTGATCGTCAGTCCGGACGGCTACATTCTGACGAACAACCATGTGGTGGAGGGCGCGACGACGGTGAAGGTGACGCTGGCGGACCGGCGTGAATTCACGGCCAAGGTGGTGGGAACGGACCCGCAGACGGACGTGGCGGTGCTGAAGATCGACGCGAGCAAGCTGCCGGTGCTGCCCTTAAGCAGCGCCAAGCCGGAAGTGGGCGATCTGTGCCTTGCGATTGGCGACCCATTCGGCATCGGGCAGACGGTGACGATGGGGATTGTGAGCGCGACGGGCCGCAACCTGGGCGGCACGATCGAGCAGTATGAGGATTTCATCCAGACGGACGCGGCGATCAATCCCGGCAACTCCGGCGGCGCGCTGATCAACACGCGCGGCGAGCTGATTGGGATCAACACGGCGATTCTTTCCGGATCGGGCGCGAACGCGGGCGTCGGTTTTGCGATTCCGGTGTCGCTGGCGCGGAACATCATGGAGCAGTTGATCCGCAGCGGCAAGGTGACGCGCGGCTACATTGGCGCATATCTACAGGACGTCAATCCTGAGCTGGCCAAGGCGTTCCATGTGCCGAGCAACGAAGGCGTGGTGATCACGAAAGTGGATCCGAACACGCCGGCGGAGCGGGCTGGCTTGAAGGAGGGGGATGTGGTGACGGCGGTCAATGGCGAGCCGGTCATCGACACGGCGGGTCTACGGCTGCGCATCGCTTCGGTGGCGCCTGGCAGCACGGTGAAGATGCATATTATCCGCAACGGCAGTCCGATGGATCTGAACGTTACGGTGGCGGAGCGTCCGGCCGATCTGGATGCGCGCGGGCCGCGCGGCCAGCGGATGCCCGGCAATGACGGCGGCGCGCAGAGCGGGCTGGAGGGCGTTTCCGTCGAGGATCTCTCGCCGGAGGTAGCCCAGCAGCTGGGTCTGCCGCGGAGCGCGCAGGGCGTTGTGGTCACGGATGTCGACCAGGCCAGCGCGGCGGCGGACGCCGGTCTCGAACAGGGCGACGTCATCGAGCAGGTGAACCGCCAGCCGGTGCGCAACACCTCTGATTTCGAGCGGCTGGTGCGGCAGAGCCGCGGCGGTTCGATCCTGCTGCTGGTGAACCGCGGCGGCGTGCGCAACTTCGTCGCCATCCAATCGAAGTAAGGGATCATCCAAGGAAGGGCCGGCGCCATGCGCCGGCTCTTCGCGTGGGGAAACGTGAAGACCTGGTCCATTTACCTTTCTCATCCGGACGCCACCAATGCCTGGAATCCGCCGGTGGACATCTATCGCGGGCCGCGCGGCTGGCTGTTGAAATTCGATCTGGCGGGTGTTTCGCCGAGCGACGTCAAGGTGCGGATTTCTGGTTCGCGCGTCACGGTGAGCGGCGTCCGGAGGGACTGGGTGGTGGAGCAGGGTTACAGCCATCACTCGATGGAAATCTCCTACAACCGTTTCGAGAGGACCGTCGAGCTTCCGGGCGACCTGTCGCGGGCCGAATACAGTCTTGAAGCCAGAGACGGCCTGCTGCTGGTGAGAGTGGACCTGGAGTGAGTTTGGGCGCTTTCTGGCGCGCGCGGCTCCGCACGCGGGACCGCGGCTGTGGGGCGCAGAATTCACGCCAGAGAAGGAATGACGAAATGCCAGAGCCACAGAATAACGTTCAAGTGCTGCCGTTGGTGCCGTTGAAGAATTCGGTGCTGTTTCCGAACCTTCTAATGCCGCTGTCGATCGGTCGCGCCGCGTCGCTGGCAGCCGTGGAAGCCGCGCTGGCGACCGAGGAGAAAGAGATCGTCGTGGTGGCGCAGCGCGACCCCGCGGTGGACGTTCCCGGACCCGACTCCATCTACACCATCGGCACCAAGGCGGTGATCCGGAAGATGTCGCGCCCGAGCGAAGACATGCTGGAGGTTCTTGTTCTGGGCGTCGAGCGGGTGGTGATCCTGAAGGTGGACGCGACGGAGCCGTACATCCGGGCGCGCGTGCAGCCCTACCCGGTGCCGGCGGAGCGGAATGCGGAGATCGAGGCGCTGACGCGCGCGCTCCTGGAGCTGGGGGCGAAGGCCATCAGCCTGGCGCAGAATCAGCAGCCGCAGAACCCGGCTGAACTGGGCAAGCTGCTGGGCTTCAACGACGATCCGCTGCGGCTGGTGTATCTGCTCGCTTCGATGTTCAGCCTGGAGGTGGCCAAGGAACAGACGCTGCTGGAGGCGCCGAGCCGGGTTGAGGCGCTGCGGCTCATGCACGGCTATCTGTCGCACGAGCTGCAAGTGCTCGAGCTGCGCAACAAGATCGCCTCGGACGCTCGCACGGAGATGAGCAAGGAGCAGCGCGAGTACATGCTCCGCCAGCAGTTGAAAGCCATCCAGCAGGAGCTCGGCGAGAAGAATCCGGATCAGGCCGAAGTGGAGATGCTGCGGGAGCAGCTGGAAAAGGCGGATCTTCCGGAAGAGGTGCGCAAGGAAGCCAACCGCGAGTTGTCGCGGCTCGAGCGCATGCCGGCGGGCCAGCCGGAGCACGGCGTCATTCGAACGTATCTGGAGCTGCTGCTCGAGCTGCCGTGGAACAAGTACACGGAAGACAACCTTGACATTGCGCGGGCGCGCCAGGTGCTGGACGAAGATCACTTCAATCTGAAAGAAGTCAAGGAGCGGATTCTTGAGCACCTGGGAGTGCTGAAGCTGAACCCGGAGGCGAAGGCGCCGATTCTTTGCTTTGTGGGTCCTCCGGGCGTGGGCAAGACCTCGCTGGGGCAGTCCATCGCGCGGGCTCTTGGCCGCAAGTTCGAGCGCATGAGCCTGGGCGGACTGCACGATGAGGCGGAGTTGCGCGGACACCGCCGGACGTATATCGGGGCGATGCCGGGCCGTCTGATTCAGGCGATCCGGCGCGCGGGCGCGAAGAATCCGGTGCTGATGCTGGACGAGGTGGACAAACTCGGGCGCGACTTCCGCGGGGACCCGGCGGCGGCGCTGCTTGAAGTGCTGGATCCGGAGCAGAACAAAACGTTCCGCGACAACTATCTCGATCTGCCGTTCGATTTATCGAAGGTGCTGTTCGTGACGACCGCCAACACGCTGGACACCATTCCCCGCCCGTTGCTGGACCGCATGGAGATTCTGCGGCTCTCGGGCTACAGCGAGGAAGAGAAGGTCCAGATCGCGCGACGGTACCTGATTCCGCGGCAATTGAACCAGACCGGTTTAAAGCCGGAGCAGTGCCAGATCACGGATGAAGCGCTGAAGAAGCTGATATCGGGATATACGCGCGAAGCCGGGCTGCGGCGGCTGGAGCAGGCGATCGGCCGAATTGCGCGCAAGGTTGCGCTGAAGTTCGCCGAGGATCCGGAGGCCGGCGCAGCGACGGTTACGCCGGACGATGTGGTGGAGATGCTCGGTCCGGAACCGTTCCACCTGGAGCAGGCGCGCAAGGAGCTGCCTCCGGGCGTGGCGACGGGGCTGGCTTGGACGGAGACGGGCGGCGATGTGCTGTACATTGAGGCGACCTTGCTGCCGGACGGGAAAGGGCTGACGCTTACGGGTCAGCTTGGCGAAGTGATGCAGGAGTCCGCCAAGGCGGCGCAGAGCTATGTCTGGTCGCACGCGGAGCTGCTGGGGATCGATCCGGCGATCTTTAAGAACTCCGGCGTGCACGTGCATGTTCCGGCGGGCGCGATTCCGAAAGACGGTCCTTCAGCGGGCGTCACGATGGTGACGGCGCTGGCGTCGCTGTACACCAAGCTCCCGGCGCGCAACGACACGGCCATGACCGGCGAGGTCACGCTGACCGGGCTGGTGCTGCCGATCGGCGGAGTGAAGGAGAAGGTGCTCGCCGCGCGCCGCGCGGGCATTAAACGCGTAATCCTGCCCAAGGCCAATCAGAAGGACCTGCGCGACGTTCCTGAGGCGGTCCGCAGCGAGATGGAGTTCGTGTTTGCGGATCGCATCGAGGACGTTCTGATGGCTGCCATTCCGGATCTATCGGAGCGGCTTCTGATTACGAGCAAGGTCGCCTAATCGCAGCCGCGCTCAGCTATCGGCTTTCAGCCTGGAGTTGGGCTGAGGGCTGATCGCTGAGCTGGGAGCTATAACCGCACGATCTTTTCCGACCGGAATCCCTTCAACGCATTTCGGGTATCCACAATCAGCCTGGCGGAGTCGACCAGGCCTTTGTAATCGAAGGCCTTGTGATCGGTGATGATCACCACGCAATCGGCGTCCGCCGCCGCAGGCAGCAGATCGGTGGAATTGAGCTGGCGGGCGTCGAGCCGGATGGAGGGGATGTGGGGGTCGGAATAGGTGACCCGGGCGCCGCGTTTTTCGAGCAGAAGAATGACGTCCAGGGCGGGGGATTCGCGAACGTCGTCGATATCGCGTTTATAGGCGACTCCGGCCACGTGCACGTGCGATCCCTTGACGGGCTTGGAATGCTCGTTGAGCGCGTTCTGGACCTTGTCGACAACGAAATGCGGCATCTGGCCGTTGATGTAGCCGGCCAGCTCAATGAAACGCGCTTCGATGCCGGCCTGCTTGGTTTTCCAGGAGAGGTAGAAGGGATCGATGGGGATGCAGTGGCCGCCGAGCCCGGGTCCGGGATAGAAGGGCATAAAGCCGAACGGTTTGGTGGCGGCCGCATCGATCACTTCCCAGACATTGATGCCCATGCGGTCGCACATTAAGGCCAGCTCGTTGACCAATCCGATATTGATCATGCGGAAGGTGTTTTCGAGCAGTTTGACCATCTCGGCGACCGAGGTGCTGGCCACGGGCACTACCTGATCGAGGGCCTGGGCGTAGAAGAGAGCGCCCATTTCGGTGCAAGCGGGCGTGATTCCACCGACCACTTTGGGGATATTTTTGGTCTGATACTTCGGGTTGCCGGGGTCGACGCGTTCCGGGGAGAAGCACAGGAAGAAATCCTCGCCGACCTTAAGCCCGTTCTTTTCGAGCATGGGCAGCAGCAGCTCTTCGGTGGTTCCCGGATAGGTAGTGGATTCCAGGATGACGAGCAAGCCCGGATGGGCGTACCTGGCCACCTCCTCGGCGGCTGCGACGACGTAGCTCATGTCGGGATCTTTGGTTTTGCGCAGCGGCGTGGGCACGGCGATGTTGACGGTGTCGAGCTCTCTGAGGACGGAGAAGTCGGTTGTGGCGCGGAACTTGCCGGACTCGACGTGAGGCCGGAGGGCCTCGGTCGGCACATCCTGAACGTAGGAGCGTCCGGCGTTGAGCGCCTCGACTTTCGATTGCTGCACATCAATTCCGGTGATGTCGAATCCGGCTCTGGCGAACTCGACAGCCAGCGGAAGTCCGACATAGCCCAGGCCTACGATGCCGACCTTAGCCGTCCGGTTGCGGATCTTCTCCTGAAGGGCCGCCGCAATAGACAATTCTGTTGTTGGCATTTGCATTATGTGGTATTTCCTGAAAAAAATTCTCCCGCGGCGACAATCTCGGCGGGACCGACGAGGTGAACCCCGTCCGATTCTATCCTGATCTCCAGCGGGCCGGCAGGCGTGAGGACGCGGACGGGATTACGGACCAAGCCGCGGGCGAGGGCGGCGACGGCCGCACCCGTGGAACCAGTGCCGGAGCTCATGGTTTCGCCGGCGCCGCGCTCCCAGAACAGCGCCTCGACCGAGTGGTCGTCCAGGGGGCGGATGAAAGAAACATTGGTGCGGTTGGGGAAGCGCGGGTGGTTCTCGATCTCGGCCCCGATTTCGCGCCAGTCCTGGGGAAATTCGGGGGTGATCAGGGCGCATTGCGGAGTGCCGACATGGAGAATCATGGCGTCGAATTCGCGCGAGCGCGCCTGGATTCGCGCGCAGATATCGGCGTCGCGATATTGGGGCTGGCCCATGTTCATATCGAAGACAAACGCATTCGCCTGGCGGGTGATGAGTTGCAGCCGCTTGATCCCCGCGCCCGTGCGGATGCGCACCTGGTCGCCGGCGAATCCGTTCAGAATCAGGAATGCTGCTGCACATCGCGTGCCATTTCCCGACATCTCCGCGCCGCTGCCGTCGGAATTGAACAATGTGATGGCGGCGTCGGCGTCGGCAGCAGAGGGGCGGCTTACGAGCATCCATCCGTCGGCGCCGACGCCGGTATGGCGCTCGCAGATGGCGCGCGCCAAGGCCGCCAGATTGCCGGCGGGGACGGCGTCGGCCCAGGTCAGAAGAAAATCATTTTTCGACCCATGCGCTTTCGTGAATGGGATCCGCATTCAGCCTCCGATAGATTTCCACCGCCGGCGCGCCTTGCGTTACAATCCGCCAGACCAACTGGTAGCGTGGGCCGTTGCGGGCTGCGCGTTCCAGGGTCCTGTGGACGGGATCATCCGGAAACGCCACCGCCCACTGCTCATGGAGCAACGCTTTCGGGGCAATCATCGCGGTGTCAAAAATTTTGCCATTGGCATCATTCAGCGTCTCGCGGAGCGGTATGCCGGCCTGGCGATAGATGCCGGCGAGGTCGCCGAGCATGGTGAAGATGCCCTGTCCGGGTCGGTAGCTGGGTCCAATACTGGCGGCCGCCTGAGCGGTCCAAGCGCGCCGCGCCTGGGAGTTGACCTGCGACTCCTTCCAGCAAATCCAGGCGTCCGTTTGCGGGTGGAGCAGCCAGGGCGAGACGGCTGTGATGATGATGACGGCCGCGGCGAGGGCGTGCGCTCTGGGCGGGAGCAGCGCGACGAGCGCGGCGCCGCCGGCTGCGAGCAGCGGCAGCGCGGCCGTTCCATAGCGGGAGTTGTAGTAGCTGTGAGGCGGCAATGGGGGGACGTAGATGGGCGAGCCGCCGGAGGAGTGCATGCTCCATATATAGAAAAAGGCCGGCAGCGCCAAAAAAGCTGCGATCCAGGCTGCGCGCCGCACAACAGCGGCAGCTATTCCCAATGCGCCGATCCACACCAGCGGCTTGCCGCACACCAGCTCAGCCGCGGTCCGAAAATACAGCCACGCGAGGCGCCAGTTGTGGTAACCGGGATAGGGCGCGCCATGCTGGATGGCCCTGGGCGAGTACGGTCCGCGATAGAACTCCAGCGGGTCTCCGTAGTACCAGGCGTTATGCGCCAGCCAGTAAACCGGCGCGAGCGAGGCGAGCGATCCGAACAGGATCGCCGGTCCAAGCCGCCGGGCCGTGATTGCGAAAAAGACCGCGACGAAGGGAATGAGAAACCAGCCTTCGTAGCGCGTCAGCGATGCGCAAATCGAAAACAGGGCCGTAACGAGGACGGCGGTGCTCGATTTCGTGCGGCGGAACCAGATTGTTCCGTATAACATTCCGAAGAGCGCGGCGAAGAACACGGTCTCGGTCATGGGGATGGACTGCAAGTACAGAATATTCGGGTTGAGCGCAAACAGCGCCGCGGCAGTGATTGCAGCCGCCCGGGAGTGGAAGGCGCGGCGCGCGGCGAGGTACAGCGCGGCGACGGCGAATACGAAGCATGCGCCGGCGGGGATGGCGCCCGCGATTCCGCTGCGCCACAGCCGGTCATTCATGACAAACGGCAGCATCAGGGCGTGCGGCAGCGGGAGCCATACGGTCCCGACCTGTCCATAGCCGGGCGTGCGCGAGTCGAGAAAGCGGCGGGCGATATTCAAATGCGCTTCGGCGTCCCCGTAGTACAGCGTGTATCCGCGCGCGTAAAACCACCCGATGGAGGCGGCGCTCAGCAGGCACAGGCAAGCCGCGAGCACAAGCGCTTCGCCGGGCGCCGGGGCGGCTTCCGGCGGGCGCCGGCTGTGCTGCCGAACCGGCCTAGAACTCTGTAAAACGGCGGAACTCTTCAAAACGGCCGTCGACCTCAGCGCGCGTCAGCGTGCGGAACCGCTCCACGCCGAAACGCTCGCAACAATAGCTGCCCATGACGGATCCGTAGATCACGGCCCGGTGCAGGATTCTGGGATCGAGGTGTTCGTCTTTGAGGTCAAATCCGCACTGGGCGAGATAGCCGACGAATCCTCCGGCGAAGCAGTCGCCGGCGCCGGTGGGATCGAACACATCATCCAGCAGATATCCGGGGACGATGAAGTAGGAGTCGCGCCGGAACAGAATGGCGCCGTACTCTCCACGTTTGATCACAATCGTGCTGGGACCCATCTCGAGGATCTTGCAGGCAGCCTTCTTCAAATTATGCTCGCCTGAGAGCAGCCGCGCTTCGCTGTCATTAATGAGCAGAAAATCCCAGCCCTTGAGGGTTTCGAGCAGTTCGTCGCGGAATCTCGTGATCCAGTAATTCATCGTGTCGCCGCCGACCAGGCGGACGCCGTTCATCTGTTCCCGCACGCTGCGCTGGAGCGCCGGCTGGATATTGCCGAGCAGCAGATACGGCTGCGACCGGTAGCCTGGCGGAAGCTTTGGATTAAAGCCAGCGAACACGTTCAGGTCGGTCTTGAGCGTCGTGCGGTCATTCATGTCCGGCGAATACACGCCGGACCAAAAGAAGGTTTTGCCCGGGGCGCGCTCCAGGCCTTCAAGATCAATTCCCCGGTCTCGAAGGAACTGTTCGTCAGCGGGATCGAAATCGTCGCCCACGACCGCCACGATCCTCACGCCGGTGAAATAGCTGGCTGAGAGCGCGATGTAGGTACACGCGCCGCCGAGCATGCGATCGGCGCGGCCGTGGGGCGTTTCCACGCAGTCGTAGGCCACGGAACCGACAACAACGAGGGACATTTCTCGATTGTACCGGGTCGTCCGCGCCTGGAGAGACTCTCGCGGCGCGCGTTATGCGAACGCTTCCTGAATGACCTCGCCGGAGACGATGGTGGGGCGCTCTGAACGGCCGTTGTGGAGAAAGGTGACGTTGACGTGATTGAGTCCGAGCGCGTGGAGGATGGTGGCGTGGATGTCGTGCACGTGGGCTTTCTTTTCGACGGCTCGCAGGCCCAGCTCATCGGTGGCGCCGATGACCTGGCCGCCTTTGATGCCGCCGCCAGCCATCCACAGGGTGAAGCCCCAGGGATTGTGATCGCGGCCGTCGCCCTTTTCGTTGAAGGGGGTGCGGCCGAATTCGCCGCCCCAGACGACGAGAGTATCCTTGAGCAGCCCGCGGGATTTGAGGTCGGTGAGCAGGCCCGCGATCGGCTTGTCTGAGGCCCGACACATCTTTGAGTGATTGCCCTCGAGATTGGTGTGGGCGTCCCAGCCGCTGCCGCTTCCCGCGTACAATTCGACGAAACGAACTCCGCGCTCGACCAGGCGTCTGGCCAGCAGGCAGTTGGTTCCGAATTTCCGGGTGGCGTCGTCGTCGATGCCGTAGAGGCGCCGGGTCGCTTCGGATTCCTTGGACAGATCCACGGCTTCCGGGCCTGCGGCCTGCATGCGATAAGCGAGTTCGTAGGCGTTGATGCGGGCCTCGAGCTGCGTGTCTTCGGGCTTATCGGCGCTGAATCGTTCATTGAGTTTCTTCAACAGATCCAGGCGGCTGCGCTGCTGTTCCTGGCCGATGCTGTCGGGCGGAACGAGATCGAGAATGGGCGCGCCCTGGTTACGGAGCAGCGTGCCTTCGTAGGTAGCGGGCAGGAATCCGGCGCTCCAATTCTTGGGGCCGCCGATCACCTCTCCGGCGTCGGTGAGCACGACGAAGCTCGGAAGGTTCTGGTTCCCGGATCCGAGCCCGTAGGTGACCCAGGCGCCGAGCGCAGGGCGGCCGGCGAGAATCGATCCGGTGTTCATCTGGCACACGGAGCCGACATGGTTGAGGCCGTCGGCCCAGCAGCCGCGGAACACGGTCATCTCATCGACGTGCTTTGCGATTTCGGGATACCAGTCCGACACCCAGATGCCGCTTTGGCCGTGCTGCTTCCAGGCGCGTTTTGAAGGCATCAGGGTGTTGTTCGAGGTGCCCATAGCTGTGATGGGCCGGCCGAATGAGGGCGGCAGCGGCTGTCCGGCGAGGCGCTCGAGCTCCGGTTTGGGGTCGAACAGGTCAATATGGCTAGGTCCGCCCTCCATGAACAGCCAGATGACGGACTTCGCCGTGGGAGGGAAGTGGGGCGGCTTGGGGCGCAGCGGATCGACGACGGCGGCGGCGGCTTTTGGAAGAAGGCCGTCGTCATGCAGCATGGCGGCGAGCGCGATAGCCCCGAGGCCGCTGCCGGATCGGCAAAGAAAATCGCGCCGCGAGAGTGGAAGGCGTTTCACAGACATGGTTCGGACCTAATTGATGTAGACAAATTCATTGGAGTTGAGAAGCATCTGGCAGAAATCGACCATCGCGGCGGCCGCGGCGCGGTCGTATCCGCTGGGGAGCGCGGGCGGCAGCGCAATTTTTTCACCCGCCGCGATGCGCCGGGCAATGAGCTGCTGTTGTTTCGCCAGGAAGGTGAGCACGATGTCCTTTTCGGCGCCATCGGGATGTCGCCCGTAGGCGAGGCGGTAAGCCGCATCCACGGCGGCGCTCCGATCGTCGCCCGAGGCCTGGAGGACGCGGCCGGCGAACGCTTCCGCCCATTCCAGACTCACCTTGCTGTTGAGCAGTTCCATTGCCTGCGGGGCTGTGACGGTCTGATTGCGGCGGCCGCACGACTCGTGCGTATCGGGCATGTCGAAGGCTTCGAGCATGGGGTAGCGGGCGTTCCGGCGCACAAAGATGTACACGCTGCGCCGGTTCCGGTCCGCGGGATTGTCGCTGACCTTCCAACCGCCGCGCGGCGGGGCGGCGCCTTCGGGAAGCTCGGGAAACACGCTCGGACCTCCGACCTTTTCGTTCAACAACCCGGCGACAGCCAGCGAAGCGTCGCGGATTGATTCAGCGTCCAGCCGCTGGCGTGGAAATCGCCACATCAGGCGGTTGCGCGGGTCCTGGGCGGCGGCGTCTGGATTGAACCGGGAAGACTGCCGGTAGGTGTTCGACATCACGATGAGCTTGTGCATGCGTTTGATGTCCCAGCCGGTGCGCACAAACTCGCTGGCCATCCAGTCGAGCAGTTCGGGGTGCGTCGGTCGCTGACCCATGCGGCCGAAGTCGCTGGGCGTATCCACAATGCCCTGCCCGAAGTGGTAGAACCAGATGCGGTTCACCATGACGCGAGCCGTCAAGGGGTTGTCCGGGCGGGCGAGCCAGTTGGCCAGGGCGGTGCGGCGGCCAGTGGTGTTTGCGCCGGGCGGGGGCGTAATTTTCGCGGGATAGGGGTCGAGTATGGAGAGGAAGCCTGGCTGCACTTCCTCCTGGCGCGCATTCCAGACGCCGCCGGCAAGCCGGTAGGTGGGCGGGGCCGTATCGCTCAAATCGCGCATGCCGATGCCGACAGGCGGGTCGCCGGGATCGAGATCGGCGAATTGTTTGAGCTCCGCCACGAGTTGCCGGTATTTGACTTTGGCGTCGCCCTGGAGGGTCTTGGCGGCGGCGTCGTCATCCACGCTGAGATACGGCTTGGCCTTGGCGTACATCTGCCATTCGTAGGGATTCCGCTCGGCGGGGGGCTTGGCGATAATGGCCTGAATCTCGGGCGGGTATTTGTCCACGAATTCCTTGATCATCGCCTGCTTTTTCGGTTCCAGCAGCGCGGCGATCTGGTCGCGGATCGGCTTCGTTTTCTCTTGCCAGACGGCTTTCTGCGCGCGATAGCGGGCCGCCTCCTCCGGGCCGGCCATCGGAATTTCGTCGTCGGCTGCGGTGTTGGCGAAGAAGGCCTGGAGACGGTAGTAGTCGCTGTGCAGGATGGGATCAAATTTATGGGTGTGGCAGCGGGCGCAGCCGTAGGTCAAGGCCATGAATGTGGCGCCGACGGTATCGGTGATGTCATCCAGAATTTCCTGGCGGCGCTGCATCAGGTTGCGCGCATTGCTCTCGTCCGGATAGTGGCGATTAAATGCAGTGGCGACGCGCGCCTCCGGGTCGCCGGGCCACAGTTCATCGCCGGCGATCTGTTCCTTGATGAAGCGGTCGTAGGGCTTGTTCTGGTTGAAGGCTTTGATGACGTAGTCGCGGTACCGCCAGGCGTTAGGGCGCGTTTCGTCGCTCTTGAAACCCTCGCTTTCGGCGTAACGCGCGAGATCGAGCCAGTGCCGGGCCCAGCGCTCGCCGTAATGGGGCGACGCGAGCAGGCGGTCGACGACTCTCTCATAGGCGTCAGGCGAAGGATCCTTTACGAATGCGTCAACTTCTTCGGGCGACGGCGGCAGACCGATGAGATCGAAGCTGAGCCGGCGGATGAGCGTAATCCGATCAGCCGGCGGGCTGGGTTTCAGACCCTTCGCTTCGAGCTTGGCCAGGATGAAGAGATCGATCGGCGACGCGGCCCAGTTTGCGTCCCGAACCGGGGGCGGGTCTACGCGCCGGACCGCTTGAAAGGCCCAGTATTTTCGCTGCGCCGGAGTGAACGGATCGTTGGCGTCGGGGGTGGCGGCAAGGCTCTGCGCCGCCAGGCGTGCGCACAAGCCTACGGCCAGCAGCGCAGATTCAGGGCGCATTTATCCTCCTGGGGAGCCAGTATGACGCTGGTCTCCGCCATAAGCAAGGGCGGCTGCGGCGCCGGATCGGACGCCCGGGCCCGCTAATCCCGCATCCCGACCCGATAATTCCGTCCTTCCCATGCGTTCCGATCCAGCCAAAAGAAGGTGAAGTCGAGCGGGGCGCGCTGGCCGGGCAGCGTCGGAATATCGGCGAAATTCAATCCGAGCGCGGTGGCGTCGGACGGCGTGTCGTGTTGTCCGGACCATTCATTATTCGTCCAGCGGATCCGGAACGGACGCTGGCTGCAAATCCGCAGCGTCCGCCCTCGCCGTATGTGCGTGATGGGGTGCATTGGCGTCCAGAATTCGATCGTCACTTTCGGGGGCGCGCTTCTGAGATAACGGTCCGCGACCTCGTCGATGAGATCGAACACGCGCCCGTCGCGAGCCGAGCGCAAGAGCCGGAGGTATTCGGCATGGGCCCACACGAGCGGCATCGCGGATCCGGTAGGCCGGCCGCGATACAGGCTGCGGTGCGGCAGATCGCCAGCGTCCCAGACCTGCTCCGGAATCAGGCCGGCGCCCGACGCCAGACCCTCCATGGACTGGATGTACGGCTTCGGATCGCGTCCCAGGCTCAGCTCGTAGTGCCCGCGCTCGCCGGCGAGCAGCGGCCACGCGCGGCCCTGTCCCCAATCGCCGAACGGCGCTCCGTCCGGTTTCTGGCCGTAGCTGTCATGCGGATATCGCCGCCAGCACACGCCGTGCGGCGTTTCGACTTTCAAATGCGCATCGATCAGCTTGAGCGTATTGGTGATCACAGGATCCTGGGGGTCCAGGATGCCGTACCGGGGGAGCTGCAGGCAGCCGGCATCCACGATATCGCGAGCGGGCCAGGCGTCGGGCTGACCCGGCGGCCGGGCCGGAAGAGCAAGCATCGCGCGATCTGCCGAACCCGGCGCCGCTGCATCGCCAGGCTTCGCCGGATTCAGACGAACAAAGTGGCGGCCCACCTTGGGGTCGAGCTCGGTCTCACTGGCGACCGTCCACTCAAACAGACCTTCGCGCAAAAAGTCCGCATACGATTCCAGCAAGCCGGCCGCGAGGATGTCGCCGTCTTCGCGGGAAAAAGACGCTGCCGAGATCAGGGCCGTAATCACCGCCGCGAGCGAGGCGGGCGAGTACCCGCCGAACTCCTCCCACCGGTCCTGACCGGTGACAGGACCCTGTTGCATGAGGTAGCCGACCGCGCGTTTCACCATGGTACGCGGATTGAAATCTTCCAATGCCCGCAGGCGGTCCAAACGGTGCGCCAGGATCACCGGAAATGCGACCTCATCGAGCTGCATGCCGTGCCAGTACGGCTGGCCGTCGATCCAGAAATTCTGCGGAAATTTCCCGTCCGGCCGCTGGCGCGCCGCCAGATAGATCAACCCGCGCAGCGGCAGTTCTTGGTTGCCCGCTGCGAGCAGACCCAGGACGCTCTGCACCAGGTCTCGCGTCCACACCAGGTGATAGCCGCCGCGGCCGTCCTGGTCGGTACGGGCTTCGCCCCAGGGAATGGCCAGCGAGGCGATCAATGCGCCCTGATAGGTTTTGTCCTCGTGCGCGAGGATGATTTTATAGCTGGTTCGAAACAGCCGGCCGCCATCGCCCGACCACGGCGCCAGATCCTCGAGCGGCTCCGCTGCGCTCTTCCACTGCGACTGGAACCGCGCAAGGTTGGAATCGAAATTCACGCCGAGTGATTGCAGTACGTTCGACACGGCGCTGGAGCGATCTTCACCAAACGAGACGCCGATGGTGAATTCAGGCCGCGATTTGACATCGATCTGGGCGCCCAATACGACGTTGCCGTTTTCTGCGCGGTCGAACTCCCAATCCATCTGGAAATTGTCGAGATCTGTTCGAAGATCGCTTCGGCCAAGAAATCCGCAAGTCAGTCGCGCAAAGCGGCAAGTGCCGGAGATCGCGAGCCAGCGTCCGCCCTTTTCGGCGAGAAGCGCCGGGGCGCCGGCGGCGTGCGCCACATAGGCGCAATTCCCTGCGCCGCCGACCTCCAGGTGCGGGTTGCAGGCGAAGAAGACCTGCACCGGCTCGCGGGTCTCCAGCTTGCAGTGCATCAAGACGGTGGGGCGGAGCGGGTCGGCCATAATGCGCTTGACCAGCGCGAACCCGTGCTGGCGGTCCTCGGTCCGGATGCGATACGCCAGCGTGTCGCCGATGGCCTCCGCCTCGCACGCCAAGTCGGTTTCGCGCGCGACATACGACTTCCCATCGGTGAACAGAAATTCGAAGTCGCGCATTTGAGGTCTGTCCACGGTGGGGAAGTAGGCCTCTGTGAGAATGCCGTTCCAGAGGGTGAACCAGACGCGACTGCCCGGCGCAAAGGCCGTGCCCACGCCCTGCTTATTGCCTGGGGTCCAATGGGGCGGGTCCCCGGGCGCTCCGAACGCTTGCCGTTCTCCTCTGAATTCAGCCACAAACCTTGGACACTTGCCAGGGCGGGCCGTTACAAGAAGCCGGCTTCATTCGGATTTGTGCCGCGGCGCGATGAACCGGATCCGCGTGGCTTTGACGTCCGGCGGGGTTTTCATGACCTTGCATGTGAGCTGAAGGGAGTGGACGGGGCAGATGAGCCGTGTGATGTTCTTGTCCGCATCGATTCCGGTCAGCACGACCACCTGCCAGGACGGCGCGAACACCTCCAGCACGCGCAGGGTTTCCGACGCCCCGGCAGCCAGGACCACCAGCTCTTCCTCGTCCTTGAGCGCCTTCTGCATGGCTTGCAACTGGCCGAGAATCACGGCGCAGGGATTCTCCTGCTGCGGGGGCGCCGCCGGATGTGACGCGCCGAGCGCGTCTGAAATCTTCGACAGCTCAGGGGGACGGAGCGCGTCAACGACATCTTTCACCTGGTTTCCGAGCGCCTGTTTCGCGAATTCCTTGGTCAGCTCGCCCAGTCCCATGCCCTCGATGCTAGCACGCGCGCGGCGACGGCTTGCGAACGATAATGGAGCGAGCGTGCTATGAAGCGATTTTCGATATTTCTGGCAGCCGCATCCCTGGCCGCCGCCGCCCCGCCGCGGCCGAAGATTCTCGGCGTCGCGCACATCGCGCTGTTCGCCAGGGATCTGGACCAATCGCGCGCCTTCTATCGCGATTTTCTCGGATTCGACGAGCCGTATTCGCTGAAGAACGCGGACGGATCGCTGGCGATGACATTCTTCAAGGTCAATGAGCGGCAATATATCGAGCTGTCTCCGGAGCGGGAAGCCGCTTCGGACCGGCTGAATCACATCGCTCTTGAAACCGACGACGCCGAAGGCATGCGGCGGTATCTCGCCGCGCAGGGCGTTGCGGTTCCGGAGAAGACGTCCAAAGGCCGCATCGGGAATTCCAACTTTACATTTCGCGACCCTGCCGGACACGCCGTCGAGATTGTGCAGTACGAGCCGGACAGCTGGACCGCGCGTGAGCAGGGCAAGCATCTGCCGGAGGCCAGGATTTCGAAGCGCATGATGCATGTGGGCCTCATCGTCACCCAGCTTGACGCCGAGATGCGGTTCTACGCGGATGTGCTCGGTTTTAAGGAGACCTGGCGCGGCAGCAGCAACGGAACGCAGCTTTCCTGGATCAACGTCAAGGTTCCGGATGGCGACGATTACATAGAGTTCATGCTCTACAAGGAGGCGCCCGGGCCCCCAGCGCGCGGCTCGGCGCATCATCTCTGTCTGGAAACGCCCGACGCCGCCCGGAGCGTGGCGGCGCTCGAGGCGAGACCATATCGCAAGCAATATGCGCGGCCGCTGGAAGTGCGGATTGGCCGAAACCGCAGGCGGCAGGTGAACATTTTTGATCCGGACGGGACTCGCACGGAATTGATGGAGCCGGTTACTGTGGACGGCCAGCCCGCGCCGTCGTCGTCCGCGCCGCCGCCGGGCTAGCGGCCGGCTGGGGATCGCGTTGCGCGGCGGCGCGCCTTGCTCATATCTGCGGTCGAGTTTCCGACGAAAGCCTGCTCAGCGCTATAATGCTCCCGCAATGATGCGATCATGTCTTGCCGCGTTGGCGCTCGCTGGCAGGCTGTTGTGCGCGGAGCTTTCCCCGGCCCATTTCCATCACGTTCAGATCAATGCCGCGGATCCGAAAGCCTCCATCGATTTCTATACTTCGAAGTTCGACTGTGAGCGGGGCCGGTTTGCGGGCGAAGACGCAGTATGGGCGCAGAAATCGTGGATACTGTTCTCGCGCGCGGGCGCCGCGGCGCCGCACGACATCGTTTCAGCGATTTGGCACATCGGGTGGGGCGCCGAAGACATGCCGGCCGTTTACAAAAAACAGCTCGAGTCGGGGACAAAATTCGCAACGCCCATGACCGACATCAGCAGGCTCGCCGGCCGGCCGCCGGGCAGCTTTTATTACGCCTACGTAGACGGGCCCGATCACGAGCTGATCGAACTGAATACGGCGAACCACCACCGCTTCGGCCACCTGCACCTGCTCAGCCTGGATCCCATCGCGGCGGGCCGCTGGTACAACGCCCATCTCGGCGTTCCGATCCGCCTTGAGCAGACCGACAAGCGGATCTACGAGGGTTATCCGGTTGCGCCCGCCTCTTTTCTTCAGGCCGACAACGTGAGCATTATTATTTATCCGGCCGAGTATGCGCGCACGGCGTTCCCCGCCGAGTGGAGAGAGCGCACGGACTTTGAGCCCACCAGAGGCCGCGTCATCGACCATATCGCCTTCAGCGTGGATCGTCTGGATGCAACGATCGCCCGCCTCCGCAGCGAAAGGGTCCGGGTCGTGGAGGCTCCTCGCCCAGCCGGGGACGGGCGCATCCAATCCGCATTCATCGAAGGCCCGGATCACATCTGGATCGAGCTGGTCGAAGGGCAAGCGGTGAAGGAATGAGACTCGAGGGCAAGACCGCGCTGATCGCGGGCGGCGCTTCCGGTCTGGGCGCCGCATGCGCGCGCATGATCGTGGAGTGCGGAGGACGCGCGCTGATCGTCGATGTCAATGAGCCGGCCGGCCGGGCGCACGCGCAGGCGCTTGGCGTCCGCGCCCGATTTGCGCGAGGCGACGTGGCCGACGGAGCGGCGATGGAGTCGATTATCCGGCCGGGGGAGCCGCTGCATATCGCGGTCAATTGCGCTGGAATCGGACCCGCGCAGCGCACCGTGAGCAAGGACGGCCCGGCCTCGCTAGAACTGTTCGAACGCGTCATCCGTGTAAACCTTATCGGCGCGTTCAATGTTGCGCGGCTCGCGGCCGCGGCCATGGCGACGAATCATCCGGACGACAACGGCGAACGCGGCGTCATCATCAATACGGCTTCCATTGCAGCCTTCGACGGGCAGATCGGCCAGACCGCCTATTCGGCTTCAAAGGGGGGCGTTGTCTCGATGACGCTTCCCATGGCGCGCGACCTGGCGCGGCTGGGCATCCGCGTCATGACCATCGCTCCGGGGGTGTTTGATACGCCGCTGCTTGCATCGATGCCGGATGAGGTGCGCGCGGCGCTGAAAGCTTCCGTGCCGTTTCCGTCCCGGCTTGGCCGCCCGGAGGAGTTTGCGCAGCTGGTTCGATGCATCATCGAGAATCCCATGCTGAATGGCGAGGTCATCCGGCTGGACGGCGCGCTCCGCATGGCGCCCAAATAATATGCGTCGGAACCTGACCGTTGTGGCATGCGCGCTGGCTGCGGCGGCCGCGGCCCAGACGAAGGATCCGGCCGCCTGGGGCGGCTCGCATGCGGGCCAGCCAGTCCCTGAATTTGTGCACGGGGATGAATGCCTGTTCTGTCACCGCAACGATATCGGGCCCGGATGGCAGAAGAACCCCCACGGCCTTACGCTGCGCCAGCGCGAGGACGCGCCCGAACTGACGGCGCTGCTCAAGAATGAGCCGCAACTCGCCAGCCTGGACCAGGAGACGACGCATACGCTCGGCGCCGTGCGCCACATCCGCTTCTTGAAGCAGGCCGGCTACGGCAAGCTGGATATTTCCAACGTGCGCGCGGATCTCGAACCGGACCGCCGCGTCGCGCGCTGGGAGCATGCGGGCGACCCGCGATGGGAGCGCGATAAGTTCGCCCATCAATGCGCCGGCTGTCATGCCACGGGCGTCGACGCCAGGACCCAAACATACTCTGCAATCGGGCTCGACTGTTATACCTGCCACGGCGTCGTCAATCTGGAACACACCAGCGACACGTCGCTGATTTTTCTTTCAAAGAAGCGTCGCAGCGATGCGCTGGCCATCGAATCGACCTGCGCGCAATGCCATCTGCGCGGCGGCAGATCCAGATCGACCGGCTTGCCCTATCCGAACAACTTCGTGGCCGGCGATAATCTGTTCAAGGATTACGAGGTCGACTGGAAGCGCGCCGACGATCCGTCCCTGAATCCGGGCGACCGGCACGTGTGGATCAATGTTCGCGACGTCGCGCTGAATGGGTCCGATACGACCTGTCTGAGCTGTCACCGGCTGCACGCGAACTCGACCGACCGTCACCGCCGGGTTCTGACCGGCGCTATTTGCCAACAATGCCACAACGCCAGCGGCCCCAAGAAGGCCGTGAAAAGCTACGCCGTCCACAGCGCCTTGTGCGAATACTGACGGCCGCTTGCTCTGGCCGCGGGACCGTCAGGAGCGCGATTCACGCCCGGTCACGAGCGGGCGCACACGGTTGCGGTAGGCGATACACTGATGCAGCACGCGGCGGTACTCCTCGATTTCCACGTCCCGCTCCGAGCATCCCAGCATCAGGTTGCCCTCATTCGTGAAATTGCCGTCCCACTCGATCACCTGCTCATCGCTCCACTCCGGGCGATATTGCCGCAGCTTCTCATCGCGCATGCGATCGAAGTACGCGCGCAGGTTAACGGCGGTCTCGTCGGGGGGCTCATCCCACGGCTCCTGTTCGAAATTCCACACGGGCTGTTCGAATATCGTCATACTTGCGCCTTTAAAGGTTGAACGCTTGCCTGTAATCGTCGCATACCGCGCAGCCAGCGATCGTAATCGTTCGCCTTACGCCTGAAGTATTCGGCGACCTCGGGATGCGGGAGGATCAGGAAGCGCTCTTCAAGGAGACCTTGGACCACGGCTTCGGCCACCTGCGCGGGCTCCAGCGCGCCCTCGAGCAGAAATGCTCCGCCTCCGAACTCCGCTTTGAGCAGCATGTTTGTTCGCACGCCTTGCGGGCACAGCGCCGACACGCGCACGCCCTGATCCCCGTACGTGATGGCCAGCCACTCAGCGAACGCAAGCGCGGCGTGCTTGGTGACGGCGTAGGGGGCCGAGCCGAGTTGCGTCAGCAGTCCGGCTGCCGAAATGGTCTGGAGGAGGTAGCCGCGCTTGCGCTCAAGCATCTGGGGCAGCACAGCCCGCGCGGCGTAGACGTGAGCCATCACGTTCACTTCCCAACTGCGCCGCCAGGAATGATCCGGCGCCTCTGGTCCGCCGTCTACGCCGACGCCCGCGTTGGAGCAAAACAGGTCGATGCCGCCGAATCTTCGGGTTGTTTCCTGAACCAGGCGCTGGACGTCCGCCTCGCGCGCGACGTCGGCTTCGATGGCCACTCCGCCGGTCCGGCGCTCCAGCTCGCGAGCGTTGGCGAGATCCACGTCGGCGATCACAACACGCGCGCCCTCTGCCGCGAACCGCTCGCACAGGGCGCGCCCGATCCCGTTCGCTCCCCCCGTAACAACCGCAACGCTGTGGTGGAGATCCATCACTCGACCATAGAATATTTACGTCAGCCGCTCAATGGCTTGCCGGCGGATTCGCCATCTGTTCTCTCAAGCGTGATGTGATTTTCACAGAATTTTTCTGGACAGTTCACAGTATCGCTGCTAACATCGACTAAACTTCCAGTACTGGTCAGACCCGCCGAGGGCGGAGGAGGCATCCATGGAGGCGCCGTTCAGCTTGCATGAGCGTGAGGCGTTATCGCGTTTCGTCGCGAACATTGTTGAAGAGGTGGACAAGGTGGCGCGTCTGCTCGAGTCGAGAAACGCGGACGCCGCCGATGCACGCGCAGCGCAACTCCTGCTCCAATCGACCCTGGATTCGCTGATGGCGGTAAAGCGCATGGAGATCCGGCTTCAGCCGCGGACGCCGGACAGCTTCTGACTCCGTCCGTCAGGCGGGGGCAATGGCTTTGCGCCCCGGCTCAAAACGGCAAAATTTCTTCGCGAACCGGATCGAAATCGATCCTGCGTTTCTCCAGGTATGCGATATTGCCGAGATGCGAGGCCTGCGCCGAGCGGTGGCCGATTAAAACATCGCCGTTCGGCCGCTGACGGCTCTTCACGCAATCCAAAAAATTCTTTATGTGGTCGAAGGTGAGCATGTCGACGCCCCCTTGCCCGGGACTGCCTTCGCCGCGTTCGGCCTGGACGACCACGGGTTGAGCGTTGCGGCCCGCCTCTCGGAATTCGTAGTGGCGACGGTCGATGTACAGCCGGCCCTTGGTTCCGCACATCTCCACGGCGGCGCCGGTGATTCCGGGGGCCAGCGTGGCTTCGAAGGTCGCGGTGTACTCGCCGGGGTACTCCAACAGGACGTTGATCGTGTCTGGCGCCGTGCGGCCGTCTTTATAGGCGTAGACGCCGCCGGCGGCGACCGCCGATTTCGGAACCTCCTGGTTCATAAACATGTGGACGACGTCGATCCAGTGCGTGAACAGGTCGGTCACCTGCCCCCCGCCGAAGTCCAGATAGGCGCGCCAGTTGAAATACTGCTGCGGGTCGTAATCGCGCCATTTCAGCGGCCCGAGAAAGCGCGCCCAGTCCAGATTGGAGGGCTTGGTCTGCAAGGAGGCCGGCGCTTTGCGCAAGTGATATCCGTTTCCGTGCCACCACGTGCGCGCCAGAGTGATCTTGCCGAGCGCCCCTGAATCGATGTACTTCTGCTTCGCCTCCAGATAATGTTTTCCGGAGCGCTGTTGCATGCCGACCTGGCACACTCGATTATTGACGCGCGCGGCCTTGACAATGGGCGGGCCTTCCTCAATGGTGCGCGTCAGGGGCTTTTCGACGTACACGTCCTTGCCCGCGTTCAGGGCGTCAATCGCCGTGGCGGCATGCCAGTGATCGGGGGTGGCGATCAGTACGGCGTCCAGTTCGGCGATTTCGAGCAGCTTCCGATGGTCCGAAAAGGCCTTCGCATCGGGCGCGTCCTTCTTGGCGAGGTCGATCTGCTGCGCATAGATATCGCAAACCGCGCGGACGTCGACGTTGCCGGCGCGCTGGAACAGACGCATATCGTGCCGGCCGCGATCGCCGACGCCGATCACTCCCAGCTGCACGCGGTCGTTCGCGCCCAAAACCCGCTCGTAGGAGGCCGCGGTCAATGCGACGGCCGAAGTGGTGATACCGCGAATCAAATCGCGGCGGCCGAATTTTTCTGACATAATGTGCGAATTATATCAGCCGTTCAGGCTGATCTTCGCACCCATGTCATAACAAACGCGGCCGCCGCGCTGCGAAGCCCTCCAGCCGATCGAGATTCATTTCGCTCTGCCAATCCTTCGCAAGAGACGCAGAGCGCTGACGGAGCCCATCAACTGAAACGACCGCGAGTTAGCGAGGTCGTGGCTTCTCTCTTATTCTCTGCCACGCCTCGCTTTGAAAGCAACGACGAAACGCGGCCGCCGGTACTAGGCGTTCCAGCGGCCGCCAATTCATTCAGCGAAAGCGAGGACTCATGTACAACAGTAGCGCCGCGCGCGCGAAGAAGAAGCCGGCTCAGCATGCTGGCGAATACCATTGCCTGATTTGCAACCGCACCGCCGCCGAGCACGGCCAAGGAAATGAATGCGAGCGCTTCCGGCCGCGCCCGTGCACCTGCGGGCATCCTCACGCGCTGCACGATGGCGCGTGCCAGGATCGCGGGTGCGAATGCCGCCAGTATCGCGAGGACGCGACCGCCGAATTTCTATTGCGCATGGGAGTACGCGCCGGCGAATGGCAGTTCATCACCACGGCTCAACTGCAATTCCTGATGCGCCCGCAGCACGACCGCACGGTCCGTGTGTGGGCTTGCGGCATGCTGCATTCGATCGGCCAGCGCTCGCGCCTGGCGGTGAAGATTCTGCCGGACGGGCGTAGAGCGCCGCTGTCGCCCAGCGACATCGTCGCCGAGCTCAACGCCCTCGATCCCATCGGGCGGATAGACAAGCAGGCAGTGCGAATGGAACTGCGGGAATTGGAGAAGCAGGGCGCCGCGCGGCAGGTTGGCAGGCTGCGAAACAACGTGCGCCTGTTCTTTTACGCCAAGCCGCTGCGCACACGTACCTTACGGCCCCAGCCGGAGCTTGTCGAGGCTCAGAGCCACACCCCCTGTGTAGAAAATTTGGTAGTCAAATCTGACTACCAAATCCCGGCAAGTGACTCAAAAGAAAGCCACTTATTTTTTGATCAATTTTCGGCCACTCGCGCCGCTCTTGTCAAGGACTTTCGCCGGGCCCTCCGGGCCGAACTGGGCGCCGAAGCCGATTTGGTAGTCAAATCTGACTACCAAATTGCGGAGCAACAAGCCGTCGAAGCAGTGTTGTTGGTAGTCAAATCCAACTACCAAAGGCTGCATTTGGTAGTCAGATCCGGGCGCGCATATAAGGAAGACAGTATTTATTCCAGTAGCAGGCAGGCAGGCGCTCTACATACAGAGAGAGAGCCAGAACCCGAGCCAATGCCAGCCAGCCCGCCAGCCTCCCCTTCTGTGAGGCAGGATGAGCCGGATCCAGACCCCCTGCTGATCGGACTGGTGGAGCGCGGATTCGCGCATGCAGACCCCGAGCTCGTGCGGTCCCACCTGGGACAGGCGACAGTGGAGGATTTCTTCGGAGTGCTGGACGAAAGGCTCAGGCGGGCGGTCCGGAAACGGGAGCCGATCGGCGTCGGACTGCTCCCCTCGATCGCTCAGGAAGCCGACCGGGCCCGCCGGCGGATACAGACGGTGATGCGAGCGAGGCGGGGATCACCAATCCAGTAATCGAACTCAAGATGCACTCTGACGGCGCGCCCGTGACGCGCCGCGCCGACGTAATTCATGCGGCCGCCGGCGAATCCGGTTCGTTGTAGGACAGGAACGCATCCAGCCAGGCCAACAGTTCGGCGCGCCGCGGCGCCAGTTGCTCGGCGAGCCCCGGCACGGATTCCAGCCGCTTCACGATTTCGTCCCTGCCCATGTTGTAAAGCAGGTCATACAGCGCCTCTGTGTTTGGATCATCGCAGAGCTTTTCCGCGAAATCGTCGCCGCTCACGCCGGCGTTGAAAGCCTGCAGGGCGGACATGCCCACGTTCATCAGAGCCAGTTTATTCACATCGTCACCTTGAACCGGATGCGCTGCCGCAGCCGCTGCAGGACCTGGAGCCGGAGCCGGGCGCAGCGGCGCCGCATGGGACGGATCCAGACCCCCTACGGGCAGACCAGGGATGCCGGAAGGAATGTTCGCCGCCATCGCCGGCGTGCCGCCAGGCGCTGCGGCCGGCATCGGCGTCATGAACCGCATGGCCATGGCCTGACCGAACGCGGCCGCGGCGTGCTTCAACACCTCCGTGAACATGCCCATGAATCCCGCCGCATCGGAAGATCCGGCCCCGCCCGGAGACCAGCCCATTTCTTCGCGCAGGAACTGCATGGTAGAGCGCAGCTCGGACATCGCGCCGCCGGCAACAGGCGTTGAGCTCGCGCGCGCGAGCAGCGCGTCCGCCATTTTGTCGAGCAGCTTATGCGTCGCAGAGTCGGCCGCGGCCGGCGGCTTCAGACGGTCGGCGATTTCGAACGCCTTTTCAAGCGTATTGTCCCCGCCGGCGCCCTGTACGCGGGCCAGGAGCGCGTCAAAGACCTCCCGAGGCACCACGACCGCCCCCGAAGGCAGAGAATTCGCCTGAGCGCGTTCCAGCGCCAAAGATTGCACCGTCTCGGCCAGCACCTTTTCGGCGCCGCTAGATCCGGTCGCGGCCGCGGCGGGCGCGAGCGCCTGGAATCCCTTGGGTTTCAATTCATTCTGTTGTTCGGTCACGGTCCATCCCAACTGCATGTATTTCGAAACAATGCCGGCGTTGCGTTCGTCATTGACCACCAGCTCCCGAGGATCCACGATGGGCGGTTCAGTGGGATCGTGTATTTCGACATTCGTCCGAGCGACCTGCTGAAGGTTGGCCGGCCGGTTGGCGTCGTTGAACTTCAGGTGATACTTGCCGGAGCCGAAATGCTGCAGCAGGTAATCCGCGTCGACCACTGCGCCCGTCACTTTGGCAATCGCCGAATCCTTCAATCCGACCTGCTCGCGATCGATGGCGGGCCATAAGCGGTACACGTAGGTTACCGTGGCTTCGGGATTGGGATATTGCCGGCAGAAACGGGCGAACTGCTCCGGGTCGTTGAACTTTTGGAACGAAGCCGAGAAGTCGAACTCGGTCGGCTCATCGATCGGCACAACGCGCTTTCTTGCCAATTTCGTCCCCCCTTCGGAGGAAAAGTGCGTCTTGAAAAGAAAACGTCTCGCGAGGCGGGCGATAGCGTACCGTACTATAGATTAAAAAAAATCTGACGAAACCCGGCCCGCCTGCCGAAACTGTGGGTGCACAGCGGAAATGGGCCTGGGCGAAACAACCCTCCTCCTGCATGGTCTCCGGCGGAAGCCGCAGGCCCTTTCCTATCACCCGGCATTCGACGGCCGGACGCTGTACACGATCGAGCCGCGGCCGCCCGGCGATAACGACGAAGCCAATACCGCACAGACCATCGCGCGCATGGCGCAGTACGCCCGTGAGGATTCGCAGAATCCCATCGTGCGGCGCGCCGCTTATGAGGCAATCGGCAGTGAAAGAAACGAGCGATCGCAGGCTGAAGCCGTGCACGGCTGGATCCGCGCGCACGTGCGATTCATCGAGGACGCCGAGCTAGCCCAGGGCGTCAGCAGCGATCCACACCAAGCCGAAGTACTCATTCGGCCCGTCGACTTGCTCACCATGCCGCGGCCGGAAGGAGATTGCGACGACTTCAGCATGTTGTGCGCGGCCATGCTCAGAGCTTTGGGCATCCGCGCCTGGTTCAAGACCGTGGCTGCAGCCGTGGAGGACCCGGAGCATTATTCGCATGTCTACGTCGTCGCGGACGTGCCCGGAGGACCTCTGCCGCTCGATTGTTCGCACGGCGCTTATCCGGGATGGGAAGTGCAGCGCGCCGGCAAGGCGCGGCTGTGGCCAGTAGAACAGCCTGCAAGCACGAGCGGACTGGGAATTATCGAGGAAAACAACGTGGATAGCACTGACACGAGCTGGTGGCAGGACCTGATCTCACAGGGTCTGGATGTATCGGGCGATATCTTCAAGGCGCGTTACGGAGTGCCGCAGCTCGAGAGTGGACAGACGGTACGCCTGCCGAATGGCACATTTGCCAGCCAGCTCCCAGCCGGCACAGTGCCCGCGGTCGCAAGCACGGCCAATACCGGATTGCTGCTGCTGATCGTCGCCGGCGTCGCCATCTTCATCCTCGCGAGCAGAAAGAACTGATGAAGAAAAAGAACCCGCAGCCTGGCCGCTATCGCTACGTGGTAGAAGTGCCGGGCGTCGAGCGGAGCAGCGGCCGCCTGGCGGACGTGCTCGAGCGAGCCAAGGAAATCGAAGCGATGGGCATCCGCGCCCGCGTGTACAGGGTCTCGCGCGGGAAAAAGGTGCTCATACGGCCCAAGGCAGCCAAGAAGAATCCGCTGCCGCTCAACCGCTTCATCAAGGGCGAAATCCGCGTGGTCAAAAAGAACGGCCGCCGCGTGATCCAGTTCCGCAGGAGCAAATGATTCGCACCGCACGCCAGCTCGGAGACGCCCAGACCCACCAGATGATCGCGACTGGCATCAGCGCCGGCATCGGCGCGACAGCCGCCCTATATACCGCGTTGGCCGCGGACCCGGAGCCCATCACGAAAGCGCTACTGGGCATCGCGGCCGGAATGGTCGCGCTGTTCCACAACGCGTTCAGCGGCTGCGGTCAGACCTGCATCGCTGCGACCCACATCGTCGATCAGATCGAGCCCTATTTGCGTCAGAACCGGGACCTGTATCTTTCGCAGCCGATCCGCACGCCGGAAATGCAGCAGAAAGCCCTGGCGCTGTTCGATGCGGCGTGGCAGGACGTAGTCAGCGGCTGCAGCGATCCGGCGCTAGGCGACGCAGGCCGACGATGCATATCGGAGCGGCAGCGGGGCGGATCCGCGCCGTGGTGTCCGACCGGCACAGGCTGCGACTGGTTCACGTTGTACCGCGACCCTATCGCGCAGGACGTGCCCAACGCGCCGGCGAATCCCGTCGCCGACATTCTCGGCAGCGCAGGCCTCCAGCTCAGTCCCAAAGCGGCCGCTCTCGCGCCGCTGGTTTTGTTCGCGTTGATCGTAATGGTGCTGGCATGATTCGCACGCAGGAACGCACGATACGAGTTCGGCTCAAGGTATTGCGGCGCAACCAGCGCCGCTCATCGCTCGGCGATATCGGCTCTGGCTATGGGCAGTGCGGCATCACAAGCACGCCGGGATGGTGCCACCTGCCTTACGACCCGCCGGACGTGCTGACTCCCTGCAGCCAGATCCGGGAATGCGACCAGTACACCGGAGCAGCGCACTTCGAGTACGCTCTGCCCGGCGGTCCCAGCCCGAACGCGGACATTAACGTCTACAATCCGACCACCGGGACGTTCACCTACCAGGGCGCGAATGCGCAGCCGGCGCAATCGCCGTTTCAGATTGCCTACAACGCGGCGACGGGAACAGCCGTGAATCTCACGCAGCCGAACCCGGCGTTGCCGTATGTCGCCGCGCAGGCGACTGCCGCGCCCGCAGCAAGCTCGGGCAGCGCGCCTGCAACGCCGGCGACCTACCACCCGACCATCATGTTTGCGAATCTGACCAGCGGCGACGCCAGCCGGTTTGCCGTCGGCGATCGCTGGAAAATCACCATCAGCGGAGCGCAACCGGGCGCCGCGATCAGGGTGACCGGCGGGAAGGGCGGCGCAATGGACGTGACGCCGTTCGGTCAAGCAGACTCACAAGGAAATTGGTCACTCGCCGGCCAGATGACCGCGAATGAAATCGGCGACTGGTACGAGAAATGGACGGCCGGCGACACCGTCGCCGGCGAGCTGAGATTCACGGTTGCGCCGCCACCCCGGCAGACCGGAACGGAAACCGGATCCCAAACCAGTAACCAGACGACTGCCGGATCGAGTTCGAGCGATAGCAGCCTGATTGAGCGGACCAAGTCCCTGCCCTGGTATGTGTGGGCGATTGCCGCAGGCGGCGCCTATCTGCTGTTGGAAGGAGGCCGCCGGCGATGATCCGCGTTCGCTACCGTCGCACGCTGGGCGCTGTCGATCCCTCATTCTGCCGCGCGATCGTCGATGGCCAGATTCTGCAAAGCCAGGTCGATATCGCCACGCTGGCCGAATGCTCGGCCATGGGCATCACGGGAGTGCAGGCCTCGCCCATCAGCGTCGTGACGGCGGCTGCCGCCGGCGCCCTGCCCAACTATACGTATCAGCAGTCCACCGCGGCCCCGCCCGCAAGTCTGCCCGCGCCTGTTGCGACCACGCTGTACATGACGCCGACTCAGCCGCCCGCAAAACCGACCGTGCAGGCCTGGAATCCACCTCCCGCGCAAACCCCGGCGCCGCCGCCCGCGCAGGATCAACCGAGCAGTACGCAAGCAAGCACGCAGACGCAGCCGATCTCGCCCACCCCGTCAGCGCCCGATCCGAACGCCGGCGATGTGGTGTTAGGGACCGACGCCGAGCACGCATTTCATCTGACCGACATTTCCGGCCAGGCCGTGGCCAAGGCTCAGGACTTGTGGAAGCGCGCGCAGCAGATCGCGCCCTGGTACGTGTGGGCGGCGGGCGCCGCGATCGCGGTGTACTTGATCACCGAGCGCCGCAAGAGGAAACGCACATGAACCCGTTGTTGAAATACGGCTTGATTGTTGGAGCCGCATACTTTCTGTTCCGCGACCAGCTCGCCGTGATGCTGCCCTCGCTGTTCGGAGCGCATCCGCCAGCGCCGCAGCCAGGCCAAGCTACTACGAGCAGCAGCGCGAGTTCGCCGCCGCCCCCACCGGCAACCGGGCAGACCCCAACCAGCGCGGCGACCACCAAAGACCTGTTGCTCAAGTGGGCCCAGGCCAATGCGTTCTACCACCAGCAGAACGGATTGATGAACGCGTGGCAGTGGGGCTACGGCTACAACGCGGTCCGCGGAGGCAATACCGATTTTGCCAGCCAGTTCGCGGACCCGTCGCGGCTGATGACGCTTGATGAATTCTGGACAGGCGTTCAGGCCGCCGGCTTAAGCGGACTGCCGGCGCCGCGCCGCAGCGCGGCCGCGCGCGCATGGAGCTACTGACATGGCGATTCGCGTACTGGGCTTTGTCGCAACTCCCAGCGATTACGGCGCACCGGCCGGATTCATCGGTCCGACTCTCGAAATGATCGGTTACGACTCCCAGAGCTACAACGCCGGCGTGGCCGCGGGCCAGCAGACTGCCCTCGATCAGGCCGGCTGCGATCCCGGCATCACTCCGAACTGCAATGGCGGACCGAGTTTTCTGAGCCAGCATTCCGGGGCCATCGTCGCCGCCGCGGCCGCGCTGCTGTTGCTGGCCGTGGTCACGAGCATGAACCGATGAAGAAGACCAAGGCCACGCCGCGAGACCTGCTGGTCGACCAGATCGCCATTCTGGCCAAGCGCGCGATCGAGCGCGTGGCCGAACGGCATTGCACGCCCGACGAATGGGCCCAGCTTGCGCCCTATGTGGAGCGCGAAATCAACCGCCGGCGCGAGCTGGCGAAAAGGAACAGGAAATGATCCGACCGCGATTCAACCATCTGGGCGACACGGTGCCCGCGCCGCAAACGCCGGCGCCAATCACGGGCATGAAGTATCTGGCGTGGGGCATCGGCGCCCTGCTGCTGTACGTCGCCTTCAGCCAGGCCAGAGGACGGTAAGAGCTTTCGATGCTGCGCGCGCTGCCCATTCTGCTGCCCGATTCGCCCGAAAACAGCGGGGACGGTTGCATACGGCAGATCCCGAGCTGGTGCACTTGGGCGCCATTCGCCGACTGGCAATCGGAGTGCGCCCCATACAGCGACGCGGAGTTACATCAGCTCTCGGTCTGCCAGATGCAGAAAATAGCGGCCGTCAATCCGGAGCTTGCGCAGCAGGGCATCGAGAATGCCGACGCGGCGCAAAGGGCAATGGAGGAAGCGGACCCGGCCGGCGCGTGCCAGCTCAACGCCGCAGTGAATCACCCGACGCTGGCCGCCCTGTTCGGCGCCCGGGCAGTCTGCAGCATGGGCGGGGGCGGACCACAAGGGCAGCCGAGCTACGCGCCATACATCCTCATCGCGTCCGCCCTGCTGGTGGGCGGCATTGTGCTGATCGGAGTTTTGAAACGATGATTCGACCACAACGACCGGCTCAACTCGGATGCGCGCAATGCGCGGAGTGCCAGGCCCGCGCGGCCGGACAGCTCGGATTCGTGATGCCCACGAGCTCGAATTTCGGCGATTTCGGCGACTGGAAAACCTGGGCGCTGATCGGCGCCGCGGCGCTGGCCTTGTATCTGTTGCTGCAATCCACTCCCAAAGCGCACCAGCGAGCAGTGGCCAGGCAAAAGGCCCGCGCCCGGTATAAAGCCGAGCTCGCCAGGATCCGCGAGGAATATCGATGAAGGCAAATCCAATGATCACTCTCTCTCGATTCGTTTTGATCGCGCTGCTGATTGCCGCGGCCGCGTTCGCGCAGCACACCAAGGTAGGACAAGGAATCGAATTCAGCTTGCGGGCCCCGCAGCCGGTTTCGATCGTTTCGCCCTACGTGGGCGCCGGGACCGCCGGATCCACGACGTATTTCTACTGGGTGCTGGCCAAATACGCCGGCGGCGCCGCCGCGCCGCTCAATCCGGCCGTAATCACTAACGCGCCGAATACACTGAACGGCAGTAACTACGTCACGATCGCCTGGGTGCCCGTCGGAGCGGCCAGCTACGACGTGCTGAGGACCACCACGCCGGCCTTTCCCGGCTCATGCACGTGCGCCGTAGCCACAGGCCAGACGGGCATCAGCGTCAACGATACCGGCGCGGCGCTCTCGGCCTACACCTATACCGCTGTGTCGCCCTCGACCGCGACGGTGAGCCTCAACAACTTCAATTACGCCACGCCCGAGATCGTGCACAGCAATCCCCTCAACGTGCCAGGCCTGCAGTTCGGTTCTCTCGCGTTACTGACGCGTTTGGCCAAGTTCACAGCGGCGCTATCGCCCGCGGCCGTGGCCGCAAATACCTGCGCCGAGCAGACATTCACCGTAAGCGGCGTGCAGGCCGGCGACGTCGTGATCGCGGCCAACAAGCCGACTGCGCAAGCCGGCCTGGGCATTGGCGGGATGCGCGCATCGGGAGCCAATACCATCGGGATCACGTTTTGCAACAACACCGCCGGCGCGATCACGCCGACCGCGGGTGAAACGTACTCATTCGCCATCCTGCAATGAAACGAGTCGCAGCAGCCAAAAAGAAGGCGCCGGCCAAGCGAGTGGCTAACTCAGCTCGCAAACCGAAGCCAAGCCCGCGCGGGCGATCGCGCCGCAACCCCGCTGAGGATCTTTCGGGAGAAGAGGCGGCAGCCGCTTTGAGCGAGGCCTTCCACGGCCGACCGGCGCATGAGGCGCGCGACTACGTGGAAGAAGTCGCCGAGCGCCAGGTGCTGACCGACCTTGGCCGCCTGATCGAATTGCGGGTGTGGCTGGACGAAGACGATTACATCGCGCTGAAGCCCAAAGCGGGCGTACGCGTCGCCTGCAGCCCGGATGGAGGACAGATCTATTTTGTGGGCGGAGATCAGGCGGTCGAGCTCGACGCCATTGGCTTGGAGAAGTCCTTGCCGAAGGACCATCTCGCCCTCGGGGCATGCGATTACATTTGCTATCACACCTCGAAGGATTTTCACGACTTCGAGCCAGTCGATTATGAACATCAATTCGGCGAAGAGACGGGCGATTTGCCGATTCTCAATTACGACGTGTTGAACAAGCGGCTGTTTTTAACCGGCGGCAGCTATCAGGTGAAACGCGCCGGGATCGTGAACTGAAAGAGGACAGATGCTCGCCATCAAGAAGATTAAAAAGCGCACCCGCCTGGTGAACCCGGAAAAGGGTGCCCAAAAGCGCCGCCGCGCACAAGTTTCGTCGGGACAGCGCGCCGCCAAAAAGAAGCGCAACCCGAAGAAGAACCCCGCGGAGCTTATCACTCTCGGGGCCATCGTCAATCCACAGAGGAACACCGTGACCAAGAAACGCAAAAACGGAACCAAAAAGGCCGCGCGCAAACCGAATCCGGTTATCGTGATCCGGGACGCCAAGGCCAAGAAGAACCCGAGCAAAAAGCGCCATCACCGCAGCCACAACCCATCGATCCTAGGGACCAGCAAGGAAATGGTCGAAAGCGGGGCATACGCGCTCGCCGGCCTGGTCGTGGCGCGACAGCTTCCGCAGATGCTGCTGAAGACCAATAACACGGGTTGGAAGGGCTACCTCTCCAACGCCGCGGCCGCGCTGGCAGCGGCTTATGCCGCCGGCAAGTTCGCGGGACCGAAGGCCGCTAACGATGTGCTGATCGGCGGAGGCCTGTACCTGGTGAACCGGGTGCTGACCGAGCAGTTCAGCCCGATCGGCAAAGCGCTGAGCCTGTCTGGCGTCGGCGACGCGGCCGCGTCTTCGTCGATGGGACGGGTGAAGCCGGGATATTTCCCGCTGCCCGTACAGCGCGACCGCGACGGCAAGCCGATCATCCCGCAGGCCATAGTCGACGCAGTCAAAGCCCAGCTTCCGGCGCCCGCCGCGGCCGCCGCAGCGAGCAAGGTGTCGGGCGTCAGCCGGCGCATGGCGCCCAAGTTCGCCGCGTAAAGTCCCGGCGTCGCGGGGTGAGCCCAGATTTGAGTGCGCTCCCTTCGCGATGGGCAAACGATTTTCAAGCCAACAGAGAGGAACCGAAGAAAATGAATCCGCAGAACGCTCAATTGGTCGATGAACGGCGCGAACCGTTGTACGACACCTATCAGACGGCCCCATTGGCCGTGCTGCCCACCAGCATTCAAATGTTCGTGACGCCCAGCGGCCCGACGGTCGGCCGCGAGATCACCAACATGACGGCGCCCGGCACCAATGGTCTGCCGAACCCCGAGCACCACGACGTTTATAGCGTCCAGGTCGAGTTCACCAACATGAACCGGAACGACGTGACTGCATTTTGCAGCAAGTACGCCGGCCGGTTGGTGGTCAGCGGCTTTCCCAAGCTCACCATCCCGTTGAGCTTGCGCGGCGATATCGTGAACGGCGTGAACGATGCGCGCGTCCAGTTCGACCTACCGGAGGACTATCGGATCGAGCTTAACCAGGGCCAGCCCTTCTACTGGGAGTTCGTGAGCCGCACCGGCTATACGCTGACCGACGCCGCGCTCGGGGCCAACATCCGCGTGAAGCTGGATGGCGTCCATACCGTCGCGATCGGCGCGTAAATCGCGCGCAGAAAAAACAGGGCGGGTCCGGCCGGGCCCGCCCGCCACAGAGGAAAACAACACACCGCACAAGAGAGGACCAACCGCCAATGTATGATCGAGACCACTATTACGCGATGGGCGAAGCGCCGGTAACGCCGGCCCCGGCGCCCCAAGCCGAATATACCGAAGAACCCTACAAGCTGGTCTGGAAGCAGACCCTCAACCAAAACGATTCGTTCAGCGACTTACGGCAAACGATCGACTGGGACGGCGATTTCGTCGTGACTGACGTATACGGCGTGAGCACCGGCCCCTATACGATCCAGTTCCGCAACGCCGCTAACCGGGCGCTGTCATCGGCGCAGATCAGCAACGCCAACGCCGTGGGGACCGCTCAGTTTCCCGTGCCGTTTGGCGGCGTGAAGTACCCCGCCGGCGGCCAGATTTCGATCGCCATCACCAATACGTATGCCGGCGTGAACACGATCGAGCTGATTCTATCCGGCATCAAGCAGCGCAAGGTCGGCCGCTAACAGCAGTCAGGCATGGGGAGGAAATGATGTTCAGCGATCCGCAGTGGATCGGCCTGGTGATGTCGATCACCTCGATTCTGGTCAACCTGTGGACGCGCGCCACGGTTTCGGAATTGAAAAACGAGATTAACCAGCGCGCCGACGATCGCTATGTGTCGCTCGACACCCTGGGCCAACTGACTGCCCGCATTGAGAACCTGGAGCGCGCGCAGATCGCGGCGCTGGCCGAGGCCGTGAGGAACACATGATGGATCGCATCGATCCGCGCAGATACAACCAATTTCGCAACCCGTATCACCGGCGGGCGCTGATCGCCCTCGAGCCGCTCAGGAAGGCGCTGGGCTACGAGCCGCGGCATGAGGTCATCCCCAATCAGCAGGACGCCGTCATCGCCAAGCAGGGCGTGTACGATCATCGCGTCACGGTTCCGGCCGGAACCTGGCTGTGGGGACTCGCCGGTACGTCGCAGCAGCCCGAAGGTTTTTCAGTGCACATCACCGACTTCGCGACGAAGGCGACATTATGGTCTGGCCCCATCAACTATGTGAACCTGACCGGCCAAGGAAGCGTCACGGTCCAGGATCCGACAGGAGCCAACGTACAGATCGCTACGCCTCTGCATCTGTTAAACAAGCCGCGGCCCATCATCGAGCCGGGCTTGCTCAATGTGCAGGTGGTCAACCTCAGCGCTACCAACACCAACAAGATTCAATTGGTCTTGTATATGCTGCGGCCGCCTGAAGCCGGCGGCGCCCGCAATGTGTATAACACCGAGCTCGAAGCGGAGCTGGACCTGTGGCGCAGCGTGGTCACGGCCGCTGTAGGGACTCCGGCCAACGCAGCCGCGCCGGCGATACAGCAGGCGAGCCTGCCGAATCCCATTCAGCGCGATCCGGCGCTAGACGCGCCGGCCAAGAACCAGCCCTTTAACGTCGCCGCCGCGGGCGACAACGTACTCATCGCGGGCGTGCCCGGCTACCGCATCGCCGTGCACCAGCTCTCGCTGTGGAACGTTGTCGCGCAAAACGTGCGCCTGCTCGACGGACTGGGCGGGACGGATTTGCAAGGCCCGCTCACCGATTTTGGCGCAGGCAACGGCTATTTCCTGCCCTACCAGGCGGAGCCGCATTTCGTGCTGGGGGACGGCCATTCGCTGGTGGCCAATCTCGCCGCCGGCACGGCCGGCACGCAGGGCGCAATCACCGGATTCGCGAAATATCGGCTGCTCAAGCAGTGGGGAGGTTAACCATGCGCAGCTTCATAGCTCTGTTCGTATGGATCATGGGCGCCGCGATCGCTCCGGCGCCCGCTTACGCCCAGTTCTTCGGCGGATCCACCAACAAGACGTTTATCTATAACCTCACTGCGCACCCGGTTGACCGCTTCAAGATGTACCAATCAGGGACGTGGCACGCTATAAATTTCACGCCCGTCACTCTGACGACTTCGGGAGGCAGTCAGACGCAAACGCTATGGTCGCTGAGCGGCCAGGGCAAAGGCTACATCCAGGAACTGGTCATCGACGTGAACAACGCGACGGATCAGAGTGGCAGCCAGAACACCGCCATCAAGATTTATATCGACGGTGAAAGCGCTCCGTCGATCAACGCGCCCTTCGGAGCATTATTCGCCTGCTACTTTAGAGGCGCAGACCGAAGTCAAACCAGCAGCCGCTACTTCCGGTTTTCCCGCGGCGGAAACGATTCCTGGGGCACTATGCGCCTGCCGATCCCATTCGCATCGAGCCTGCAAATCACCGTCACGAATGGATCGACCACCGCGAATACGACGGTGAGCGGATGGGCGCGGTACAAGACCGGCATGAGCGGGAGCGACGATTTTGGCAACGCCAAGAAGTTGTACGCCTCATGGATCGCCAGCGGAACGATGGCGAATAGCGCCACGTACACCTACGCCAACGCCAGCAATGGCCCCGGCGTCTTTCTCGGCGCGTACGTCAACACCAACTTCTATCCGGAGACCGTTTGGCTGAATACCACGTTCCGCATCATTGCCGACGGCGTCGAGATCTCAGGCAACAACCAATTCCCCGACTGGCTCGGACAAGGCATCGGCGCGCGCGGCGCGCCCTCCACAAACCCGGATCCCTACTGGACGACTGACTGCAACCCGATTTATTACGACAGCTACACCGGCATTTGGGTCATCGGCGCGCGATATTTGTGCGACGACCCGATCACGTTCCAATCCACGCTCGTAGTGAATCTTAGCACCGCAGCATCCGGAGCGATCCCGTTCCAGTTCAACCTCATGGTGTTCTACTACGCGAGCAACTGAACCATGCGGCATGAACGCGACACTACGCGGAGCGAAGGCGTGTACTGCCAATGGGAGACCTACCCGCTAGGCGTGAGCGCCTTCCGCACGCGCCTGCTGACCATTGAGCGGGTGTGCGGCGACGGCAGCGTGCAACACGTCACTTGCACGCCCGAAGAGGCCGACATCATTTACGACGCGATCGCCAAGGAAAGACACCCGAATCGCGACGAAGAATTGCACCAGGCCTGGAACGCGGCTCTGACCGCCAACGCGAATTACATCCGCGAACAAAACCGCGTTATCAAGCTGGCCGCCGAGATCGAGCGCATCACTCGCGAGCGTGATGAATTGCGCGCGCAGGCCGAATTGTGGAGAGCGCCGGCCGAAGCTGCGGACTGAATTTGTATGACCCCAACATCTACACCGACGGGCGCCGACCCGAAGCAGCCGAAATGGAAGGCATTCCTGAAGGCGATCGCATTCGCAGCCGCGGCCGCGGCAGTCCAGACCACCGGAACGATGCTCTCTGGCGACCCCTCGCACCCGCCAAGCTGGTCCGCACTCGGCGCCAGCGCCGGCATCAGCGCCGCAATCGGCGCACTCGGCTATGTGATCCGTTCGCCGTTCGCCGCTCAGAACCTCACAGATCACGCCCAAGAGGATGCGGGCCTGCCGTAACAAAACGGTCCCCGCGAAAAGCTATATCGATCGGCAGGAAATAAAGGCGCCTTTGGCGACACTTTTCCAGTAGCACAACCGGCCGGTTTCGTTACGCTGCGAACGTTCGTTACCGCTGCGAACGATCAAGGCCAGCTTTAACATGGACGAAATGACGCACATGAAATATACGGTCTCGTGGTGCGACAAGCTTGGAAGGCGGAAACAGTTCTTCTCCGATTCACTCGCGCTTGCCGCCTCGATGGCGCATTACCTGGTCTGGTGCGCGTCGCCTCAATGCAAAATGGATCATCCGGATATCGGCGCCAACGATATCCGGCTATCGAGCGATGACGGCCACGAGTGGAGGCCGGAAGGTTTGGAGTTCGTCGCGATCCAAGAGGCAGCATGAGCCATGCCGCCGTTTCGCGTCGAGTACCAATGCATTTACAGGCCACAGGTCTGGAGATGGGACGGACAGGAGTCGATGAATTTCCTGGAAGCCATCCAGATCGCCGGCGCGATCGCCGCCACCGGACGCACGGTCAGGATTCTGGATGCTCAGGACCTCATCGTATGGCCGCCCGAAATCTGAGCCTGCTGATTACCGCACGTCACCGTTGCCACGCCTGCCGATCGTGCAACGAAGACGAGCATTTCGAGCGCGTCTTTCAGCAGTTGCATGGGGCTGAAGAACAGCACTACTACAACGGCGGTGATGAGCGATCGCCAACCGGCTCCAGTTGGACGGCGATCATGGACGCTGCCCGATACCCGTTTGGGACGCCGCGCTTCAGCAATCCCCGCAGCAAGCCGAAGAAGCCGCACGCATGATGCAGAATTCGGCCGCCACGAATCCGCCCCGCTGTCCCGTGTGCCGCTCCATCAGCGATGACGCGCATGGATGGTTGCTGACGTCGGATAACGCGGGGGCCGTCGCTCCAGTCGTTTGGCAGGCAATCAAGATTCATTGCTGCCCGGAGTGCGGAACCATCTATGGAGCCCTCGCCTCCTAAGCTCTGCATACGTTGCAAGCGACCCGTCGGGCGCCGGCGCAGGCTGTATTGCAGCTCGAAATGCATGTTGGCCGAAATCAGGCAGCATTACGCGAACCCGCCCGCGCCTCCAAAGCTGTGCATACGATGCAGAACGCAATTGCAGGGGCGGCAGAGATTATATTGCGGAAAACAATGCGTGTGGCTTGATTACTACCGACGCCGGCGAGCTCGCCGGCCGCCGGCATTCTACACGGCCGCTGATGCGCCGCCCGCCCACACCTATTCGCTGATTTGCGGCCTGGATCCGCATGCTGAATTCACACTTGCAGGCTTATGACGTACGCCATTCCCAATCCAACGCGCCGCGGCGCAACCACGCCCGTAGCTCTGATTCCGAATCCGACCGTCGCTGAATTCAAACAGCAGCGCGCCGGATTGCTCAAGAAAGCCGAGCTCGCCGGCGCCGTGGCCGGCCGCAATGCGCTGCCCGGCGATCTGCAATTGATCAGCGAACGGCTGCCGCAAGAGGCTTACATCGCAATTGCGCGCGAATTCGAAAACTACTCTCTGTATGGACACCGCCAGCTATCCCCGCGGCAAATGGTGCATTTACAGGATGACTGGATCAAGGCGTGGCGCAAGGGATGGAGGCAGAGCGTCGGAGAATTGCGCAAGAAGCTGAACCCGGCTGAGCCGCCCGTCACTGATCGCGCGCTGAGGTACCGTGCGCAGCGCAATCCGCCGCCAGGCCCGCGCGTGTGCCATTACTGCGGATCCGATCGCAACGTGGAGATCGAACATGTGGACGGCCGGGAAGAGAATACCAAGCCGGAAAATCTGAGCTGGGCCTGCCGAAGCTGCAACACTCGCAAGGGCGCCTATTTCGCGCGGCAGGACGTCGGAAGGAAAACGCGGCAGTTCAACCCTTCGAAGGCCCGCGGCGCCCGCACGCTTCGCCAGTGGCTCAATGCTGTGCTATCTATTCAAGGCGTCGGGGGCGACTTGACGCCGACCCAGGCGATCGCGACGATTCAGGCCACGCCACATGCAAAGCGAACGGCATTCATCCGCCAGATCGCGGCCGGCAACATCGCCGCCAGGAACCCGCAGCCAGAGCTAGGACCGCACGGGCCGATTTTCCGCCAGTTCTACCACGACGCAAAGGGCGCCATTCGAAAGCTGAAGCAAATGCAAACCGGGGAAGCGGTTGCCGCCCTATATCATCCGCAAGTTGGCGATATCGATTTGATCTGGGGAAGGCCAGGAACCGCAAAAAAGAAGTTCAAAGACGGATACGGCTTATCGCACATACTGACTCGCAAGGACCGCGACGCCATCGTTGCAGACCTGCAGGAGCTCTTACTCGGGATGCGCCGACAGGCAGAGCCGCAGCGGCGGGAGACTGACGAAATCCGTTTAAGTGATGGCCGCCATGTTGCAATTATCAGCCTGGTGTGGCAGCCGTCGAGGCATCATCCTCGATTGCCGAAGCGATGGTTATTGTCGGCTTTCTATGACGATGATAGGAAACAGAATGGAAGCAAAGCCATCCGCCGGAAAGATCTCGACGTTTCCGGCGCTCACGCGAGTGGAACGACTCTTCCCTCGGGTGGCTCAACTTCTAGTATGGGCAAGCAAGCCGCGACAAACAACCCCGAACCATCCTATGAACAGTACTTGTGGGCAGTCAGCACGCACGCGCGCGGCGCCCATGACGATGGCGGCAGAGTGATCCACGCCACGAGCAAAGCAACGCGCAGCAAGTATGCGCGCAAGATTTGGGACGCCCGCCGTTTCCACGGTACAGATCACCTGACCGGCCGCCGGCGCGATGCAGACGAAGTGCCTTTCTAGCGCACTTAACTGAAGAGCTCCTTCACATTCGCAAAGCGGGCCCGAAAAGCCCGCTATTTTTGAGGCGCTTTCTGATATAACTAGGCGAGCGGATGAGAAATTCACCGCCCGCATTTTCCTGTTAAAGGGAGCGCACAACATGAACCAGCAGGAACTGCTCAAAGCCATCGATGCCGCCATTGAGAAGAACCGATTCGCGCAGATCGACACCGACCTGGTCGCGTCGGTTCTTGCCAGTCCCAACGCCACCAGGCCGGAATTGGAGATGCAATTACGGCAATTCTGCGAGGCAAACAGCCTCGAATGGGAACCCGTCATTTCCAACGCGCCAGGCCTGCGGTCCCCAATTGGCGGCGATATGCACTCAATCCGATTCGCCCGCAAGGAGCGGCAGCAGGAATTGCAGCAAACCGCTGCAGCCGGCGAGCCCGCGCAGAAATGACCAACCGACGCCGCGCCGCGCTGTACGTCCGCGTTTCACGAGACGAACAGACTCCGGAGAGTCAGTTAGGGCAATTGCGCCAGTTCGCGGCCGCTCGCGGTTGGCAGATCGTCTTCGAATACAGCGACACGTTCAGTGGTGCGAGCGGGCCAGGCGCGAGGGCGGGACTGCGGGCGATGTTGGCCGACGCTTATCGCGGCCGCTTTGACGTGCTGCTGTTTTGGGCACTGGACCGGCTCACCCGTCAGGGCATTCACGCCACGCTCGAATATCTCGAGCAACTGGAGCGATGCGGCATCGAGTATCACTCCGCCACAGAGCCCGAAATCACCAACGCAGGGCCAATGGGGGAATTGTTCGTTGCCATCCGTGGATACTTCGCGCGAATGGAGCGAGAGCGGTTAAGCGAACGGACGCGCGCAGGCCTGGAACGCGCCAGACGACAAGGAAAAACGATCGGGCGGCCGAAGCGAATCCTCGACGGTCGGCGGATGCTGGAGCTGCGGGAAGCGGGGGCCAGCTATCGGGCTATTGCGGACGAGCTCGGCACTGACGCCATGACCGTCAGGCGCCGTTTGGCGCAACTGCGCCATGACATTCACGAATGGGCAAACAGTAGCCAGCCGAGCGCTACCAGGCCAATGGCCGCAGCCGCTTCAACGAATCCAGCCATGTCAGGCAGTACGCTTGCCGCCAGAGGTTCGCCCGATGCGTCGTCCCCTGACGGCGAGAGAGGGTTTGCGCTATCTCCGATCACTGACGAAAGCGGCGCATCGGCCGGGATACCGAGCCAACTCGCCACTGTGGTCGCATAGCGAGTTGGATTGTTCGAGTCGGTAGATGGCGCATAACCGCCATAGCCGTTGCCGCCGCCGAAGAATTCCAACAAATTCAGGCCACGGTCGATGTTCTTCTGCACTTGGGCGCGCAGCGCGGCCCATCCGGTTTCCGCGTCCGGGAATTGGACGTATCCGTTGACTACCGGATAGTTGCCCCACGAGCGCAAATTTCCAGGATTGTTATGTCGATCGGCAACGCTGCCGGGAGAGTAATAGCCCTCGTATCGAGCGATCGCCTGGGCCAAGTCATCAACTGTCGCCATGCTCGCCCAGAGGATATCGCGGCTGCGGGAACTTCGCATGAGATTTTTCTTGCGCGTTGCGGTGGATTCATATATTATTCCAGCAATGAACGAGACGATATTGAAATGTTTGCGCTGCAGGTATACATGGCCGCGGCTGCTCAAAGACTGCGATCCGAAGTGTTGCCCTGCGTGCCACTCGCCCTATTGGAACCGGCCGCGCCAATACAAGGTGTCAGATTCGCGGCCGCGCGCAAAGGCCAGGGCCTAGCGTCACAGCAGGGCGGCGAGCGGGTTCACACTGAACGCCGTCACGGGACGCACGTATCGATGAACCATCTGGACGCTTTTGTGTCCGCTGCGCTGCATAATCGCCAACTCGCTGGCGCCGTTTTCGGCCGCCGCCGTGATGCATCCAGAGCGCAGCGAGTGGCCAGCGTAGTTGTGTCCGTCGAGCCCGATGCGCTCCACTCCGCGCTTGATGATATCCACAATTCCATTCGGACCAATGCGCCGCTTGGTAATTTGATCGCCCGTGTGAATCGCGACGAACATCGCGCCAGGTCGAACGCCGCGGCGATCGAGCCAGGCCCTGAGTGTTCGCACAGGGCAGGTGGCAGCGCAGTCGCCGGCGGCGATGCCCACATCCCGCCCGCGGCCGAGTGGATCCGTCTTCGATCCGCGCAGATGGATCAACAGCCCTTTCGAAACAAACGACACATCAGCCAAATCCAGCGCCGAAAGTTCGGAGCGGCGGAACGCGCCCGCAAAACCGAGTACGAACACAGCGCGGTCGCGAAGCCCCATCGCCGTTTGGGCGTCCAGCGCGCGACTCACCCGCCGCAACTGCTCAACCGTGAGCGCGCGTTTCTGGCGAGGCGTTTCACGCCGCAGGCGTCGCGCGCCGTTGAGAAGTTTGCGCACCTCGGGGCCACTTGGAGATGAATACCCCGCCTTTCGATGCCAGTGCACAACGCCCGAAATCCGCAGCGCCACGGTCGTCACCTTCAGGCCGGCTACAAGCATTGATGTCGCCCATAGCGCCACAGTCTCACTGCTTGCCGGAAGCGCAGAAAGCTCAGCCCGCACGCACCAAGCCGCAAATCGACGCCACGAATCTTCGTAGGACATCGTCGTCCTCAGCGCAAGCGTCGCCGACGACAGACGATCGCATTCGGCCGACAGCCGTTCGAATTCCTGTTGAAAGGGCATGCCCAGAGCATGCGTTTTCACACCCGTTTTTTGAATGGAGCGGAGGTAATTGAACCCCTGTGAAGAAATGGCTAAGGTGCGCAAATAATGTGCGAATTATATCAGCCGCCCGCCACTCTCTTACGTGCTACGGCTGATTTCGTTTCTGCTCCTTATATGCGCATCCCTGGCGGCGGGCGCCGCTCCGGCGCCCAAGCCCGCCGTCAAGACGGCCGCGCCGCGCTCCTCCTCCGCCCCGGCGCTCAGCGACGCTCAAATCGAAAACGCAATTAAGGCGAAACTCGCGAAATCCAAGATTGGCGCGGACCACTTTAAGGTCCGCGTGCAAGGCGGCGTCGCCTATTGGGAAGGCACGACCGATGTCATTCAACACAAAGGCTCGGCCACCCGCATGGCGAAATCCGCAGGCGCGCGCGCGGTGGTGAATAACATTGCGATCAGCGAGGCCGCCAAGCAAAAGGCGGCTTCGAATCTTGCGACCGGTCGCCGCCGCGCTCAGATCAAGCGCAGCGAAGACCGCAGCGAGGCGCGCAGCGTCGCCGTGAAGCGCTGACCCTTTGCTCTAAAAAACAACTCGCAGCGCAAACTGAATCTGGCGGTTCGGCGAGGCATCCGCGGTAATGCGTCCCGCCTGAGCGGTCCCGATCGACAGCCCTGGCGAACCGAAGTGCGCCGAGTTGGTGATGTTGAAGAGCTCGCTGCGGAATTCTACGGTCCATCGTTCCCGGATGCGAAAATTCCTCCCGATCAGCGCGTCCAGGTTCACCAGGCCTGGCGACCGCACCACTCCGCGGGATGCGTTTCCATAGGTGTACGGAGCAGGCAGGGTGAAGCAGGAGACCTGAAACCACTGGTCGACGGTGCGCTGATCCGCCCCAAGATTGCCGTCGCAGACCCGGTTGGGTCGTTCCGGAGTGGTGGTGTTCGCCGGATTGGGGGAGACGCCGAGCGTCAGCGGATGCCCGCCCTGCGCCACAAAGATGCCTCCCAGCTGCCAGCCGCCCAGAATGGTCCGCACCGCCGGCGGACCGCCCGGCCGCCGTCCGAGCGGGATTTCGTAAATGACGCTCGTCACGAACTTGTGAGTGATATCGAAGCCCGAAGAGGCCTTTTCCGCTCGGGTGTTGTGCGCATCCTGAGGAATCGACCCGCCCACGTTGTCTTCGTTGTTCAAAACGTTGTCGATCGAGTGGCTCCAGGTATACGTGCTCAGCAGCGAGAATCCGTTCGAAAAGCGGCGCTGGAACGTGACTTGAAGCCCGTGATAGCTCGAATGGGCGTAGGCCGACTGGTAAATGATGTTTCCATACTGCGGAAACAGACGGCGCGGGTTCACAGCGCCCGGGCCAGGCGGCGGAGCGTTGAGATCGACATCGCCCATCAGATGCGAGGTCGCATTGCCGACGTAGGCGACGGTCAGAACGCTGTTGCCGGGCAGTTGCCGCTCGATGCTGACATTCCACTCATCGGTTGCGGGCATGGGAAACGTCTTCGCAATCGAGAACAGGTTGGGATTGACGATGTGATCCACAGTCAGGATGCCGGGCGGATACCCAGTTGAAAGCACCATGTTGGAAACCGGAGCATTCGTCGCCGAGGGCAGGCTGACGCTCAAAAAGTTGGGAGGATTCGCCGCTCCGGAATGCGCAATGTCCTGATAACCGAGTCCGCCGTAGAATATGCCAAAGGCGCTGCGCGCCACCATTTTCGGCGTAATCTGATAGGCGATTCCCAGCCGCGGCGCGATGTTGTTCGTATCGAGCGCGCTGAATGCGCGGCGCTCGATGCCGCCGGCGCTTGCAGGCGCCAGCGCGCCGAAGGTCGCGCTCAGCGGATTCACGTCAAAATTCGTCATCCGGTTGTCACGCTCGAACATGGGCGTCTGTAAATCGTAGCGGACGCCGACGTCGAGCGTCAGCTTCGGCGTAATGCGCCAGTTGTCGTTGACGAACACGCCGTAGTAACGGTGCCGCAAGCGGCCGACCAGCGGCGTCGTGATCGCCGCCGTGCTGGTCTGCCCCAGGAGCAGGTCCGCGATCGAAGATCCGGCCCCGGCGCCGGGCGTCTGCGAAGTGAACTGACCGGAAAAGGTCATGGAGCCGCGCGCGTTATTCGAGGTGCCCGCGTAATCGTGCGTGAGCAGCAGCTGAAATCCGAATTTGAAATTATGGTTGCCCCGATTCCACGACACGGAGTCGTTCAACTGGCCCACCTGCACGAGCTTCGGATTCGGATTGAAATTCCGGTCTCCGAGCGCGGAGTAGCCCGTAACGGAGATTTGCGGCAGTCCGTTCAATCCCGCAAGCGGCGGAACGCCTTTGATCCCGAACTGGTCGAACAGGGGCTGGCTCTCCGGGCCGATTTGATTCGAGTCGAGGTGCGTGTACCCGGCGTGGAACTCGTTCACCAGCGCCGCGCCGAAGATGTGCGTCTCGCCAACAACGGCGGACCAGGCGCGCACTGGTTGATTCAGCGGATACTGGCTGAATCCCGAGCCGCCGCTGCCAGGCGGCGCAAACACCGCGCCCTGGTCATTTTCCGTTATGCCCCGGCTGTAGCGGAAAAACGCCAGGTCCCGGTCCTGGATCTGTTCGTCGAAGCGCGAATCGAGCTGGTCGGCGTTGAGAACGAATTTTTGGTTGTACCCGTAGTTGCTCACCAGCCCGGGCAGGTTCGGCGCCGGATACAGCGCGGCGAGCTTCACACCGACCGGGTCCAGCAGATTCGAGGGGATCACATTTCCAGGAAACTGCTGGCGGACGCCGTTGACGACGCTGAACGGGTTGTAGATGGGCGCCAGACCGGAGAAATCGCCACGCGCCATCGCCGGCGTGGGAACCGTGGTGACGCCCGATTGTGAGCTGGTCTGGCGTTCACCCTGATAGCTCACAAAGAAAAAGCTGCGATTCCGGATGACCGGGCCGCCGAGTGTTCCGCCGAACTGATTGCGCCGTAACGGCGGCTTCTTGAGTCCAGCGCGATTGGCGAAGAAATCGTTCGCATCCAGCGCATCGTTGCGCAGAAATTCGAACGCGCTGCCGTGCAGTTGATTCGTTCCCGACTTGACGGAGACGATGACCACGCCGCCGGCGGCGCGTCCATACTGCGCGCCGTAGTTGCCGGATTCGACGCGAAATTCCTGAATAGCGTCCACCGAGGGCGTGAGCGCGTTGATATTGCCGGTGTCGGTGCCCAGAATGTAGTTGTTATTATCGATGCCGTCGAGCAGCATCGTGTTCTGAAAGGTCTGGCTGCCGTTCAGGCTGAACCCGTTTTTGGCGCGCGAATAGCTGTTGGGGGCTGCGCCTGCGCCGAGCGTTACGAGCTGGGTGTAGTCGCGTCCGTTCAATGGCAGCGTCGAGACGGTCTTGGTATCGATGTCCTGCCCGGTCAGCGCCGTCTGGGTTTGCAACAGTTCCGCGCCGCCCTGCACTTCCACACGCTCGCTCGCTTGGCCGACCTGAAGCATCATGTCGATGCCAGCCGTCTGGTCAATCGCCAGTTGCACGTTGGAGCGGACCGCGGGGCGGAATCCCTGCTTCTCGGCGCTGATGGCGTAGGCGCCGGGAGGCAGAAACGGGATGTTGTAGGCGCCCTGTTCGTTGGTGGTCGTGGAGACGCTGACGCCGCTGCTGGCGTTCGTGGCAGTTACGCGCGCCTGCGGGATCGCCGCGCCTGTCTGGTCCGTGATGCGTCCCTGCACGGCGGCGGTTTGGGCGTATGCGCCGGCGGCGAATAGTATGATGAAAATCGCCGGTCGAGGAAGGCGCGAGAGCGTGAAGGACATGGCGTCTCCGTCACTGCGCCGCCGGCCGGGGCCAGGCGCCGACCGGAGTCGCCGGGCTCGCCTTGCGGTTCATCGTTTCGGCGTAGGCCTTCTGCACCTGGTCGGGGAAGGTTTTGATCATGTCGGAGATCTCCGCCTGGATGTGCGCAACGATTTTCGGATTCTCGGGCGCGACATCATAGCTTTCGTCGGGATCCAGCTCCAGATTGTAGAGCTCAGGACGAGGCAGGACATAGTTGTGCACTCCGCCCGGCGGCGCGGGAACGTATGCCGCCGTGTTGTAGCGGGCGATGTGCAGCTTCCAGTTCATCCAGCGGGCGCATTGCAGATTCCACAGGTTGAAATACAGCAGCGGTCTGCGCTCAATGGATGGTCGCGCGCCGGTGAGCAGCGGCCAGATATCAATTCCATCCAGCGGTTTCGAGGGCAGCTTCGCTCCGCACTGCCGCGCCACGGTCGGAAAGATATCCATCATCGATGCAAGTCCGTGGCATACGCGGTCGCCTGGAATTTTTCCAGGCCAGCGCGCGATAAAGGGCTCGCGCACGCCGCCTTCGTAAGTTGTGTTTTTCCTCCCGCGCAGTCTTCCCGGACTCCCCTGATACCACGGCCCGTTGTCGCTTGAAAACATCACCAGCGTGTTATCGTCAACGTGGTTTTCTTTCAGGGCCTTCAATACTTCGCCAACGCTCCAATCCACTTCCTCGACCACGTCGCCGTACAGTCCCTCACCCGACTTCCCGCGAAACCGGGCTGAGACGCCCAGCGGAATGTGCGGATAGGTGTGCGGCATATACAAAAAGAATGGCGAGCCTTTGGACTGGCTGATGAAGCGCACCGCATGCTCCGTATACTGCTGCGTCAGCGCATCGAGGTCCGCCGCCTCTTGGACGACTTGCGTGTTGTGCATCAGCACGCGCGGCGTCATATCGTTGCTGTAGGGAATTCCGAAATATTCATCGAAGCCGCGGCTGGTCGGCAGATATTTTTCCGGGCGGCCCAGATGCCATTTGCCGATGCACATGGTCTTGTAGCCCTGCGCCTTCAGTACGTCGGCCAGCGTGGTTTCATCCAGGTTGAGACCGTCCTGATCCTGTGGAAACAGGACGCGAGGAACGCCGACCCGGGTCGGATACCGGCCGGTCAGCAGCGCCGCCCGCGAGGGCGAGCACACGGGATCGGCTGAGCAGAAGTTCGTGAACCGCACGCCCTCCGACGCCATGCGGTCAAGGTTGGGAGTGCGAATCTTTGATCCATAACAACCGAGGTCGCCGTAGCCGAGATCGTCGCAAAGAATCAATACGATGTTGGGCGGTTTCGCCGCGCCCGTGAGCAGCGGCGCGCTGACGGCGCCGGCAGCCGTCAGAAGGAAGCTGCGTCGCGTGAGGTTGTCCTGCATGGTGATCGTCCGATTGCTAAGATTATCAGGGTTCAGGCGGCCAAGACGGACGGGCTAGAGGGAAGTCTTCGCGGCCGCGCTCATCAGCCACTGCAAGGCGCGCTCCCGCTCGCGGAAAACGGCCACCCGCCGTTCTCGGTACAACTGCGACAGGGCTTCATAGGCGCGCGCAATTCCGTAGGAAACCGCAGAAGGAGCGTAGACCGCAATGCGGGTGAAGACGCGGTCGAAATTGGCGACGGTCCGGACGGCGTGTATGTCGCCATGCAAATCGGCTGCGCTGACGTCAATGAGGGCCGAGTAGTCCTGGCCGCTGAAACGCTCGCGAATATCCTTGAACAGCGCTGAGATGTCGCTCAGCCCGATGTCGCCGGAAAGCGCGACAAACGCAATACGGTAGCTCTCGTCCGTGTCGATGCAATGCGGCACAAGCCCTTCCCTCCGCCCGCCCTGCTTTTCGGCTGCGCCTTTCCGCGCGCGTACGTTCGGCGGGGAGGCGCCCAGGGCAAGGAGGCTACGCCCTTTGCGGTCCCAGCCCTCGGCTGCCCTCAACCGGCGACGTGCAGAATGCGCAGCGCCGGGCTGCGATCGGAATCGCGCTCAGGCACTCCGGGCATTCCTTCGTGGTGGGATCCGGAGGCGCTTCTCCGCGGCGCATGCGCGCCATGAGCGCGTTGACCGGCAGCACGACGAAGTAATAGACCGCCGCCGCGATCAGCAGGAATGAAACGACCGCGTTGATAAAGTCGCCGATCAGGAATTTGCTCGAGTTGATTTCGAATTGAATCGCCGAGAAATCGGGCTTTCCAATGATCGCCGCAATCAGCGGCGTGAGCAGGTCCTTCACCAGAGCCGTGACCAAGGAGCCGAATGCGGCGCCCATCACCACCGCAACGGCGAGATCGAGCACGTTGCCCCGCAGGATGAATTGCTTAAAGCCCTTCATAGTTTTCCTCCCCGGCGCTTTACGACGAATGCGCCGTCACAGAATAATAACCCATTCGCTGCGCCAGCGACGGCGCTCTGCGCGCTAAGGCGCGCCAGCGCAAATGTGAGAAGTTCCCGAACGACCGCACAGCAGCTTGGCTTACCGCCGCCGGATGAGTTTAGGAGAGGCGTGCGCTGAGCTCACCTGCGGAATGGCTATTGGACGTGATATGAAAAATGGCTTTCCAAACCAGACTTGGCAGAGAAAAAACGCAAGTCGATTGACTCTTGGCCGGTCGAGTTTAAAAACTCGCTGCTATTCAGGTTCTGCCGAACCTGGCGGCATTCTCTCCTCTGCCGTGCCGCCAGGGTGCAAACGAAATGCTCACCACCCGAGCTGCACCGCCACATTTCCCAATTGAAGGGCAGTCGCGAAATTCAGCCCGTAGATTGTTCGGCACTTGTTCGTATCTGCAAAATCGATCATTACGATATTCGGCATTGCTTGCCGGATTTGGAATCCAACAGCCGCGTGATCCTGCGGATTCGGAGCCGCCGGCATACAGGCCGCCTGCATATTCTGTACAATCTCAACGTTTAAGCCAGATTGCCAGAGATGCACCAATCGCGCCTCGTTCGCAGGTCTCCACATTTTCTCATTCCGTTTCTTGATGCTTTCAACTAATCCGGTGGTGGTCCAGTACATCATCCGGATCACTTCTGAAAAATTGTTTTGAACGTTGGCGCGGGACAGAATCCTTCGCTGTTTCTGTATATTTTGTTCTATTTTGTCGAACGCCAAGAATGGATTTGTGCCACCCTTGCCGTAGTATTGAAGGCCATCGAAATTCGGCTCGTAAGCCGCCCCGTCTGCGCAGAGATTCTTCCACCTCAGAATCCCGTTTTGGGGCGTATACCCATGCCTCTCGGCCTCCCTGGAGCCGCTCGAGGAGAACAGCACGATTACTTTACCACACAGGTCCCTAATTTGGGCGTTGTTTAAGTTTCCTCCATTCCTGTATATGGCATTGCCAAGCGTATTGACGCACCGCTCCGCAATAAGCCCCCAGTTAGTGCACTTATCGAATTTAAGGATCAGAAATTCCTGATTGAATGTCGTAACAAAATCTCTGGCTTGCTCGAGTATCTTGGCGAGCGCAAGGCCGAAGCTGCCGGCTGTCAGTTTGGTTATCGTCACATTTTGGAATACGCCGTCCACGAGCCGCATTTTTTCCTTCTGGAATTGAAAAGCCTTATCGGCATGAAAGGCCTTCAGTTCCGCCATTTTTGGAGCGAGCGGGTTGTCCCTTCCCGGGAGCACCTCGTCGGCCGCAATTCGGAGGTCAAAAAAGCGAACGCCCGCCACCGCTTGCTGAAGGACGTTCAAATCTTGCGTTTTGACGTTACTTTTTCCCGCAGTTATCGCCGCGTCATGACTTCCCGCAATGACGATTTCATTCAGCCTTTTTTGCAGGCCTAAGTCAGAGTAAAAGAGCACGTGGTGAAACCCTCCTTTACTGGTTTTTTACTTGTAAATTTTTTACAACAGTATCAGTGCTCCGTGCACCCTCTGATCGGAAGTTTTTCCGGTGAACAGTTGTCAATCGAAGGTCACGATCAGCCCTTTCAACTCGGGTCCGGCCAAAGCGTTCAGCGCTACTGGCGCTGGGGCTGAAAAATACGGTTGACGCGGCGCAATGCGCGGCAGCGCCAGCGGCAAGCGAAAGAAGGAGAGTGCTAAAGTTCTTGCGCACGGGCGGCGCCGGCTTCTCCTCCTGGCCGCCGGCCTTGCCGGGATTCATACGTGTTGGGGCGACGAAGCCTGCGCCGGCATCATCCGCCGGCGGACGGTGCGTCTTCCCCTTGGGGACCGCGAAAAACCTTCAGCTTCGGATCCGTTGGCAGAATAGGTCGCCACGGCCTTCGCAGATTCGGCCGTTACAACGGATACTAAAAGGGAGGGCGGATGCATTCTGGCCGACGCCGGCGGCGAGTGCGGTCCCGTCTGCCGTAAGATCGCAAGAGATTGAATCGGCGCTTGCAGAAGCGGTCGCTGGGCCCTTTTGGAATCGAGCGGCGAGGAAACAACGGGCAGTTTTGCCGGACAGACCGTCGCGGCGGCGCCGCGGCAAGCGAGGTGAAGAACAATGAACCAATTCAGCCGACATGCCAGCGTCGCCATTGCGGCGCTCGGGATTTTTGCCATTGCGTCGTGCGGCAGGAAAGAAATGAGCGAGCCGCAAAAGGCCTCCGAGCAGCAGACCTCCTCCGCGCAGCCCGCTGGCGGCCCCCACGTCACGGTGAATTTGAACGACGGCGGCAAAGTGCCCGGAACCATCGTGGCGAGCAACCAGACGGAAATGGTGGTGGCGGGCGACGACGGAATCGAGCGCAAGATACCGCTGACGCAAATCAAATCGGTCGACTACGGTGGAGCGGCGGAAGCCGCAGTCAGCCGGCAGGCGTCCGCAGAACGCAAGCCGGGATCGGCCAAGACGCTGGCGACGCCAAAGCCGCCGCGTGAAGCTGCGCCCCAGCCTGCGCCCGAACCAACGCAGACGGCCGCCGCGGCGCCGCCTCCCCCTCCCCCTGCGGTGACCACGCGGACCTACGTGGTCCCGGTTGGCAGCGAGGTGTCGGTGCGTACGAACGAGACCATCGACTCGGCCACCGCCTCCGAAGGACAAACCTTCGACGCACAGGTGACCCGCAACGTCACCGACGCCAATGGCGACGTCGTGATCCCGCGGGGATCCGACGCGCGGATTGTGATCAAGTCCGCATCGCGGGGCGGCCGGTTTCGCGGCGCGTCCGACCTGGTGCTCGATCTGCAATCGGTCATCATCAACGGCCGCCAGTATCGCATCGACACGGCTGAGATTACTCAAAAAGGAAAGTCGGGAGTAGGCGCCAATAAACGCACGGCTGAGTACACGGGCGGCGGCGCAGCGCTCGGCGCAATCATTGGAGCAATCGCCGGCGGCGGCAAGGGCGCAGCGATCGGCGCCGGCGCCGGCGCGGGAGCAGGCGTTCTCACCCAGATCCTGACAAAGGGCGGCGCCATCAAGGTCCCCGCTGAATCCGTGCTCACGTTCAGACTGGACAGACCTCTGCGAGTGACCTCAGAATGAAACGGGCGCACACGGCTTCGAGCTCCGCCCCAGATCTCAGCCAACGGTGCGCGTCCCTGAGCGCCCGTCTGTCAGATTAAAATTGGCCTGAACTGATGCCAGGAACCCACGAATGATCGATCTCCGGGAATTCGAAGTCTGGTTTGTCACCGGCAGCCAGCATTTATATGGCGCGGAAACGTTGAGACAGGTAGCCGAGCATTCGGCCTGTATCGCCGATGCTCTTGCCCGTGCTTCCTCCATTCCAGTGCGGGTGATTCGTAAGCCGGTGCTGACTGCGCCGGAGGCCATCTACGATCTTTGCCTCGAAGCCAACCATGCGCGCGCCTGCGTCGGGCTCGTGCTGTGGATGCACACCTTCTCGCCTGCCAAGATGTGGATCGCCGGTCTCAGCGTGTTGACCAAGCCGACCGCCCATCTGCACACGCAATTCAATCGCGATCTCCCCTGGTCCACGATTGACATGGACTTCATGAACCTGAACCAGTCTGCGCACGGAGACCGGGAATTCGGGCACCTCCAGACGCGCATCGGTTCGAGCCGGAAAGTGGTGGTCGGATTCTGGCAAGACCCAGAGGTGGCCGAGGAGATTGGCGCATGGGCCCGCGCCGCCTGCGCCTGGCAGGATGCGCAAAACCTCAAAATCGCCCGCTTCGGCGACAACATGCGCCAGGTGGCCGTGACCGAAGGCGACAAGGTGGAGGCCCAGCTTCGGCTTCGCTATTCGGTAAACGGATATGGCGTCGGCGACCTTGCCCGCTCAATCTGCCGGGTCAGCGACGCCGAGGTGGATGCGCTGGTGGCCGAATACGACGCCGCCTATGCGGTCGCTGAACCGCTTCAGAGCGGCGGCGCCGAGCGGTCGTCGCTCCGCGAAGCCGCGCGCATCGAACTGGGCCTCAGGTCGTTTCTGAGCGATGGCGGCTTTCACGCCTTCACCGACACTTTTGAAGATCTGCATGGCGTCGCGCAGCTTCCCGGCATTAGCGTACAGCGGCTGATGGCTGACGGCTACGGATTCGGCGCAGAAGGCGACTGGAAGACGGCAGCCCTGGTCCGCAGCGCCAAGGTCATGGCGGCGGGGCTGAACGGCGGGACGTCGTTTATGGAGGACTACACCTACGATTTCAGAACGGGCAAGGTGTTGGGCGCGCACATGCTCGAGGTCTGCCCGTCCATTGCAGATTCGAAGCCGTCTGCGGAAATCCACCCGCTCTCAATCGGCGGGAAAGCCGATCCGGTTCGCTTAGTGTTCAACGCGCGGCCCGGCCCAGCCGTGGTCGCGTCTTTGGTCGATCTCGGCAGCAGGTTCCGCATGGTGGTGAATGAGATCGAAGTCGTTCCCCCGGACGAGCCCCTTCCGAAGCTGCCGGTCGCGCGCGCCGTCTGGCTTCCCCGGCCGGACCTGAAGACCGCGGCGAGCGCCTGGATTCTCGCGGGCGGGGCGCACCACACCGCGTTCAGCAGCGCCCTCACGGCTGACCACTGGAAGAACTTCGCCGATATGGCGGGCGTCGAATTTGTTCTGATTGATGCGAACACCCGCCTCCCCGAGTTCGAGAAAGAACTGCGCTGGAATGCCGTGTACTATCATCTTAAGGCTGGACGGTGGAGCTAGGTCCGCCCCCACGCTGCGCATAAGCGAGTAACCTGAACAGTGGTCGCATTCTGGTTCCTCCTGCTTGCCGATATCAATGCCGCCCGCCGACTGGTCGAGCAGGGGAAGACGGTGGAAGCCCTCGCCGAAATCCAGGCTGCGCTTCGGAACGCTCCCGATGATCCGGAAGTGCAGTACCAGGCCGGCGAGCTGTTGCGAACGCTCGGCGCAAATCGCGCCGAAAGGTTGCAGCAGCTTGCGCCCGATTCTGCGGAGGCGCATGAGCTGCTCGGGCGAGCCCTGGAAGCGCGCGGCCGGCTGAACGACGCGCTCGCCGAATACCGCGCCGCGATGCGCGTCAATCCGAATCTGCGCGGCCTGCACTTCCTGATTGGGAATGCGCTCTGGAAAAAGCGCGAGTTCGAGGCGGCGCGCGCTGAATTGGAAGCCGAGCTCAGGGTGAACCCGAATCATGCGCTGGCCAATCTGCGCCTCGGACAGACGCTGCTCAGCCTGGATCAGCCTGCCTGCGTCGATTACCTGCTGAAGGCCGTCGCCGCCGACGATTCGTCCATTGAGGCGCACCGCGCCTTGGGCCAGGCCTACCGGCTGACAGGCGATCACAGACGCGCGCTGGAGCAGTTTCGCATCGTCGCTCAGCGCCGCCCGAAGGACGAGGCAGTGCATGCGCAGCTCGCGGGCGAGTACAGGGCGCTCGGCGATGCGGCGCGCGCTAAGGCGGAGATGGAGGAGCACCGCCGTCTGCTCGAGGCGAGGGCTGCCGCGGCGCAGACAAAATAGCCTGAAGGCGCTCAATGGCCTCGCGGACTCCAGGCCGGCCCGGCTCCAGCCGATCCAGTTCACGGTACGCCTGGAGCGCCGCCTGGTTGGCCCCCTCAAACTCGAGCGCTTGGGCATGCACCTGCATCCCGGCGGGACTGTTCGGATATCGTTCCGCCACTTGATTGAGCAGCGCCGCGCCTAAAGCCGCGTAGTTTTCGGCAAGCAGCCGCAGAATCTCGAGATTCCCCGGCTGCTCCTGGGACAGCCTCTCGAGAATTTCCAGCCCTGCGAAATAGTTCTTTCGGGCCAGATGCGTTGCGCCCAGCCAGAAACGCGTTTCCGGATCCCGCGGCCGCAGCCGCTCCGCCCTTTCGAGTTCCGACAGCGCGCGGTCGAACTGGTTGGTGCGGTACAGGTCCATTCCGAGGAACAGCCGCGCGCCCCAGTCCTTCGGATCCAGGCGCAGCGCCGCCTCGAACGCCGGAATCGCCTCGCGGTACTTGCTCTGGAGATGAAGAACCAGCCCCAGTCGCTGGTATATCCGGGCGCTCGGCCGGATGGCCAGCTCGCTCCGGTATTCGCGTTCGGCGGCGGCAAAGTCGCCCCTCTGTTCCGCCGCGCGCGCGGCAGCCGTATGGGAATCCGGATTCTGAGCGAGCAGACGGCCGGCCAAAACCAGCCCGAGCAGCAACAGCGTCAATAAATCAGCTTAAGCCCGAACTGAATCTGGCGCGCACGGTTCTGCGTCCCCCGCACCTGGCCGAAGTTGGGATCTCCCAGCGTTCCGTTCGGATTGCTGAAATTGACATTGTTAAAGGCGTTGAAAAACTCGCTGCGGAACTGCAACCGCGTACCCTCGCGCCACAGTGGAAAATTCTTGAAAAACCCAATGTCGGTGTTGACGAATCCCGGTCCGTGGAAGGCATTCCGGCCCAGATTGCCAAACTGGTATCGCGGAGCGACGGCAAACGCGGATTTGTCAAAGTAAGCCCCGCCCGGCCCGAACGTCTGGACAAATCCGGGAGGGAACGGATTGCCCACCAGGTTCGGACGTTGAAAATTTCCGCGGGCGCCCACGTTCGCATTGTCAAAATTGATGCCAACGTTGTACACGCGGCCGGACTCGACATCGGTGATTCCGGCGACTTCCCAGCCGCCGACAACCGTCCGCAACAGCCGGTTCCAGCTCGAGAAGGCCGGAACCATATACACATAGCTGAAAATGGCGACGTGGCGTTGATCGAAGCCGGAATTGCCCAGATCGCATTTGATGCAGGCGTTATTTTGCGGCGAACTGCCGCCGAACTCGGAATTCAGATCCGTCGAATGGCTCCAGGCATACGACGCCAGCAGGCTGAAGCCCCGCGAGAAGCGCTTTTCAAATTTCGCAGTCAGCGCGTTGTACTTGGAAGTCGCGATGTGTTTCAATTCGCTGATCGATCCCGCGATCGGAAACGGACGCCGCGGGTCCGGATCACCCGGCCCCGGCGGCGGATCGTTGGTGCTCAGGAAGCTGCCGAGGTGCGTTCCTTTCGAGCCTTGATAGTTCAGCTCGATCAGCATGTCCTGCGCGATCTGCCGTTCGATCCCGAAGTTCCAGTTCTGCATGTACGGCGTCTTCACGTCGCGCGACACTGTGTGCTGCGTTTGCGGCGTGACCGACTTCGGGTCGAAGCTCTGGAACAGAGCCTCGGTCGGAGTGATCGTGGTTCCGATGTTCAAACCCGTCACGTTGTCGGAAACCGAAAATGGCCACCCGCCCCGGGAGTCGCTCCACTCCCACGAGAAATTGGAATTGTAGAAGATGCCGTAGGCGGACCGGATGGTCGTTTTTTCGCCGATCCGGTAGGCAAAACCGACGCGCGGCGCGAAATTGCGGTACCGGGGATCTGCAATCTGCGGGCGGACGTTGGCCGGCTGTCCCGTGACAGGATTGGTTGAGGCCCAGAAAAACTGTCCGGTGATGGTGTCAAAGCCGCTCAGCCGGCCCCGGATATGATGCGGCCACTGGTCGTACTCCCACCGGATGCCCAGATTCAGGGTGAGCTTGGACGTCGCCTTGACATCGTCCTGGATATAAATGTGGTGAAGATTTTGCCGCAAATCGAGATCCGTCTGGCCCACGATGCGGTTGGCCGTGGATGGCAGCCCTAAGAGAAAACTGGCCAACGACTGCCCGGTGTTGCTCACATTCTGCGGATCGGCCGTCGGCACGTTGTCGTAGTTAAACGTGCTGAACACGGAATCGTGAAAGATTCGAAGCCGGGTGTAGTCGTAGCCGAACGTGAACGTGTTCCGCCCGTAGATCTTATTGAGACTCACTGAGCTTTGGTAAGTGAAGTCCGGACCATTGACCAGATTGCCAAGCCCCGGGCCGCTGTAGCCCGATATCCCGAAGTTGATGGGATAGTCGAAATCGCGGAAATTCAGCGGCGTGTTGGTCAGACCCGCCTGCCGGTAAACCTGAATAAAATGCTCGGCCGGACCCTGTCCGAGATTGGCGCGTAAGTAGCCGGCGCGGAGGTTCAGGATGGTCGTCGGGCTGAACAGGTGCGTGTCGTTGACCACCGCGCCGACGTACTTGTTAAACGTCGTCTGAAATGCCGTCGGCACGCCGGCAATGTCCAGAGATGAAAGGTCAGCCCACGAAAAACGCCCAAACAGGCTGTTCTTGTCCGAAATTTTTTGGTCAATCCGCGTGTTCACTTGGTCGTCATTGCGCTGGTAGGGGTTGGTGTTGATGAAATTGCTGGTCGTGCCCGGTATCAGATTGGTGGGAAACCACAGCTTGGCGTACGCTGTGGCGTAAGGCTTGATCAGGTTGGAGGGAATGATGTTTCCCGGAAACGGATCCCGCACCACCACGCCGTTGACGACGCGTCCCGTATAGGGATTATAGATCTGAGGCGCGGGCGCTCCGGTCAGCGTCTTCGAAAGGTCCCCCGCAATCATGGCTGGCGTGGGAATCGTGAGAAAGCTGCTGTTCCCCTGCCGGATGCGGTTGCCTTCATAATTGAAAAACCAGAACGTCCGATTTCGTCCGTTGTACACCTTCGGCAACAGCACCGGACCGCCAATCGTGAACCCGAATTGATTCTGCCGGTATTCCGTCTTGCCCGGAGCAAAATAGGGGCGCGAGTCCAGCTTGTCGTTTCTGAGAAATTCATAGACCGTCCCATGAAACTCGTTGGTGCCGGACTTGGTCATCACGTTGATGTTCGCTCCCGCGGCGGCGCCATATTGCGCGTTCGTGTTGGTCTGAATCTTGAACTCCTGGATGGCGTCGACGGAGGGGTGAATCGCGGCAGTCTTGAAAAACGTGCCGTTGTTGTACATGCCATCGAGCGAATAGTACGCGTTATCGCTGCGGTCGCCCGTGACGGCGTAGGTCTCGCCCTGGATGGTCTCGCCCCCGCTGCTCGTGCCGCGCACCGCGCCCGGAGTCAGCCGCGTGAGTTGATTGAAATTTCGACCGTTCAGCGGCAGCTCCACCACCTGCGTATTCTCAATCACCGTGCCGACGTTGCTTTCATTGGTTTGTAGCAGGGTCGCTTCCGCAGTCACTTGGACCTGCTCAGTAACCTGACCCACCGTCAGCCGGAAGTCCAACGCCACCGAGCCGCCGACGTCCAGCTTGATGTTGCTCTGAACCTGCTTTTGAAAACTCGGAGCCGCAACCTCCACCGAGTACGTGCCGGGAACCAGGAGCCGCGCAGCGAACGCGCCTTCATTGTCGGTCGTTAGCTCGCGAACGACTCCCGTGCCGGTGTTGATCACCCGCACGCTGGCGTTCGGAACCACGGCATTCTGCGGGTCCGTCACCCGGCCCGTGATGGTTCCCAATATGGTGGCCTGGCCGGCGAGAGGCGGAGCTGTAACGGTGACCAGCCACAGCGCGGCGCAGGCGTATTGCAACGAACCCATAAATTGGCGCTCAAATCGCATTCCTCACCCCGAACAAACTCCGAATATCGGCAGAAGCGTAGCACTATAATTCCTGAAGAGCAAGAAGAAAGTTACTAATTGGTTAAAATTGGAACTCCGCGTGGGCCGGAAAAGTGTATGGCGTTTTGGCGTTCGCCTGTGGTGATTTCTATTGCGCTGCTGAGCATTCCCGCTCCGGCGCCGGCCGCCCCCCAGTCCTACGAAAACGCCCGGCGGTTGTATGAAAAGCGCGACCTGGCCGCCGCGCGCCGCGAATTTCTCCGCATCGTGGCCTCGGCGCCCCCGGCGCTTCACTCTCGGTACTATCTTGGCCGCATCGCCTTGCTCGAATCGAAGCCGCTGGAGGCCATCCGCTGGCTCGAGCCGGTCGCTCGCGCCGACCCGCCCATCCTGGATGCGCTCGCGCAACTCGGCAAGGCCTATTTTGAGACCGGACAACTCGACAAGGCGGAGCAATGCACCGCACGCGCAATCCGCCAGACCCCCTGGGACGGCGCGCTGCATTACCGCCTGGCCCGCATCTTCCAGCAGACCGGCCGTCCGGATCTGGCCCGCAAGGAATTCGCCGAAAGCGCGCGGCTGCGGTCGGCGGACCGCCAGTCGGTTGAATTGCTCCTGGAGTGCTCGCGCCACATCGCGCGTCGCGAAATCGGCGACGCCATGAGCGTGCGCCAGCAACTGCTTGCCAACCGCGCCCTCGACCCCGATGTGCTGGTTGCGCTGGGAGTCACGTTCGCCGCCGCGGGCTTGCACGCCGAAGCCCTGGATCCGTTCGAAGAGGCCGCGCGCCGCGATCCCGCCTCCTTCCAGGCGCGCTACAACGCCGGCCTCGCAATGTTGAATACTGGGCGCGCGGCGGATGCAATCGGGTACTTGCGCGCCGGTCTCGCGCTCGCGCCCGATTCGCCTGACGCCCTCTCCGCGCTGTCCATCGCCTATGTGCTATCGGCCCGATATCAGGAGGCCAAACCGGCGCTGGAGCATTGGATCCAGTTGCAGCCGGATAACGCCCGCGCCCGGTCCATGCTGGCCCTGGTGGATTTGCGCACCGGCTCGCCCGCCGAATCCGTCCGGCTGCTCCGCAAAGTCATCCCTGAACTGAAAGACGATCCGAAGCCGCGCTTTCTTCTGATTGAGGCGCTGAACGCAACCGAACGCCAGGAGGAAGCTCTGCAAGCCGCCGACGAGGCCGCGCGCCTGTTTCCGGATCTTGCCCAGGCGCATCTGGCCAAGGCGCAGCAACTGGCGCGGATCGGCCGGTATCAGGAGGCGGGCCCTGAGTTCGAACGCGCCCTCGAACTTGCGCCCGGACGCGTCGACGCGCTGCTGGGGCTCGCCGAGGTTCAGCAAAAACAGGGCCGTTACGCCGATTCTCTGGCGACCTACCGGCAGGCGCTCGCCGCCGACCCCGCCAGCCTGACCGCGATCCTCGGGGCGGCGCGCGATCTGCTATCGCTCCAGAAGCTGGCCGAGGCGAGAGAAATCCTCGAGCGCGCTCTCGAGCGTCACGCCGCCAGCTCCCAGTTGCATTACGAGCTCTCGCGCGTGTACGCCCGCTCCGGCGAACGCGACAAGGCGGCCGAGCAAATGCGGATCACGCAGGAATTGCGCAGCCGGGAAACGCCGGCGCGATGATTCGCTGCTTCGCCGCCCTCCTCCTGGCGCTGTCGGCAATTGCGCTGCTCGCCGCCGCCGCGGGCGTGCGCTTCATCGATATCACCCAAAAATCCGGCATCCAGGCCGTCATCCTTTCCGGCGGCGCAAAGAAAGACTATGTCCTCGAAGTCAACGGCAGCGGCGTGTGCTGGTTGGATTACGACAACGACGGCTACATGGATCTCTATCTCGTCAATGGATCCACGCTCCGGGAGCTTCAGGACGGCAAGCCGGCCTCGCCGCACCACAACTACCTCTACCGCAACAATGGCGACGGCGCGTTCACCGACGTAACCCAAAGCGCGCATGCGCCCGGCGCAGGCTGGGGCTTTGGCTGCGCCGCCGCGGATTTCGACAACGACGGCAACACCGATCTGTTCGTCGCCAACTTCGGCTCCAATATCCTCTATCGCAACAATGGCGACGGCACGTTCTCAGACGTGACTGCAAAAGCCGGCGTGGGCGGCGGCGACATCTGGCACGCCGGCGCCGCCTTCGCTGACTACGACGGCGACGGCTTCGTCGATCTCTACGTCTCCGGATATCTCGATTTCGACATTCACCATCCCCAGCTCAAAACGTGCGATTACCGCGGCGTCCAGGTGCGCGCCTGCGGACCGCTCGGATATCGCGGCGCGCCGGACGCCCTGTATCGCAACAACGGCGACGGCACGTTCACCGATGTCACCGAAAAGGCCGGGGTTAAGGACAAGAATCTCTACTTCGGCTTTGCCGTGATCTTCGATGATCTCGATGGCGACGGCAAACCGGACATCTTCGTCGCCAACGACTCCAACCCCAACTATCTGTACCGCAACAAAGGCGACGGCCGCTTTGAAGAGATCGGAATTCCCGCCGGAGTCGCGATGAACGCCGACGGCAAGGAGATGTCCAGCATGGGCGTCGCCGTCGGCGATTACGATCACGACGGCCGCATGGACCTGTTCGTCACCACCTTCGCCAATGACAATTACGTGCTGTATCACAACGACGGCCGCGGATTCTTCTCCGACGTTTCCTATCCGGCCGGATTGGGCGAACCCACCATTCCTTGGCTCGGGTGGGCGACCTTTTTCTTCGACTACGACAACGACGGCTGGCCGGACCTGTTCGCTGCAAACGGCCACGTCTATCCCGAGGTCGACGGCAAAACGACCGAAAAATACCGGCAGCCCCTCCAGTTGTTCCGTAATCTCGGAAATGGCCGGTTTGCTGATGCGTCCCGCGAAGCCGGCTTGAGCGCGATGCCGTGGCGCTCTGCCCGCGGCGGCGCCTATTGCGATTTCGACAACGACGGCGATCTGGACGTCATCGTCTCCAACATCGACGACCATCCGCAGTTGCTCGAGAATGTCGGCGGCAATCGCGCAAACTGGATCGAATTGAAGCTCATCGGAAGCAGAAGCAACCGCGGCGCAATCGGCGCGCAAGTCAAAGTCCAAGCCGGCGATCTGGTCCAGTACGATCACGTGCGCGCCGGCGGCAGTTTTCTGTCGAATAACGACCCGCGACTGCATTTCGGTCTGGGCGCCCAGCGTATCGTGAACCGTATCGAGATCCGCTGGCCCAGCGGAGCTGTGGAGCAGCTCAAAGATGTCGCCGCAAACCGGATCGTCGCCATTAAGGAGGGCGCCGGAATCATCGCCGATCCTTCTAAAACCAAGCCGCGGCGAGCCGAATAAGCCAATTTCCTTTTTTTGAATCGATCCACGCCCGCCTGCCTGATGTATATTTGATGAAGGGCGCTTCTGCGTTCCTGCCTATGCGCCATCGGGATTTCGTTCGTTCCGTCCCCCTGCTGATCTTCTCTCTTGGGCTGGGGCCAATCGGTGCGGCGTCGCCCCCGAAACCCGCCGACCGCGTCGACTTCGATCGCCAGATCCGCCCCCTCCTCTCCGACAAATGCTTCGCCTGTCATGGCCCCGATGAAGCCAAACGGATGGCCCGGCTCCGCCTCGATATAAAGGATGGCGGCGCATTCGCCGATCGCGGCGGCTACAGGTTGATCGTCCCCGGCGATTCCGCGCACAGCCGCCTGATCCAGCGCATCACCGCGGAGAAACCCGCCCTGCGCATGCCCCCCGTATCGTCCGGACTGTCGCTCACCAAAGAGCAGATCGAGCTCATCCGCAAGTGGATCGATCAGGGCGCCGAATGGACCGTGCACTGGGCCTATGTCCCGCCGAAACGCCCCGCCATCCCGCAAGTCTCCAATCCGGCCTGGGTGCGCAACCCCATTGATGCCTTCATCCTCGCCCGCCTGGACCACGAAGGCCTCAAACCGTCGCCCGAGGCCGACCGCGCCACTTTGATCCGCCGCGTGACCTTCGACCTAACCGGTCTGCCGCCCACGCCCGCTGAAGTCGATGCGTTCCTCGCCGACAAGAGCCCCGACGCGTACGAAAAGGTGGTGGACCGCCTGCTGCGCTCGCCTCGCTACGGCGAGCGCATGGCCATGCACTGGCTCGACCTGGCGCGCTACGCCGACACCCACGGCTATCACATCGACAGCCACCGCGAGATGTGGCGCTGGCGCGACTGGGTCATCGATGCGTTCAACCAAAACATGCCCTATGACCAGTTCACCATCGAACAGCTCGCCGGCGATCTGCTTCCCAACCCCACCCTCTCACAGCGCATCGCCACCGGCTTCAACCGCAATCACATGATCAATTTCGAAGGCGGCGCGATCCCCGAAGAGTATCAGAACGAATACGTCGTCGACCGGGTTGAAACCACCGCCACCACATGGCTGGGACTCACCATGGGCTGCGCCCGCTGCCATGATCATAAGTACGACCCCATCAGCCAGAAGGAGTTCTACCGGTTTTACGCCTTCTTCAACACGGTAAACGAAAAAGGGCTCGACGGCCGCCGCGGCAACGCCGAGCCGATTTTGCAGCTGCCCTCTCCCGCTCAGGCCGCGCGCCTCAAATCGCTCTCCGACGATATCGCAGCCCACGAAAAAACGCTGGCTGAGGAAGTGATCGCTCCGCTTCAGGCCAGATGGGAGCCGGAGCGCCTGGCCTCGCTGCCCGAAACGCCGCGCGATGCGCTGGACGCCTGGTATGAGCTGGATGGGAATCTCTCCGACATCAGCGGCCATTTCCGCCGCGGCAAGACCATCAAGGGCGAGGTCACCTACGGCCCCGGCATGATCGGAAATTCAGCCGATTTTGACGGTCAAACCCAGGTCGATTTCGGTCCCTTCGATATCGGAAGCAGAAAGCCGTTCTCCATCGCCCTGTGGATCCGTCCCGGCGGCGCCCGCCGCAATCCCGTGCTGACCAAGCTTGCGCCCGACGGCCGCGGAATCGAGCTCTATCTCGACGATTACGTTCTGAGCGACATTCAGCAGCGCAGCCCCCGCCTCTTTGTGCGCATCGGCGGCGCTAAGGATGATGCCATTGAAGTCGGAGCGCGCGAGCGCCTGATCGCCGTCGATTGGTATCAGGTCGCGGTGAATTATGACGGCTCGGGGAAAGCGAGCGGCGTTCAGATCTTTGTCAACGGACGCCGCTCCCAGATCGACGTCCTGCGCGATTCGCTCGCCGGCGCGGTCGCAAACGACGCTCCGCTCGAAATCGGCAATCCCGCCTTCGGCCCGCGCTTCCGCGGACGCCTGGATGATCTGCGCATTTACAGCCGCACGCTCACGCCCGCTGAAATCGCCGTCTTGTGGTCGGACGATCCGCTTCGCGCCACGCTCGCCACGCTTCCCCCCAGCCGCACCCGGCAACAGAAGGAGTGGCTTCGCGATTACTTCCTGAGCTACGAGGCGCCGCCGCCCTATCGCCGCGCCTGGTCGGAATTGAAGTGGCTCAAGACCGAGAAGGACGCTCTGAACTCCGTCATCCCCACCACCATGGTGATGGCCGAAATGGAGAAGCCGCGCGAAACCGTGGTCCTCGGCCGCGGCGACTATCGCAATCGCGGCGAGAAAGTGACGCCCGGCGTTCCCGCCATCCTCCCACCGCTGCCCAAGGACGCTCCGCTCAACCGCCTGACGCTCGCCAGATGGCTGGTCAGCCCCACCCACCCGCTGACCGCGCGCGTCGCCGTGAACCGGTTCTGGCAAATGTATTTCGGCGCTGGCATCGTGAAGACCGCGCAGGACTTCGGCGCCCAGGGCGATCCGCCGAGCCATCCTGAGCTGCTCGACTGGCTCGCCACAGAGTTCATTCGCACCGGCTGGGATGTTCGCGCCATGCAGCGCCTCATCGTGACGTCGGCCACCTACCGGCAGTCTTCGCGCGCGACCCCGCAGCTCATCGAGAAGGATCCCGAAAACCGCCTGCTCGCGCGCGGGCCGCGCTTCCGCCTGCCCGCTGAAATGATCCGCGACAACGCGCTCGCCGCCGCGGGCCTGTTGAAGGAGCGCATCGGCGGCCCCAGCGTGTTCCCCTATCAACCCGCCGGCCTGTGGGAAGAAACCTCGTTCGGCGACGGCTTCTCCGCGCAGACCTACACGCCCAGCCACGGCGACGATCTGTATCGCCGCACCATGTACACCTTCTGGAAGCGAACCAGCCCTCCACCCTCGCTCATCGCCTTCGATGCGCCGGACCGTGAGAAGTGCACCGCCCGCCGCAGCGTGACCAATACCCCGCTCCAGGCGCTGGTCTTGATGAACGACCCCACCTACGTAGAAGCCGCGCGGGCGCTGGCGCAGCGCATGCTCGAAGAAGCCCCCCACAACGACGCCCGCCGCATCGAATGGGGCTTCCGCCTCGCTGCCGGACGCCGTCCCTCGGCTCGGGAAGTGCGCCTGCTGCGCGATCTTGAAATCAAAGAACTGGCCGAATATAAGGCCAGTCCGGAGCGCGCCAGACAGTTGCTCTCGGTCGGCGAGTCCAAACCCGACCCCCGCCTCAAACCCTCCGAACTGGCGGCCTGGACCACCGTGGCCAGCGCCATTCTAAACCTCGATGAAACCATTACAAAGGAGTAGCAGCGACATGACGCCCGATAACGAATTGAAACTGGCGATGACGCGCCGGCATTTCTTCGGCCTCGCCAGCGTCGGCATCGGCACGGCCGCGCTGGCCTCCCTGCTGACGCCCGAAGCGTTCGCCGCCGGAACGCTCCCCGATGCGTCGGCCAATGGCGGCCTCCGCGGCCTGCCCCATTTCCCGCCCACCGCGAAGCGCGTCATCTTCCTGCATCAATCCGGCGGCCCTTCGCAGATGGACCTGTTCGATTACAAGCCCCAGCTCAAAAAGTATCAGGGAACCGAACTGCCGGCGTCGGTCCGCATGGGCCAGCGCATCACCGGCATGACCTCCGGACAGAAAACGCTGCCTGTCGCCTCCTCCATCTTCAGCTTCAAGCAGTATGGCCAGTGCGGCGCCTGGTTGAGCGAGCTGCTCCCCTACCACGGCAAAATCGTCGACGATATCGCGATTATCAAAACCGTCAATACCGAAGCCATCAATCACGACCCCGCCATCACCTTCATCCAGACCGGATTCATGCAGCCGGGCCGCCCCAGCATGGGCTCCTGGATCAGCTACGGCCTCGGCAGCGAGAATCACGACCTGCCCGCCTTCGTGGTGCTGATCACGCAAGCCAGCGCGCTGAATACCGACCAGCCGCTCTTCTCGCGCTTGTGGAGCAGCGGCTTCCTGCCTTCCAAATATCAGGGCGTCAATTTTCGCGCCGGCAGCGATCCCGTTCTGTACCTTTCGGATCCGCCCGGCATCAGCAAGGAGGCGCGCCGGCGCATGCTCGACACCATCAGGGCGTTGAACGAAATCCGCGAACAATCCTTCGCCGATCCGGAGATCGAAGCGCGCATTTCGCAGTATGAGATGGCGTATAAAATGCAAACCTCCGTTCCGGAACTCACCGATCTCTCCAAAGAGCCCGAGCATGTCTTCGAGCTCTACGGACCCGATTCGCGCAAGCCCGGAACCTACGCCGCAGCCTGCCTCCTGGCGCGGCGCCTGGTCGAACGCAACGTGCGCTTCGTGCAGATCTACAAGCGCGGCTGGGATCAGCACAACGACCTGCCCCGCGATCTTCGCCTGCAATGCGAGAGCGTCGATCAGCCCTCAGCGGCGCTCATCCTCGATCTCAAGCAGCGCGGACTTCTCGATGAAACCCTCGTGATCTGGGGCGGGGAATTCGGCCGCACCGTGTACTGCCAGGGCAAACTCACCGAGGCGAACTACGGACGCGACCATCATCCGCGATGCTTCACCATGTGGATGGCCGGGGGCGGCGTCAAGGGCGGCGTCACGCTCGGCGAAACCGACGATTACTGCTATAACGTGGTGCGCGACCCGGTCCACGTGCATGATATCCAGGCGACCATCCTCCATTGCCTCGGCGTCGATCACAAGCGCCTTACCTACAAGTTCCAGGGCCGCCACTTCCGCCTGACGGATACGGCCGGCAATGTCGTGAAACAAATTTTGGCTTAAACAAAAACGCCCGGACGGCCGGCCTCGGCAACCGTCTGAGCGCGCCAGGGGCCGTATGCGCCGCCAATTTCCACCCGCGCCACCGCGGGCCCCGCTGCCTGCCGCCTACCCCTGCCCGCGAACCCCGATCAGCACCACATCCGTCGTACTGATGCCGCGCGAAAGCACCAGCGTCCCGTTCCGCGCCCAGTCAAACGAATAGATCTGCCCCCACGTGAAGTTCGTCAGCATCCTCGGCGCGCCGCCGGACGCCGGCTGGAGCCAGATATTGGCTACGCCGTTCCGCCGGTCGACATACGTGACCGCGTCCGACTGCGGCGTCCAACGCAGCCTCGGCGCCGGCATCACGTTCCCCTCGAAGCCGAACGTCTTCAGCGGTTGCGCGCCGTCCGGCGGAAACACCGCAATCTTCCAGCGCTGCGCGCCCGGAGTCTCGTTGATCCACGCCGCCAGCTTCCCGTCGGGCGCCACCGTCGGATGCATCGATTCCCGCGCGATGATCTCCACCGGCGTTCCGCCGTCCACCGCAACCTTCCAGATGCTCGAAAGCACTTTGTCGCCGGTGTGGTGATACACAATGAATTTGCCGTCCGGCGTGAATTGCGGCCAGTTGCTGTCTCGCGAATCCTTCGTCAGTTGAACCAGATTGCGTCCGTCCCGATCCATCTTCCAGATGTTCCAGCTCCCGCCATGATTGGAATGGAAGGCAATGGTCCGTCCGTCCGGCGAAGCCGCTGGCGAATAGCACCGCCCCAGATCATAGGTGAGCTGCTGCTGCCCGCTGCCGTCGATGCGGATACTCCAGATGTTGGCGGGCCCGATCGCGTCGCTCGCATAAAAAATGCTCCCGTTCGGCCCGGATGCCACGTCGAAGTACCGTCCGCCGCCCGGCGTGATCTGCTCCGCATTATCCGGATCGTTCCACCGCACCGCGTACATATTGATGATCGTCTGCCGCTGTACCGAAACCAGCGCGGAGGCGTCCGGAGTTACGCCCAGACTGGCATAATCGTTCAGATCGTTGGTGATGCGGACCGGCTCGCCTCTGCCCAGCGGAATATGCCAGATCTGATGAAATGACGAATTCACCTCCTGGCCCGTGACCACGAGCTGAGCCGAATCGCTCAGCCACGCAATGCGGTCCACATCCTGCCATCGCGGACTCTCCAGAATCCGGATTGAGCCGTCATCAACCCTCACCAGCGCAAGCGCGAAGCGAAAACCAAGCCGGTCGGAGCCCGCCACCGCGCAAGCGATCCACTTCCCGTCCGGCGACCACGATGGCACGGCGCTCCAGGCAAAACGATCCGGATACTTTCGCGACGCCACCACGCGCTCCTCCCCGCCATAGGTGTGGCGGATAACCAGATCGTCGGAGCCGCTGGCCGGGTTGGCTCGCAGGAACGCGATCATCGCTTCGTCATCGGTCAGTCCCACAGGACCGGGAATGTGCGACATCGCCGAAGACAGTCCCCCGCCGCTCACCGGCAACAGGTACAGTTCCCCGTTGGTGGGATCGTTGTACTTGAACGCGGCAAACGCCACCCGTGCGCCGCCGCGCGTAAAGCCGATGGTCCGGATTTCCGCGTCGATCGGTCCCGCGATTCGATACGGCTCCCGGGCCTTCACGTCCCGCACCCACACCGAAAGCTTTCCCTCGCTGCGCGCGGTGTACGCCACATAGCGCCCGTCCGGCGACAGCGCCGCCCGCTCAGCCGTCCCATTCGAAGTCAGGCGCGAAATCGAGGCGCGCTGCAACGGCGCCGGCGCAAGCTGGCGTTTCCAGTACAGCGCGCCCCCGGCGACAGCCCCCAGAATCAACGCCGCCGCAACCATGCGCCACCGCGGCGCCCGCCGCCAGCGCTCCCGCGCCCCTGGAGCGGCCGGCCTCGCGTCCACCATCGCCCGGCGCTCCGGCTGGCCACACGCCAGCAGCTTCCGAAATCCCGGATCGCTGCGCAACGGATCCCACGCCGGACTCACCCCAAGGAACGCCGTCCACCAGTCGCGATCCCGGACCGCCTGCTCCAGCCGCGCAATCGCCCGCTCTCTTTCGCCGCACGCAAGATCCGCCAGAGCCATCGCCGACCCTGAAATATAACGCCCGCTGCCTTCCCGCTCCAGCCGCTCGCGCAGGCTCCGGGCAGCCCGGAGATCGCCCGCCGCGCCTTGCGTCAGCGCCAGTATGCAGAAGGAAAACCAGGGCCGGTTTTGCAGTTCGCTGATGTTCTGCGCCGCCGCCAGCGCATCTTCGATCTGTCCCTTTTCCAGCAGCGCCAGCGCCAGAATGCTCTCCGACCCCGAACCGCGCCCCATGCTGTGCATCGCCTGCCTCGCGCACGCAATCGCCGCGTCGTAGTTGCGCGCATGGTAATGCGCCATCGCCAGGTCCCCCGCATACATCCGGCTGTGCGGGTCCAGCTTGCGCGCCGTTTCCAGGCTCGCCGCCGCCATCTCCGGCTTGCCCAGCGCCGAATTGAGAAGCCCCAGCCAGTGATGCGCCGGCGCATAGTCCGGGTTCAGCGCAATGGCCAGGTGGAAATGGTGCTGCGCCGCCGCCGTGTCGCCGTCGTGCGCCCACAGCGCAAACCCCAGTGAGGCGTGAGCCTCCGCCAGCGAAGGGTCGATCTCGGCCGCTCGCGCAGCCGCCTCCTTCGCCGCCGCGAAGGATTCGGCCGGCGGCAATCCGCCTCGAATGCCCAATTGAATGTAATAATCCGCCACGCCGGCGTGCGCGCGCGCATACTGCGGATCCTCGGCAATCGCCTGCATGAAGCACAGCAGCGCCTGCGCCAAAGAATCGTCGGTCAGCTTGCTCCAGTGAAACCGCCCCCGCAGATACGCCTGGTGCGCCTTTGCGCTCGTCGTGCCCGGACGCGCCAGCTGCTCCCGCTCCTCGCCGCTCAGCTGCGGCGCCAGCGCCTGCGCCACCTGCTCGGCGATGGAGTCCTCGACCTTCAGCAGGTCGTTCAACTGCTCTTGAAATGAGCCCGCCCACACCGGCTTGCGCGTCTCAACGTGCACCAGCTGCACTGTCGCTCGCACCAGCTCGCCCGATTTCTGCACCCGCCCTTCGACGATGAATTCCACGTTCAACTCGCGCCCGGCGCTCAGCGCGTCCATATTGGCGTGATAATTCATCACCGCGCTCGTAGGCCGGACCGAAATCCGTCCAATGTTGCTCAGCCGCGTGATCACCGCGTCGGTAATGCCCAGACCCAGATATCCATCCGAACTGCTGTCGCTCGCCAGCAGCCGGAAGGGCAGTACAGCGACTGAGCCCGGCGAGGGCGGCTCCGCGCTGGCTCCGGCCCCAGGCTGCGCCGGCGCCGGCAAGGACTCGCCCTCCAGGCACCGCCGGATGTCCGTCTCCAACGCCTCCACCGACGCGTACCGCTCCGCAGGGTCCTGCCGCACTGCCTTCATCACAACTTTTCGCAGTTCCCCGGCCAGCCGCGCCGTCGCTTCGTCCCAGCCCTGCGCCGGCAGCTCGAATGGATCCCCGCCCGGCGCGCTCGAAGGCCGCCGGCCCGCCATCAATTCGAACAGAATCACCCCCAGCGCATATACGTCGCTCCGCACCGTCGCAGGCTCGCCCCGCATCTGCTCCGGACTGGCGTACGCCGGCGTCACAATCCGGAACCCTCCGATCGTCGTCTCGGCCGCCGAATCGTTCTCCGGGTCGAGCCACTTCGCAATCCCGAAATCCAGCAGCTTCGGCGTGCCGTCCTGCTTCACCAGAATGTTGCTCGGCTTGAGGTCGCGATGGATGATCATGCGGCGGTGCGCGTAATGCACCGCCGCGCAAGTCTTCAGAAAAATCTCCACCCGCTCGCGCAAAGGCGTTCGTCGCGATTCACAGTACTGCGTCAGCGGCTCGCCCTCCACGTACTCCATCACGTAATAGGGCATCCCGCTGGACGTCGCTCCGCCGTCAATCAGCCGCGCGATGTTGGGGTGCTCCAGGCGCGCCAGGATCTGCCGCTCGTTGCGGAAGCGGCGGATGGCAAACTCTGTCTCCATGCCGCCCCGGATCAGCTTGATGGCAACTTGCTTTCGAAATTCGTTGTCCGCCCGCGCCGCCAGATACACGGCGCCCATTCCGCCCCGCCCGATTTGCTCGATCAGTCGCCAGGCGCCCACTCGCTGGCCGATTAGGTTCGGTTCCGCCGCCGCGCTTTCCGCAAATTCCTGCACCGAAAGCACCGGCTTCTCCAGAAAGTCCCCCGTCTCGTCGTGAGACTCGAGCAGCGAGAGAACCTCCCGCCGCAACTCCCCGTCGCCGCCGGCGTACCTGGAGATGAATGTCTCCCGCTCGGACGATTCGAGCGTTAGAGCCGACTCGAAAAGATGCTTGACCTGCTCCCAGCGTTCGGCGTCCACAATTTTGGCGATTGACCTCGGCGGTGAACTTTCAGTCTACCATTCACGGATCTTCACCACGCCGCCGTTTCGCGCTGGTTCAATGGCGCGCGCGCCCCTCGCAGCCCTCTGTGACACGGCGTGACAATCAGCCGGAAATGCCGGTTGCTCGGTGGTTGATTTCCACCACCGGTGGTGCAGCACGGCTACCTGTGGGCGCAGCTCCTTCAATATTTTCAATGGCTTCAGTTCGGAATCTCGTGTGCATCCTGAGCGTGTGTGGCGCGGCGGCCTGCGCCGCGTAGGAGGACACAAATGAAAACGAAACTTGCTCTCTTGTTCATACTGAGCGCCGCTTCCATGTTCGCCGGCGCCCGCGTGTTCGTCGGAATTGGCGCGGGCGTTGGATTCGGCGGAGGCTACATTGCGTATGCGCCGCCTCCTCCGGTCGTGGTCTACGCTCCCCCGCCGCCTCCGCCCGTCTACTATGCGCCGCCTTGCCCCGGCCCGGGCTATACCTGGGTCGCAGGGTATTGGTATCCATACGGCGGCTATTACCGCTGGCGGCCGGGCTATTGGGTGCGACCGCCATTTGTCGGAGCGCGCTGGGTCGCTCCGCGGTACTACGGACGCCACTATTACGGCGGCTACTGGCGTCGTTAGCGTGGCGACGGCGCTGGCAGGAGCGGTCGCCTCGCCCGCCGCTCCGTCTCGCCGCCCTGCCTCCCTGTCATCACGTCCCGCGTCCCGGAGGCGTCGCCAACCGCCAGACCCCCCTCCGGCGCCCCGCTTCTCGCACGTTTCTCCCGCTTGCAGATCAGCTCGTACTTATTGCCCTGAGTCCCCGTCACGTTGAGCTTCATTTCGTCGCCCGAAACCGTCCCTTCATACACCACCTTGCCGGGGTCGATATTGATTTCAAACGAAATCCTGTCGCCCGCCAGCTTGCCGTTTTCAATCGGCGCTTCGTATTGCCCGGCCTGGACCTTGCCGGTCAGAGTCGCTCCCGGTTCGATGGTAATGATCACCTCGGTGTCTCCCAACTGGGTCTCCATGGAGCCTTTCCATACGCCGGCCACATCGGCCGCGGCCAGGGTCAGCGCGGCGATCGCCCCAAGGGCGAGCACCAATGGCAGTTTCATCGCGTTTCTCCTCTTCTGCGCTCTCGGCGCCGGGCGGTTTGGCCCGCGCGCATGGACCCCAGTCTATACTGACACTCAGTGTCATGTCAACATCAAGTGACATCGTGATCCTCTATGTCAGAACTGTGCTATGGTCGGAGCATGCGCGCCGATTCCCGCCGCGGCCCCCAAAACCACGCCGCCGCCCTGCCGCTTCAAGCCCGCAAACAGCGGTTCGTCCGCGACGCCATCTGGACTGCGGCCATCGACCTGTTTCTCGAAAAGGGATTTGAAGAGACCACCGTCGACGACATCGTCAACGCCGCCGGCGCCTCGCGCCGCACCTTCTTCCGGCACTTTGAATCCAAACGGGACCTCATGGCGCAGCCCGTCCTGAGCTACGGCGCGTCGCTGACCCAGGCCATCGAATCTTGCCCCGCCGCATCCTCGGCTGCGGAGCTGTTCCGCAGCGTGGTGCTCGAGGTCGCGCACAGCACCGTTTCCGATCCGCGTATGCGCAAGGTGATGGCCATAGCGGCCAGATACCCCGCCGCGCGCGAAGCCCAACTGTCCCGCGTGGCGGAGCTCCAGGACCGGCTGGCTGCGGCCTTCGCAAAGCGGTGCAAAAACGAGGTGACCGCCCATGTCCTGGCTGCGCTCACGCTTTCAGCGCTCAGTCTCTCCTACCGGGTCTGGTTCTCGAAAGCAAACAGGAATATTGAATCCGCCGCGCAGCAGGTGTTTCAGGAGTTTGCCAAAGTCGTTTGCGGCGCCTGACTCCAACGCCCGGCGTTGGAGTCAGGCGCCTGGCTCAAGCGCCGGTCAGCCTGAACAGCTCCGCCGTCGTGACGCATCGGTCAACAAACCCGAACCCGCCCGTCTCTTGCAGCTCGCGCACGGCATCCAGAAACCCGGTCATCGCCGCGCGGTACAGCGACGTCGCAAGGCTGATGCGCCGGACTCCCGCCGCCTCGAGGTCCCCGACGGAAAACGATTTCTTCGGAATGCCGGCCATGAAATTGAATGGCTTCGACAGCGCGGCGCACACCGTGCGCACCGAGTCGATGTCAGGCAGCCCGGGCGCGAACAGCACATCCGCACCCGCCTCCTCAAAGGCCTTCAGCCGTCGGATGGTTTCGTTCAGCCCGCCCTGCTCATACAGCAGATTGTGCGCTCGCGCCGTCAATAGAAACGGAAACGGAAGCGAGCGCACGGCCTCGGCCGCTGCCGCGATCCGTTCCACCGAATGTTCAAAATCATAAAGGGGCCGGTCCGGATTGCCCGTCGCATCCTCAATCGTGCACCCCACCAGCCCCGCGCCGGCCGCCAGGCGGACTGTTTCCGCCACCGTCTCCGGCGCGTCGCCGAAGCCATTGCCCAGATCCGCCGAAACGGGCAGATCCGTTGCTTCGGCAATCATGCGTCCGTGCGCCAGCGCCTCGTCGCGCGACAGCTCGTGATCTTTCCTCCCAAGCGCGCACGCCGAGGCGGCGCTCGAGGTGGCCAGCGCCTGGAACCCCAGCCCGGCCAGAATGCGCGCCGACCCGATGTCCCACGGATTCGGAAGGATGAACGCGCCGGGCCCCTTGTGCAGATCGACGAACCGGGTCGCGCGTTCTTGAATCGTTACGCTCATCGCCAGGCGGCCGCCAGCTGTAGCCGGATGCCTCCCCTATTCTCCTCGATTTCACCGCGCAGCATCACAGTACCTGCCACTCTGGTTGGGCGGAAAGCGCTCGTCGTACCGTACCGGTGCAGCTGTCGTGACATCGAAAATAGCCGTTCCCGCTGAACAAAACCCGTATTTTCAACGATTTCACTCCTGAGCGCTTGTTTTGCCGTGCTGCAATGGAAGTAGAGGAGCCTTGCGGGCTCCGGAAGACATTCCCATGGCGCTTGAAACCAATACCGTAATCTCCTCGTGGACCGGTCCTCGCACCGCCGCGGGCAAGCAGC
>DASRCT010000010.1:0-45575 GCA_035652975.1 Bryobacteraceae bacterium | reverse complement strand
ATGATCCGCACCAGAGCGCCAGTGCGGCAAATCCTCATCCGCGCGGGGGCGGTGACGGGCGTGGCGTTGGAATCCGGCGAGGAGATCGGGGCCAAGGTGGTGGCCAGCAACTGCGATCCGAAACGCACCTTCCTGCGCTTGATCGACCGCCGCCACCTCGATCCGGATTTCCTCGAAGCGATCGAAAAATTCCGCTGCGAAGGCGCCTCCCTGAAAATCAACCTGGCGCTGAGCGGCCTGCCCGAGTTTAGGGCGTTGCCCGGCGCGCCAGGTCCGCAGCATGGCGCCACGATGCACATCTGTCCGTCCATCGAGTACGTCGAGCGAGCTTGGGACGACGCCAAGTACGGGCGCCCGTCCCGCTCGCCGCTGCTTGAAATGACGATTCCCACCGTATACGACCCCTCGCTTGCGCCGCCCGGCAAGCATATCATGGGCATTTTTTTGCAATATGCGCCTTACACGCTACGTGAGAGTTCCTGGGAAGAGTTACGAGAGCCGTTTTACGAACGGGTGATCGACGTCATCGAAGAATACGCGCCGAATATTCGCAAAATCATCATCGATAAACAGGTGCTCACGCCCCTCGACCTGGAGCGTCGGTTCGGGATCACCGGCGGCAATATCTTCCATGGAGAGATGAGCCTGGATCAGATGTTCATCATGCGTCCGGTTCCCGGATGGGCGCGCTACCGGATGCCGGTGCGCGGCCTCTATCTTTGCGGAAGCGGAGCGCATCCCGGCGGAGGCGTCATGGGAGCGCCAGGCTATAACGCCGCACGGCGGATTCTCAAGGAAACTTAGCTCCGGGAGACGGCTGCTACACCAGGTAGCGCCGTCCCCGGTGAGCGCCGATCAGGATCTGGAAAATGCGGTGAGCGATGAGCTCATGCAGGCTCAACAGCTCCTTGTTCGCCTCCACCAGCGCACGGGCGTCCTTGGCGTCGGCCGCTCCCCCTCCGGCTTTCAAAGCATCTGTCGCCTCTTTGATCACCGGATCCGAGATCACATCGCCTGCCATCTCCCACAACGTGATAAAGCGATCGACGGCGGTGGGGAAGCTCACCGCCCAGACGCCAAAATTGCTGGTCGTGCGCGGGGGTTTGTAGTCCAAATTGAACGGGCCGGTATAACCGTGACTGCGCAAAAGCACAAGCACGTTCAGCCAGTCCAGCGGGTTCACCAGCGCCACCGCGATATCGACGTCGTGTTTCAGACGGTATCCGTCGTTGATATCGAAGTGGAACAGTTTTTTGGCCAGAAGCGCGCGCGCCAGCGCCGCCCGCGGCGCGCTGCCCCACATCAGCTCATGCAGATACTCAGGATTAAGGCCCACCATGTCCGGATGGGTGAGGAGACCCGAGGAGATGAACGCGAGCATCGCATCGCTGGTAGGCAGCAGGATTTCCGCTTGAGGCTCGAACGGCTTAGCCTCCAGGCAGTGCTTTAGCGCGGGCCGCCCGTACTGCTTCGCCAGCGCCAGATCTGCTTCGCAGGCCGCGTTCACGCCTTCGGCGTACCAGCGCAGCGTTTCCGTCTCGTCAATTGCCCCTTGCACCAGGTAGCCGAGCGATCCGGGCCAGTAGACGGCAAACTGCGCTCCCAGCTCGTGGCCAATATGGACCGTATTCTTCAGTCGCTGCTTGGCGTATTCGCGAACTTCCGGCGACTCGGCGGCAGGACTCGCAGCCCAAACCGGATGGTGAAATGTCTCCGTGGTGACCATCGAGCACTTCAAACCGTTCTCGGCAAGCGCCTTCTTGATCCGCGCCACGATCTCCCATTGCTCGTCTGTGAACAGCTTATCGGTAGGGATCACGTCCGTGTCGTGCGTGGTCCAGTAGCCGATCCCGACTTCGGCATACTTGCGGATCACCTCCTCAAACCCGACGGGATGGCGCGTCGGAGCATGAAAGAGCGCCTGTCCTTCGTACGCGGCGGCCCATTGCGGACCCGAGAGGAAATATCGGCGGCGAACCTGGGGTGAATAGCTGCCGCCACAGGCGTCCATTAATCTCTGTACGAGGGCTTGTTGTTGATTGACGGGTACGGGTTGCATAGGGAATGGTCCGAACCGTTATGATAATTCACTCCGCGCGGAGGCAGCGCGGAGGCGGCCTGCGGTGAGAAAAACGCCCGCTCTCGTCTACATTACCAGCATGGAATTGCTCATTGGCGCCGCAGTTCTGCTGGCCATAAGCGTGGGCTTGCGGTCAGCCGCGTATGGCTCCGTAAACCGGCCGCCTCGGGCCGTCTACCGGCTTCCGGAACGCTGAGGCCGCAGGGGCTGGCCGAACGGCGCCCTGCTCATCTGAGCTCAACGCCAGCCGCGGGTGCAGTGCGGCGGTGATTCCCGCTGCGGTCCAGACCACCCGCCGAGGTAGTTTGGAACCAAATCAGGACGGCTGCTCTGTCAAAGCGCGTCAGCAGTCCAAGTGATCTCGGAAAAACAGGTCCAGGCTGGCCTTATGGGCGACCGAGAGTCTGGTGGATAGTCGCTTCATTTCGTCGGCTGGCATCGGCCTGAACGCCTTAGCTACCGCGACATTCCGCTCCAGGTATTCGAGTTTTGGCATCCCGATCACCGTCGCGGCGACCGGCAGCGACATCGAATATCGGATCAAGTCCTCAGCCGGCGCCGCGTTTGACAGCTTGTCCTGACCGAAAATCTTCATAGCCGTAACGCCCATCTTCTTCTTGAGCGCGGCCGGAAGGGCGATGTTCTCGAAGCTGTCCGTATCGGGCGGAAGCGGGTGCGCGCCGGACGCGGCGCCCATGCGAGCGGCATTCAGGGCCATTTGCGTGCAATCGAGATCGTTTCGCTCAATGCACTTCCGCAACACGAACGGGTCCGTGTGGCTGGTGACCCCAATGGCCCGGCAAACTTTCTGGTCGCGCAGTTTGTAAAGCGCATTCAGCACGCCATCCGGCGCCTCAATCGCAGCCAGATCGGCGTCGGTGGTCAGGCTATGTATGTGGATGAGGTCCACCCGGTCCGTCCCGAGGTTCTTCAGGCTGCGCTCAATACGCCGCATCGCGTCATCACCCTTTCGAACGCTGACCTTGGTGGCTATCCACACCTGGTCGCGGCGCGACTTCATAGCCTGACCGAGACGGCGCTCGCTCTCGCCGTCGCCGTAGTCATCGGAGGTGTCGTAGTAGGTGATGCCTTTCGCGAACGCCTTGTCGAGCGCTTCGGCGGCCTGGTCCGGATCCTTATATTGCAGGAACCGGCTGCCGCACCCGAAAGCGAGGACGGAAACGCGCGCGCCCGTGCGTCCGAGAAGACGCATAGGCATGCCGGTCTTGCGGTCGATTTCAGCGCCCATCAGCGCCGAAGCGCTCGCGAGCGCGGTCGATTCCAGAAACTTGCGACGAGAAACGTTCATGACGACTCCTCCGTCATGGCTAAATGATAGCGTATGCGGATTCTGGCGCTGCTCGCCGCTGTCGCGCTGCTCGCCCCGGCAGCCTCGCCGCAGCAAAAGGACAAGCTGCTGGTCACGTTTTCTGGCGTGCTCAAATCGATCGATAAAAAGAAAATTGTCATCGAGCCCGAGCCGGACAACCAATTGACGTTCATGCGATCCAAACGGACGCGGTTCATGAAGGGCGAGCGGCCGATTGACGCCGCAAGCATTCCATCCGGATCAGTGGTCAGCATCCAGGCGTTTGAAAAGCTGACCCGCGAACTCGAAGCCGTCGTCGTCACGGTTACGGACGCGGCGCCTCAGTCGCCGAGCAAGTGAAGCGCAACCCGGCGCGTATGCGCCCGCGCCCGGTGCTCGAACAGGTACATGCCCTGCCAGGTCCCCAGCGCAAGCCGGCCTTCGATGACGGGCACGGAGACCTGGGTCAAAGTGAGAGCCGCCCGGATATGGGCGGGCATGTCGTCCGGCCCCTCCATGGTATGGCGATACAGTCGCTGGTCTTCGGGCGCAATTCTCCCGAAAAAGTCGTTCAGATCGCGGATGACGTCCGGATCGGCGTTCTCCTGCACGGTGAGCGACGCCGACGTATGCTGCACAAAAGCCGTGAGCAGCCCTGTGCCGACGCCGCACTTTGCGACCCAGCCGGCGACGGCATCGGTGAATTCGTACAGCCCCTTGCCGCGCGTGCGCACTTCAATGGTGTGCGTGAATTGCTTCACTCCACGATCGTATCGTACGCCGTCCGACACAACTCCCGCTGCTCGTCCGTCTAAACACCGGGTGGTATGAAATTCCGAGTTGCCTTTCTCGAGCGTACGGATTCCCAGGGGAACCAGATTGAGAATCCGCCGGACTACGTGGATCTCGATCTACCGGACGGCGTGGTGCTCGACCGCGCATTTGTGGAACGGACAGCTCCGGACGCCTTGCACGTCCAGGACGTCATGGACGAGGATGACGCGTTCGAGAGCATCGCGACCGAAGTCTGGGAGTACGACGTCGCCGACGGACGCGAGCAGGACTTTATCGACGCTTTGAAAAACTCGCAAATGGTCATCGATTACGAGCGGCTGGACGATCTCGACATGATCGACCAGAGCGGAACGAGCGGTTCGTAGAATAGAGATATAGTGCTCGTCACCCTTGAATCGAAACAGCCGCGTCCGGCCTGGCTCCGAGCTCCCGCGCCCGTAGGGGAAAACTATCGCCAACTAAAAGCGCTGGTTTCCGGACTCAATCTGCACACCGTGTGCGAGAGCGCCGCGTGCCCCAATATCGGCGAATGCTGGAACCGGCGCACTGCGACGTTCATGATCCTGGGCAACGTGTGCACGCGCCGCTGTGGGTTTTGCGCGGTGCAAAAGGGCGGACCTCTGCCGGTGGATTATGACGAACCGCGCCGCGTGGCCGAGGCTTGCGCCGCGCTCGGACTCCGCTTTGCGGTGATTACCAGCGTGAACCGCGATGACCGCAAGGACGGCGGCGCCGAGCTGTTCGCCATGACCATTCGAGCCATCCGCGAACGCATTCCGGGCTGCGGAGTCGAAGTCCTCATCCCCGATTTCCAGGGATCGCATGCCGCGGTGGACATGGTGCTCGAGGCCCGCCCGGACGTTCTGAATCACAACACTGAAACCGTGCCGCGCTTGTATCGCCAAGTCCGGCTGGGCGCGCGATACGAGCGCTCACTCGACATTCTGGCCTACGCCAAGCGGCAGCGGCCCGAAATCCCCACCAAGTCGGGGCTCATGCTGGGATTAGGGGAAACGCTGGACGAGGTGATCCAGGTCATGCGCGATCTGCGCGCGCAGAACGTCGACATCCTTACACTCGGTCAGTATCTGCGGCCGTCGCCGAAACACCTGCCGATCGTCCGCTACGTCCCGGTCGATGAGTTCGAGCGCCTCAAGCGGATCGGGTATGAGCTGGGATTCGGTCACGTCGAATCCGGCCCGCTGGTGCGAAGCTCCTATCACGCCTCGGATGCCGCGCCGCGAATATCGGGAACTTCGCCCGAGCGAGTGGCGTAGCTCTATCCGGAGCCCGAATGTTCACGTTTCTGCTGTGGTGCCTGCTGTTCGTGTTGTGCTGGCCGCTGGCCCTGCTTGCGCTGGTTCTGTATCCGATCGTGTGGCTGCTCCTGTTGCCTTTCCGCTTGGTGGGAATCGCCGTGGGCGGCGTGTTCGCGCTGCTCTGGGCGCTGCTGACCCTCCCCTTGCGTGTAGTACGGCGGATCGCGTAGCCGCGGCTGTTGCAACATCGTCCGTATTCGCCCGATGATAGTCAGCACACATGGAGTTGTCAGAGGAATTGAAGGAACACGCCGAAGAAGCGCGCGGCCCGTTCGATCGGAAGGTGGCCGTATCGATGGCGATCATCGCCGCTGCCCTGGCGATCGCCACGGTTCTGGGCCATATCGCAACCACCGAAGAGCTCGTGAACCAGCAGCGCGCCGCGGACCAGTGGGCGTTTTACCAGGCAAAAGCGATGCGCCGCTACCAGTCCGAAATCGCGCGCGACGTGCTGGCCGCCGTAGGACCTGCTGGCGCCCCGAAGTCTCGGGAGTACGCTGCGAATGTCGACCGGTATCAGCGCGAAAGCGACCAGGTGCAGGAGAAGGCCAGGGAGTTCGAGCGTGAAAGCGAGCGCGCGCGGCGCCAGGCGATGCGGCTGCATGTCGGCGAAACGCTGCTCGAGATCGCGATTGTGCTGGCTTCACTGGCCATTCTGACCAAGCGGCGCATGATCTGGCTCAGTGGGATCGTGACCGGCGCGGCAGGAGCATTGGCTGCAGCCACGGCGCTGCTGGTGGCTTGATAATCGTTCTTGGCGGCGGCATGCTGCATCATCCGCAGTGAGTTCACTTCCATTTCGCATTTACGACGGCGACGAGGGCCGTCCTCTGCACGAGCGCGCGTGGATGCATCTTCAGACGCGCCTGGCGCGGCTGCTGCGCTGCTTCTACCCGGGCGCTGCCTATGACACCGACGGCGACTGGCGCGATATCGCGGCCCGTCAGCCGTTTTTCGGGGTCCTTACCGACGATCGCTTCCGAACCGAAAATCTGTCCGACGCTGTCGTGGAGGAGTTTTATGCCAGCGGCCGCTCCGAAGTGGCCGCGATTGTCCAACGGATCGAAGCGCTTGAAAGGCCATTCCGTCCCGAACGAGCGCTTGATTTCGGCTGCGGCGTCGGTCGCCTGACCCTGGCCATGGCGGCCTATGCCCGCGATGTCACGGGCGTGGACATCGCCCCCGCCATGATCGAACTGGCCAAACAGCGCCAGCGCCAGCAGGGCGTTGACAACGTGCGCTTCCTCACAAACGGCTTCGATGAGCCCGTCGACTGGGTCAATTCCTTTATTGTGCTCCAGCACATTGTGCCGGCGCGCGGATACAAGATTATCGCCGGGCTGCTGCGTCAGCTAAGACCGGGCGGAGCGGTATCGCTTCATGTGACCACGCACCGCGCGCCCGAGCCGTTCTGGCGCGTCTTCGAATCCTCTGTCCTGATACCCGCAAAAGGCGTCATCGGCATGTACGACTATGACCTCAACCGTATCGCGTACCTGCTCGCGCGGAATGGAATCGAGACTGTGCGCATGGATATGACGCAGCATGGCAAACACTCCGGCGTGTGGATTACCGGGATCAAGCGATCCGCTGGCTGACGGTCGCGGTTCTGTCGAGAGGTCAAAACCGCGCACGTCAGTAAGCGGCGGCGTCAAGCTGCGCTGCCGGAGGTTGCTTCGTACAGTTGCCGGATTTCGCACTCGCCGTCACCCGCTACGTTCAGGAAGCGCTTCACGTATTCGATGGCCTCCTCTTTCGAATCGGCCTGAAGGATGGCGAGCCCGCCGATTACCTCCTTCGATTCCGTGAATGGCCCGTCGGTGACGGCGATCTTTCCCCTGGAAAGGCGGACCCGCGCGCCGGCTGCGCTCGGCAGACATCCTTCGACGGCAACGAGATAGCCGGCGTTCATTCCTTCCTCGATGAGTTGGCCCATTCTGGCCATTTCTTCCTGTGAAGGGGGTGCGCCCCGTTCCACGGTCTTATACAGACTCAAGAATTTCATTGTGCTCTCTCCTGTTGTATTTGCGCGCTTTCAGCGCTCTCCAGGTTTACGTCGTATGAGGGCGGCGGAATCGACATGAATCTTCAGTAATGGTATGCGACCGCATGAAATCGTAAATCGCTGTCAAACCACTGCCGGCGGCGAACGTCAGTGATGATCCTAGGCGACAATGAGAGTAACTGCCGGTTCGATCCGGCTGGCGTGAGCGGACGATCATGAGCGAGCGAGTAAGAGGGCGGTACCTGTTGTTCAGGTGCTCGATCGTAATCGGCTTACTTCTCGGTCTGTTGTTGCTGACCGAAACAGTGATGACGTATCGGTACGTCGCGCGCGGACTGGTCCGGCAGGAAGCGCAGCGCGAAGCCGATCACCGCATGGTTATGATTGCGCGGGCGGCGCGGCTTACGGGAGTGCGCGACTCCTCCCGGCTGGGGCCGGTGCTGCGCGAGGTTGCGCAGGAAGCCCCACGCCAGATCGCATGGATCAGGGTTCTATCTGTAGAGGGCGATGTCGTCGCTGGGGATGCTCCGCCCAACGCCGCGCCCCGCTACTCGCGCGACGATTTGCGCGAGTCGTTGGAAAACCGCGACCGGCGGACCCGGCGGCTGATGACAGAAAACGGCGAGGTGCTTGTTACCCTCAGTCCGTTTCGTTTGCCGCCGCCCGGCGCTGCACCGCCCTCGAATTGGCGCCCGGAACCGCCCCAGAACCGGCGGCGCCGGCCGGAACTGATCGAGATCGCGTTGTACACCGACGGCATCTCGGTGCACTTCGGCCCCCTGCGACATAACCTGATCATCGGAGTATCGGCCGCCTTTGCGCTGCTCGGCGCCGTCATCATCATCGGCCTGCGATTCGGCAATTACCTGCGCGGCAAGGAAATCGAAAAGGAATTGGAACTGGCGCGGCGCGTGCAGCGTGACTTGTTTCCAAGCGAGAACTGTGTCGCGACGCGGATTCAGTTCGCGGCCGAGTGTGTGCCGGCGTGGCAGGTCGGCGGGGACCTGTATGACGTCTTCGAAACCGATGACCGCGAAACCGCGCTGGTCGTGGGGGACGTTTCTGGCAAGGGACTTTCGGCCGCGCTGCTCATGGGCGTCGTACACGGAGCGGTCCGCGCAAGTTGCGCCAGCGGCTCCGCCGCGGATCATGAATTGGCGGCCGCGCGGCTGAATAGCCTGCTCTGCGGCAAGACCTCCCGCGAGCGTTTCGTCAGCCTGTTTTGGTCCTACTTCAGCGCCGATACGGGCGTGCTTCGGTACATTAATGCGGGACACTGGCCGCCTCTTTTGATGCGCGGCGGCGCCCAGTTGGAGGAGGTCCTGCGGCTGGAAGAGGGCGGTCCCGTGCTCGGCGTCCTGCCCGGGGCGGTGTACCATCAGGCGGCCGTGACAATTCAGCCTGGAGACCTCCTGGTGGTTTTCTCCGACGGAATTCTCGAGGCGAGCGACTCCCGCCACCAGGAGTTTGGTGAAGAGCGCATTATCGCCGCGGTGGAACGGAACTGGACAAAATCGCCCGCCGAGATCTGCCGCGCCATCCTTGCGGACGTACGGTCTTTTATTGGCGGCGAAGCGGCTCAGGATGATCAGACTCTGCTGGTCGCCCGGCTCGAGCCGCAACATGCGCCCCCAAAGCGCCCATCCGAGATCGAAAGGGCAGTTCGGGTTTAGCCGGCGACGCCGGATTTCGACCTAAACGCCGTAGACGTCCACCTTGCCGTCGTACGTCGGCACATACAGCCGCCCGCCATTCACGACTGGAAGGTTGAACTTGTTGTAGACGTAGTGAGGATCGCTCATCCACAAGCGCTTGATCCGGTGATCGCCATCGCCCAAAACATCGGAGAAGTCCGAAGCGTCGAAGGCAAATACACGCCCGTTGACGACGCGCTTGTTGGCGTCATCGTCCGGCACGCAAGCCCAGATTACGCCGTCCTGGCTCCCATTGCTGGAGATGCACAACATGCCGCCGGGCATGCCGCCCGGCGGAACCGGAGAAAACGGGCTGGCGGTTTCTTCCGATCGCGCCAGAAATCGTACTGCGCCGGAGGCGTCAATCGACCACGCGCGCAGGTTCCCGTTCTCGCCCATGCAGTACAGCTTGTCATTCCAATACAGCGGCGTTCCGTGCATATGATGGGTCCGGTCGGCAAACAAGGTGTCGAGCGACCGGATATCGTTTGGCGCCGGGTTCTTGTCAAAGCCCGGGAAATAGGTGAAGAACAACGGCCGGCTCTTCAGCTTGGCATAGTTCGCCTGTGGATTCGCAAAGTCCTCCGGCATCGTCTTGCCCATGTTGCGCGAATTCACGACATAGAGGATTCCATCTTTGCCGGCGCCGCAAACCACGCCGAGCTCCGGAATGAGGATGCACCCGCCCGCGCCGAGGTCCATGTCGTCCCAGCCTCCGCTCTGAGTGCGGTCCACATCCCGCCATGGAGTCCACCAGTCCTCGACGGTAATCGCAGAGCCGTCATAACGCAGCCGCAAAAATGATTCGCCGAAATTTCTGACGCCGTCGAAGTCGCCGTTGCCGGTCATACAATACAGCGAGCCGTCGTTATCGGCGCACAGTCCCTGCCCCGCCATCCAGATGCCGGAGCCCTTGCCGCTGGGCGTCGCATTCCATTCCGTTGTGACTTTTAACGAAGCGACGTCAATTGCGGTCACGAAGCCGTGGGCCCCGTTGGCTGTTTCCTGGATCGTGCCCCACGGCACGAAGATTGTCTTCCTGCCGTTTACATTGGTCAGTGTGAGCGCCGCGCGTTGCTTTCGCTGAACAACATTGCCCGATCCAGGCAGAACGATGCTTTCGGCCGCGCGCCCATCGCTGAGCCGCACTTTAAACAGGCGGTGCCGGCCGTTCGCCGCCGCGCCATCCGCGCTGATCCATGCGACACAATACAGGAAACCGTCGTCAATCACGCCGGTGCTCAGAATGCCCCAATGATCATTGATCAGCCACGCGTCGATCGTTCTGGATCCATTGACTGGCTTTCCAAGCGTCGTCTTCCACACGAGCTCCCCGTTTTTCGCGTCGAACGCCCAGATCTGGTTCGCCATGGTGCAGCAGACGCACAAGTCGCGGACCTGCCCGCGGCTGGTTCGAACCGATGGAGCAAACAGCGGTTGGCTCTCCATCCCGCGCTTGTCGCCTGTCATAGACAGAGTGAATAACTTGCGAAGACCACCGCGAACGACTGCGGGAGTCAGGCGAGTCTCGTTCGTATACGCGCCATGTCTCAGGTTCCCGCCCGAACGCGTAAAAACCGGCTGAACAGGTCCAGCCGGAGGAGCAGCCGCCGCTCGCATTCCGGCCATTGCGTGCGCCGACGCGGCGTCAACGCCGCTCAGCTTCGCGTCGCCGTGCTCATCCAGGTTCACCGGTCTTCCGGAACTCTGCGCCTTCGCCGCTGCCGCTGCCAAAAGACTCACAAATGCTCGTCGATGCATGTTCCTTTCTCGACCCCTTTACCTTCGAATTCCGGTGGATTCTAATGCGAATGATCTTCTGATGCGTTTCCGTCGTCAGACGTGGATAATGGATGCCGTGGCGCCTGAGCGCTGAGGCGGGAAGGCGATGCTATTTTACCGCTCCAGGCCAGTATAATACGTCTCTCCCGATTGAGCCAGCATCCTCGGGAAGATGTATGAAATTCGTCGCGTTGTAAGGCGCCAGGCGCGCTGATGGCCCCAATCTGAACCGAAGCCGAGCCGCGCCCTGGCCCGTTGTTGGCGTAGAGCCAGTAGAGGCCGGCGCCACAAGAGTACACTGTGAATCATGAGAGCGCCCGCCGTATTCGTGCTGCTCGCTTCCGCGGCGCTGGCAGCGGAGAAATACACAGGTCCCCGCCCGCCGCAGCCGGATATTCCTTATCTGCTCCATGCCAGTAAACTGATTCCTACGGAAGTGGTGGAGGCTCGCGAGGAGCAGAAGAAAAATGAGAGCACTTATATTATTCCCGGCGCGTCCTCGCCAGCCAGGACGCCGCTGGCCGAGCCAATTTTTCTGATCGAAGCGGACAAAATCAATCCCGAGAGGCTGGAACTGTACCGCCTGGAAGTGAAGGGCGGGCAGAGAGAGATTACGGTGTCGCAGAAGCGGCGAGGCGGGCCGCGCCCGCTCAAACTGTCTGTAACTCGAATCGACGGGCGGCTGTTCCGCGTCGAGGCCGGCGAAATGCTCGAAAACGGTCAGTACTCGCTTTCGCCGAGCGATTCGAATACGGCGTTCTGTTTTGAAGTATATTGACGCGGCGGTACAAATCTGCATCTGGACCGTCAGGAAAGTGTCTGGCGGCCTCCGCCTGATAAAATCCTCCTATGTTCCAAGGTCTAGAGCATACGGCGATCGCATCGCCCGATCCGGCGGGTCTCGCGCAGTGGTACGTTGACTTCCTGGGCTTCCGCATCAATTACCGCTATGACAAGTTCTACTTCGTCAAAGCGCCGAACGGGACCATGCTGGAGATCATCCCGGGCGACGGCGCCCGGGGTCCAAACGATCCAGCCACCCCCGGCATTCGGCATCTGGCCATCGCAGTGGACGACTTTGACCAGGCCCATGAGCAATTGAAGCGGGCGGGCGTGCGATTCCTTGGAGAACCCTACAACAACCAGGGCAACCGGCTGGTGTTTTTCTCCGATCGCGACGGCAACATTCTCCACCTGATCCAGCGGGAGAAGCCCCTGCCGTAAGACCGGAGCGCGCTTGGTTCGCCGCGTTTTCAAGGCATTCCGTTACCGCGACTTCCGGCTGATGTGGCTGGGGGCCTGCACGTCCAGCATCGGGACCTGGATGCAGCAGCTTGCGCAAAGCTGGCTGGTGTACACCATGTCCGGCTCGGCGTTTTTCCTGGGCCTCGATGCCTTCCTCGGACAGGCGCCGATCATGCTCTTTTCGCTGGTGGGCGGCGTATTCGCGGACCGCAAGAGCCGCCGCAAACTTCTGCTGATGTCACAGTACGTTCAGATGTTTTGCGCTTTCGTCCTCGCGGCGCTGGTGTTTTTCGGTTTACGCCACATTTGGCCGATTCTGTGCCTGTCTTTCCTTGTCGGCACCGCGCAGTCCTTTGGCGGTCCGGCGTACTCGGCGCTCGTGCCGACGCTGGTCGAACCCGAGGACCTGCCGAACGCCATCGCCCTGAACTCGATTCAGTTCAATCTGGCTCGCGTCATCGGCCCCGTGCTGGGAGGGCTGGCGCTGGAGCAGCTTGGGGCAAGCTGGTGCTTCGTTCTCAACGGAGTCTCCTTTATCGCCGTTATCGTTTCCCTGTATATGATCCGCGTGGAGTTCAAACCCGCCCAATCGCGCGAAAGCGTGCTAGAAAGCATGAAGCAGGGGTTCGGTTTTATTCGCAACCGCGCCAGCATGATATCGCTGATCGTTCTCGCGTTTTCGATGACGCTCATCGCCTATCCGATCATTGCATTCCTGCCGGTCTTCGCCAGAGACGTGCTGCATGCCGGATCCCGAGGTTATTCGGTGCTGCTGGCCTCCTCAGGCGCCGGGTCGGTGGTCGGCGCGCTGATTGTCGCGGCGTTCGCGCGCGACAAAAACCTCGGCAGGGCGGCGCTGATCATGCTTCTTGCGCTGGGCGTCGCGATGACCAGCTTCGCGCTCTCGAATACGCTGTGGTGGAGCTGCGTGTTTCTGTTCGTCGCCGGCGCTGCGATGATCGGCGTTTTCGCAATGGTCAGCTCGCTGGTGCAACTGATTACCGCCGACCAGATGCGTGGACGCGTCATGAGCGTCTACAACATCGCGTTTCGCGGAGGGATGCCGCTGGGAAGCATTCTGGTCGGCGCGATTGTCCAGCGGCTCGGCGCTCCGCCCGTCATTGCGGTCAACGGCGCCTTGCTGGTTGCGCTCGGCTGCTATTTTTTATTCGTGCACCGGCGCATTGCGGCTTTATAAATTGGGGGTGACGTGCGCTTTGAGCGAGAATTGGAATTCGCCTGCCGGGCGGCTGCCGCCTCCGCTGATCTGGCGTTGCGGATGCAGCCGTCCATTGTGGCGCAGGAGAAGCAGGACGGCTCCCCGGTGACGCAAGCTGATCAGGAATGTGAGGGCCTGATCGCGCGGACGATTGAAGAGACGTTTCCAGAGGACGGCATCGTCGGGGAAGAAGGGACGCGCAAAATATCATCCAGCGGCCGCAGGTGGATTGTAGACCCCATCGACGGTACGCGCGATTTTATTCGCGGCAATCAGTTCTGGGCCGTGCTGATTGCCCTTGAAGCGCACGGCGAACCCCGGGTCGGCGTGGCGCATCTGCCGCTCATCGGAAACACCTACTTCGGCGTGAGCGGCGGCGGCGCATTCCGCGACGGCGCGCCCATTCGCGCCTCCGGCGTCGATCGCCTGGATCGCGCAGTTGTTTGCCCCAATGGTATGCAGGGGATGGTCACGGAACGCTACGGACCTGAGCTGCTGAGCTGGCTGGCTCGCTGCTGGGCCGTGCGCAGCCTCGGCGGGTGCTTGGACGCGATGATGGTGGCGTCCGGACGCGCCGACGCCTACTTTGAGCGCAAAGCCGAGATCTGGGACCTGGCGCCCTTGCGCGTGATCCTTGAGGAAGCGGGAGCGGTGTTTCTCGCGCCGGACGGCTCAAACCGCATCGACGGCGGAAGCGCCGCTGCGTGCGCTCCGGGCATCGAAGCCGAAGTCCGCGCCTTCTATTGCCGCTGATCCACATGCTGCCCTTCAAACTCGTCTGGTCTCCCGGCTACGACCTTCACCTTGGCCGCCATATATTCCCTGCTGAGAAGTACCAGATGATCCGCGACCGTCTGCTTCGTGAGCGCGTCGCAGGGCCGGACGATTTCATCGAGCCTGCTCCGGCAAGCGACGACGACGCGCTCCTGGTGCACACGCCGGCCTGGGTCCGCGCTCTCGAGAACGGAACGCTGAGCATCGAGGAAAGGCTTCGGCTCGAGATCCCATGTTCGCGGGAAACTGTCGAAGCCTTCTGGCTGATGACGGGCGGAACGATCGCCGCCGCCCGGAACGCACTGCGCGACCGCATTGGGGTCAATCTCGGCGGCGGGTTTCACCACGCTTTTCCAGACCATGGCGAAGGCTTCTGCGCCATCCATGACGTCGCCATCGCCATCCGCCGGCTCCAGCAGGACGGCGCCATCCGCAAAGCGATGGTGGTCGATTGCGACGTCCATCATGGCAACGGCACCGCGCAAATCTTCTCTGGCGATTCGACAGTCTTCACATTGTCGATTCACCAGTGGAACAACTACCCTTCCGAAAAGCCGCCGTCGAACATTGACATTCACCTGGAAGACGGCTTGGGCGACGACGAGTATCTCAAGCGGCTGCGAACGCATTATGAGGGCGCCCTTGCGGAGTTCCGGCCTGATCTGCTCATGTACATCGCTGGCGCAGATCCGTTTATGGAGGACCAACTCGGCGGCCTGCTGCTGACGCTCGATGGCCTCGCCCGCCGCGATGAGCTGGTAATCAACCGCGCCGTCATGGCCGGCGTTCCAGTGTGCATAACTTTAGCCGGCGGGTACTCGTTCAACGTGAACGACACCGTGGCCATCCACATGAACACGATCAAAGCGGCCGCAGAAATCCTCCGTGCGCTTGCAGCATGACACGCTGGCGTCCTCATCATTCATCCGCGGCTTTACGATACAGGTATGCCCGATTCGCCCGCCATCGCGGTGCGCGATCTTCGCAAGATGTACGGCAACAAGGCCGCCGTGGATGGGCTGACGCTCGAAGTCCCGCGCGGCTGCTTCTTCGGCTTTCTCGGTCCTAACGGCGCCGGCAAAACAACCACGATTCGCATGCTCATGGGTCTCGCTCCGCCCACCTCGGGCGAAATCGAAATTCTGGGGTTGCGCTTGCCCGAACAGGCTCTAGACATCAAGCGCCGGATCGGCTTGGTACCCGATGAATCGCTCCTGTTTGATCAACTGACCGGACCGGAGTTCATCGAATTTGCCGGCCGGGTCTACGGCTTGGATCGGAAAGTAGCGCGCGAGCGCTCCCGTGAACTGTTCGAGCTGTTCGAACTCGCAGGCGCGGAGCAGAAGCTGATCTCAGAATATTCGAAGGGCATGAGAAAGCGGGTTGCCATGGCTGCGGCGCTCATCCACCGTCCGCAACTCTACCTCATGGACGAGCCGTTCGAGGGCGTGGACGCAGTCGGCGCACGGCTCATGAAAGATATTCTCCTCGAGCAGGTCCGGCATGGCGCGACCATTTTCCTCACCTCGCATGTGCTGGAGGTTGTCGAACGCCTGTGCGACCGCGTCGCGATCATCCATGAAGGACGACTGCTGCTGAATGAGCGCATGGCTGCGCTGCGCGCCGGCGCCGAGACGCTCGAAGATATTTTCGTTCGCCTGGTCGGAGGCGAGCGCAGCGCGGAAACGCTGGACTGGCTATGAACGCCCAGACCCGGGCGATCTGGTGGGCGCAGTGGCGCGTGATGTGGAATACATACTCGCGCGCGCCAAAGCTGGGAAACGCGTTCGGTCTGGCGTTAGGGGGCGTGTGGTACGGAGCATGGCTGGCGCTCGCGGGCATGGCGTTCCGGCTGCTTTCGAAACCCGGCGCACTCGGAGCGGCGGTGGAAGCGGCGGCGCCGGGTCTGCTGCTGATTTTTCTGTACTGGCAGCTTGTTCCGCTGCTGATGGCCGCTACCGGGGCGGCGCTGGACATGCGCAAGGTGATCGTCTACCCCATTCCCCAGGAGCAACTGTTTTGGATCGAGGTTCTCCTGCGGGCAACGGCCAGCTTCGAAATGCTGTTGATTGTGGTCGGGGCGGCTCTGGGCGCGCTATTCAATCCGCTTCTGCCGCCGTGGGCCGCATTGGCCGCCATCCCCTTCATCGCCTTCAACCTTCTGCTTTCGGCCGGTATCCGGGAAGTCCTGAGCCGCGTCTTTGCGCGTCGCCGGATTCGCGAGATCGCCGTGTTCCTGTTTGTGATCACAGCGGCGCTGCCGCAGCTCCTGTTACGTCATGCTTCGCCGGCCTGGCTTTCGGCGGCTTGGGTTCATATCGCGGGCCCCGTGTGGCCCTGGTCGGCCTGCGCCGCCATTCTGGTTGGCCATCGCAGCCCTGTCGCGGTCGCGTCGCTTCTGGCGTGGACCGCGGCCGCCTATGTCTTTGGCCGGCGGCAGTTCGAACGCGGGCTGCGCTTCGATGCGGACGCCGCCGGCGCCACACCCATCGCCGCGCGCCCTCTCCTTGGGTCGTGGCGCGATCGTGTGTTCCGCTGGCCCTCCTCGATCTTTCCGGACCCGCTCGGGGCTCTGGCAGAGAAGGAGCTGCGGACGCTGGCCCGCTCCCCCCGGTTCCGCCTGGTCTTCCTGATGGGCTTCACCTTCGGCCTGCTGATCTGGCTTCCAATGGCAATCGGCGGCAGCCCGTCGCGCGGCGTGCTGGCTGGACATTACCTGACGATGATCTCCGTATACGCCCTGCTCCTGCTCGGCGACGTCTGCTTCTGGAACAGCCTGGGCTTCGACCGCGGCGCGGCCCAGGCTTACTTTGCGATGCCCGCGCCGTTCAAGACCGTGCTGCTTGCCAAGAACATCGTCTCGGTGTTCTTCGTCCTGCTCGAAATCTCCGCGATTATCGCCGTTTGCGCAGCGCTGCGCACGCCCATGAGCGGGGCTGCGCTGGTCGAAGCATACAGCGTCACCATGATCGTCAGTCTCTACCTGCTCGGGATCGGAAACCTGATTTCCGTCTACAATCCGCGCGCCGCCGATCCTTCCCGGAGCATGCGGTCCCGCGCCGCAGGACGAGTGCAAGCTCTTCTGGTTTTTGTGTACCCGCTGGCCGCCGCGCCGGTGCTGCTGGCTTACGCCGCGCAGTATGCGTTCGACAGCGCAATCGCGTTCTATGTCGTACTCGGCTTCTCAGCTCTCATCGGCGCTGCCGTGTACTGGGTGGCCATGGACTCGGCGGCCGGCATGGCCCAGCGAGATGCGGAAAGAATTGTTGCGGCGCTGTCAAGAGGCGACGGGCCGATTGAGGCGTAAATCAGGTCAGAACAAGCCGGGCTGGGGCTCGTCCGGAATCCGGTCAGCCGGCTGGATAAACGCCAGATACTCGGCTCTTGCCTTGCTTCGCGCCGGCAGCCAGCGATAGGCCGGCGTCCCGAAGAGTGAGTTCCTTTCGATCATCTGGCGACGCGGTTCGGGCATCGGCGAGACGCCGAACTCCATACCCCGCGTCAGCGTTCGTCCGTTCCACGGCGGGTTCTTGCGGCTGTAGTTCTCCTCCCAGACGCCCAGCCAGGGAAAATCGGCGCGCTTCCATACATACCCAAACAGCACCCGCGCGGACGGCGAGAACGCGAGGAAGTAGGCCTGCTCGCGATGCGGGTCCATCAGCGTTGTGGCAAACCGGCCCGAGGACGGCGAATCCGGAAACACTTCTAGATCCCCTGGCCATTCGAAATCGCGTCCGTCCAGAGTGCGGGAACGCGTGCCCGGAGCGCGGAATTGCGTGCGTCCCTTTTCAAGAAATGGCGGTCCCATCGTCACATGCTGCGTCCAGGCGATGGGAATATCGAGCGCCGCCAGGTTTTCAACCGATTCTGAAATCCGCAGAACCCCATTCGGTTCCAGACGGATGCGGCGCTCAAAGGCGAGCTGTGCGGCGGGCAGCTGCGTCCGCGACAGGAGTTCGCTTGCGCTCGTTTCAATCTCATACGGCGCAATCGAGGCTTCGCCGTGAACGGTCAGCCCCGCCCGGGCCTCCTCCGGAGACGGCGGACCAAAAATTCCCAGACAAAGATTGTGCCCAAAAATTCCGGCCAGCAACTTGCTCTCGGCGTCATTCCCGTATTCGGGATGCGCGGCTTGATTGTAAGTGGAAGGCTCGATCGACGGCCAGGGCGGAGTCCACAGTGGGTTCACGCCGGATGGCTTGTGGAGAATTTCAGCGATATGCCCTCCCTCCACCGTGACCGTCACTCGGACCTGGTCATTCTCGATCTGGCGGGCGCGCCGGTTGTGGTATCGAACTTCGGGCATCGTAGAACATTGTATGCGGCGGCGCGCGGGAGTCGGCCGGCGCAAGCCCTCCAGCATGTCAAAAATTTCAGCGTCCAGAAAGGCATCCTGCGAAAGGCACGGCGCGTCAAAAAAGTAGAAAACAATTGCGAATTTTCTTGTATTGAGATCGAAGGCCCGCTAATCTGAGATTTCAGCTTCGATCACAGTACTTAATTCGGTGAGCGACATGGCCGCCAGTATGTTGCCGGTGCGCGAATTCGCGCCAGTAAGCCTGTCCGATACGGAATGGCTGCCCCGTCCAGAGCACCCGCAGCCGCAGTTCCAGCGTCCAGAGTGGCTGAATCTGAACGGGTCGTGGGAGTTCGAATTCGACGATGACAACGCGGGCCTGGACGAGAACTGGGCGGTGGCGGACAAGCCGTTCAGCCGATCCATTCTGGTTCCGTTTTGTTTTGAGAGCCCGCTGAGCGGGGTCGGCGAAAACGCGTTCCACCCCTATGTGTGGTATCGCCGCAGGTTCCACACGCCGGAAGCTTGGACGGGGCGGCGTGTGCTGTTACATTTCGGCGCGGTCGACTACAAAGCTAGGGTGTGGGTGAATGGTTACTATGCTGGCGAGCATGAGGGCGGCCACACGCCTTTCCGCTTCGACATTACGGCGCTCCTCCGCGGGAACGAGAACACCATCACTGTTCGCGTCGAGGACCCTCCCACTGACCGGTATCTCCCGCGGGGCAAACAGCACTGGGAGGCTCACAGCGCCAGCATTTTCTATACCCGGACTACCGGAATCTGGCAGACCGTGTGGCTCGAGGCCGTCGGCCAAAGCTACCTGGAGGCGGTGCAGATCGACGCCGCTCTGAACGGCTCTGTCACGTTTGAAGCCCGAGTTGCCAGGCCTGCCGATGACGTTCACTTCGCCGTCGTCGTGCGGCAGGGCGATCGCATTTTGACAATGACGATGGTCCAGCTCGCGGGCGCCCGTGCGACCGCAGGCGTGGTGATCCGCGATCCGGGTCTGTGGTCGCCCGATAACCCGAACCTGTACGACGTTACGTTCGAGCTGCGACGCGGTGAAGAGCTGCTGGACCGCGTTGAATCGTACTTCGGATTCCGCAGCGTCGCCGTCCGGAACGGTCGCGTGGTGCTGAACGGCAACCCAATCTACCTCAAAATGGTCCTCGACCAGGGCTACTGGCCGGAGACCAACATTACGCCGCCCTCGGACGAAGCCATTCAGGCAGACATCCGGCTCACTAAAGAGATGGGCTTCAACGGCGTCCGCAAGCATCAAAAGATCGAGGATCCGAGGTATTTGTATTGGGCCGACAAAATGGGCCTGCTCGTTTCGGCGGAGATGGCCAACGCCTACCTCTACGACTCCACGTATGTTGGCCGGCTCACGAACGAATGGATGGAAGCGATCCAACGCGATTACAACCATCCCTCGATCATTCTCTGGGTGCCGCTGAACGAAAGCTGGGGCGTTCCGAACGTCGCCGATCCAAGGCAGCAGGCGCATATGCGCGCGATGTATCATCTGACGAAATCGCTCGATCCCCACCGGTTGGTGATTGACAACGACGGTTGGGAGCACACCGAGGACACGGATCTGTTCGCCATTCACGACTACACGCGCACGGGCGAGCAGCTCTATGCGCGCTTCCATGAGTGCCCCTCGGACCAGGTTCCGCTGCCGCTGATGGGCAAGCTGTACCTCGCGCCCGGCTGCAAATACAACGGAACGCCGCTGTTCCTCTCCGAATTCGGCGGCGTCGCCTTCATTCCTGAGGGCGACCGCACCCCCGAGAACTCGTGGGGCTACTCGGGCATCGAGCCCTCCCGCCAAGCCGCGCTCGACCGTATCCGCGGCCTGTATGAGGCCGTCGCCAAACTGCCGCGATTCGCGGGCGTCTGCTATACCCAGTTGTGCGACGTCGAGCAGGAAATCAACGGCCTGCTCACCTACGATCGCCGGCCGAAGTTTGATCTCCGCGAGATCCGGCGCATCAACGACCTGCTTGCATAGTTCCGCCCGAGGCGCAGCTTTCGGGGTTTAGAAGACGAACTTCAGCGCAAGCTGCCCGATGCGGGGATCCCCAGCGCCTTTGATGCTCCCGAAGCCGGCGCTCGAGAAGGTTGTCCCCGGATTGTTGAAGTTCACGCGATTCAACAGATTGAAAAACTCTGCCCGGAACTGGACGCGGCAGCGTTCGCGCAAAAACGGAAAATCCTTGAATAGCCCGCCGTCGTAGGTGATCGAGTTGGGGCCGCGAACCGCGCCCTTCCCCACAGTTCCGAAAGCGCCCACAGGCGGCAATCCGAAAGCCGCCGGGTTCAGCCAGTCTACGCACGGCGCAGCCTTGCCGCAGGCGCCGGCGCCGTAAATCGCGCTATTCAGCGCCACGGCGCGGTCGCTGCCCAAACCCGTGCCCGACTGATCCTTGCCCGCCATGATCGTCAGCGGCGCGCCGGACTGCGCCGAGAACAGTCCGGTCAGGTCCCATCCGCCTGCGATGTAGCGCACCACGGCGGGCGCATTCGACAGCCGCGGCAGATTCCAGACGAAATTCGCCACCAGCCGGTGCGTGTGATCGAATTCGGAGGGGCCGTAGTCGAACTGATGCCGCCCCGGCATGTACCACGGAATCGGCGACAGCCCGCCCGACACCACTGTGCTGGCGCTCTGACCCCACGGTATGTCATCCAGCGATTTTGACCAGGTGTAGTTGGCTTGCAGCGTCAGACCCTTGGTGAAGCGCTTTTGCACCGTCGCCTGGAGCGAGTTGTAGTGGGAATTAATGTCGTCGGAGGACTGAGCAATGCTCGTAAACTGCGGATACAGCCGGCGCTGGTCCGTACTCAGAGCGCTGCCGGGGATGTAGACGGCCGGCGACAGTTCGATGGTTTCAAGCAGATGGCTAGCATGCGATCCGACATAGGCCAGACGCACCATCCAATCCGCGCCAAGCTGCTGCTCGATCGCGAGATTGTAGTTGTAGGCCACCGGAGTCTGATACACGCTCCCGTTCGCAGGATCGTAGGTCACCGCCAGCAACGGCAGCGGGAACGCGATGTTGCGCGGCGGAGGGAACGGAGCGGGAAACGGATTCGTGATGCCGAGATACGGGTTGCTGAACGGGCCTTGTGGATCTGTAAGCGTGATTTGCGTGCTGAATGGCGTGACGTCCACGAAGCGGTTGTTGTAAATGCCATCCTGCATCGAGTCGTAGAACATGCCAAACCCGCCCCGGATGCTGGTGCGGCCGTCGCCTTTGACGTCGTAAGCAAATCCGATCCGCGGCGCGAAGTTTTTGTAATTGGCCAGAATCCCGTATTTCGGCGCGCCGGCGTCGCCGGGAAACAGCAAGCCCGGAGGCGCATTGTCAAACTGCTGCGATTTCACGCCGGCGGCGTACGCATCGGGCTTGAACAGCTCAACCCTGCCGTGCGTCTCTTTCCAGGGGAAGAACGGATCCCAGCGCAGGCCCAGGTTGAGAGTCAACTTGCGAGTCACGTGAAAATCATCCTGAAAAAACAGCCCGACCGTGTTCACCAGGTTGTCTTTGAACTCTCCATTGCCCTGGCGGAAGGTTCTCAGCTTGCCGAGCACAAAGCTGGCGAGCGCGAGGTTGGTGTAATCCGCCGTGAAGCTGAACTGTCCGGGTTGCAGGAACTGGTTCCGCAAGATCACCTGGGCGCGTCCGACATCTGCGCCAAAGACCATGGAATGCCGTCCGGACACCCAGCTCACGGCGTCGTTCAGGCTGTACTGGTTGCGCGTGAACGTCGCTGGATCCGTCTGGCCGATGCTGAAGAAGCCGCTTACAGACAGGCTCTCCAGAATCTTGTCGCCAGGCGGTTCGTAGATGTTTACCCCTAAAGTTGCGGCGTTGATGCTGCCGGCCGCAGGACCGCGCTGCGATACCTCGCGGGCGACGCTGAACCGGAATTCGTTGAGGATGTTCGGCGTGAAGATGTGGTTTTCGTTCAGCATCACGTTATGCGAATCGATCACCGTGAAGTTGGTGTTGCTGAGATAATTGCTCAAATTGAGAAACGGCTGGTTATAGAAGCGATCGAAGAAATACCGCACGGACAGGTGGTCCTGTTCGCCGAGCGTCTGATCAACACGCGCCACCATTTCATCGAAATTCTGCGCCGTCGGCTGTCCGTAGAAGACCAGGCCGTTGCCGCCGACTGACGGGAGATACTTGGATAATGCATGCGCGGCCGGATCGAGGCGATTGCTCGGAATGATGTTGCCGGGGAACGGCTTCCCCGTCACAGGATCGAGAATTGTGATCGCCTTGCCTTGTGGATTGTTCGGATTTGCGGCATCCAGATACGCAGAGAAGTCGCCCGCCCAGTTGGCCTGGGTTGGAACGTAGGCATTGGACGCCGTGCTGACATTGCGAATGCGCGTACCCTGGTATCCCGCAAAGAAGAAGGTCTTGTTCTTGCCGTTGTACAGGCGCGGCAGCGTTACCGGACCGCCGAAAGTTCCGCCGAACTGGTTGCGCTTCAATTGGTCGCGCGAGGAGGCAAAGAAGTTGCGTGCGTTAAACGCGGCGTTGCGGTTGAACTCGAATAAATCGCCGTGAAAATCGTTGCTGCCGGATTTGGTGATGATGTTCACCACTCCGCCGGCGTTGCCGCCATAACGCGCCGAGTAGTTGCTGGTCTGCACACTGAATTCCTGCAATGCGTCGGGAAATGGAAAGGGCTGGTTGACGTTCGTATAGATATCGTTGTTATTAGCGCCGTCCAGCCGGAAACTGGTCTGGTTCTGGCGCGAGCCGTTCATCGAAACTGTCACGGCGACGGGAAAGGTTTTCGTGCTGCCTTGATCGACATCGCCGGCAGGCGCCAGCACCGCCCCCGGAGATATCAACGCCAGCGTCGCAGCATTTCTTCCATTCAGCGGAAGACCGATAATGCGGTGCTCATCGACGACCGCGCCCATCGTAGCCGTGGTCGTATTGACCTGCGGCGGCGGCGCTTCGACATTCACGGTTTGACTGGACTGCTGCACATTGAGCGTGAAGTTAACGGTGGCGCTCTGGTCGGCCTGCAGCAGAACGCCTTTCCGCTCGGCGGGAGCAAACCCGGCGCTTTGCACCGAAACCGTGTAGCTCGAAGGCTGGAGCGAGGGAAACACATAGTAGCCTTGCGCGTTCGTCGTTGTATCACGCGTAAACGACGTCCGCTCGTCGGTGATCCTGACCTTGGCCTCCGGTACCACAGCCCCGGTCGGATCTGTGATGGTTCCGACAACCGATCCAAGACCTTGTGCATGTGCGACCCAGGCCAGTGTGAGGAGCCCGAGAGCGGGCGCAGAGCGGCGCACCCAAAGACGAGACAACAACACCTTGAAACCTCCCAAGGGCAAAAAGCCCTGTTTGCTCATGAACGTAGCATCAGGCGCGGAAAGCGTCAATCAGGCCGCGGCTGTAACAGGCCTCGGCTGAAGACGTACAGGACGCCGCGGAGCTGCCGGGCGCTCTCGCCCCGCGTAATCGCCGAATGGGCGCGGGCGTCAGGTCTGCTTCATTTTTGGGACCCGGTCCAGGACGCCCATACTTGCTGCTGATACGCGGCGGCCTTGCCGAGAACGCTGGCCGCGTCCAGCGTCAACATTCGCCGGTCGCGGACAATCAGACGACCGTTGACCATGACATCGTTCACGTCTCCGGCCTTTAGCGAATACACGATTAACGAATAGATGTTGTACATCGGCGTCGCGTTCGGTCCGTCCAGACGGATGGTGATCAGGTCGGCGCGCTTGCCGGGCTCTATGGATCCGATCTGTTTCTCAAGTCCAAGAGCCCGCGCTCCGATGATGGTGGCCATCTCGAGCGCCTCGCGCGCCGGCAACGCCTCCGCGTCCATGAGCGTCACCTTTTGAAGCTTTGCCGCGAGCGGCATTTCCTTCATCAAGTCCGCATCATCATTGCTGCCCGCGAAGCCGTCGGTGCCAAGGCCCATCGCGATTCCGAGCGACAGGATTTTGACCACAGGCGCGACGCCGCTGGCCAGCTTGGCGTTGCTTGTGGGGCAATGGGCCAGTCCGGCGCCATGCTTCTTGAGAATGGCGAGATCCGCATCGTCAAGCCACACGCCGTGCGCCGCCAGCACCGGTCCGTCCAATACGCCCAAGGACTCAAGCAGCTGCGTGGGGCTCATACCCCGTTTGGCGCGCGTCTCTTCATTTTCGCGGCGCGTCTCTGAAAGATGAATAAGCAGCGGAGCGCCGTACTTGTTGGCAAGCGCACGCGCGGACTTCAGGACGTCATCGCCGGTCGTGTATACTGCATGCGGCGCAACCGCAGGCGTAATCAGCGGATCGTTTCGGAAGCGCCGGAGGTAGCGCTCCGTCCCGGCCAGCGCATCCGCAGCCGTTTTGTAATCCGGCGCCGGGAACCCGATGATCGTCTGGCCAAGCACGCCGCGCAGCCCCGCTTCCTTGACGGCGTCCGCAAGCGCGTCCTCGAAGTAATACATGTCCGCGAACGTGGTGGTTCCGGCCAGCGCCATTTCGAAGCACGCAAGCCGCGTCCCCCAGCGCACGAATTCCGCGTTCACGTTCTTCGCCTCGGCCGGGAAAATATATTTCTCGAGCCAGTCCTGAAGACGCTTGTCGTCGGCGATGCCGCGGAAGAGCGACATCGGCGCGTGCGTGTGCGCGTCGATCAGTCCCGGCGCTATGAGCGCATTGGGCCGGTCCAGACGGCGCCCGGCCGCGAATCGCCGCTCGATTTCCGCCCGCGGACCCACGGCGGCAATGTGGTCGCCCTGAATCGCGACCGCGCCGTTCTCGATGACGCGCCGCTGCGCGTCCATGGTGACGACGTAGCGCGCGGTCCAGATCCGGTCGGCGGTCTGCGCCGCCAGCACCGCGGCGCACGCGAGAGCAAGACTACAGAAACGACGCATCAAACGGCCTCGGAAACAGATCGCGCATGCGAAACGCCTCGGCGCGGCCAGCCAGGTTGACCAGCGTGATCTCGATATCGCCGCAAAATTCCCACAGGATTTGACGGCAGGCGCCGCAGGGCGGCGTCAGCGCCTCCGTATCGGCCGCAACAACCGCCCGCCGGAACTGGCGCGCGCCCTCCGATATCGCCTTGAACACCGCCACGCGCTCGGCGCACAGCGTGAGCCCGTAGGTCGCACTCTCCACGTTGCAGCCGGTATGAATCCGCCCGCTCGAGTCCTCCAACGCCGCGCCCACCCGGAAGTGCGAAAACGGCGCGCAGGCATGTTCTCTGGCGGCCAGGGCGGCCTGAATCAGCGGGTCCATCGGCGTCGCGCTCACGCCGGAAGTCGCGGAACCAGCGCACGCAACAACTTCACCAGCGTACCACGCACGCGCGCGCCCGTCTCCAGCACCTCTTCGTGGCTGATCTTTTGCGGCAGGATTCCCGCCGCCGCATTCGTCACGCACGAAATTGCCAGCGACCGGATTCCCATGTGATTGGCGACAATGACCTCCGGCGCGGTCGACATCCCCACCAGATCCGCTCCGATGAGCCGCAAAAATCGGATCTCCGCCGGCGTCTCATAACTCGGTCCCAACATCGCGGCGTATACGCCTTCGCCAAGCTCGATGCCCAGTTCCGACGCCGTCTCCTTGGCGATGCGGCGGCACTCGGCGCAGTAGGCGTCCGACATATCAGGGAACCGCGGTCCGAGGGAGTCGTCATTCGGACCGATCAGCGGATTGACGCCCTGAAGATTGATGTGATCGGAAATCAGCGCCAGGTCGCCCGGGCGGAAGCTCGGATTGATCCCGCCCGCCGCGTTGGTGAACACGATCGTCCGGATGCCCAGACGGCCGAGCGTTCGTACTCCAAACGTGACCTGCGCCGGCGAATACCCTTCGTAGTAGTGCGCGCGGCCGGATAGAACCAGCAAATCGACGCCTTCGAGTTTTCCGGCGACCAGTCGTCCCGCATGCCCGACCGCCGTCGACCTGGGCCAGTCCGGAATCTCCGCGTATGGAATCACCACCGCCTCGACCACCTCTTCTGCGAATGCTCCCAGACCGCTTCCCAGTACAACCGCAATTCTGGGGCTGACCTTCACTCGCGAACGGATGTAGTCGACCGGCGCGCTCACAACAGGACGCCCGCGATGCACGCCGACATGAAATTCGCCATCGTCCCGGCTGCCACCGCAAGCAGCCCGAATCGCGCCAGGTCCGATTTCCGGTTCGGCGCCAGCGCGCCGATGCCGCCGATTTGTATCGCGATCGAGCTCAGGTTGGCAAAGCCGCAAAGCGCATAGGTTGCTATCGTGAACGAACGCGGATCCAGCGTCGATTTGATTTTGCCCAGATCGATGAACGCTACAAATTCATTCAAGATCAAACGTTCGCCTAACAGGTTCCCGATGCTGCCGGCGTCTTTCCAGCTCACCCCCAGCAGCCAGGACACCGGCGCGAATAACGCTCCCAGCACCGTCTGCATCGACGGAGGGAACCACCCCATGTACGGCAGCGAATGAATTCCGCCCAGGATCCCGTTGATGAGCGCGATCAGCGCGATGAACGCGATCAGCATTCCGGCGATGTTCAATGCCAGGCTGAGTCCATCGCCCGCCCCGCGCGCCGCGGCGTCAATCACATTCACGCCCGGCTTCTCCACTTCGATGCGCACGCTGCCCGATGTCTCGGGCTTCTGTGTTTCCGGCTTCAACATTTTCGCCAGCATCAGCGTCGCCGGCGCGGTGAGAATCACAGCCGTGAGCAGGTGCCTGATGTCAACTCCGGCAACGCGCACATAAGCCGCCATGACCGCCCCCGACACGTGCGCCATCCCGCTGGTCATAACCGTGAAGAGCTCGGACTCGGTCATGTTCGGCAGAAAGGGCCGGATCGTCAGCGGCGCTTCTGTTTGCCCCATAAAGATGCTTGCCGCGACATTAGTCGATTCCGCGCCGCTGGTCGCAAATACGCGCTGCATCGCCACGGCCATGGCGCGCACGAATAACTGCATGACGCCGAAATAATACAGAATCGCGAAGAACGAAGCGATAAAGATCACGATCGGCAGCACCTGGAATGCAAACACCAAGCCAACAGGCGGCTGATTGACGCCCAACTTCCCGAATACGAACTGGCTCCCCTCATCGGCGTACGACAGCATGTGATTCACTCCGTCGCTGATGGACTTGAACACCCAGGCGAACGGAGTTTTCAGCACCAGAAATGCAAAAGCAAACTGAAGGCCCAGACCCCACACCACGACCCGGGGCCGAATGGCGCGCCGGTTCGAAGAAAACAGCCACGCGATGCCGACGATCGCAACCAGGCCGAGAAGGCCAGTAAAACGCCCCATGTGGAATTGTCAGTCGTCCGTTGCCAGTTGTCGGCAATTCGGCGCCCCGGTCCACGGACTCTGTAACCCCGTCCCAGCGCGCCGACAGGCGACCACTGACAATTGCCTCAACCTACTACTTCCAGAATCAGCTCGCGATCTTCCGGCGGCTGAGCAGAAATCCGAAATGCATCCTCAATAAGCTGCGCCGCCTCGTCCAGCCGGTCCTCGCGGGTGTAATACAGACGGCACAACACCGCCCCGGCATCCACCTTCTGCCCCGTCTTGACCTCGAGAATAACGCCTACGGCCGGATCGATCGTATCTTCCTTGCGATCGCGCCCGGCGCCGATCATCGACGACGCCAGCCCGATATATTCAGCCTCGATCGCGCTCACGTAGCCCGCTCGCGGCGAGGTGATCTCCCGAACGCCCGTCGCGTTGGGCAGCAGATCAAAACGGTCCAGAACTTGTGGATTGCCGCCCTGCGCCTGGATTACCTCTTTAAACTTGCGGTATCCCGATCCGTCCAGAAGCCGCGCTTGCGCGATCTCCCGCGCCTCCTCCAGCGTCGGCGCAATCTTGCCCAGGTAGATCATCCGCGCGGCGAGTTCCAGTGAGATCCGCGTCAGATCCGTGGGGCCCGCGTTCTGGAGCGTTTGCGACACCTCCATGATCTCCAGCGCATTGCCGACGGCGTATCCCAGCGGCTGGTTCATATCCGTAATCAACGCCTGGACGCGCTTGTCCATCCGCCGGCCGATCCCCACCATCATCTGGGCGAGCCGCCGTGCGTCGATCTGCCGCTTCATGAATGCGCCGGAACCCACTTTAACATCCAGCACCAGGGCGTCCAGGCCCACCGCCAGCTTCTTGGACATAATCGACGACGCGATCAGCGGAATGGACTCGACCGTGGCGGTCGCATCCCGCAGCGCGTACAGTTTCCCATCCGCTGGAGCGATCTCGGCCGTCTGGCCGATGAAGGCCAGCTTATGCCGGACCAGGTGATCGCGGAACTCGTCCACGCTCAAGTCCGTACGGAAGCCGGGAATCGATTCGAGTTTGTCCAGGGTACCCCCCGTGTGCCCCAGCGCCCGGCCGGAAATCATCGGAATCACCACGCCCGCTGCCGCCGCCAGCGGCGCTGCAATCAAGCTCGTCTTGTCGCCCACTCCGCCCGTCGAATGCTTATCGACCTTGACGCCCGGGACTCCTGACAGGTCCAGCGTCTGGCCCGACTCGACCATGCGCTGGGTCAGCGTGGTCACCTCGCGGTCTGACATGCCGGAGAAAAATGTCGCCATCAGAAAGGCGGACATCTGATAATCCGGGATCTCGTCGCGAGTGTATCCCTCAATTAGAAACGCGATCTCGTCCGGCGATAGCTCCTCACCGTCTCTTTTGCGATGGATCAGGTCGACTGTACGCATTATGCGACCTTCAGCGTAGCATCTTATATCTTTGAAAGTAAACGAACTGCGAGCGGTGAACCGAGCCGCGAACCGGCGGGGCCGTGAGCGGCGCAAGCCTCCTTACCCGCTTAATTCCGGAAGACTGTAGCGATATTTCCCCGCGAACACATCCCCAAACACGCTCAGCAGCGGCTGGTGGAGGAAGGCGTTGTCCGCCAATATATGCGCCCCGCGCAGATCCACTGGTCGGCCTCGCATGTCGCTCGCCTCCCCGCCCGCCTCGCGGACCAACAGCAGCCCAGCGGCCATGTCCCACGGATTCAATCCGAACTCCCAGAACGCATCCAGGCGTCCGCACGCTACGTACGCCAGATCGAGCGCAGCCGACCCGGCGCGCCGCACACCGTGGGTCATCATCGCCAGTTGATAGTAAAAATGGATATTGATATTCTCATGCCGCTTGCGGCTGGGAAAACCGGTCGCGACCAGCGCTTCCGTCAGTTGGCCGGCCGTTGACACCCGGATCCTCGCGCCGTTCAGATACGCCCCCCCGCCGCGCTCGGCCGCAAACATCTCCTGCCGCGACGGATCGAAGACCACGCCCGCTATCAATTCGCCCTTCTGCTCCAGCGCCAGCGTCACGTTATAGACAGGAAATCCGTGAGCAAAATTCGTGGTCCCGTCCAGCGGATCCACATACCAGCGGAACTCCGAGCCGGAATCATACCCGCTGCCTTCTTCCGCTACAACGCTGTGGCTCGGGTACTCCGATCGCAGCCGCTCCACGATCAGGCGCTCCGAGGCGCGGTCCGCCTCGGTCACCAAGTCGTATTCGCCCTTGAGCTCGAAAGCAACGCGGCGATCGAACATCGCCGCCAACACCGCCCCCGCCTCCCGGGCGATTGCCAGCGCGGTTTCTAAGTACGAAGACAAGCGGGAGTTACTCCCGCTCAAATAAATACTTGATATCGTGCTTGAAAATAAACAGATTCGGCTGCCCCTCGCGCGTCAGCCGGATGAACGAGTGGTCGTAATACTCGATTACGCCGGAAACTTCCTCGTTGCTCGTCAGCCGCACGCAAACAGGCGTGCCTTTATCGATGAGACGCTTCAGATATTTCGGTTCCTCGAACGTCTGTTCCGGCGGCTTGACCTTCTTTTTCTTTTCTCCTGACGGCGATCTTGTTGGCATATCGGTCGTTCCGGCTCTTGCTGTACGTTCCAGTCTCGCCGCCGGCGCAGGATTCCGCGGAAGCGCAAGCCGCTGCGGCGCCCTGGTCAGCGGCGGCGGCCTCGGAATCACCATAATAGCCAGTGCGATATTGCGCCTGCAAACCCGGCCTGTTCAATGCGATTTTCAGCCGGTGAAACCGGTCTTTGGTGGCCGGAACGCCCTTCGGATAGAAACCGAGAACGTATTGCGTGCGCAAATCGCGCAGAATATCGCCGAATGCCCGGTCGAGCTCCGCGCCCACCGAAGGCGCAAAGACGCGCCCGCCAGTCGCCGCAGCAAGTGTGGTGAGCGCATTCTCCCCGCCGATGTTGCGGCCCGCGTCGTTGGTAATCGGTACTACGAGAATCGGATACACAATTGCATCGGCCAGCTGAACGGCCTCAAGCGCCTGGTGATAGGTCTTCGAGCTCGTCGTGTCCCCCCCATCGGTCACCACAATCATCGCGTGACGGCCGCCACGGTCGCCCAGGTCCTGCGACGCAAGATACATCGCGTCGTACATCGAGGTTCCGCCCTCCGGCTTCAATCGCCTCAGGGCCTGCTCCAGCCGGTCCAGCCGCCGGGTATACGAACATTGCAGCGTCACCTGCCAGTTGAACGTGTACAGCGCCGCCGTATCGTCCGGATTGCCCTCTCGTAGGAGCGTCTTCAGAAACCGGTTCACCGAGTCCGTTTCGTATTTCAGCTCGATGGCCGTAGACCCGCTCGTATCCACCAGAATCGCCGCCGATAACGGCTGCTCCGATTCCCGGTCGAAGACCGCGATCTGCTGCTCCACGCCGTTGTCGAATACCCGAAAATCGCTCTTATTGAGAGAGCCGACCGGGTTCCCGTTCATGTCCTTCACGGTGGCGAGTATACGCACCAGCCTGACGTTGGAACGATAGACCGGCTGCGCGGCCAGCGAGCCCACAGCCACAATCGCCGCCGCCAAGACTACCGGTTGCGTACAGATTCGTCCCACTCGCCCTCAACCCAGACTTCGCCGTCTTCGAAGTATTCCTTTTTCCAGATCGGAACCAGCCGCTTGAGACGGTTGATGCCTTCGAGCGCTGCATCGAATGCCTGCTTCCGGTGTGGCGCGGTGACAATTACCGCAACGCTGGTCGCGCCGATTTCCATGCGGCCCAGGCGATGCACCATCGCGATTCGTCCGATGGCGTACCTCCCGGCCAGCTCGCGCCCGATATTCGCCATCACCTTGATCGCCATTGGCTCATAGCATTCATAGTCGAGATACCGCGTCGCCCTGCCCCCGGTATTGTTCCGGACCACGCCTTCAAAATTCACAATCGCGCCATCCTCGCCGCGCAGCAGCCGCGCCGCCACCTCTCGCGTGTCGATGACGTCACGCGTGAGGGCGAAGAAATGTCCCGCTTCGTCTTCCACAACGTGCGTATATGCACCCAGCCCGCCGCTCACAGGCGGCAACAGAGCGATCTCATCGCCCTCTGACACCGGAGACGCCAGCGGAGTGAACTCATGGTTCCTCGCCAAAACAATGCTCCCCCGCATTGCGCCAATCCTGGCGTCGTGCGATGAATAATACTGAAACACATCAGCCATCCGGCTCCCCTCAGGCAACTCCAGGACCTCCTCGCAACGGCCCAGAATCTCCTTTAACTGGCCGAAAAACAGGACTTTAACTCGCACGCTGTCAATACTAACAGACTGGCGCGAGAGGTCCCCGGTTTCAAAAACATCCGCCCCGCCGCCGCCCGAACGCAAAGCCCGGAACGGCTGCCCGCAGTGAAACTTGAAAGCGCCACGCGTGTCAAAGAATCGTGGGTTCATTGGTTCGGTGGAGCGCCGTCGCGGCGCTGCTGTGGATTGTTCGCCTCCAGGCTCAGACGCCAGCATCTTTCGCCGGCCGGCGGGTCGTGGAAGTACAGTATTCGCCCGCGCAGCAGCCGCTGGATCCGGTCGACCTCGCCCGGGCCCAGGCGGTGAAGACCGGCGATCCGCTGGATCTCGACGCCGTTGGACGCGCAATCGATCAGCTTTACGCCACCGGCCGCTACGAAGACATCCAGGTGGAAGCCGAGCCCGCCGAGGGCGGCATCATAGTCCGCTTTGTCACCGTCGAACGCTGGTTCGTCGGCCACGTCGGCGCCCAGGGAAAAATCTCAGCGCCTCCGAACCGCGGACAGATCTCCGTCAGCACCGAATTGAATCTCGGCGCCCCGTACGATCCCAATTCGCTCAAAGCCGCGGAAGACAACATCGTCCGGCTTTTTCGCGAAAACGGTTTGTATGAAGCCGCCATCCGGCCCGATACCCGCAAAGACCCGCATGGGCAGCAGATCAACGTGACCTTCGTTGTGACGCCCGGCAAGCGCGCTAAATACGAAATGCCCATCCTTCAGGGCGACCCTAAGCTGCCCGACCAGACGATCGTCGCCGCCACCGGCTGGAGGATGCGCTTCATCCATTGGTGGCGCGAGGTCACCCAGGCGCGCACCCGGAACGGAATCAACGGCATCCTTTCGAAGTATCAAAAAAAAGACCGCCTGGAGGCGGACGTCCAAATCTCGAAAATGGACTATGACGCCGCCCGCCGCCGCGTCAAGCCAACTTTGAATATCAACGCCGGCCCCACCGTGAAAATTCGCGCCATCGAGGCCAAAGTATCCGGCCGCGCCATGCGGAAGTATGTGCCGATTTATCAGGAGCGACGCGTCGACAACGACCTCATTGTCGAAGGCGCCCGCAACCTGGCGAACTACTTCGAAGCTCAGGGCTATTACGATGTCGACGTCAAGCCTCGGCCCAACCAGCTCAAAGATGACCAGCTGCTCATCGAGTACGCTATCGCCAAAGGCGAGCGCCACAAACTGGTGGAAGTCAATATTGAAGGCAACAAGTATTTCGACGCCGAAACGATTCGCGAGCGCATGTTCCTCGAACCCGCCGGCTTCATTCGCTTCCGCCACGGCCGCTACAGCAGGTCGATGCGCGCCAAAGACGAGGAAAATATCGCCAATCTCTACAAGTCAAATGGATTCCGCGACGTCAAGGTCACCAGCACGACCATCGACGACTACAAGGGCAAAAAAGGCGATATGTCGATCACGTTCCATATCGACGAGGGCCCCCAGTGGTTTGTCGACAACCTTGAGATCGAAGGAATGAAACAAATCCCGCCAAGCGAGGTGCAGTACCTGCTCGCCTCTAATGCGGGGCAGCCGTACAGCGCCGTCAACATCGCCGCTGACCGCACCGCCATCCTGACAACGTATTTCAATCGCGGTTTTCCCAGCGCAACTTTTGAATATTCGGAACAGGCCTCCGGCGCGCCCCACCACGTAAACTTGAAATATAAGATCACCGAAGGCGATCAGCAATTCGTTCGCGACATTCTCATCAACGGAGTCCGGCGGACCAGCCCACAGCTCATCCAAAATCACATGGAACTGCACCCCGGCGATCCGCTGTCGCTGAGCGCCATGACCAACGCGCAGAAGACGCTTTATGACACCGGCGTTTTCGCCAAGGTGGATACGGCGATACAAAACCCGGATGGGAACGAAACGCGAAAATATGTGCTCTACGATATCGTCGAAGCCGCGCGCTATACCCTCAACCTGGGCGTCGGCGCCGAGATTGCGCAAATTGGACCGACGGCGCCCAACGTCAGCACCCCCACGCCGTCCACCGGATTCAGCCCCCGTTTCTCGCTCGACATCAGCCGCATCAATATGTTCGGCCGCGGGCACTTGGCCACGGTTCGCGGCCGCGTATCGAATATCGAGCAGATGGGTTCGGTCGACTATGTCATGCCCCGCTTTCGGGACGTCTCCGGACGGAATGTCACGATTACGGCGCTCTACGACTTCCGGCGCGACATCCGCACCTTTGCCTCCAAACGCGCAGAAGCCTCCGTCCAGGTAGCGCAGCAGGTCTCCAAACCCACGACTCTGCTGTTTCGGCTCACCTACCGCCGCGTCAGCATCAGCGAGGTGGTGATCCCGACCCTGCTGGTTCCACAGCTTCTCCAACCCATTCGCCTCGGAATGTTTTCAATCAATCTCTCACAAGACCGGCGCGACAACTCCGCCGATGCGCACCGCGGCATGTTCAATACCGCGAACTTCGATGTCGCCACCAAAGTCCTGGGATCGCAGCGCAGCTTTGTTCGCGGACTCTTCCGCAACGCCACGTATCATCCGTTTCAGCACGGCCAATGGGTGCTGGCGCGTCAGACCCAATTTGGCGTCATCCTGCCGTTCGCCGCGCCTGCGGGCTTGACAAATGCCCAGTCCGTTCCGCTCCCCGAACGGTTCTTCGCGGGAGGAGCCAACTCGATCCGCGCATTCGCCTGGAATCAGGCCGGTCCACGGGATATCGGAACGCCGGCAGGTCCCGGCGCTCCCGCCACGCTGCCTACCGGATTCCCTCTGGGCGGAAACGCCCTCCTGATCAACAGCCTCGAATTGCGTTTTCCACTCATCGGCGAAAACATTCAAGGCGTGCTGTTCGAGGATGCAGGCAATGTTTACGACACCCTCAAGGATATTTCCTTCCGCGCGCGGCAGCGCAATCTCCAGGATTTCAATTACATGGTCCACGCCGTCGGATTCGGCGTCCGCTACCGCACGCCCATCGGGCCCGTCCGCGTGGATCTCGCCTACGCCATCAACCCGCCCGGCTTCGTCGGATTTAAGGGAACCACTCAGGAACTGCTCCAGTGCAACCCCAACCTTCCCCCGAACCAGTTGCCTTCGTTTTGCACTCCTGTGCAGCAGAATGTCGGACATGTCCAGTTCTTTTTCTCCATCGGGCAGGCGTTCTGATGGCGGCGATCGGCGTCATCCTGATCATGGCTGCAACTTCAACAATCGTTCAGGGCGCGACGATCATCGATCGCATCGCGATTCTCGTTGGAAACTCCGTCATCAAGGACAGCGATATCGATCGCGATATCCGCATCACTGACTTCCTGAATCGCGATCCGCTAGAGTTCAGCTCCGCGGCCCGCAAGCGCGCGGCGGACCGCCTCGTGAACCAGGCGCTCATTCGCCGCGAAATCGAGGTCGCGCAGTACCCCTACGCGACTGATCAGGACGTCAACACCTTCCTTGAGCAGATCCGCAGGCAGCGGTTCAAAAATGACGCCGAGTACCGGCATGCGCTCGAAGAGTACGGCATCTCTGAAGCGCAGCTCCGGCGAGCCCTTAAATGGCAGCTCACCGTGCTGCACTTCATCGACATGCGCTTCCGGCCCGGCGTACTGATCACCGACCAGGAAGTGACCGAGTATTACAACTCGCACCTCGCCGCCTTGACCCGCGAAAACGGGGGCAAACCGCCCAATCTCGAAGAGGCGCGCGCGAGCATCGAATATCAACTCGCCGGTGAGCGCGTCAATCAGCAGTTCGAAGCGTGGCTCGAGGAAACCCGAAAGAACGCCAACGTGCAATATCGCGAGACATCTTTAAAATGAGCAAGCCTGCCAGAATCGCCAGTATCCTTGCGCTCTCTATTGCCAGCCTGATCGTCGTCATCTTCATAGCCGCCATCATCGTCGTGCAGACGGCGTGGTTCCAGAATTTCGTGCGCGAGAAAATCATTGCCGTTACCGAGGAGTCTACAGGCGGCAAGGTGGACCTTGCCTCCTTTACCTTCGATCCCTGGCATCTGCGCGCCGTCATCCGCGGCTTCGTCATTCACGGCGCGGAACCGGCCGCGGCCCCGCCGCTGTTCCAGGCCAAAATGCTCCAAGTCGATCTGAAGATCCTGGCCAGCTTGGAACACACCGTGGATCTGCGCCAGTTGATCATCGATCAGCCGGCTGCGGATGTCATCGTGTACCCGGACGGCAGCACGAACATACCCTCGCCGAAGGTAAAGAAGAAGTCCGATAAGTCCGGTCTCGAGACCGTCGTCGACCTGGCCATCGGCAAGTTCGATCTGCGCAACGGGTCGTTCATTTTCGCCGATAAGAAAATTCCGCTCAATGCCAAGGGCGAGAACCTGACCGCGCAGCTCTTCTACAACACTGTGAATCCCTCCTATCAGGGCCGCGTCTCAATACAGCCTCTCATCGTCGACTACGCCCATCATCAGCCGCTCGATCTGAACGTCACCGTACCCGTCACGCTCGCCAAGGACAGCATCACCGTTCAGGACGCGAAAATCGGCACGGCCCACTCCGGGCTCGTTCTCAACGCTTCCATCAAGAACATGAACTCGCCGGCGACCTCGGCGCGTCTCAACGGAAAAGTCGCGCTGAGAGACATTGAGCAGGTCAGCGGATTGAAAATCTCCGATCAGGCGGGAAAAACTCTCCCCGGCATCGTCGATGCTGAAATCGCCGTCAACATGGACCAGAACAGCATCCGCATCGATGCCGGCCGGCTTACGCTCGGCGAATCGAGCATCGAAGCATCCGGCCCCCTGAAGGACCCCTCCGGTCAGGGCTCGCTGGCCATCAAAAGCAGTCTTGCGCTCGGCCAGCTCGGCCGCCTCTTCGAACTCCCGCAGCGGCCCGAAGGCGTCGTGCATTTGAACGCCAACGCCAAGCTCGGCGGCAACAAGGAATACCTGGTCGCCGGCAACGTAGTGGGCCGTAATCTCGCCTTTCGCCAGGACGGCAAGCGGTACAGCAACATCGACCTCGTCTCCGCTCTTCACGTCGATCCCCATCGCATCGAGCTGAACGGACTGAAGCTCGACGCCTTCGGCGGCGAACTCGCCGGCAACGTCGCCGTGGCCGATATGCGCCGCGTGGACCTGGACGCGAATCTGCGAAACCTCGACCTGAACACCGCAGCCCGGGCCTTCACCGGAAAGGATATCGGCTATGACGGCATCGTCTCCGGCCCCATCAAAGCATCTGGCGATTTGAAAGCTCCCGGCGCCACTGGCTTCGTCGCCAATGCGAACCTGACCATTGCCCCGGGCCCCCGCGGCCAGCCCGTCTCCGGCCGCATCGTCGCCCACTACAACGGCGCCGTTGGCGCGGTTCAACTCGATAACAGCTACCTCGCCCTGGCCCACTCGCGCCTGAATCTTTCCGGATCTCTCGGCCAGACCGTCCACGTACATTTCACGTCATCCAACCTGAACGACTTTCTGGCCGCGCTGCGCATCTCCTCGCCGCAGGCCAAAGAAATGCCCGTCGCGCTCAAGCCCGGCAGCGCGATCACCTTCGACGGGACCATCTCCGGCGCGCTCGCCGCGCCTCAGATCGCAGGACGCGTCGCCATGGGTCCGTTCACCGCCGAAGGGCGCGCTTTCGACAAGCTCGCCGCCGACCTGAGCGCGTCGCCTTCGAACGCCGCGCTTCAAAATGCCGTCATCACCAGAGGACCGTCGCAGATCTATGCGAACGCGACCATCGGACTGCGCGACTGGAAGGCCTTGCCCCGGAATCCCGTAAACGTCAATGCCGGAATCCGCAATGGCGATCTCGCCGACCTGGTCGCACTCGCCGGTCAGAAGAATATCGACGTCGCCGGCGCCCTGAATGCGACCGCCCACATCGGAGGCACGCTCGGCAATCCGCAAGGCGGCGCCAACATCACCATCGCCAACGGCGCGGCCTATGGACAGCCCATCGATCGCGCACAGGCCCAAATCAACTTTTCCGATCAGCTCGTCACGCTCCAAAACGCCTCCCTGATCTCTGGACCCTCGCGCATCGAGGCCTCCGCAACGTTCCGCCATCCCCACGATTCCTTCAGCACCGGCCACATTGACGCGCGCGTCGCCACGAATCAGGTTCAACTCGCCCACATCAAGCCGGTCGCCGAGCGCCGTCCCGGCCTGTCCGGCGCGCTGAATGCCAACGCGTCCGTATCGGCCAACCTCAAGGACGTGAACGGCAAGACCGAGTTCCAACTCCAGGCTGTTAACGGCGATTTCAACATCCGCGGCTTGCAGGCGGATGGCAACCGCTACGGCGATCTGACCGCCACGGCCCGCACCACCGGCAATGTCGTCAACTATCGCGTCGTCTCCGATTTCGCCGGTTCCACCATCGACGCCGCTGGCGAAACGCGGCTCGTTACCGACTACCCGACCACGCTCGATGCATCCATCCGCGCGCTGCCCATCCAACGCGCCCTCGCGATTGCCGGCAGATCCGACCTTCCCGCCGCCGGAAATCTCACCGGCAACGTGCGCCTGGCCGGCACAATCGCAAAACCGCAAGCCAATGTCGACGTAACGCTGGCCAACGCGGTTCTTTACGACGAGCCCTTCCACCGCATCGACGTGCGGGCCAGCTACGCGCCCCAAGCGATCGACGTCCCGGCGTTGAACATCGTCGCGCCCGCCGGAACCATACAACTTTCAGCCCACTACACGCATGCGCCCGACGACCTGGAACATGGCGCCGTAAAAATCAACATCAAAAGCAGCGATATCAGCCTGGGTCAATTCCGGACAATCCAGAAGTTCCGCCCGGGCCTTGGCGGAACCCTTCGCCTGGTCGCCGATGCCGCCGCAACCGTCCGGCGCGGCCCGGACAACAAGCTCCAGGCGCTGCTGTCCACTCTCAACGGCAACATGGATGTAACCACCCTCAGCATCAACAAACGTAATCTCGGAAATATTCGCTTGGCGGCCAATACCCGCGGCGATTCCTTGTCCTGGAGCCTCGATTCCAACCTTGCCGGATCCAAAATTGAAGGCAGTGGTCGCGCAACGCTCCGCGATGACTACCCCGTTGACGGCCGGCTGACCTTCGCCCATCTCACTTACTCCGGCCTGGCCCCCCTCATGCAGCCCGGCAACGAAACGTCGTCCGCGTTTGAAGTCGTATTGGACGGCGACGCCTCCGTGAACGGCCCCATTCTCAAAATCGACGCGCTCGCGGGGAAATTCGAGCTCACGCGCCTCAACGTCAGCGCAAAGACAACCCCGGCCGCCCGGCCCGTCACGTTCCAGAATCAAGGTCCAATCGTCCTCACCTTGCGGAAATCCATGATCACCATCGCCGCCGCGCACATTACCGGACGCCAGACCGACATCAAAATAGGCGGCGCGGCCTCGCTCAACCCCTCCGCGCCCATGGACATCACGGTGGCCGCCAATACCGACCTCGGCATTCTCGAAGACATCAGCCGCGACATCTACTCGTCCGGGGCGATCGCGCTCAATGCCGTCGTGCGCGGCTCGGTCGCCAAGCCCTTGATCAACGGACGCCTCGACCTGAAGAATGCGTCCTTCAACTACGCCAGCATGCCCAACGGCATCGCGAATGCAAACGGCGCAATCCTGTTCAACGGCACGAGCGCCACAATACAGCAGTTCACCGCGGAGTCCGGCGGAGGCAAACTGACAGCCAGCGGCTTCCTCAGCTTCGGCGGACCTCTGCTCGCCTACGGACTGAAAGCCACGGCAACCGACGTCCGCGTGCGCTATTCCGGCGCCAGCGTAACTTCCAACGCGAACGTCAGCCTGTCCGGCACGTCGGAACGCAGCATCGTTTCCGGAACTGTCACCATCCGACAGATCGGCTTCGCGCCGCAGCAGGATTTCGGATCGTTGCTCAATCAGGGCGGGGGCCCGCCGCAAGCGCCTTCTGCGCCCAGCGGGCCGCTTGCCGGAATGCGTCTCGATGTCCGGATTCGCACCGCGCCCGACGTATCCTTCCAGACGCCTCTCGCGCAAAATCTTCAGGCCAGCGCAAACCTGACTCTGCGCGGCACCGCGTCGCAGCCCGGTATGCTCGGACGCGTATCCATCACCCAGGGCCAGCTCATCTTCTTTGGCAGCAAATACACGGTCAATCAGGGCTCCATCAACTTCTACGACCCGAACAACATCAAGCCCGTCCTCAACATCGATCTCCAGACCAACGCCAAAGGGGTCGACGTGGTCCTGAATATCTCCGGACCCGTGGACAATATGAAGCTCACCTACCACTCCGATCCGCCGCTGCAATTCCAGGAGCTGGTGGCGCTGCTCGCCACCGGCAGGACGCCAACCTCGGATCCAACCCTGCTCGCCAACCAGCCGTCCACCCCGCCGCAGTCCTTCCAGCAGATGGGCGAGTCAGCCATCGTCAGCCAGGCCATCGCGAATCCCCTTTCGAACCGCCTGGAACGAGTTTTCGGCGTGAGCCAGTTGAAGATCGACCCCACCTTCGTCAGCGGTTCCGAACTGCCGCAGGCGCGCCTGACCTTGCAGCAGCAGATTACCAGCAATCTCACGTTCACTTACATCACCAACCTGCAACAGTCCAACGACCTCATTATCCGCATCGAATGGGCGCTCAGCCCGCGCTGGTCCGCAATCGCAACGCGTGAAGAGAATGGAATGTTCGGCATCGACTTCTTCTACAAGCGGAGATTCCGGTAACGCGCGCTTCCCGGCGCGGAATCTGACCGTTCCCCGCATCCCGGCGTCAACCGGCCGCCGCGCTTGAGACAGCGCAGGAAAGACCCCAGCCCGATAACGTACAATGAAAGCCCATGAAGCGAGTTTCTCTCCTGTTGCTGTTCGCCGCCTTGCTCGCGATTGGCTACCTCGGCGCCGACGAGAATATCGCCGTGAGCGGTCAGGGCAAGATGAAATTCAAGGTGCTCTACAGATCCGATCACCTTCCGCCCGAAGCGCAAAAAGTGCTCAAAGGCGCTCACGGCGGCTTCACCGTGGATCTTCGCAAGGGCAAGGGAGAGACTTACTTCGCGCTGAAAGGCGCCGGCATTGTCCAGATCAGCGCAGATCTCAAGTCCACCCGCATGGTTGACACTCCCGAGGAGCTGAAAAACACCAATCTCCACAACGCCACCATCTGGCATGCTCCGGACGGCGCGTCCCACCTGCTGTTCCCAGGCAATGAGGCGAATAAGGTCTTCGTGACTGGGTTGGACGGCAAGCTCGACGCCGTCTTGAAGACCCCGGAGCCCGGCGTCGACCTGGGCAGCCAGGTCCCCAATGACTATTTCAAGTCCAATGGGAACTTTGTGCCAACCGACGTTGAGCAGTTGGATGGCAAGCTGTACATCACCACAGGTTACTCAAAGCTGGACTACGTACTCACCGCTCGAATTCTCAAGACCGCTCCGCTGGAGCTGGCCTGGAACAATCTCTCATTCGGTGGAAAGGGAAAAGGACCGGGCCAGTTTGATACCGGCCATGGAATCACTGTCCCGCCCAATTTGAAGCGCCTTGACATTGCCGATCGCGCAAATGGCGAAATCGATCGGTTCAGCCCCGATGGCAAGTACCTCTCTACCGTCAACATGCCCAAAGACTCCTTCCCCTGCGACATTTACTACCTCGGCCAATATGCGGTCGTCGCTTCGCTGAACAACCCTGACAAGACCAAGGGAGCCGCCATTTACATTCTCGAAAATGACAAAGTGATCTCCACCATACTGCCAAAGGAGGAACTCGGCCTTTCCAACTTTATGCACATCCACAATGCCGTGCTCCGCCAGATCGGCAACAGGTATTACATCATCGCCCAGGCCTGGAATCCGGGCGATTTTGCTATTCTCGAGCAGGTCTTCTAGCAGCAGGCGGCCGTCTCACCCGCAAGCTCTGTAAAGGGCCTCCGCCCGCCGCGATTGGAACGCCGGATTGCCTTGGGCGATAGCCTCACGGCCGGCTTTGGGCCGAGTCCGCTGCCGCTGTGATCGCCGGCCCTCCCGACGGCGGTCGCGCACCGCCAGACGTGGATACAGCCGCCCTGACGAAGTGGTTCGCTGCCCCGATAGGATTGAATTATGCGCGGCAAGTGGGTCTGGATCGCCGCGGTCGCCGTTCTGGCTGCGATCGCCGCCGGAGCGCTGTCATGGGCGCGCAAGAGCGGGCCGCGGCGGCGCGTGAGCGCGCAGGCGTCGACCCCGGCGGGTCCGCCGGCGTTGACCGAAGTCAGCCTGCGAGGCAGAATCCAGGCGCAGCAGGTAATCTCAGTGCCCGCGCCGGTCGACGGCGCAATTGAAGCCTTCTCTGCCGATGTCGGGCAGGAAGTGTTCGAGGGGCAGATCCTCGCTCAGATTCGGAATACAAAGGCGGATTCCGTCTTGGAAGTGGCGAACGAGGAAGCCGGCAAGGCGCGCGAGCGCGTGACCTCCACGCAGGGCGAGATTACCTCGGCGCGTCTGGAGCTGTCGCGCGCCAACGCGGACGCGGCGCGCGCGAAATCGGAGCTCGAACGCGCCGAAAAGACCTATCTGAGGCAACAAATGCTGCTCCGCGAGGGCGCGACGCCGCGACTGATGTTCGAAAAGGCGGAACGCGAGTACAACGCCGCCAAAAGTGAGGCGGACATCAAGGAAGCTGTTGCTCGCGCGGCTCAGGATCGTTTGGATGAACTCAATCGCAATCTAGACCTGTTCCAGCGCATGTTGAATGACAAAAGCGCGGCGTTGGAGCAAGCCAAGGCGGACATCGCCGCCGGTGAAGTCCGGTCGCCCGTGGATGGATTGGTTGTGGCAAGGCGGGGTCAACCCGGCGAGATAGTCAACCGGTCGATTCCGGATCTGTTTCAAATCGCCGTGGCGACATCCGCCCTGGAGGTTGTTGCGGATGCGCAGCCGGCCGCCCTCAGCCGCATTCGCCCTGGCCAGGCGGCAGCGATCATCCTGCCGGAGGCGCCCAACGGCGAGATTGCCGGCTCCGTGCGGGAAGTCCGAGACGGCCAGGTCGTCATCAGCTTCATCAGCCCGACGCCGGCAATTAGACCGGGCTTGAGCGCCCAGGTGCGCATCAAGTTAACATAGAAGTTCAGGTCACGACGGATTTCACCCCACGGGTCGCGCCCCGCGAGGCCAAATGCAATTTCTTACAAACAGTTTGATCGAGCTGATCACGCAAACATCCACTAACTTGCCGCCGGACGTGCGAGCGGCCATGTCAGAGGCCCTTCGCGGCGAAACGCCCGGAACACAGGCTGCCCAGGCGCTCAATGTTATCGCGCTCAATACCGATATGGCGCTCGACGAGCAAGGTCCCATTTGCCAGGATACCGGCATGCCGACCTTCTTGGTCCATACGCCTGTCGGCGTGGATCAGATTGCGTTCGCCGAAGCCATACGCGCAGCTGTCGCCGAAGCTACCCGGCGCGGCAAACTGCGCCCCAATTCCGTGGATTCTCTGACCGGCAAAAACAGCGGCGATAATCTCGGAGCGGAAACGCCCGTGATTCATTTCGAGCAGTGGCGGCGCCAGGACATTGAGGTCAAGCTGATTCTGAAGGGCGGCGGGTGCGAGAACAAGAATATTCAATACTCGTTGCCCGCCGAGCTGCCCCATCTGGGCCGCGCTGGTCGCGACTTGGAAGGCGTGCGCAAGTGTATCCTGCACGCCGTGTGGCAGGCGCAAGGCCAGGGCTGCGCGCCGGGCGCGGTGGGCGTGTGCATAGGCAGTGATCGCGCGCATGGCTACGCGCTCGCAAAATATCAACTGTTCCGAACCCTGGACGACGTGAACCCCGTGCCGGAGCTGGCTGATCTCGAAGCGGAGATCCTGGAGGAGGCGAATCGTCTGGGCGTCGGAGCGATGGGTTTCGGCGGGAAAACGTCCCTGATCGGCTGCAAAATAACGGCTGCGAACCGTCTGCCCGCGAGTTTCTTCGTGTCCGTAGCCTACGAATGCTGGGCCTTTCGCCGGCTGGGCGTCACCCTCGACGCGCACACCGGCGCAATCACCGGATGGCTGTATCGCGACCCGGACCGACCCGTGGAACGCATGGCGCGCGGGTCGGGCTTTCCGCTGACCGGCCGTGAAATCGTGCTGACCCCCCCGCTCACCGAAGAGCAGGTGCGCGCATTAAAGGTTGGCGACGTTGTCCTGATCACCGGTGAAATGTATACGGGTCGCGACCAGGTGCACGCGTATCTGATCAAGCACGCGCCTCCGGTCAGCCTGAATGGCGCTGCGCTGTATCACTGCGGGCCCGTCATGCTGAAACAAGGCGATCAGTGGGTCGCCAAGGCCGCCGGTCCGACAACCAGCATCCGCGAAGAGCCGTATCAGGCCGACATCATCAGGCGGTACGGCGTGCGAGCCGTGATCGGCAAGGGCGGCATGGGTCCCAGCACCCTGGAGGCGCTCAAGGATTTCGGAGCCGTATATCTGAACGGAATCGGCGGCGCGGCGCAGTATTACGCGCGGACCATCGAGAAAGTGCTCGGCGTGCATCTGCTCGAGGAGTTCGGAATCCCGGAAGCGATGTGGCATTTGCGCGTGAACGCCTTCCCCGCGATTGTGACCATGGATGCCCACGGCCGCAGTTTACATGCCGCCGTCGAGCAACAGACCGCGCAAGAGCTTCAGGCTCTGCAGAACGCGTAACGCAGCATCGCGTTTGCTAAACTGGTTTCAGTTCCTCTACGGCCAGGTAGCTCAGATGGTAGAGCGCAGCCCTGAAAAGGCTGGCGTCGGCGGTTCGATTCCGTCCCTGGCCACCATCAGCATCACACGTTCGTTCGTCGCACCGGCGCCGCTTAGCGCTCAATTCACATCGGTCCGGATGGCTGGACCAGCCTTCGGGCGCCGCAGCCGGCGACTCAGCTTGGCGTTGCCAATTCTCGATCTACTTCCTTGAAAAAATCCGTCCAACCCTCGAAGCCGCCCTCCAGCGTAGGCCACCAGCAGCGCGCCTGTGCACAGACTCCCTTCTCCAGGCAGAATCAGGCAAAATCTGGCAGGATGATCGTCAGAGAGGATCTGGTCATGGCGGAAGCCCGCAAGCTGGCGTCGAGCGAGCCTCGACGGCGGCATGACCGTAGCGTGACCGCAGCGCAAGTTCGCATCTAAAAGCTCGTCCCCAGGCGGGCCCATCCTCCCCGCCGGGCAGATCCGCCTCGATATATAATCGGCTCGCTTGGGAATGGGCCTATGAACCGTGACTTCGGCGCGCACTTCGCGGCGTGGTTCCTGATTGCAATTCCGTTGGTGCTGATCTCGGGATTTCGCCTGAAAGCCACCGAAGGCTGGTTTGCGGCCGCCAGGAGCGGACCCGCCATCTTCTTCTACAGCTTCGTCGCCATCCTCTTCGTCGCGCTCGCCGGCGCCCTGTTCGACGTATTCATCGTCCCTGCGATTCTCAGCCGCGTCCGCCAGCGCGGCCACGGCCGGACCTAGCGGGCGTACATCCTTGGAATCCGCCGGACCTATTTGATCTCCAGGATCTCT
>DASRCT010000009.1:0-10771 GCA_035652975.1 Bryobacteraceae bacterium | reverse complement strand
CCACGGGAATTTTCCGGATCCGCGCGCCATCGAGCGCGCTAAGCGGCTCGGCGTCGCTTTCGATATACAGCCCGCGTGGCTGCACCTGGATGGCGCGGCGATCAAGGACGTCTTCGGTCCGGAGCGGATGAAGAACTTCCAGCCGCTGCGCTCGATGCTGGATGCCGGACTTGTCGTGGCGGGAGGTTCAGACCACATGATCCGGTTTGATTCGCGCGAGGCCACGAATCCCTATCACCCGTTTTTCGGTATGTGGATGGCCGTGACCCGCAAGACGACCGATGGAAAGGTTCTCAATCCCGAGGAGCGAATCTCCCGCATGGAGGCGCTGAAGATGTGGACCTGGAACGCCGCTTACCTCATGTTCGCCGAGAAGGAAACGGGCTCGATCGAGCCCGGCAAACTGGCGGACATGGTCGTGATCTCCAAAGATTTTGCGACTTGCCCGGAGGACGACATTAAAGATATCGAGCCAGTGGAGACCATCGTCGGCGGCAAAGTCGTTTACCAACGCTCTGCCGCGGCGGTCAGCGGGCGCTAGCGTGCCGGCCCGTCGTGAAATCCGGCATCTGCGCTGGTACATCGGCGTACTGCTGTTCCTTTCGACAGTCATCAACTACATCGATCCCCAGACGCTGAGCGTGCTGGCGCCCCATATCAAATCCGAATTCGGGTGGGACAATACAACGTTCGCGCTGCTCATCGTGTCCTTCCGCGCGGCTTATGCGATCGGGCAGACGCTCGCCGGGCGCTTCCTGGACATCGTCGGCATCCGTAAAGGACTCACTCTTTCAGTGGCGTTCTATTCGGCATCGGCAATGCTGGCGGCGCTCGCCGCCGGCCTGCGCAGTTTTTGCTTTTTCCGATTCCTTCTCGGCTTGGGGGAAGCGGCCAACTGGCCCGGCGCGACAAAGACCGTCTCGGAGTGGTTTCCACGGCAGGAAAGCGGCTGGGCTGTTGCGCTGTTCGACTCGGGGTCAGCAATCGGCGGGGCGGTCGCGCCGTTTCTGGTGTTCTGGGCCTACTATCAGTTTCACAGTTGGCGGCCGGTGTTCGTCCTCACGGGCGCTTTGGGGCTGCTGTGGATTCCGTTATTCCGGCTGATGTACCGCAAACCGGAAGAGCACCCCCGGCTCTCGATTCATGAGCGCAAACTGATTTTGACCGGGCGCACGTCTCCCCGGTCCGACCAGGGCAGGTGGCCGTACCGGAAATTGCTGCGATTGCCCGAAACGTGGGGCGTGATCCTCTCCAAAAGCCTGACCGATCCGGTGTGGTTCTTCATCACGGACTGGTTTGCGATCTACCTGGTCTCTAAAGGATACCGGCCGGAGCAGAGCCTGCTGGCATTCTGGGTCCCATTTCTCGCCGCCGATATCGGAAACTTTGTCGGCGGCGGATCGTCGAGCTACCTGATCCGTCGCGGCTGGACCGTGGAGCGGTCCAGAAAATTTGTTGCAGCAATCTGCGGGTTCGCCATGAGCCTGATCGGCGCCGCGGCATTTCTCAACTCGTTCTCGTGGCTGGTTGCCGTGTTCGCGGTCTCGACGCTGGCTTACGCCGGTTTCTCGACGATTATCCTGGCATTGCCCGCCGACCTGTTCCCGACCGGGAGCGTCGCCACGGTCAGCGGGATGTCCGGCACGGGCGCGGGAATCTGCACCATTGCCGCGAGTTTACTTACAGGCGTTGTGTCCGACCGTTATTCGTTCCGGCCGGTTCTGCTGAGCGCAAGCATGGTCCCGTTGATCGCGCTTGCACTGGTATGGATTCTGGTCCGGCAGAGGACGACGGCGACGCGATTCGAGGCGACCACGTAGGCGATGTCGGCCGGCGTCCGTTACCGCGAAATGACCCGCTCCGATATCCCGGCCGGCCTGCGCCTCTGCCGCGCGGCGCGGTGGAACCAACTGGAAGAGGATTGGCGCATCTTTCTTGACAACAGCCCCCACGGCTGCCGAGTGGCCGAGCGCCATGGCGACGTGATTGGCACAGTCGCCACGCTGCCCTTTGGCGACCGTTTCAGCTGGATCTCGATGGTCCTGGTCGATCCCGCCGAGCGCGGCGCCGGAATCGGGACCCGCTTGCTGGAGGAGGCGCTCGACATATTGGGCAATCGCGTCTGCGCGCGGCTGGATGCGACCCCTGCGGGCCGCCCGTTGTACGCCCGGCGCGGCTTCGTCGAAGAATATGCGATCAGCCGCATGACTGCGACGATCGACGCCGCGCTTTTCGCGTCAGATGCGCGCGCACGACCGATGCGCGAAGAAGATTTCAGAGCCGTGCTGGCCATGGATCAGGGCGCCTTCGGGGCAGACCGCGCGTTTCTGCTGCGCAGCCTCTTTCAAAGAGCGCCCGGCTACGCCTGGGTCGCAATCGAGAACTCTGCAATGTGCGGCTACTGTTTCGGCCGGCCCGGGTTCCTATACCACCAGTTGGGGCCGATTGTTGCGCGCGACTTTGAAACTGCTGCTGCTCTTGCCGGGACTTGTCTTGCGCGCTGCAATGGAAGCAAGCTGGGCATCGATGTATTGCGCCACGATGTGTCATGGCTGTTCTGGCTCGAACGGCGCGGGTTCAGGGAAGAACGCTCTCTCGTTCGAATGTTCCATGGCGAGAACCGTTATCCTGGCCGCGTCGCCAATATTTACGCCATTACGGGACCGGAGTTCGGCTGAACGCGTTGCCGATTGGAGATCACCCTGGAGAGCTTATGCCAGCAGTCGTCCGCTCCGCCGCTTCTCAGCTCGCCGGAGCGGCGCGCCAGCGTCTCGCTTTCGGTCGTTGCAAAATGAGAGAAAAACTACGGTTCCGAACCGGCGGACGCACGTTGGTTCGATCCCGCATTGCAATTTCAGTCTGTGATGGTTGTTTGCTGAGCCTGCTAAATGACTGGCGTCGCCCCTCAAAGATTCGAAGAGCCGGGCCCGGGGTTCGAAAGCGTAGCGCCTCTCGAATGGACTGTCCTCCCCAGGATGCAGTTGTTCGAATTCAATGAGCTGTCCTGGTTCCCAGAAATTCTGAGAAATGCGATCACGGACATTCTTCGTATACTCTCAGAGTCACTGGCGATCCATGAAGTGATCCGTCCAGTTCTCGAGCATCTTATCCGTCAGAGCGGCGTGAACAGAGTTGTCGATCTTTGCTCCGGGGCTGGGGGCCCGATCGTCTCAATAGCGTCGAAACTCGCGCATCCAGAAACAGTTGTATACCTTACTGACAAATTTCCGAACCGCGATGCGTTCAACAATGCCGAACAAGTCAGCGGCGGCAGGATTGTCGGATATCCGCACTCTGTCGATGCGACGGCGGTACCCGACCGGCTTTGTGGTCTGCGGACATTGTTCAATGCGTTTCACCATTTTCCCCCGCAGGTTGCCCGCTCCATCTTGATGGATGCGTATTTAAAACGCCAGCCCATCGCTGTATTTGAGCTTACAGACCGGAGAATTTCTAGAACGCTTTCGAATTTTATACTGAGCTTCCTCACGGCGCTGGCGCTGGCGCCGAAAATGCGTCCTCGCAGGTTGCTGCTATGGGCGTTAACCTACGCCGTGCCCGTGCTGCCACTGGCATTCGGTTGGGACGGGTTCGTTTCGTGCCTGCGGTCCTACACGGCGAGTGAAATCAGGAAGCTGCTGCCGGACCGGAAAATTAATCCAAATTACATATGGACTCTTGGCCGCCTCAAGGTACCTAAAGTACCAGTACAAGTGACGTACCTTACAGGGCATCTGAGCCCCTGATGAGATGATCTTAACCGTTAGCTTCTGGTTTTAATTTCGAAGTTTTACAGGTATAATCCTACTTGCGCGATGAAGTTGTATCGCGCGGCGCTTCTCGGTTATGCGCGTCGGCGTATAGATCGATGAAGGGCCACAGACAGGCGACAACAGCTTGGCAGTTCGAGAGTTGGGTCGCTTTTGAAAAATAGACGATGTGCAGTTTTGCTCAGGGGAAAGCTCTGAGCGAGCGTATTGATTTTGGCAAATTTCCCAAGTCTCGATACGGAGGAAAACCTTGATCGGAAATAAGCAACCATTACGAGGAGCGTTGGTCGCTGCGCTTCTTTGTCTCGCAACGTTTGTGCTTGCGCCGACGGCGTCAGCGACGCCGATTGGACATCTGGACACGGCGAACTGCGCCGGTGGAGGAGTCATCGTAAACGCAACTACGATTGACTGGACACTACCGGTGGGGGGGCCAAACGGATGTATCCAGACCGGAGTGGGTACGAACATCACGTACACTGGTGGCTCGCTGGGACCTGGCGTCTCAGGGACGATCCTTGATCTGTCCATGAGTACGCCATTGCCCGTTAGCAACTTTATTTCGTTTCCCGGTCTGAACTTTACGCTGACCGCGCTTGGACCTGGACCGTCCAACACCAACTGCGCTGGGCTTGTGTTGTTTCAGAGCTGCGCGGCCTTTGCTGGCTCGCCGTTCGCGCTTCAATTAGTGCCGAGCGGTACGTCAGTATCGCTCACCGCCACAGGCACTGTTTCTGATTCAACGGGAACCTCGATTTGGTCGGGAGCGTTTACGACCCAGATCTCTGGTATGACGCCTGCCCAAATCCAGAGCACGATCGCCAACGGCGGATCGGTTTCCAGCACTCACTCCGGGGACTTCACCCTGACGGCGCAGGTTCCGGAGCCTGCCACGATAAGCTCTATGCTTCTCGGAGCCTTCCTGGTTGCGGGAGGTCTCTTCCGGCGCAAGAAGACCTATCGCCCGTAGCACACGCCGAGAGTTTCGGTCTAAAGCATTGGGGATTGCGGAAACGCGATCCCCAATGCTTTTTTGGCATTTTCGGGCGCCCGCGGACGCTGAATTTACAAAGCGGGCCCAACCCTTTTCCCTACTCGCTCCAGCCGCCCTCTACCCCCATCCGCGCAGTAGCCCCCAGCCTACCGGCTGCGATCAATGGCGTATTTATTCGAGAAACTGCACCGTCACTCGCAAGCCGACGGGCAATTCCGTGGGGTTGCCATCCAGCTTGACGATCGCATCCAGAACGTCCCGATCCGCCTTTTCCGCTGGATCGCCGCTCAGAGCATGCTTTCTACCCATTGTTTTTGCCAGTGACGAGATTCTGCCAGGCAGCCGGCGCGTCGGAAGGGCATCGCATGAGACGAGCACACGCTGATTCAAACGCACCTTGGACACATCGCGCTCATCGATCTCGGCGCGGACGCGGCGCGCGGAGAGATCTGCCATGGTGAACAGCGGACGGGGGTTGATACTGCTGAAGGATTCTCCGACCTTTAGCATCGTCCTCAGAATGGAACCGCTGATCGGCGCGGTGACCACGCACTTCTTCAGCTTCTCTTCCATGACGTGCACGCGCGCCTCAGCGGCGGCGACATCGGCATCCGCCTTTGCAATTTCCTCTGGCAGCGGGCCGGCTTTGATCAACTCCTCATTGCGCATGGCTTCACGCAACCGCGCCTCAGCCACATCGGATTCGCTCTGGACCTGGTCGAGTTGAGACTTTGAAATGATGCCTTCGCGGGCGAGCCTGCTGAAGCGCGCCAGGTTGAGAGCGGCCTCATCACGCTGCGCTCTCGCGGCTCTGGTTCGTTGCTCGGCGCTGCGCTGCTCTTCTTCGCGGCTGCCGCGGAGCAGGCGCGCCCGGCCTTGGCGCGCCGCTTCGAGGTCGGCGCGCGCAGCAGCCAAGCCAGCCTCCGTGTCTGAACACCCGATTTTGGCCAGAATTTGACCCCGGCGCACCTCGTCGCCCTCATTGACGAAAACCGCCTCGATGACGCCATCGCTGGCCGCGCCCACCTGGATGGTCTCTGAGCGACCCTCAATCCGTCCAGGGGCGGCCAGCACCACATGCTCCCGGTTCGAAGGCGCCTCGCTGTGCGAGCCTACATTCGCTGAAACCGAGGAGGAACAATTCCAGGTCGCCACCGACGCGCCGATTAGCAGAACGCAACCGGCAAATTTCGAACGTGCGCAGCCTGCGGCCATGTTTCGTCTTTGACCTCTCCATCTTCAAGCGTCACGACGCGATGGGCATGCCGAAGCCATCGTTCATCGTGCGATACAACTACAACGGTCTTGCTGTCTCGCTCCGCCAGATCGACCAAAATTTCGGCGATCTGCTCGCCGGAGGCCGAATCGAGGGAAGCCGTGGGTTCGTCGGCCAGGATGATTTCGGGCCGGTTGATCAGCGCGCGCGCGATCGCCACACGCTGCTTTTCGCCGCCGCTTAAGGCGTCCGGCTTCTGATGGAACTGGCGCTCCAGACCCAAACGCGCCAGCAGTTGTTTCGATGCATTGCGCGTGCGCCGACCGCCAGCCGCAATCGTTGCGGCAAGCTCCACGTTCTCAAGCGCCGTCAACGAATGGAACAGACGGAAGGCTTGAAACACGAAGCCAATGTGCCGGCGCCGGATTGCGGTGCGCTCTTCCTCGCTCAGACGAATCACGTTTGTGCCTGCAACGTACACCCACCCCGAATCGGGCGTCAGCAGGCAGCCCAATACGGACAGCAGCGTGGTCTTCCCGCTGCCCGATGGTCCCCGTACGAGCGTGAGAGAGCCCGGCTCGAACGCGAGCGTTACATCGCTTAAGGCCCGGCGCCGCGCCGGTCCGTGGCCGTAGTACACGGTCGCGCCTCTTACTGACAGGTTGGGCTCAGACACGGAAGACCCTCGCTGGCTCTACCCGCAGCGCCGTGCGGATTGAGGCAACCGACGCCAGACCGCACATCAAAAGACCCGGCGGAATAGTCAGAGCGACAAGCCACCACGGCGTAAAAACCCACGGGATCGAGTTGCGAATGGCGCTCACAAACGGACCAGTGGCCGCAAGCCCGATGCCGCAGCCAATCAATCCGCAAAATAAAGCCTGCGTCAGCACTACGCGCATGATGAACCAGCGGTTCGCCCCCAGCGCTTTCAGTGTTGCAAACTCTTCGATGTTCTCCATGGTGGTCGCATAAATGGTTTGGGAAACAACCACCAGCCCCACTAGAAATCCAAGCACCGCCGCAATCAGAATGCCGCCCCCCGCGCCAGTCTGGAGGATCCAGTACAGCTGCGACCTCCGCGCAAAATCGGCTCGCGTCCACACATCGACGTCCGGAAGCCGAAGCGCGACGGCTTGGCGCACAGCTTCGGGCGAATAGCCTGGCCGGACCTTTAACAGAATGTACATAGCATCCTCAGGGTCCAGCCGCAGATACCGCGCCGCGTCCTGGTAAGACGTAAACACGTAGGGACAGCCGAGAAAGGATCCAAAGCCGCTGACGGTGCGCAGCACCGTGGCTCTCCTGCGGTTGATTTCAACCTCTTGGGGCAGCGAGCTGGCATCCAGAACCCCGACGTTGCTCGAGTCGATGACCACCGCCTCTGGCGCCAGCACACTGCCGTTCGGCTCAAGCGTCGCCCTGGGAAACTGCCGTCCCACGCCCGCGTCCGATCCCACCAGAGCGATCACCTGGTGCTTTCCAGACGGCGTTCGATATTCGGCGTATCCAGTCGCGATCCGGCTGGCCGATTCAACGCCTTCAATCCCCTTTGCAATATCGATGAACCGGCGTGGCAGCGTCGCAGAAAAATCAAAACAAACAACGCCTCGCGCACTGATCCAGATATCACCATCGGTCGCGTCAATCAGTCTCGACGCGGCATGCAGAAATCCGACCAGCAGACTCCCTTGAAATACCATCAGGAACGCAGCAAACGCAATCCCGACGGTCGCGATCACGAATCTCACGCGGTCGTTGACAATGTTTTTCCAGCCAAGTCTCATTGGACTGCGTGGTTTCGTTCAGGAACTGCGCTGGTCACTATTTTTGGAACTTTGGTACTCCCAATACTACAACAAAAGTTACAACTTTTCTAGGGAGTTGACTGGCGCTTCCCTTTTCTCACATCTTTCGTTTCCGCCATACAGATTCTTGAAGCGGACGCGCAGGCATCATGAGCTTCCCCCTTGGGATTTGAACATCTCTGAAAGTGCCTGTTAACCAGTCAGCTAGGAGTCTCCTGCCGCTTTTGCCGCTTGGATTGGAGCGGCGCCGCAAAAAAATCGTTGCGTATTCCTACGGAATCTGAGAATATTGGTACTTCTCAAGTACTAAGTACTAGAACGCTGAGACCGGATCGAATCTCTTTCGCTCGCCAGTAGCGGCGGCCGATCGTGTCGGCTTTGCCGCAGCCGGTCAACCTATCCATTGGAGTTTTCGGACGATGCTGTTTCGCATTGGACCTAAGGTACGTCAATTAGTTCTACTCGCTCCAACAACTTGCAATCATAAATCTCCCTTCCGCAATGTAACCGTCGACTGTGAACGCTACTCCCGATTGCTCTCCGAGATGCAGCGGCTGAGAGGGGCGATTTACCTCAAGGACGGCGCGATCCCGCCGGGGGCTCTGGGACCGGACGGCTGTCACCGGCAACCTGCGGACCGCTCGAGCTGGCACATTCTTTCCATTTCGGCTGAAGGTCGAGTAAAAGGCGCAGTGCGCTGCCTCCTTCATGCCAATCCTTTCTCCTACGATCGTTTAGGCGTCAGCAGCGCCTCCGTGGCGCGGTCGCCGGAGTGGGGTCTGTTATTTCGCCGCGCGGTCGAGCGGGAACTTGCCATCGCGCAATCATCTTCGCTGGCCTATTTCGAGGTTGGAGGGTGGGCGCTCTCGGAGGACGTGCGTTGCACTTCGGAGGCTCTGCGGATTGTCCTGTCGACCTATGGACTGGGGCAGCTGTTTGGCGGGGCGCTCGGGATCACGACGGCCACCACGCGCCATCACTCTGCAAGAATCCTGCGAAAACTGGGCGGCCGCCCGCTTTCGCTCGGCTCGACCGTATTGCCCCGCTACTTCGAGCCGAGATATGGCTGCGAGATGGAAATCTTGCGGTTTGACTCAGCGGCGCCCAACCCGCGCTTTGTTCACCATATTGATGAGCTGCGCGCGCAGCTCGCGGGAGCGCCGGTCATTTGCATGGAAGCTCCTCAGAGCCGCAGTCGCCTCCTGGAGTCCCTTCCGGCACTGGCAGAGGCGTGCTGATCTCGTATCCGCGCTATTGAGAGCCGGCGTTGGACGCGCGACTATGGGGTGAAGTATGCAGAACCTTCAAGCAGCGCGGGCTGCCGGAATTGCTGCGGCAGTGGAGAAGTGGCGATTGCTCCTTGGTCCGCAGCACGTCATTACAGATCCGGATTGCCTGAAGCGCGCGGCCGGCGCAACGTTTCCCACCGCCAACTCTCTGGTCGCCATTCTCAAGCCGGCGTCGCGCGAGCAAGTCCAGGAATGCGTCCGCGTCGCCAACCGGTACGGAACGCCGCTGTATCCGATCAGCAGTGGAAAAAATTGGGGTTACGGTTCAAGAGCTCCCAGCGCGGACGGCTGTGTGCTTGTGGATCTGGGCCGGATGCGAACCATTGTCGATTTCTCCGAAGAATTGGCCTACATCACGGTGGAGCCGGGCGTTACGCAGAATCAGGTGATCGAATTCCTGCGTGCGCGAAATTCGCGGCTTTGGATCGACGCCACGGGCTCCAGCCCCGATTGCAGTCTCATCGGCAATGCCTGTGAGCGCGGCTTTGGACACACGCCCTATGCCGACCATTTCGCTCATACTTGCGCTCTCGAAGTGGTGCTGCCAACCGGCGAATTGGCGCACACCGGGTTCGGCCGCTTCGACAATGCATTCGCCGCGCCCATTTACCGCTGGGGCTTCGGACCAAGCATTGACGGCCTGTTTTCACAATCGAATCTCGGCATCGTCACCCGCATGACGTTTTGGCTGATGCCCGCGCCAGAGTGTTTTCAAGCGTTCTTCTTTCGCTGCGGCGACGAGCGGCAGCTGCACGACGTCATCGACGCCTTGCGCCGCCTTCGACTTGGCGGAACGCTGCGCAGCGCAATGCATATTGGCAACGACTATAAGGTGTTGTCAGGCATTCAGCAGTATCCGTGGTCGGAATCGCACGGACGCACGCCCTTGCCGGCGGACGTTATGGAAGGGCTGCGGCGACGTTACAACTTCGGCCGCTGGAATGGCTCCGGCGCCCTGTATGGCACCCGGCGACAGGTGGCCGAAGCGCGGCGCATCGTCAAGGCTGCTCTCAACGGCAAAGTCGATCAGCTCCAGTTTCTGGATGATCGCCGCATCGCGCTGGCTTCGCGGTTCGCAGGCCTGTACCGGATGGTTACAGGATGGGATCTGACCCGCGCGCTCGAACTGGTGAAACCGGTTATGGGACTGATGCGAGGCATTCCAACACAGCAGCCGCTGCGCAGCGTGTACTGGCGCCGGCGTGAGCCTGTTCCCGAGCATATGGATCCAGATCGCGACCACTGCGGACTGCTGTGGTGTGGTCCGGTCGCTCCGGCCACGGGCGAGCATGCGATCGCCCTGGCCCGCATCGCGGAGTCGACGCTGCTCAGCTACGGCTTTGAGCCGATGATCTCCTTCACGATGCTCTCGGAGCGCGCACTCGGCTGCGTGACGACAATCACCTACGACCGCGCCGTTGCCGGGGAGGATGACCGCGCTATGGAGTGTTACCGGGCACTCAGCGAAGGTTTCGAGCGGGCCGGTTATTTCCCGTACCGGTTGGGCATCCAAGGTATGGACAGGATGAACGGAAATAACGGCTATAATGCTGTGGTCCGCACGATCAAGAACGCGCTCGACCCGAACCGGATCCTCGCCCCCGGCCGCTACGATCCGCAGTGAGCAGGCGGCTGATGGCCTCGGCGGATGCGCCTACCCATGAGCTCGGGCGGCCGGTCATGTTAACCTAACA
>DASRCT010000008.1:0-71484 GCA_035652975.1 Bryobacteraceae bacterium | reverse complement strand
CCCTGGCTTGCCGACGGGTTCTTGTGCTCTGTGCACCGGCGATAGGCGGTCGGTTCGACGGCGCCGAGCAAAAAGACAACCTCGTACCGCAGCAAACCGCCATCTCTGGCGGAAAAATCGCTGATTTCTCGAGCGATATCGCCCTTTGAGAAGCGATCCCGGGCGGTCTTCAGACCAGCGCTTCTGTCGCCGCCCGCGGACCTCCGGCTTTAACTAATCTGCGAAGAATACAAGCGAGCGCGGACCGGCGAGCGATGGTTGGTGCTAATGTTTTGAGAACAGGTGCTCACATGCGAAGAAGATCGTTTCTCGGCTGGGTATCCGGCGCGCTGGCGGCAAATATGCAGGCCCAGCAGGCGGGCGGAGAGATCCCCATTCCCAATCGGCCCAAAGTTCCCGGAACACTGAGTCTGCGGGCCCGCAGCCGCGTCTTGCAGGGGCGCGGCGAGGCGAAGGTTGTTGAACGCGTCCTGCGCTGGGAGGTGGCGCAGACGGCGATTATCATCTGCGACATGTGGGATACGCACACCTGCCGGATGGCCGCGCAGCGCGTGGCCGCGCTGGCGCCGCGCATGAACCAGGTGATCAACGCCGCCCGGAGCTTGGGCGTGACGATCATTCACGCTCCGAGCGATACGATGAGCTTTTACGAGGGAACGCCCTGGCGGCGGCGGATGCAGCGCGCGCCGATGGCGCCTTCGCCTACCCCCATTCTGGCGCGCTGCCCGCCTGACGCGGCGGAGCTGCGGATCTTCCCGATCGATGACAGTGAAGGCGGCTGCGACGACCCGGTCGTCAATAACTGGACTGGGCCGTATCCGTGGACCCGCGAACATCCTGCGATCGACATTGTCGGCTTCGACGGCGTCAGCGACAACGGTCAGGAGATCTACAACTACTTCAAGCAGGAAGGCATTGTCAATGTGGCGCTGATGGGCGTGCACACCAATATGTGCATCCTGAATCGTTCTTTCGGAATCAGGCAGATGAAAAGACTCGGCTTCCAGGTTGTTCTGGTCCGCGATATGACCGACGCCATGTACGATCCTCGCAAACGTCCGTATGTGAGTCACGCGCGCGGGGTTGAACTGGTGATCGAGCATATTGAGGCCAACTGGTGTCCTTCCATCCTGAGCGAAGATCTGATGCGCGTAATTCCAGGTTCGGACAATCCGGCGCTGAGCGCTGGTCGCTGAGCGCCGAGATTGCTATGATGCGGCTGTGTTCAAACGTGCTTTGATCGCGACGCTCTTCGGACTCCTGAGCGCAGCGGCGCAGGAGCCGACAGCCCAGATCACCGGAATCATCACGGACTCCACGGGCGCCGTGATTCCCGGCGCCCGGATTACGCTGGTCAACACCGGTACGGGCATGCGGTACGAGGCCGAATCGAATGAGAGCGGCAATTACGCGTTTTCGAACCTTCCGATCGGGACGTATCAGATCACGGTTCAAAAGATGGGATTTTCCACGGCTGCGCGCGGAGGGATTACGCTGGTTGTCAGCCAGATTGCGCGCCTCGATTTTACATTGGCGGTCGGCAATGCGAGCGAGACGGTGGAAATCAAGGCCGCGGCGCCGCTGCTGGAGAGCTCCACGGCTTCTGTTGGCCAGCTGATCGAGACGCGCGCCGTTTCCGATCTGCCGCTGAACGGCCGGAATTTCCTCCAGCTGGCGAAGCTCTCGACCGGCGTGCTCGAGCCAAAGCAGGGCGATCGCGCCACCGCCGGCGGATCCTTTATCGCCAACGGCGTGCGGGCGCAACTGAACAATTTCATGCTTGACGGCGTCGATAACAACGCCAAGATCGTCGATCAACAGAACAGCTCGCCGGTAGTGATTCAGCCGTCGGTGGATGCGATACAGGAATTCCGCGTCGAGACGAACAACTACTCGGCGCAGTATGGGTACTCGGCCGGCGCGGTGGTAAACGCGATTGTAAAGAGCGGGACGAATGCGATACACGGCGGCGCATTCGAATTCGCGCGCAACAGCGCCCTCGACGCGAGAAATTATTTTGCGACGGCGGGAACTCCGAAGCCGATATTACAGCAGCACCAGTTCGGCGGAACGCTGGGCGGTCCCTTGATCAAAAACCGCGCGTTTCTTTTCGGCAGCTTCGAGCGAACCAGCATTAACCGCGGTAACACCTATGTGTTGACGATTCCGACAGCCGCGCAGCGCGCCGGGGATCTTTCAGGACTCGCGCGAATCTACGATCCCGCCAGCACGATTCAGACGGCTGCGGGCGCGTATTCGCGGTCCCTGTTTCCCAACAATCAGATTCCAGCCGCGCGGATCGATGCCGCGGCGGCAAAGCTTCTGGCGGCGCTTCCTCTTCCGACTTTCCCTGATCGAACCATTAACAACTATGTCAACAGTCCGATCATTACCAATCGCGCCAACCGGTTAGATTTGCGCCACGATTTTCAGGTCTCTGAGAAGGACTCGCTGTTTGCCCGCTACAGCTACTTCGGAGGCGAGCTGGTAACGCCCGGTCCGTTCCCGGCGCCAATCATCGGCAGCAGCAACTTTCAGACTGCGCCCAAATCCGATTTGGGAAACGGCGCGGCTGTGGGCGAGACCCATGTCTTTACGCCAAGCCTGGTCAACGAATTCCGCGCGGGGTACAACCGGATCCAGGATTTCCTCACGCCCTTTGTAAAAGAATACATCAACAGCCAGTTTGGGCTTGGCGGGATTCCCGAGACCCCTGGCGTCACCGGCCTCCCCAAGATCACGATCTCCGGATACGCAGATTTGGGCGAAGCGACCTTTTTGCCGAATAACAAAATTTCGGAGACGATCACGGCCGAGGACCACGTGTCCTGGACCGTCGGAGCGCATTTGCTCAAGCTTGGCGGCGCTTACCGCTGGGTGAGGAGCTGGTTCGATATCTCGTCGTCCGCGCGCGGCTCCTACAGCTTCTCCGGCGCTTTCACGCAAAATCCCCAGAGCCCCGGCGGAACCGGCTCGGGTCTTGCCGACTTTCTGCTTGGTATTCCGGCGAACGGCACACTGAGCAACCGGATCAGCGGTGATCTCCGGTATAACTATTGGGGCGCCTTCATCCAGGATGATTGGAAGCTGACGGCGAAGCTTACGTTGAACCTTGGCGTGCGCTATGAGCTGTGGACGCAGCCAGTCGAACGTCACGACCGGCAGGCAAATTTCCTGATCAACTCGGCAAAACTGATCTATGCGAATAACGCTGCGCCGTCCGGCGTTCCGTCAGCGCTGGTCGCGGCCATCCCCGCCGGTCTCAGCAACCGTTCTCTGATGAAGAACGACACGAACAACTTCGCGCCGCGAGTTGGCGTTGCCTATCAGGCGACCAAGAGCACAGTGATTCGCTCCGGCTTCGGCGTGTTTTTTGCTGACGATCCGGCCATCGGCGCCTCATCGAGGCTCGTGGCGAATCCGCCGTACTATCAAAACGTGAGTTTTCCCACCGATCAGATCACGCCGATTCTGTCGCTCAGCACGGGGTTCCCCGCGAACGCGCTCGGCAAGACGGTGGACCTGTCCACTGCAAGCCTGAGCGGCTTCGCCGCGGATCTGAAGCAGGCCTATGTCTATCACTGGAGCTTCGGAATCCAGCAGCAGTTGGGCGGCTATGTATTGGAGACGAACTATGTGGGGACCAAGGGCAATGACCTGGTGACCACCTATAACGTCAATTCGCCTTTCGCGGGTCCCGGCTCGGTGGCGTCGCGGCGTCCGTACCAGGGTTTGGGAGATATTAACTACAGCTCGCCGATGGATACGTCGAGTTATAACGCGCTTGAAGCGCGCGTGGAGCGCCGCTATTTTTCGGGTTTCTCGTTGCTGGGATCCTACACCTACAGCAAGACCCTCGATATCGGCGGAGAAAGCCTGATTGGCGATCTTTCATTGCGGGACGCGCGGAACGTGAAGGCGGAGCACAGCCTGTCGTCGGGCGATATGCGGCATCGCTTCGTCGCGAGCGCGCTCTATGACATCCCGGTCGGCAAAGGACGCCGCGTTGCCATTCATAACGGCATTCTCAACGCCATAGCCGGGGACTGGCAATTCAACGGAATTCTGACGATACGCACGGGCCAGCCTTTTACGCCGACGCTTGGAACCAGCACGGCGAACACGGGATCTGCGCGCCCCAACCGGATTGCCGACGGCAATTTGCCGAGTGATGAGCGGTCAGTGAACCGCTGGTTCGACAAATCCGCGTTTACTACGCCGGCGCTCTATGCCTTCGGGAATGCCGGAAGAAACATCCTTATCGGGCCGGGCGCTTCGAATCTGGATTTCAGCGTCTTCAAGATTTTCGGCGGCGGCCTTCTCGGAGAAGGACGCCAGTTACAATTTCGGGCAGAAGCATTTAATATGCTGAATCTTCCTCAATTCAGCAATCCGAACACTCGGGTGGACATTCCGCAAGGCGGCGTCATCACGTCGCTCTCCAACAATATGCGTGAAATCCAGTTTGCTCTGAAAGTGGTGTTTTGACTATGGCAGGCGACTTGACGCGGCGGGATCTGCTGGCTTCGTCTGGCCTTGTTACTCCCGCGACCCTTGCGCAATCGAGCGCCGCGCAGCAGACGGGCGCGCGGCCAAACATCGTCCTCATCATTTCCGATCAGTTCCGCTGGGATTGCATTGGCGCGATGGGCTTGAATCCAATGAATCTCACGCCGAACCTGGATGACATGGCTAGGCGCGGCGTGCTGTTTACGTCCGCGTTTTGCAACCAGCCCGTGTGCGCGCCGGCGCGCGCCAGCATCTTCACCGGCCAGTACCCAAGCAGGCACGGAGTATGGCGGAACGGAATCGCACTGCCGGAGACTGCGCAGACGCTGGCCGGCGCGCTGCGCGCAGCGGGCTATTCGGCGAACTATATCGGCAAGTGGCATCTTGCCGGCCGGAACGGCGCCGCCCCAGAAACGCTTGGACCCGTGCCGCGCGAGCGGCGCGGCGGATTCCTTGATCTCTGGGAGGCGTCGAATGTTCTTGAGATGACGTCGCATCCCTACGAAGGCGACATGTACGATGGCGATGGCAAGCCGATGCACTTTGAAGGCGTATATCGAACCGACTTCCTGACGGATCGCGCGCGGCGTTTCCTGCGCTCCGCAAGATCGCCTTTCTTTCTCACGTTGTCCTATCTTGAAGTGCATCATCAAAACGATATCGATGCGTATGTGCCGCCCAAGGAATATGCCGGTCGTTACAAGAACCCGTTTATTCCCCAGGATCTCCGGCCTTTGCCTGGATCGTGGCCCAGCCAGCTCGCCGATTACTACGCCTGCGTCGCCAAAATGGACGATACGGTCGGCGAGATTCGGAAGGCCTTGCGCGAAAACGGGCTCGACAGGAACACTATTGTGGTGTTCACGAGCGATCACGCATGCCATTTCAAAACGCGAAATGCAGAATACAAGCGATCGCCGCATGAGAGCTCGATTCACATTCCGCTGGTCATCGAGGGTCCGGGCTTCAACCGGGCAATGACGATTTCGGAGCTGGTCAGTCAGGTGGATCTCATGCCGACGTTGCTGGCCGCCGCAGGCCTACCGGCGCCTGCAACGGTTCAGGGGAAGAGCATCCTGCCGCTTCTCGATCGTCATGCCGAGGGCTGGCGCAACGAGGTGTATTTCGAGATGAGCGAGTATATGACCGGCCGCGGCCTGCGTACCCCGCAATACACCTTTGCAGCGGCCGCTCCGAAACATGCGGGGTGGAGAGCCGTTCCTTCCGCCGACGCGTACTTTGAATACATGTTCTATGACAACTACGCCGACCCGTTCCAGCACGTGAACCTGGCCGGCCGTGCGCCCTACGCAGCCGTTTCGGAGAAGCTCAGAGCCCGGCTTGCCTCCCGGGTCGAGGAGGCGAGCGGCGCCAAAGTGAAGATTGAACCTCCCCTGTTTCCGTACTCTTGAGCTTCGGTCGAAGGGGTGATCGCGGCGCCACGATAAAATAAGGCCATGGGCGCCACACCGCCCTTCGGCTCCGCTATGTCTCCGCAGCGGAATATCGAGCGCTTGTTCGAATTCATGCTGCTCGGCATGGTCGCGACCGGATATCTTGCCGTTGCGGTCTCCGGCTATCTGGATCTGCCCACCGTCTTGCTCATGGGCGCGGCGGTCGCTGTGCGCGCGTTGCGGGCAGCCGGCGCGATTCGCCTCCACTTTTCGAATGCGCTGGTAAACGCCGCCACGCTCGGATATATCGGCTTTTATCCTCTGGACTGCCTGTTCATCTCAAAGGAATTCCTGCCCGCGACGGTGCATCTGATTTTCTTTCTCGCCTTCACGAAGATTCTGACGGCCAGTACGGATCGCGACTACAGTTACATCAAGGTCATCGCGTTTCTCGAGCTTCTGGCCGCATCGCTGCTGACATCCGGCATGAGCTTCTTCGCATTTCTGGCGCTGTTTCTGGTGTTTGCCGTCGGAACGTTCGCCAGCGCTGAGATCCGTCGCGCCACAAACCGCCCTGGACGCATCGCGCGCTCCGGGCTCAGGCGTATGCCGCTGCGGTTGTGCCTGGTGGCTGTGTTTATCACCGGCGGCATCCTGTCCATCACGGGCGGGCTTTTCTTTGTCCTGCCCAGGACGGCGCGGGCCGCGTTTCAACATCTGGTTTCGCCACGATATCACCTGCCCGGCTTTTCCAACCAGATCACGCTGGGCCAGACCGGCGCGATCAAGAATGACTCTACGCCCGTGATGCATGTACGTTTTCTTTTCGCATCGCGGAATGCGCCCCGGCCGGAAACGCTGAAGTGGCGGGGAGTCGTGCTGTCGCAGTTTGACGGCCAGCGCTGGACTCGGGGCGCATCGGGTCCTGACGAAAGGATACCAGTCGAGGCCAGCGGGATTGCGCACCTGATCAATGAGGGCGATCGCCCGACGCGCGATGAAGCGGAACGGCTTGGCTATGAAGTGCGCCTGACGAATATTGACGCCGACGTGCTGTTTCTGGTGGGAGTCCCTGAAGCGGTCACCATCCACGCGCCTATGATGAAACGCTCCGAAGCGGGGACATACCGGGTTCCGTTGGTTGGCGCTGGCGGTCTGTCCTATGTTGCTCAGAGTTACTTCAGACCAAACGGCCGGCTGCGCGGATCGCCGGCTCATCTCGACGCCCAGGCTAGAAAGCAGTACCTGGAACTGCCGCCTCTTGACCCGCGCGTTGCGGAACTGGCGCGGCGCTGGACTGCGGGCATCCAGGATGCATTCGCAATGGCTGGCGAAATCGAGCGCCGTCTGCGACGCGAGTACAGCTACACGCTCGAGTTGCCGACTTCGGCTGTGCAGGATCCGCTGGCCGATTTTTTGTTTGAGCGCCGGAAGGGGCATTGCGAATATTTTGCTTCCGCCATGACCGTGATGCTGCGCACGCTGGGCGTTCCCTCCAGAATCGCCACAGGCTTTCAGAGCGGCATCTACAACCCAATCAGCGGACGTCAAGTTATTCGGAGTTCCGACGCGCACAGTTGGGTGGAGGCGTATTTCCCGCGACGCGGCTGGATCACCTTCGATCCGACGCCCCCGGAACCGTCGCCGCGAACTGCGGGGCTCTGGACGAAATTGGCGCTGTATCTTGACGCCGCTGACACTTTTTGGCAGGAGTGGGTGCTCAACTACGACCTGGACCGGCAGATGGCGCTTGCGACGACCGTGCATAACAGCAGCTCGAATGGGTGGATCGAGCGTGCGGCCGCAGCGCTGGCCGCCTGGCGCGTTCGGGCGACCGATGTCCTGCGGCGCTTTGGGGCGCCTCTGGCCGCCGCGCTGATTGTGGTGGCGCTCATCATTCTGTACGGGCCCGCCGTGCAGAATGCCTGGCGGCTGCGAAGGCGGCTGCGGAGGGTGCAGCGCGGCGTGGTGGAGATTTCAGATGCAACGCTTTTATACGCGCGAATGTTGAAACACCTGGAGCGGCGCGGTTATGCGAAGCCTGCATGGGTCACTGCGCGCGAGTTCGCCGGCCTGATGCCGGAATCCGACTTAACGCCGATCGTGGATGACATTACGTCGCTGTACCACGATCTTCGGTTCGGCGGAAAGCGGGACGCGGGCCCGCGCATGATCGCGCTGCTTGCGCAACTCGAAAAAATGTAGCTCACGGCTCCGAAACCGTAATAATCCGGTCCGCCGCAACATTCTCCAGAGTCTGAACGCTGCCGCTGGGCCAGGCGACCTCGATCAGCTTCGCCACCCGGTTGTTTCCAAGCCCGAAGTGCGCGCGTTTGTCGTTCGATGAGATATAACTCCCGCCCGTCGTAACGATCGCGTGCTGTTCCGGACCGGTCGGCGTTACGAGCCGTATGCGCGCGCCGATGCCGTCCCGATTGCTCCTGGTTCCGCGCGTGTCAATGATCAGCCAGTGATTGCCGCCGACGCGCTGGTTTTCAAGAATGACAGCCGGCTGGTTGTTGCAGTTGATCACTGCGTCCACCCAACCGTCATTGTTCAAATCGCCGAACGCCACCCCGCGCGCCGCCGTCGGCTGATGAAACGCCGGGCCCGCCTGCGCCGACACGTCGGCGAAAACGCCTTTATTGTTGCGCAGCAGCAGGGGCGGTTCGAGGTATCGCAGATGGGGTTGAGTCAACTGGATGTTATCCATCACATGACCCTGACCGACAAACAGGTCCCTCCAGCCGTCATTGTCATAGTCGATGAATTTGGCGCCCCAGCCGGAATGCAGATGACTTGCCGCCGCCACGCGGACGCTGTCCGACACGTAGTCAAATGCGCCCTTTATGTTGTGGAACACTGCATAACGCTGCGTCGCGAGAGCGTCGTCGAAGATATCGGGCCAGCCGTCATTGTCATAGTCGGCAAAGTCCGCGCCCATTCCCGCGAAAGCGCGGCCGTCTGAATCATACGCAACGCCGGTCGTGACGCCCACTTCTTCAAACGTCCCATCGCCGCGGTTGCGGAACAATTGCTGCGCGACCGAGTCATTGGCAATGAAAATATCCGGCCACCCGTCGCGGTCGAAGTCGTTCATGGCGACGCCCAGTCCCTTGCCCGGAAACCGTGCAAAATGCGTCTGGTCTGAGACGTCCTTGAAGCGGCCGTTGCCTTCGTTGTGAAAGACCAGATGCGTGATGGGCTGGAATTGGTCCGGATGGCAGTAGGCGCGATAACCAGGCCGGCGTTCTCCGCACCAGATGTCCATCGAAAAGTTCCAGGTCAGATAGCGGGCCACAACAAGGTCCAGCCGGCCGTCGCGATCGTAGTCGATGAACAGCGCGCCCGTCGACCAGCCGCTGCCGCCGGTTCCCGATTGCGCCGTGACATCGCTGAACGTGCCGTCGCCGTTGTTATGATACAGCGTGTTTTTATTGAGGCCGGTGACGTACAGATCCTCATGTCCGTCGTTGTCGTAATCAGCTGCGGCGACGCCCATGCTGTAACCGGACCCCTGCACGCCAGCCTTCTCCGTAACGTCGCTGAACGTTCCGTCGCCATTGTTGCGGAACAGCCGGTTCCAGTAGCGCGGCGCCGACTTGTCCGGGCGGTCGCCAGCCGCCATCGGGTCCTTCAGCGCGGCGCCGTTCACCAGAAAAATATCGAGCAGGCCGTCATTGTCGTAGTCGAGTACCGCCGCGCCGCCCGTCATCGACTCAATGAGGTATTTACGAGAGGTCGGACTCGCCTGGTTGACGAAGCGCACGCCGGACCGTTCCGTTACGTCTCGAAACAGCGGCGGCGCATCCTCGCCGGCAGACACGAGAATCGCCAGGACTCCAGCCGTCAAGGCCGCTGGAATCGCCGCACGCTGCGCTCCACGGGTCATTCAGATCTCGGATCGCAGCACGTCGTAATAGATCCGGATGCCGGCCTTGAACTCGGCGACCGGAATGCGCTCCCGGTCGCTGTGCATGGTCGCCGCAGTGGCAGCGTCGAGGATCATTGGCGTGAAGCCGTACGCAATCACCCCGCGCTTGCGCAGCTTCACCGAATCCGTCCCGAACGGTACGAGCATCGGTGTGACGATCGCATCGGGATGTTGCTTCAAAATCGCAGACCGAATCGCGGCAAACAAGGGGGTGTCGCTGCGGCTCGCCGCGGCGTCGACCGGCTCGTTGCGGCGCTCCAGTGTGACGCGCGGATCGTTGATGCGCGCCTTCATTTCGCTTTCAAACTCGTCGACATTGACGCCGGGCAGCAGGCGGCAATCGAGCGTAGCTTCGGCAGTCGAGGGGATCACGTTGGCCTTGGGCGGCGAGCCGACGCCGGAGCTCAACGTGGTAAGGGAAATGGTGTTGCGCTGGATCGCGGCGGTGAACTTGTTTTCCGCAAATTGCCCGCCGATGGCGCGCCTCATTTGCTCGATCACCGCATTCGGTTTCGTGGCGGGCGGCAATGCCATCGCGCGCTGGATGGCGCCCAGCAGGATCAGATTGGCGTTATCCGGGATGGGCTGCGATCCATGGCCCGCCGTGCCTTTCGCAACCAGCCGCAACCAGAGCGCCTGCTTTTCCCCGACGGATACGCCGAAGACGAGCTTATTCGGAGCGAGTACCTCGCGCGAGCCCAAACCGCCCTCATCCAGTACGTACTCGGAATCGATGTCGCTGAGGTGATGGGCGATCATCCATTTGATTCCGTGCGTCCCGTCGGTTTCCTCATCGGCAGTCGAGAGCAGGACAACATCGCGCGACGGCGCGACGCCGATATTGTGGAGCGTGATCAAGGCGGTGAGCTGCTGCACTCCGAGCCCCTTCATGTCATAGGCGCCGCGACCCCAGATGTAGCCGTCCCGGATGAGCGCCGCGAACGGGTCAAACGGCCATGCCTTTGGATCTACGGGTACGACGTCAAAGTGGTTCATGAGCAGAAGCGGCTTCTTGGAGCGGTCGCGGCCCGGAATGCGCACCACAAGGTTGGTCTGGCCGTTCGGTCCGGCCGGATACAGCGTCGGTTTCAGGCCGTTGCGCTCCAGCTCCGACCGGAACAGCGCGGCTGCGGCCCGCGTATCTCCCGGCGGATTGACGGACGCAATGCGAATGTATTGCTGCAAGAACTCTAGCGCATGTTGCTCGACTCTCGGCCAATCGGGCTCTGCCGCCCCCGCGAACGCAGCGGCGAGCAGTCCGATGCAAACCGTTCTGGTCATTTTTCCAACTCCGGAACATTGGTGAGCGGCGCCGTTAAGCCAGCCAGGCGATACGCTTCCAGCAGGGCGCCGGCCGCCGGACCGTAGGCGGGCGGCCCGAACACGTTTCCGTCTTCGAGCTCGACGAGCGTTCGAAAGCGCTCAAGCAGCCGCCGGCTTCGAAAAACGCCGCCAATATAGCTCACGCGCGCCACGTCCCCCGGCGCAAATAATTGCGCGCGGACGGCGGCGGCGAGTCCGGCGAGCTGATGCGCCGCGTCATCGAGAATTCGCTGTGCGACAGCATCCCCGGACGCCGCTGCCTCGTCCACCAGCGGCGCAAGCTGCGCCACGCGCGATCGAGGATACTCGGCGGTGTAGAAGCGGTGCAGCACGTCGTTGGCGTCCTGGGCTGATACCGCGGCGATCAGTCGTTCGCGCAAAACGGTCGCTGGACCCCAGCCCTCTTCCTGTCGCAGCGCCGCGCGCAGCGCCTGTCGCGCAATGTCAAACGCGGCGCCCTCATCTCCGAAAATATACCCCCAGCCGCCTGCCCGCGCGGTCGTCCCCGCAGCATTCCTTCCAAACGCAATGGAGCCGGTGCCCGCGATCACGACGAGCCCAGGTTCTTCCGCCGTCGCACCCGCCAGCGCGATCAGCGCATCATGGGTCAGGAGAAGTCGCGACGCGGTCAGCAGCCGGCCAATGAGTTCACGCTTGTCGGCCGGTCCGCCGCTAAAACCGAGGCACGCGGCTTCAAATCGCGGCTCGATACCGGCATGCTCACAGGCTTCGCGAATACATTGGCCGACCGCAGCCACAAACTTAGTCTGGGCTTCAGCCGGGCCCACATGATTGCAGGGTCCACCGCGCCCGAATCCGATCACGCGTCCGGATTCATCGCCGATCAACGCGGTGGTGCTGGACTGCCCGCCGTCAACGCCGAGGAAATAGGCGGGCATCGGTCCCCTTCTTCGGGCTTTCCGGCGGGCCGGGTTCGAGGATCGGCAGGCCGGCGTCGATCCGGTAGAGCTGGCCTCCTTCGATGCGAAGAATTGGCGTGAGCCCCCAGGCCTCTGGGTTTTCGAGAACCTCAGGGCCGCCGTAGTCGCTGTCGCGGAGGTAAATATAGTCGACGCCGCGGGCCTTCAGCTCGCGCATCGCCGCTTTTCCCATGAATCCCGGCGTCGGCCGCTGCGTCACGGTCGGGGAACCCGCAAGCGTTCGCCAGTTTCCGTCCGCATCCATTCCCTCAAGTTTCAACCGGCTCAGCGCGCATTCCTTCCCGCACTCCAGTCGAATGCGATCAACGGTCTCCTGCGAGCCAAAATCCACTTCGACATACATGCCGGGCTTGATGGGCTGCCACGTCCGCCAGCGCGTAACGGGGCTGTTGTCGAACGCCAGCTGGATGTCCCACGGGTTCGGCCGCGCCGTAAGCCTCCATTCCGGCGCGCGCAGAAGCTCCTTGCCGTTATGTTCCACCCGCAGCTCGGTGACGCTCCATTGCTCTTGGTCCTTCGCCGAAGCCGTCTCGACGACCCGGATCCTACGAAGCTTCTGTTCTTGAAAATCGAATTGCTGAACGAAGAGCGGCTGCCAGTCAGGTTGGAAGGCGGCGTAGAAGATGTCGGTCAACACCTCGCCGCGCGCGGATTGAAAGCCAACCCAGATCTCGCGCGTCGTGTAAGCTTCCGGAATTCCGCTTGTGGTGTAGAGCGTCTGGTCGCGCGGGACGTTATTCTCAATGGCTCTTGCGAGCCGGTAGTCGCCTTGCTTGCGGGTCAGCCAGGTCTCTTCCGGCTGAATGCGCAGCGCGGCTTTCCACGGAATCGAGCCGTCCAGACGCCACGCATACTGACCGCAATACAGCTTCACGAAAGCGGGCCAACACGTCAGCGTGTGGAAAAAAAGAAGGCCAGCCAAAAGCAGCCGCTGATCGGAAAGCGCGTACGCGAGCGCGAAGGCGAAGAATGGCAGCGGCGGAATAAAGAAGCGCGCGCCGATATTGGCGAAATAGGGCAACGAAAACAGGACTGCGGGAAACAGCGTGCGCCGCCCGACGCCGGTTCGCAGGCCAAGGAACGCCAGCGGAATCAGGAGAAACAGCGGTCCGATGATGCCCGCGACCTTGTCGCCCTTGATCGCCAGTTCAGAAGGAATCAACCAGCGGCTCGGGAGATCGTAGTCGCGAAGGTACTTCGACCAATCCTGTTCGAAGGAGATGTGCACGTAGGGATTTGGGAACCACGCGTTCAGCATCGGCGAAAAAGGATTGGCGACCCAGATGGCATTCTTGATCACCCATGGCGCGATCAGTACGAGGGAGCAGGCCGCTGTCGTGGCAGCGGGCTTCAGCCTCCGCCCGCGCCAGATGACATAGGCCGTCGCATATGGAACTGCCAGGAATGCCGTGTATTTCGCCGCGTAGGCGAATCCTGCCACAAGCCCGATCACCGCTAAAAGACGAACGCTCCGGTCGCCGTCCCAGATCTGGAGCAGATAGAAGGTCGTGAAGAGGATGGCGGCGACCGCGACATCGACATACGCGCTGGTCGCGTCGATGCCAACCACAGGGCTGAGGTATACGAAGAGCGCGGCTGCGACGCCCGCAATCGGGCATCCAATGCGCCGGCCGTAGCTTAGTATGCTGAGAGTCAGCGCGAGCAGAAAAGCATAGTGAACGAGGGCCGCCGAGGAGTGCCTCCCAAAGGCGAACGCAAACAGGAACAGCATCTCCACCCCCTGTGACAGATGCGCATACATATCCATGGGCATGCGTACAAGTCCATGGGCCCGCATGTATTTGGCGACGAAAGCCAAGTGGTAGGCAACGCCGTCGGGGCTGAACTCCGGCGCCATTGCGTTAAAGAAATATAGGATCGTGAACAGGCCGAAGATGGCGCCAAAGGTCGCTCTCCACAGTCGCGGCAGGGGAGGGAAGACAGGGCGTGGAGCGCTTCGCCGCTCCACGTGAATTGCGGTTGCAATGATTGCAAGTCCGAGCGCGAGGAAGACTCCCTTGCGCGCGGCGTGAAGCGCGGCCAGGATGAAGACCATCAGGCTGAGCGGCGCTGCGCCGGCGACGAATGCCAGAGCCTCTTGCTCCACCTGGTACAACACGACTCCCGTCCATCGCAGCAGCAGGCGGCCGGCGCTGATGCAGACCGCGGTTGTGAACAGCGCCCCGAACAAAATGTAAACTGCAGCCGGCATCTAGCGCACCAGGCCGATCCGCGAAAGGATGAAACCGAGCTTCGCGCCGTCATCTTTCGAGATCCAAATCTTATCCGTTTCAATCGCGAGCGTGTTGGTTCCAGGCGCCTGAAGCCATTCCGCCGGCACGGGCTTGTCGAAAGTCTTCTGCCCGGGCGCTTCATAGCGCTGCTCATCCAGCAGGCGGCCGTTGATGAAGAACGACAGCGTTACCGGTCCGGTATCTTTGAATGTCGCATCCGGTATGGCAAATTCCGCGTGAAATTTTAGCGCCTTGGTTGAGAGCAGCGTCAGCCGGATCGTGGGTCTTTTGCCGGTCCAGCGCCAGGGTCCGGGCTGGCCTCCCTTGGCGATGTCCTGAACGATGCTGCTGTCCGCGCTGGCTTCAGAGAAGTCCACGACGGGGACTTTGCGGGCGAGGATTTCTTGATCGAGCGGCTTGCGCTGAGCGGGCGGCGCGTAGACGTCCGGCTGCGACACGCAGGATGCGAGGAGAGCGCAACCAAGCAATGGGGGAACGATTCGGAAATCCACGGAAAACGCAGTATAGCGAAGCCTCGAGCCTGCTCGCACGGCCAGAGCGGACTACAGAAAAATCGAGCGCCGCGGAACGTCCGCGACGGCGAGCGGCGTCCAAAATCGCTAGACAAAGTCCAGCCTTGGCAAATCGGCAATTGTGAGGAAAGACTATTGCGCAAGCCGCGCTTTGACGACGAACCCCTGACTCTGAACGATCAGGTTTACAAAATATAAGTCTCCATGGGTGTCTGATCCGGACAGCATTCCTAAGCGTTCTTGAGGTTCAATGGACGCCTCCGGACTTAAATTCTGATCCATTATCTGTAAATACCCGTACCGCCAGCCGAATCTATCCTTATTAGAGCCAGGCATAGGAGCAATTTGGACGGCTAATTCACCCGAAGGAAGGGACGCGGCGCCGATGACTTTGTCGACGAATCGCCATTGTGGCTGAAGCGAGGCGGGCGGAGGAGCCGTTTCGAAATCAGCAGCCGCAACGAGAGATTTTGCGCCAACCACGGCGCCGTTGTCATTAAAGCGCCAAACTTCGAAGGGATTCGGCGGAAAGAACAAGACGCTGCGCTGCGCGGAAAGCCATAACAATACGCCATTGGTCGCAAGGTCATCGAACAGGCCGGAGTTCGTATGAAGCGCGCGGCCTATATCGGGCGCTGCTATCAAGGAGCCGTCCGAAGCGCGAAATTGTCTCAGATTGACGTGCCTGGCTCCGAGCTTCGCGACGCCGAGAGTATAGATCTGACCCGTGGGTGTGACTAATAGCTGATTCGTCAGACCCGCGATCCACAGCGACCTTTCGGGAACAACGTCCGTTCCCGTCCAGCGAAAGGCTCGCAACCAGCCATTGGCTGCAATAAAGATGACGCCGTCCGTGGAACAGTGCGCGGCGGAGGCTCCGGTGATGGAATCCAAGTCGCGCGTTAATATCACGGCGCCCGATCCGCTCACGAGAACGAGGCGTCCATTGGAGTTCACGACCACCGTAACGCCATCCGGACAGGTCGCAAAGCGATAAAAGACCCCTGGCTCGACGGTTCCGACCGGCGCACGCCAAAGCACTTGAAGGCTGGCGGCGCTAGCAATCTGCGGCGCAGCAACAAGCGAGGTTAACAGAAGTGAAAGTCCGGCGACGCGCATCATTTCGACCTCCGAAGGGCGACCCGGCTCGGTTCGCAGGCCGGCAATTGTTGTGCCACCGACGTTGTGGCGCCAGCGCCGCCATGTTGAAGCTTCCCGACACCCCCGCCACAACCTTGACTCCAGCATGAGTACAAGAACAAGGTGCGATCATTACAGAAGCACATGACATTGTGGTCGCAACTGCAATTAGTGTCGCATTCCGGGCAGTTAAGACATCCGTAATCCGTGCAGGTCCATCCTTCCTGACAAAAGTAAGTATTTATCGGCGCCTCATATGTATGGGAGCATTGGGCCGAAGCCTTCTGCGGAACGAACGCGAGTACCGTTCCAAAAGCCAGCAGAACCGCACCAAACCGGAAACACATGATCCTTCTCCTCCACATTCCGGAATATCGCGTTTATCTGCAAATGAAATGCACACGAATCAATACGACATTATCAGTTATCTATATCCATCCCCCGGGCCAGATTATACGGCAGGCCACTTTTTTTTTCAAGGACCCATCTCAGGCTATTTCAGCGCTAATGTTCAGGCAGATTGCCTGATTGTGATCGGCGTTTAGGGATGACGAACGATATTCAGTTCGGGCGTAACGTGTATGGCGGCTCACCTGATGTGAGATCGCTGCCACGTGGATCGGAGCTGCCAGAGTTGCAGGTCGATGCCGTCGACTGTCCCGTCGGCTGATAGTGAGAGCGCAGCGGGCGACTTCGGATAGACGAGGTTTGTCAGCACGACGAGGCCATCATCAGCGAACACTTCGATCGACGAACGATCGGCGAGAATGCGGAGCTCGAGCGCGCCGTTCCGAAGCGGCGCTGGAGCTTCCGTTCGAGAAGGAAACTTCGGGCTGAAGGAGACGTCGCCCGCATGAGTACGATCTACGTATATGCGGCCGCTGCGCACATCATAGCCGACCAAGGCGTCCAGGACCTTGAAGGCAATCTGGCGCGCCGCGCCGGGCCGGATGGTCGCGACGAGATCGTAGGAGCTTGAGCCGGACGAACGCGCGGCCAACTTAGCGTTGAGTACGCCTATATCGGCGCCGCGGAATTTGAACGCGCGCTCGCGCAAGGACTCGATTGCGGCCGCCGGCATCTGCACGAGACGGACGCCCTCCGGCGTCGTCCGCAACGATAACGTTCGTGGAACTGTCATCTGGCCGCGCCACGGCGAGGTTGGGACCTTCCCGGCGTACTGCCAGTTATTCATCCAACCCAACGCATGTGGGGGATTCGAATCGTTGTTGAACGTGAACTCACAGTAACAGTCGCGTCCGTAATCGACCCACAGTATGCGATCAGGCGGATTGTCGTTCGTGAAGCGCTCGCCATCGAAGCGGCCGATAAAATACTGTTCGCCGGAGCCGCCCGCGAGGTGGCCAGGATTCAATCCGATCTTGAGAACCCAGCGCGTATTCTTCGCATCGTCATCGATCGGGAGCTCGTAGAAATCCGGGCACTCCCAGTCTCCCCCGGTTGCGCCTGCTGGTCCGAAATCGCTGAGATGTCGCCAGCGCTTCAGGTCCGGCGATCCGTAGAACTGCGCCTTGCGCTCGCGTGGGAGCATCACGACCATCACCCACTGCCGCGATGGCTCGTGCCAGAAGACTTTCGGGTCGCGGAAGTCGGCCTTGCCCGTATCAAGTACAGGGTTGCCAGTGTATTTTGTCCAGACGATCCCGTCATTGCTGAATGCGAGGTTCTGATTCTGTACCTGCGGCGCGCTCGCCGACTTCGGCCGGTGTCCGGTATAGATGCTGACGATGCAGCCAGGTCGTGCGCAAAGTCCACTGGTGTTTGCGCGATCGGTGACAGAGCTGCCCGTGAAGATCATGCCCCCAGCGTCTTCGCGGATGGCCACTGGCATTTCCGTCCAACGCACGAGATCGGAACTGACGGCGTGCCCCCAGCTCATGTGGCCCCACTGATCGCCTTCCGGGTTGAACTGAAAAAACAAATGATAACGGCCCAGGGCGTACACAAGGCCGCACGGGTCATTGGTCCAGTTACGGGCGGGCGAAAAATGAAACTGCGGACGGTAGGAGCGGTCCTGGCCTTTTGCAAGCAGAAGCGCTCCCGCCAGTAAGACCGCCGCTGTGCGCTTCATCATTTCATATTAAGCGCAGTGGAAGGATGCGATCGTTCAGACAGCTATGGTCCGGTGATCGCCAGTCAGGTGATCAAATTGACGTCAAGCTTGCCATCACGGCGCTCCACGGTAAGAGCCACGGCATTGTTGGCTCGGAAAAGCACGATATCGGCAGAAGCGTCGCCCACGGCCAGGTTGCGAATTCGCAAGTGCTCGACGCCGTCAGGAAGAACGGGCCGCGTGAACACTAGTCGCCGGCGTGTGGCGTCGATCGAAAGCCCAATGGAAGCCTGCACCAGGCAGAATCCTGCGACAGCTGCCCAGGTCTGTGGGGTGCATGCCACGGGGTACAGAGTCGGTCCTTTGCCGGGGCGCCGATCGAATCCGCAGAACAGCTCCGGCAGCCGGTTGAGGTCAAAGAAACGCGATGCCTCAAAAAGGCTGGCCAGCACCTGCGCAGTGAGCTCGTTCATGTGATAACGCGCGAATCCGGCGGCAATCAAAGCATTATCATGGGGCCATACGGAGCCGTTGTGATACGACATCGGATTGTACCGGCGTTCGATTTCCGCCACCGTCCGGATTCCCCATCCCGTAAAGAAATCGTCTTTCATCAGAGCGCCTGCAATCCATCGCGCGTGCTCCAGCGTGGCGATGCCCGTATACAGGCAGTGGCCGGCGTTTGAGGTCCGGACGCGGCATTGGCGCTTCGCTCCGTCGAGCGCCAGCGCATACATGCCGATCTCATCACACCAGAACGACTTTGTGAACCGCTCCTTGAGCCTTGCAGCCTCATTCCGGAGCCGGTCGCAATCTTCGCTCCGCCCCAGCGCGCACGCCAGAGTCGCTGCGCGCATCTTGGCGTCATACACGTAGCCCTGCACTTCACAAAGCGCAATCGGTCCTTCGGCCAGAGTCCCATCCGCGTGGAACACCGAATCCTGTGAGTCTTTCCAGCCCTGTTGCTGTAGTCCCTTGGAAGTGCGCCGAAAATATTCGACAAATCCGTCGCCGTCGATGTCGCCGTACTCGTCGATCCAGCTCAGCGCGAGCTGGATATTGGGCCAGATGGACTCAATGAATTTTAGGTCGGCGGTGCGCTCGTAATAGGCGCCGGCGAGCATGACAAACAGCGGCGTCGCATCGACGCTGCCGTAGTAGCGCCGGAATGGGATCTCATTAAGCGCCGCCATTTCCCCGTCGCGAGTCTCGTGCAGGATCTTTCCCGGCTCGGCGTCCTGTTCGGGCGCGACCTCGGTAGCTTGCGTCGCGGAGAGATAACACAGAACGCCCTTTGCGATCTCCGGACTCATCCACAGGCATTCGAGCGCCGTAATGATGCCGTCGCGTCCGAACGGCGTGCTGAACCACGGCACGCCGGCATACGGATAGACGCCGTGCGGCGTTTGCGTCAGCATCATATCCAGGTCTGACCCGGACCGGTCGAGCCAGGCGTTGAAGGCTTCATTTGACGTGCTCACGCCGCAACGCATCTGGGAAAACGCCCTCACCGCTCGATCAGCCTGCTCCAGAGCGTCGCCATATGCGATGACCGCCGATGAACCGCCGCCGTCATCGCAGCGGATGGAGATCACGATCCCGGACTCCGCCTTGGCGCGCAGATCGAGCCAGTACTCGGCAGCCTGCGGCGTTATCCGCTGCGGAGCCGGCGTAAACCGTATCTCGGTGCGCCGCACCGCGCCGTCCAGTCCGCGATAGGACAAAGTGATGCAGTCGCGCGTCAGCGCGGGCTCAAGCAGCGTTCCACGCCTTTCGCGGCTCTGTCCACGCACCTCGAAAATGTCTGCAAAGTCCGAACAGAACTCCAGCCGCAGCGTGATGTGGTGCTCCGTAAGCGCAAAATTGCGAATTTGAATGCGCTCGTAGCACGCGTCCCGCCACAGGAACTTGGAGCGGTAGATATGCAAGGTCCCGCGAGGCAGCACTACGCTGCCCTCGCGGTAGATGTCCGGATTTGTCAGGTCCACGGACATCAGCACGTTGTCGCGCCGCACCGTAGAGCTCAACAGCAGCGGGCGGGCGTTGGCCAGCTGGAGGGTCACGCCGGAGAGAAATCGGGTTCCCTTGTGGTACAGACCCTCTTCGTTGCGGACGGATGAATCAATGTCGCCGAAATGATCGAAGACGGCGAACGTGTCGCCCTGCTTGAGTACGAGCGCGCGTTCGGTAATCGGCGCCGAAGTCGCGACAATGTAGTAGTGTTCTTCGGGACGAATCACCTCGTCCGGAGTGGTCACGCAGCGCCGACCTCCTGATCATTGCGCAGGCGCAGGCGCTCGTAGACCGCAACATAGTCGCGGGCCATACGCTCGGCCGAGAAGCGCTGCTCGAAGACTTGACGGCATCGGCGCCGGCTGAGCCGGTCGATGCGCTCGACGGCCTTCACGGCCTCCGGAACGCTGTTGACGATGTAGCCCGTCACCCCGTGATCCACAACTTCGGGCACGGATCCGCGCCGGAACGCGATGACCGGAGTTCCGCACGCCATCGATTCGATCATCGCCAGACCAAACGGCTCCGGCCAATCGATCGGAAACAGCATTGCCCGCGCTCCGCCAAGAAATTCCGACTTTTCCCGCTCGCCGATTTCTCCAATATATTCGACAAGCGGATGATCGAGCAGCGGCTTGATTCGCTCAGCGAAGTATTCGCGGTCCGCCGCGTCAATCTTGGCTGCGATACGCAACGGGATGCCAGCCCGCTTGGCGATTTCAATCGCGAGATCGACCCGCTTTTCCGGGGCGATGCGGCCCAGGAAGGCAAGATAGGCGCCGGGCTCCTCCGAAGGTCGCAGCAAATCCAGCGGAAGTCCGTGGTACACCGTCGCCTGCCAGCGCGCAAATGGGAGCGGAGCGCGCTGGGCGTTTGAAATCGAGACCACGGGCATCCCGGGAAACTGATGGTAAATCGCCGGCAAGTGCGACAGATCCAGCCTCCCATGCAGCGTGGTAACGTGCGGGATGGAACTGCGGGAGGACAACGGAAAGTGCAGATAGTCCACGTGGAAGTGGATCAGATCGAACTCGGCGGCTCTGCGAAATACCTGATCGAGCATGATCAGGTGATAGGCGAGCGCATCCTTACAGGTCGGGTCAAGCCGCAACGCCCGTTTGCAGGGCGCGACCAGTTCGGCCGAGGTCGTCGAATCGCCGCTGGCGAACAGAACCACCTGATGCCCCGCTTGGACCAGGGCTTCGGTCAAATACGAAACTACGCGTTCGGTCCCGCCGTACAGCTTCGGCGGAACGCTTTCGTAGAGTGGGGAAACCTGCGCAATTCTCATAGCTGTTCTCGTAAACCGGGCGGCGGCCTGCACGTACCGCGGGCGCCGCTGAAATCGGAGGTTAAACGTACTCCTCTATAAGAGGCGGGCGCGCGCCAAACTGTTACGCGGCGCAGCGCCGTACGGATTAACGGTTAACGCAGGTGAACAGAAAACGCGTAACCCGTGGAAACCCCAGGAGTGAGCGGCGGATCAAACGCTCTGGAGACGATGAACGGCAATGGACGCAACGTCGGGCCGGATGAGGACCCGCTGTGGTACAAGGATGCGATTTTATACGAGCTGCACGTTCGCGCATTCCTCGACAGCAACGCCGACGGCATGGGAGACTTCCGCGGTCTTGCTCAAAAGCTGGACTACTTGCAGGATCTGGGCGTCACGGCCTTGTGGCTTCTCCCGTTTTCCCCATCGCCCTGGCGCGACGACGGCTACGATATCTCCGACTATACGGATGTGCATCCGGCCTACGGCACGCTGCGCGATTTCGAGCGCTTTCTGAACGAAGCGCATCGCCGCGGGCTCCGTGTGATCACGGAAATCGTCGTCAATCACACGTCCGACCAGCATCCCTGGTTTCAACGTGCGCGCCGGTCGCCGCCCGGATCGCGGTGGCGCGATTTTTACGTCTGGAGCGACCGTCCGGACAAGTACAAGGATGCGCGCATCATCTTCAAAGATTTCGAAACTTCAAACTGGGCCTGGGATCCCGTCGCCAATGCGTACTACTGGCACCGTTTCTATTCGCACCAGCCAGATTTGAATTTCGACAGCCCCTATGTCCGCCAGGCGGTCAAGGAAATAGCAGATTTCTGGTTGGATATGGGCGTGGACGGCTTCCGGCTGGACGCCATTCCGTACCTCTACGAACGCGAGGGGACAAACTGCGAAAATCTCCCCGAAACACACCAATATCTGCGCGAGCTGCGACAACATATCGATTCGAAATACCCCGGGCGCATGCTGCTGGCGGAAGCGAACCAGTGGCCGGAGGACGCGATCGCATATTTTGGAGCGGGCGACGAATGCAACATGGCCTTTCACTTCCCCCTTATGCCGCGGCTGTTCATGGCCATCCGTATGGAGGACCGCTTCCCGATCCTCGAAATCATGGAACAGACGCCGGCGATTCCACCCAATTGCCAGTGGGCCATCTTTCTTCGAAACCACGACGAGCTGACGCTCGAGATGGTCACCGATGATGAGCGCGACTATATGTATCGCGTCTACGCCCACGATCGCCAGATGCGCATCAACCTCGGCATCCGGCGCCGCCTGGCCCCGCTGCTTGGCAACGACCGCCGCAAAATCGAGCTGATGAACGCGCTGCTGTTTTCCATGCCCGGAACCCCGGTGATCTACTACGGCGATGAGATCGGCATGGGAGACAACATTTATCTCGGAGACCGCAATGGCGTGCGCACGCCCATGCAGTGGAGCGCCGACCGCAACGCGGGATTCTCCCGCGCAAACCCACAGAAGCTGTACCTGCCGATCATTATCGATCCCGAATATCACTACGAAGCCGTAAACGTCGAGGCGCAGCAGAACAATCCGCACTCGCTGCTGTGGTGGATGAAACGGCTGATCGCGCAGCGAAAGGCGTCCAAAGCGTTCGGCCGCGGAACGCTGGAGTTCCTGACGCCCTCAAACCGGCGCGTGCTTGCCTTCCTTCGCCGCTATGAAGAGGAAATTATTCTGGTTGTCGCGAATTTGTCCCGATTCCCGCAGCATGCTGAGCTGGATCTGTCGCGCCTGAAAGGCTTGACCCCCGTGGAGTTGTTCGGCCGGGCTGAGTTTCCACCCATCGGCGATCAGCCCTATATGATCACCGTCGGCGCGTACAGTTTCCTGTGGTTCTCGATCGAGAACCGCGCTGTGTCGCGCGAATCCATCGAGATTGTATCCGGACGGGCGGAAAAGCCGGTGATTCACGTATCCGCTCCGGAGGATATTGCAAACGGACGGCTGCCGTATCAGCTGGTGCGGATGCTGCCCGAGTTTTTGCAGACCAGGCGATGGTTTCTCGGCAAAGGGCGCACGATCCTGTCCACCAATCTGGTGGACGTGATCTCGATTCCCGATACCTCGGCGTATCTCGGACTCATGCGGATCGAATATTCGACGGGCGATCCGGACGTCTATGTCTTGCCAGGCGCCATTGCGACCGGCGACGCCGCCCGGAAACTGCTCGAAGAAAACACGGATCTGGTGTTTGCGCGCGCCCTGTTTAACAACGGCGAAGAGGGCGTGCTGTACTCGGCCGCGGGCGACCCCGCCTTTTCGGACGCCCTGCTTGGCGCGATTGCGCGTCGCCGCCGGTTCAAAGGCCGCGCGGGCGAGTTGTTCGCCTCACACACGCGCGCCTTTCGTCGCGTATGGGGCGCCACCCATCCATCGCTCCAACCGGTATTGCACAAGGCGGATCAGCGCAATACCTCCATCATCTTCGGCGACCGCTTCGTTTTAAAACTCTTCCGCCGCCTGGAGCCGGGCGTGAATCCTGAGATCGAAATGACGGCGGTGCTCACCAACGAGGGCTTTCAGAATGCGCCGCCGCTGACGGGATGGATTGAGTACCGGCCGAATGACGGCGAGGCGATGAGCGTAGCTCTTCTTGCAGGGTTCACGCCCAACCAGGGCGACGCGTGGCAGTACACCATCGATTCGCTCGGTCGCTTTTTCGAGCAGGCTCTGGCGCGGGCAGAAGTCGAAATTCCAGGTCCGCAGAATCGCCATCCTCTGGCGCTGGCGCGCGTCGAGGCGCCGCCCGAAATCCGGGAGCTTCTCGGCGAGTACGTCGAATCCGCCCGATTGCTCGGCCGGAGAACCGCGGAGATGCATGCTGCGCTCGCTTCGGATGGATCGCGCCCGGATTTCGCCCCCGAGCCGTTCACCGATCACTACCGCCAGGGCTTGTATCACGGTCTGATCGGGCAGGCAGGCCGCTGTACCGCGGCGCTGCGCCAAAGCCTTAACTCCCTGTCGCCGGAGGCGCAGGCCGATGCACAGCGCATTCTGGCCCATGAAGAGGCCTTGCGCGCCCGATTCCGACCCGTCCGCGAGCGCCGCATTGAAACCAAGCGGATCCGCATTCATGGCGATTTCAACCTGGGCCAGGTGCTGTATACCGGCAAAGATTTCGTGATCATCGACTTCGAAGGCGATCCCTCGCGAACCTATGGAGAGCGCCGCATCAAACGATCGCCGCTGCGCGATGTCGCGAGCATGCTGCGGTCCTTTCAATATGCCGCCTATGCAGCCTTGTTCGGGCGCGTGCCCGGCGTGCTGCCCAAGCCGGAAGCGGCTGCCTCGCTGGCGCGATGGGCCTCGTTCTGGGCCGCTTGGGCGGGAGCCATGTTTCTCAACGGATATCTGAGCGTCTCTGACAAGCTGGACCTTCTTCCACGCGACGAAGACGACACTCGAGTGCTGCTGGACGCGTATCTGCTCGAAAAGGCCCTCTCGGAAGTGCGGGTTGAGCTGACCTATCGTCCCGATTGGGCGATCATTCCGCTGCGCGGAATCACGAACATCCTGGAGAGTTGAGAATTCCGAAAGTTCGGCGTCTCGGTCGTTGCCGTTCGGGCGTCGGTCCCACAAACGGCAGCCGCCGCTCAGCTTCCTGTGTCTGAGCTCGCAATCGCCAGCCCGGTTGATCTGGGCGCAGGATCTCCGCTCCACCGGGCTTTTAAATAATGCGACATCAGCTCTGTACGCACGGAAGTCTGGCCGCATTCAGGGCTAAAGTTTGCGAAACATCGGCCGCTTTGCGGGAAATCGAGCAGCCTTTGCTACAAATTGATCTCAAATAAAATCTGCCAGTTTCTGGCAAACCGATTTTAGCCCCGCTTCCGAGGAAGCCACAGACGCAATGGAGTGGCCAAACATCGCAAATTAATTGTCGATTGAATCCACCACAACCTGGTGCGTAACTAAGATGCTGAACAAACAAAAAGCTGTAGAATTCTGTCCTTGCTTTTATATAATTTGTTCTAAACACGAAACGCTACAGGAGGACTTTAGATATGATGCTCCGGTTTATCCATAAGAGTCACCCCGGCTCACAATTGCGGGAAGCCAATGTTGCCGAATGGATTCAGGAGCGCCAGCGGCTAGAGGTTCAACTGGCGTGGGAACTGCTGGAGATTTTTAATAAGTCATTGTTGATCGTTCCGCTACGCCGCATGGCCGAGTTTGCCCACGACGAGATGATGACGGCATGTCGTGAAAATTCGGGTCGAGTTGCCGTAGACGAGGCGATCAAAGACGAGCAAAGGGTTAAGATGCGGATTCTCATGGAAGCGAACTTAGGCGCAGCTCTGGAAGAGTTCAAAGTCAAGACATACCAAGATTTGTACAAAATCAAGCCCGATCAAATGGATGCCCAGGATTGCTCGGATCTGATTCGGCTCTACGGAACGTATGTCGAGAAGACTAGAGATGCAGAAATGAATAGGTTGAAGTCCCAGTACCGAAAAGAAATAGACGGCCAAAACGCGATCTGGAATCAAGATCCAGCCAAGTTTCCATTCGGCCGCCATCGTTACAATGTGTACAGAGGTGATCAGAAGGCGGAGTATCAACGGGCGGTTGCCAAGTGGGGGGTGGATGCAGTTCAGGATTTTCTGATCTCGCAAAAGGGCGGTCAGGCAGGTTTCGCTTTGGCGGACAGCAGCACGATTCATCGAATCGACCGCGTTCTAGGTCTGGTTCCCGCCGCCGACATTTCGGGCACCACCACAGACACGATCTTTTTCATCGCCAAATTCGGCCGAATGCTGTATACATGCTTCAAGGATAAGATCTATTACATGCTGCCGCTGGCGACGATTGTGGCCGGCGCGCATCATTCGATGTTAGAAGTGGCAGCTTCGCTCTCTCTGAACCGAGACGTTACCGGCATCGATTATTCGGTGGGTTTTTACACGACCCTTCTTCCGCAAGAGCGAGGAGACGAATTTAGAACTGCCGTTCGTAACATTCAAAGTGCGCTGTCGAAGGCGGAAAAGAGCCTTGCAAACCGGCATATGTTGGTTTGGTACGACCGCGGCTACGAGCCGGGCGGGTGCTACTTGGCCGATCCCAACGACCCGACTTATAAAAATTTTGCAAAGGTAACCAATCTGCTGAGGGTATTCCGGCAAATGCCCGCAAATCCCGGGGAATCGCAGATCAGCTATTTGTGCATGACGAACGGCCTTCAGATTGCCAACCCTCGGGCCGAGATAGCAAGGTTAAGCGCACACCTCGGAGTGCCTGCATCTTAGAAAGAAATAGCCGGTCAGCAGGATCCGGATACGAGCGCGTCAGAGCATGACCTCCGGTCGGATCGCATGCTATGGCGCTCTCCGCTTGGAACAAGACCGTCGCCCCGGGTTTGTCCAGTCGAAGCATTCGCCATTGAACGCATCTGAGCGAATTCATGGGGCGTTCGGTGCGCTAGGGTTGCTTACGGTCATTTTTGCGCCTGGACAGACCGAGATCAGAGTTTACAAATTGTTGAGAAATCATGTAGATTTAATACGGGTGAGGTGCGAGAGTGGTTGAATCGGGCGGTCTCGAAAACCGTTGTACCCTTACGGGTACCGTGGGTTCGAATCCCACCCTCACCGCCACATTTCAAACCGGTAAGTCAGGCCCGCGGATTTCCCAACTCTAGGCCGGACTGGTCAGCGGTGGAGCTGTTCTGAACCCGAGAGGGCTCGTATGGCGCGCCGATCATGCCAGAATCTGGTGAATCACTTCCCCCCGAATCTCCGTCAGCCGCTCCTTCCGTCCCTGATGCAGATAGCTGAGCGTGTCCTGGTTCAGGCCAAGCTGATGCAATATCGTCGTATGCACGTCCCGAAAATGAACAGGATTCACGGTCGCGCGGAGACCAATATCATCGGTCGCGCCGAACACCTGCCCGCCCTTGACGCCTCCGCCAGCCATCCACATTGTGAATCCCAGGTTATGGTGGTCGCGGCCTTTGCCGCCCTGCGCTTCCGGGCTGCGGCCAAACTCGCCGCCCCACAGCACCAGCGTGGAATCCAGCATCCCGCGCTGCTTCAAGTCCTTTAACAGCGCCGCGATCGGCAGGTCAGTCTGCGACGCCATCCGGATGTGGTTCTCTTCAATATCTTCGTGCGCGTCCCACTGCATATTGCCGGGTCCGCCGCCGCTCACCACGCACACAAACCGCACGCCCTTTTCAACCAGCCGGCGGGCCAGCAGGCAGCGCCGGCCGTAATCGTCCGTGGCCGGTCTGCCAATCCCGTACATCTCCTGAATGTAGGCGGGCTCTTTGCTGATGTCGAACACGGCGGGCGCTTCGGTCTGCATCTTGAACGCAAGATCGTACGCGTTCACGCGGGCCTCGAATTCTTCATCGCCGGGCGTCAGATCGGCCAGATCGAGATCCTTGATCAGACGCACAGTTCTTGCGCGCTGCGCGGCGGAAACGCCCGCCGGAAGGTCGAGATTCAGCACCGGTTTCGGCCCGGAGCGCATCATCGTCGGCTGATACACCGCCGGCAGAAATCCGTTGCCGTACATAGGCTGTCCCGCCTCCAGCGCACCCTTCGGATCGGGCATGACGACATACGCCGGCAGCGACTCGCTCTCGCTTCCCAATCCGTAGATCACCCACGATCCCATGCTGGGAAATCCAGGAAGAATACGGCCCGTCATCAACTGATATTGCGCCGCTGAGTGCACGACCATGTCGCCGTAGCATGACCGGATCACCGCTATATCATCTATGCACGCGGCGATGTTCGGCAGCAGATCGGAAACCTCGATTCCGGACTGCCCGTATTTCTTAAAAGCGCGCTTGGAGCCGAGAAGCCGCGCATCCGCCCCAACAAATTGGTATTTCGCTTCTCCGAACTCCGCCGGCCGTTTCTGGCCATCGAGCCTGTTGAGCAACGGTTTGGGATCGAAGGTCTCGATATGGCTCGGACCGCCCGCCATAAACAGAAAAATGACCGACTTCGCCTTGGCCACATTCTCCGGCGCCTTGGCCGCAAGCGGGCTGCGGCTGGCGGCGTGACAAAGCTGCGCAAACGCCAGGGCGCCAAAACCGCAAAAGGCGTCGCACAAAAATTCGCGGCGGTTGCGTGTCGGTCGAATGTGTTCCGGCATAAACATTACTCCACGTACAAAAATGCATTCAGGTTGAAGACAGCGAGCGCAAATTCGCGCAGCGGGCTGGTCTTAAGGAATTCAACGGCGAGGCGCCGCTCGTTGAGAGTCGGCGGGCGGCCTGCCGCCAGCCGGTACGCCAAGTCCACTTGTCGCGTGGGGTCCCGCCCGGCCTCCGTTTCCAGCCGCTTGGCCAGAAACACCGCCATTTTGTTTGTGAAATCGCCGTTCAACAGTTCCAGCGCTTGCGGCGCATGCGTTGAGGACTCCCGGCGCGGGCAACTGATCTGATAGTCCGGCGCGTCAAACGCCTCCATCAGGGGCAGACGCAAATTTCGTTTTGCGATGAGATAGATGCTGCGGCGGTAATGTTCCCTTTCGTCCGGGTTCACTTTCCATTGCGATGGTTTGTACAACAGATGCACAAGTTGCGGGTCCGCCGGCGTGATCACGCCCGGGCCGCCCATCTTGTCGTTCAGCTTGCCGGCGATGGCCAGCGCCGCATCGCGGATCTCCTCCGCCTCGAGCCGCCGTCGCTCAAAATGCCACACCAAGCCGTTGTCCGGATCTTTTTCGCGGCAGAGCTTTGCGTCTGGATGTTCATAGCTCTGCCGATAAGCATTGCTCAGCAGAATTTCGCGATGCAGCGCCTTCATTTTCCATCCGGACTCGACAAAGCGATTGGCCAGATAATCGAGCAGGTCCGGATGTGACGGGCGGCTGCCCATGCGCCCGAAATCGTTGGGCGTGGCGACGATGCCTCGTCCGAAATGGCCGAGCCAGATGCGATTGACCATCACGCGCGCCGTCAGCGGGTTCTCCGGCGCGAGCAGCCAGTCGGCCAGCTTCGTCCGCGGATTCGGAACGTCTTCAGGAAGCTCCGGCGCGCCGTCCGGCAAGAGAACGCCGAGCGTCCGCGCATGCACCCGCTGACCCTTGTTGCGATAGTCGCCCCGCGCCAGTACGTGAATGGGCGTCGCACGAGTGAAATCATCCTTGACGCTGAACAGCGACGGCAGCGGCTCCGGCTTTTGATCCTCGAGATCGGCAAGCTGCTTTTCGATATCGCCTTCTGCCGCGCCCTGAGCGGCCATCTGCTGCTTCAGCGCCTTCATACGGGCTTCGACTTCGGCCACCTTCTTTTTGTAAGCCGCCTGCTCCGCCGCGCTCGCAAGCTGCACGTCATCGGGCTGCGTCGCCGCGAAAAACGCCTGCATTCGGTAGTAGTCAGTCTGCCGGATCGGGTCGAATTTGTGATCGTGGCATCGCGCGCACCCGAGCGTCACACCCAGCAGCGCCGAGCCCACGATATTCGTCATCTCCGTCAGGACTTCGTTGCGGCTGCTGGCGACCTCCTGGTTGCCGGCGTTCTTGCGCAGCGGACCCAGCCGGTTGAATCCCGCCGCGATGCGGTCCTCTTCATCGACGGTGCTGATCTCATCGCCCGCAAGCTGCTCGCGAATGAACTGATCATAGGGCTTATCGCGATTAAACGATCGGATGACGTAGTCGCGATAGCGCCAGGCGTCGTGGCGGTGCGTGTCGTACTCGAAGCCGTCGGTCTCGGCGAAGCGCACCAGGTCGAGCCAGTGCTGACCCCATTTCTCGCCATATCGCGGGCTGTCGAGCAGGCGGTCGATCAATTTCTCCCAGGCCCGCGGGTCGCGGTCGTTCACGAACGCATCGATTTCGGCCGGCGTGGGCGGAAGCCCCGTGAGATCGAACGTCACGCGGCGGATCAGCGTACGGCGGTCAGCCGCCGGCGCGGGCGTGAGACCCTGCTTCTTCAATCCCGCCAGGATAAACGCATCGATCGGCGAGCGCGCCCAGTCCTCGCCTTCAAACGTTGGAATGGCCGGATGTTTCCGCGGCTGGAATGCCCAGTGGCGGCGCTCCGCCGGACTGTATCGCTCAACCGGAGCGCTGGAATCGGCCGCCAGCAATGAACAGCAAAGCAGCGCGAACAATATGAATCGGATCACTCACGCCCTCCGGACCGGTTCTCATATTATATGTCTGCACCGGGCGGTTGAGATCGCGTTTGACGCGCCCGCCTGCACTCCGGTGTAATCATCCTCATATGCGAAGGCGCGACTTCTTGAACCGTTTCCTGACCGGCGCGGCTTTCCTCAAAGTCCGGACGCTCCGCGCGCAGCCCGCCGCAACCCCCTACATCGAGCGCCCAGGGGCTCGCCACCTGGGCAAGGTGCTGGCCGCTATTCAGCCGCACTCCGATGACATCGCGCTGCTGGCTGCCGGCTCCGTCGCTAAACTGCTCCAGGAAGGTTATACCGGCTACATGATCCGCGCAACCAACGACGACATGGGCGACGACGTCGGCGAGCCCGGCTCCATCGGCGAAAACGTGTTGCGCAACGAGCGCGAAGTGGCCGAGCAGACCCGCGTCCTGGGGTTGCAGCGCGATTTTTCTCTCAACTACAGCAATCACCGCATGAGCGACATCTCACGCAACGAACTCATCTGCCGCCTCATTTTCCTGATTCGGTATCTCAAAATTGACACCGTTTTCTGTTACGACCCCTGGGCGCACGACGAAGAGAATCCTGACCACTATGTCCTCGGCCACTGCGTCGAAGCGGCCTGCTGGATGGCCGGCCGCGTCCACGACTATCCCGAGCAGATCGCCGCTGGATTCCCCGCCCACGCTGTGATCGACAAGTACTACTATGCGCGCCGGCCCGAAGTCACGCGCGTGGTTGATATCAGCGGGACCATCGATAAGAAGGTCGAAGCCAACGTCTGCAATGTCGCCAAGGGTCCGGGCGGGCATCACGGCTCGAAACTGCGCGCCGAGCTCGCCAAACAGGGCAAACGGCTGCCCCTGCTCGGCGACGACGATCGCACCGCCGACCGCGCCTATATCAAAGAGTTTGTGCTTGCAAAAAATCGAGAGCTCGGCAAGCAGTACGGACTCGAATATGCCGAAGTCTTCCACTACATCGGTCCATCTGCGGCCGCGATCGGCGAGCCCGGCTCGCGCCTTGAGGACTACATCAAGCGAAACGCCGTGCCCCTCCGGTAACCGCAAAATGGAGCAGCTTGCGCGCAAACTCGGACTCTTCGACGCAATCCTGATTGTCATTGGCATCGTGATCGGCTCCGGCATATTCCTGCTGCCGAACCTGATCGCCCGCAACCTGCCGTCCGGACCGGCTATTCTCGCCATCTGGATTGTCGCCGGACTTCTCTCGCTGTTCGGGGCATTTGCCTACGCTGAACTCGGCGCGATGATGCCCGCCACCGGCGGCCAGTATGTATTCTTGAGAGAGGCATTCGGTCCGGCCTGCGCATTCCTGTGCGGCTGGGTGTTCCTGATCGCCGAAATTCCAGGCGGCATCGCCTTCTTGTCAACCGGATTCTCCATCTACCTGGCGCAATTTTTCCCGCTGTCGCCCGCCATGCGCATGTTGGCGTCGCTTGCCCTCATCGCCGCGCTGTCGGCCATCAACTACATCGGCGTGAGCGAAGGCGCCTGGACGCAGCGGATCTTCACGCTGCTGAAGATTGCCGGACTGCTGTTCATCATTGCCTTGGCGCTGCTTAGCGCTCACCCCGGCGCGCCCGCGGCGGAGGCCCCAGCTGCGGAATTCTCTTACCGCCGCATCGGAGTGGCCATGACGGCTTGTCTGATGGCGTACAACGGCTGGAGCCATTTGAGCTTCGTCGCGGGAGAGTTGACCAGTCCCCAACGCAACGTGCCCCGCTCCCTGGGACTGGGCATGGGACTCGTGATCGCGCTCTACCTGGGCGCTAATATCGCCTACCTGCACGTCATGACTGTGCCGGAGATCGGGGCGACCGAGCGCGTTGGAGCCGCCGTCGCACAGCGCATTCTGGGCTCCGCCGGCGGGGCGCTGCTCTCGGCGATCGTGCTGATCTCGATTGTCGGCGCCATCAATGGCTGCATCCTTACTGGCGCCAGGATCCCCTTCGCGCAGGCGCGGGATGGTCTGTTTTTCAGCCGTTTCGGCGGCATCCATCCGCGCTTTCAAACGCCCGCGTTCGCAATCCTCGTCCAGGCCTTGTGGGTCAGCGTGCTGATCGTCACCGGTTCTTATGAGACGCTGGCCGCCTACGGAATTCTTGCCGCCTGGCTGTTCTATACGCTCACGGTAGCCGCCGTGTGGGTGTTGCGCCGCAAGAAGCCGCATGCGCCCCGGCCCTACCGCATGTGGGGCTATCCATTCACGCTGTGGGCGTTTCTCATCGTCTCCGCCTGGTTTCTCGCCGACGCCTTCGTGAATCAGTTCAGGGTCTCCCTGATTTCTCTGATTTTGACCGCAGCGGGCATTCCGCTCTATGTCTTCTGGAACCGCCGCTCGGCGGCTCGTTCGCGGTCACTCGCGTCCGTTCGCGGCGAATAAGTCTGACACGTCGGTTCGCGACAGCTCCGCGAGCGCGCCGAGGTCCACGTCGAGCCCGAGCCCCGGCCTGTCGGGAATCTCCAGCATGCCGTCCGCATCGAGCCGCCAGCCGCCCCGCGCCAGATCGTCGATGAGTGGCGACCCCGTCAGGTATTCCACCAGGTCCGTATCCGCAAACGCCGACGCGATCTGCAAGTCCGATGCGAGTCCCACGGCCGTGTTCCACCCGTGCGGGATGAAACGAATCCCATGTTCGCGCGCCATCCACGCGATCTTGCGCTGTTCGCTCAGCCCCCCCACTTTCGTAACGTCCGGCTGCACAATGTCGAAGGCGCCCGCTTCGAGCCACGGCCGGAAGCTCTGCCTCCGCGTCAGCGTTTCGCCGCCCGCGATCGGGATTTTCGCGGCCCGCCGCAGCGCAACATAGTCTTCCAGCGCATCGGGAACCAGCGGCTCCTCGAACCACGCGACGTCGTAGTCGGCCAGCATCTCCGCCGTTCGGAGCGCCCACTTGTAGTCCTGCGGCCAAAAGGCGTCGCTCGCGCCGGCGTCCACCATCAGCCGCGCGTCCGGCCCGATCGCCTCTCGCGCCGCCCGTACGATCGCCTCGTCCACAGCCGCGCTCTTTTTCCCAAAGGAACCCCATCCGATCTTGAACGCCCGAAACCCCTGGGCCTTCACTGCCAGCAGCTCGTCTCGCATGCGCTCCGGCTCGCGCATCAGCAGCGACGCATACGGTCGCACTCGGTCGCGATACCGTCCCCCCAGCAATCGCCCCACCGGCTGCCCGCTCGCCTTGCCCAGCAGATCCCAGAGCGCCAGGTCGATTCCGCTGATCGTGTGCGTAATCGCCCCGCCGCGTCCCAGCCAAAACGTGTTCTGATGAAGCTTTTCGCTGACCCGCTCCGGCTCCAGCGCATTTTCGCCCACGTACAACGGCCGTAGCGCCGATAGGGACCCGCGTACTAGCTCTTCACTAGTAAACACGCTGCCCCATCCGATCGCGCCTTCTTCAGTGAGCACGGCGATAATCGTGTGAACGCAATCCTCCGGCCGCAGTTCATTGGACCAGCCGCCCTCAGGAGTCCGGCCGCGCAGTCCGAATGCGCGGATGTCGCGAATCTTCATAGGTGGATTATCGTGCAATAGCAGCAAGAGCGGTTCCTGGGAAGCGCGGCGGCGGCCGCCCGTGCACCTCAACGTCTCAAGAAAACCGCGTCCGCTTCCATAGCAGCGCTCCGCACACAATCAGCAGCGCCAGCGTCGCCGCGATCAACAAAGCCATCCACAGCGGATTCACGAGAACCGGCTGCCGCTCGGCGCCGGCCGCAAGCCACCAGAACAGCCCGATCGCCGCCGCAACCACCAGCAGTTCCCACCATCTGCGGCGCGGGCCCTGCGCGTCCAGCGGATCTTCACCCTCCAGGCTCGCGGCGACCTGGCCCGGATCGAGTCCGTACCGTTCACACTCGCGCTGCATCGCCTTGCGCCATGAAGCCTGCTCAGCGTCCGGCGCTTCGGCCAGGCTGATCGCCACCGCGCCGCCGATCATAATCAGCGATCCCGCAATGACCAGCGCCTGCGCCGCGGCGGTCTGCCCGGCGAGTTCGCCGAACACCAGCGCGCCCCACGCCAGGCCCCATAGCTGATTCGTGTTCGAAAGCGGAATGCCGCGTCCGATGCCGATGTACTTCGCCGCGTACTGCTGGAACAGGTCCCCGATCACCCAACAGAAACCGCCCAGAAACAGCCAGAACAGCGCCGGCCGCGCTTTCGCAAGGTCCGCTGCGACATGGTTCCAGCCGCCGTCGAAAATCACCGCCAGCGCGAACACCGTCCCCAGTTCGCCAAACGTGAAAACCGTCACGAACGACAGCGGATTCATGCCGCTGATATACGCCTTGCGGTAGGGAATGTACATCGTGCCCCACAGCAGGCCGGCGCCGAGCGCCGCCAGAACGCCCAGCATCGCTGCATGTTGCCGCCCTTCGGCGGCGTGCTGTTGCGACGTCGCGAAAGCCAGCACGCAGGCCCCGATCACGATGGCCAGCGCGCCGCCGAGCACCTTCGCCTTCTGCATGGCCCCGGCGCCGCGCAGCTCGTTAAACAGCAGCCAGCCCCAAAGCAGTCCCACCAGGCTGTTCGTGTTCCAGAGCGGAAACGCAATCGACAGCCCCACGTTGCGGATCGCGAACACGGTGAGCGTATTCGCCACGGCCCACAGCATGCCGGCCAGGATCGCCCACACGATCAGATGCGCTTTTTCTCTCAGGTCCAGCCAGATGTAGCTCGTGCCCTTGAGCGCCATCGGCACGGTCCACCGCGCGACAAACACGCCGGCCACCATGCCCAGCGAAATCAGAAAAGGCGAAAAGCCTACGGTCACCAGCTTTGTCGGCGCTTCCGCAGCCCCCAGCCACGCGCCCGCGGCAAGCCCGCAAACCACGCCCAGGCGGTGTAGCGACCGCGTCGCCAACGGCTTTCGCTGTACTGTGGCCATCGCTATTGCACCGCGGCCAGCAGCGCGATTCCAATAATCAGGACGGCGACAGGGAGCCAGAACTGGACGTCAGTGACAACCGCTTCTACACCCGATCTCTTCACGCGGCCATTCTATCCAACTCACCGCGGTGTCTGGCGTCTCCGTTTCCGTACCGTATGCCGCCGTCGCTTTCGGCGCCCGCTTGTCAATCGCCGACCCGCACGCGCGCCCCGGCGCCCAATCCGAATTAAAACTGCAGCTTCAGACCCAATTCCCCGATGCGCGGCAACGTTTGTGTTGAGAGGATCTTGCCGAAGTTTCCATTGGTCAGAGTCGTGTTAGGGTTCCCAAGTACGGTATGGTTAAGCACGTTAAAGAACTCCGCCCGGAACTGGAATTTGAATCGCTCTGCAATCTGGAAGTTCTTATACGCGGCCAGATCGAAGTTCGACATGGCTGGTCCGCGCAGTATGTCGATCCCCGAAGTGCCGACCGTTCCAAGCGCCGGCAGCGCGAAGGCTGCGGTGTTGAACCATCGCTGTACTTCGTCGCCCCGCGAACGGCTCTGATTGACTTTCCAGTCGCCCACTAAGTCGGCTGTATCTAGATTCTGTCCATTCAGCGAACGATCTACTCCGGCGCGCACCGTCAAGGGCGCCCCGCTGTTCGCGGTCAGAATTCCCGCCAGCTGCCACCCTCCGACCGCCGCGGTCACGAGTCTGTTCCTGGTTCGCGGCGACGGAGCCATCCAGACCGAGGAAACGGCCAAAATATGAGTGCGGTCCGTCGGCATTACGCCCTTGTCCAGATTCCAGTTGTTCGGGTCGCGCGTGCCCAGCGAGCCCTCACCTTGAGGTGAGGTCAAACCGATGTCTTTGGAAAACGTGTAAGAGGCAAGCATCGTGAAACCGCGTGAGAACCGCTTGTTGTAGGTTGCCTGCAAGGAGTGGTATTGCGAGTATCCGACGGTGGACTCTTCTTCAATCGTCCCGAAATCCTGGTAGATGCGGCGAGCCTGGGTGTCGCTGGTCGTGGCCCCGGGGCGATACGCCGCGGGGTTGAGATTGTGCGATCCAAACAAGCGCGAGCTCTTGGAACCGACGTACGCAACCGTGAGAACGCTTTCGAACGGAAGCTGTTGTTGAAGATTGAAATTCCACTGCTGCGCGTACGGCGTCCGGAAATCGGCATTGAACGAGGTCGTCGCGGCCGGAGTAATGAACTTGAAGTTTCTCTTCTCTTCCGGAGTCGAGGGCGCAATGAACGGAAACGGGCTCTTGCCGAGGAACGGATCCGCCAATGGCACATCGAACACGGTGATATCGAGCACGAAGGGCTGAATCAGCGGGAACCGGTTGAGACGGATCGAGGCAAAATCGTCGTAAAAGATTCCGTAGCCCCCGCGGAGCGCCGTCTTCCCGTTACCGAACAGATCGTACGCGAAACTGAAGCGCGGGGCGAAATCCTTCCAATTTGGGTTGATCACATTGGGCGGCAATTGAGGGTCGCCCTTGAACAAGAGGCCGAGCGGCGCGTTGGGATAGATACTGGACCGCAGCCCCGGCCGAAAGGCGCTCTCCTTTCCATTAGCTTCGGTAAAATGCAGATCGGGCTGCCAGCGGAGACCGGCAGTCAAGGTCAGGCGCGGGCTCACCTTTACTTCATCAGAGGCGAAGAACTGCCAGTTGACCTGCGTCAGATTGTTGCCGAGCACGGAAACTTCCCGGAACTGGTTGAGATTACCAAGCATGAAATCCGCTGCCGCGTCGCCCGTGGCGAATCCGTTAAATGTTCCTCCGAAGCGCGAATAGAACTCATTGACTTGATCCACGTGATATCGCGAGATCTGGGCGCCGAACTTGGCCGAATGCCGGCCACGGATCCAGCTCAGCGAGTCGCTGATGTTGTAGGTCTTCCGGGCCAGATCCCAAAACGTACCGGTTATAGCGCTGAAATATCCACTGATAGTCAGATTCTGCCAGCTATGCGTCACCGGGCTCGCGGGCGGAATATTTGCTCCCAGATCCGACCACATGAAGTCCGGAGTCTGGACGATGTACGAGTAAACTCGGTTGAACGAAAACACTGCGCTATTAACCAAAGTAGGGCTGAACAAGTGCGTATGACTGAGGACCACGCCCTGACGATGGAATGTCTGGTCGATACCCCAATTGGGCAGGTTGCCGGCGGCGCTGAACAAGGAATCGTCGTTATAGATGTAACGGCCGTAGATTCGGTCATTCTGACTGAGTTCGTGGTCAATGCGGACCAGATACTGGTTCCCGTCCTTCGGAGCAGGCAGTGGCGTCACGTAATTGTTCCCCAGGTTTGGAAGCGGTACGAACTTATTCAGGAAATTGACGGCGGGTTTGGACAGACGGTCTGCGGGAATGATGTTGCCGGGGAAGGGAGCTTTTGTAAGCGGATCAATAATGGGCTTGGAAAGCTGTGAGAAGTTCCCGGCTCGCATCGCGCTCGAAAGCACGGTAGCCGTGCTGGTTGACGGAGTGCCGCGCTCATGAGTCCCCTGCCAAGCGCCGAAAAAAAATGTTTTGTTGCGGCGAATAGGTCCGCCCAATTGAGCGCCGAACTGGTTGCGTTTAAAGGCCGGTGCTCCCGTTGAGAAGAACGGACGCGCGTCAAAGGCGTCATTACGGACAAATTCGAACGCGCCGCCGTGAAAATCGTTCGTGCCCGACTTTGTGACGGCGTTGATGGATGCGCCCCGGTTCCGGCCGAATTCAGCGCTATAGGAGTTTGTCTGGATTGTGAACTCCTGGATGGCGTCTGGGTTTGGAAACGGGAGCGGCGCATTGAAATAGGAGTCTTGATATTCGCCTCCGTCCAGCGAGTACATATTCGATCCGCCGATCCCGCCATTGATGGCGTACCCCGGAGTCCCGGCGCCCTGATCGAGCGAGCCGGCGCTCACCGAGCCAGGTACGAGGATCTGAAGTTGAAGCACGTTGCGCCCATTGAGCGGCAATTCCGAAACACGTACGCGATCAATTGTTTCGCGGAGCGTTCCGGTTGTGGCTTCGACCAGGGCCGCTGTGCCGGTAACCACCACCTGCTCCGCGATCTCGCCGACCTGAAGGGTGACGGGAATACTGAGCTGCTCATTGACCTGGAGATAAATCCCCGCGCGTTGGTAGGATTTGAAGCCGCGCATCTCCACGTGAACGGAGTAGCTGCCGCTAGGAATGAGCGCCGCAGTCAGGACTCCTTGTTCATTTGTCGCACCGGTCCGGGCCTCCACGCCAGTGTTCTCGTTGCGCAGCGTGACAGCGGCCCCGGGCACGACCGACCCGGAGGCGTCTCTTACAACGATCGTGATTGTGCCGGTGTCGAGCTGAGCGAAAAGAGCTGTGGCGGACAGCACGGCCATCAGCGAAATTTGAATCCACATCTTTATCGCCATGTGCATCTCTCCTCTTCCGGTTTCGACCAGTCTAATACCCGGCAATCGCTTACGCTATGCCTGTTCGGACCTTCAACAGAAAAAGTTTGACGCCGAGGCGCCGCAAGGTCACTTTCGCCCAAACGAATTCTAAACGGCCGATCGCGATTTTTGTTAATGCACAGCGCCCATCCCCTGCACCGTCCCCCGCGGATGCGCCAAGCGCTCCGCCAGCGGACTGCCCAGCGTAAGCCGCGGCGCGCGTATCGGTCGCGCTCGTACCGCGCCCATTCCCGCCGCCATCGCCATGGCCGCGCGCTCGGCCGGCAGCGGGCAGCCCTGTTCGATCCACGCCGTCGCGATGTCTTTGCCGGTCTTGCCGCCCGTGTCCGGAACAACACGGTTGAAAGCCTGCGCCATCGACGTCTGCGTCCCCAGCAGTTGCGTGATGAACTTGCTCTCCGCCGGCTTGCCCTTCACGATCCACCCGTTCTGCTCGTCGGAAATCACGCTCATCAGCGTCCGCGTCGGCGCCGTGAACCAGAACGCCACGGTGTCAGTGACGGTCTGTGCGGGATTTGCCGGATCGGGTCCGGTCAATTTCACAGTGGTATGTCCGATCGTTCCCTCCTGCACCGGCCGCAGGAAATCGATCAGCTTCGCCATCAGCGCCGCCGCGTCCTGAGGCTGCGGTTGGGGCTGCGGCTCAGGCTGCGGTTTCTGTTCCGCCAGCCAGATGGTCCACTCGCGCCATAGCGCGATCTCGTCATCCGTGAACACCTTGTACATCGGGCCCTCGAACGAAAGGAGCCGGAAAAAGGGACTTTTCTCCGGATTCCCTTTCACGATCAGCCCGTTGTCCACCAGCGCCTGCAGCAGGCCCTCGGGATCCTCGAACCAGTCGTTGATCAGGTTCTCACCCAGCTTCTTCTCGCCGTGGTTCAGCCGCGCATACGGCTTCTTTCTCACGACAACCTCCAATAGCCGGTCCTGCGGCGTCGGCGCGTTTTGCCGGCGGCTTTCGAGGAGGTTTACCAGATCCGTATAGAGATTCCCCGTAGTGGCGAACGTGACATATCCGGTCCAGATGCGCTTCCATTGCCGCTGCACTTCGTCTTCGCTGCCCGTCTCAGCGCGCACCTTATCGAGATAGAGTTCTACGGCTTCGCGCGCCTTCGCCCCGTGACCGCTCGCCGCATTATCGATGCCGACGTGCAGCTCGTAAAAGTGCGGATTGATGCCGAACCTTTCGAGCAGTTTGATTGTCGGCTTCAGACCAAGCACCTCCCACTCCAGTTGCAGCGTCATTCCAAGAATCTCGGGGAAGAAGTTTCTGGTGAACTGCGAAATCGCGAGTTCGAACACCGGGACCGTGAAGGCTGAATCGAGCAGATCCGGATTATCCGCGTACGCACGCGCCGACGTGGGAGGCATCTCGATGCCCACCGTCCGCATCAGTTCCGTGTACAGGTTCGAGTGATTCTGGTCCTTGTTGCCGTCGCCCGCTTCGTCCATCCAGATCGCGAACAGGAGCGAGTTAATCTCGTCGATCGGACCCGCCTGGCTGATGTTCCGCAGCCATGCGCCGTCGGCTTGGTTGAACGGCGCCATCTGGCGGATGCGCTCCACCATGTCTTGCGGCGTCTTGAACGGATTGCCCGGGTCCAGATACGGATCGTTCACCGCAAGCTGCCGGTAGACGTTGTAGATCTCTTCCATGCGGTTCGCGAACGCTTCGGGCGTGTACTTGAAGAAGCGGTAAATATCGTCGACGCTGCCCGGAGTGGGATCGTTCATCGCAGCCCAGGTCTTATCCAGGAACGATTGCGCCAGGTCTTTCGCCTTCGGCAGGAAATCCGGGAACGAGTCGATATTCATGAGCATGTAAAAGTAGTCCCGGTCCGACAAACCGTCGTATCGTGATCGCCCGGTCTCTACGTAAATCGTTTCGCCGGCCGGAGTCGTGCGCGGAACGACAAATCCCATCTCACTCCACCGCACGACCATGTCGTTGTCGCCCGGCTGCGCATTGGCGTCTTCGCCCGAGTATCGAAGCGATGCGCCCAGTCCGCGATCCCAGCGGATGCGTTCGAGCGTTGCCCCCGCGATCGCCTTGTCGGTCTGCTCATACGCGAATTCCTTGAGCGCTTCGGCGTACGTGTCCTCGTTGACCACGTCATCCGGCCGCTGCGCCGGCCACCAGTGGATCTGGCACTCGTAGAAATCAGCCTGCCACGGCACGGCCATGCGCTTGGTCGCGTCGCCCGCCTGCATCTTGGTTTGATCGAACCGGAATGGCTCCGAATAGATGTCTTTGTATCGGGCGATGTAGGTGATCTCGATTCCCGGAAAAAACGCTCCCCCGGCGCACCACTCCAGCGCTGCAAGATTCAAAGCCTCCGGTTGCGCCCCGACCTCGATGGCGTCGAAATCCGGCGGCGGCGCGGGGTTGTCCACCCAGTCGTTGACGAAGTTACCCTTGGCCCATTGCTCGAGAATGTCGTACTGCCGGTCGAGCAGATACAGCCAGCTTTCCGGCTTTCCGTTTTCCGCGTCGCCCTCGTCACCCGACAACTGCGGCATGAACGCGTAACACGCCTGGCTCTTGTCCTTGAGATACGGATTCCGGACTCGCTTGAAAATGCGATTCCGCAGATCCGCTTGCGCCGCGGTGTTGTCGGCGCACATCGACGCGAGGTCTGGGAAGTTGCCCGGGCCCGCGGGACCATGCCCGCGCAGCGCCATGTCGTTCACCCATTGATAGGCGGCCGCGCGCTCCAGGATCGGGTACACGTGCCTGGTGAACGAAATGGGCGACGGCAGCGCCTTCGGCGTAACCGCCGCTTCCATCACTTCATACAGCGTCACAATGTTGCGGTGGTGCGGCGCGAACTTCGGCGGCGCTACTATCACCCATGCGCCCGTCACCGGGATTTCTGTTCCCGCAACCTTGACCTTCGCATTGACGGGACCATCCGAAACATCGTCATGCCAGAAATCGTTGTTCGCATACGTCGTTAACGGCCGCCCGTCAGCGGTGCGCTCCGACTTTCCATTCCCGCCGAGCACGATCAGGCGCCCTTTCTCATCCGTGCGGATCTCGCCCAGTGGAACCGGCATCCCCATGAACTCGCCGTCGTTGAACTGGCAGTCCGCGCCGCCCTGGTTGGGACCCGCCGCCGATCGAGCGCTCGGACGGATCTCCAGCAAAGAGCGCTGCTGCACGGTCTTGTTGCGCAGCGGCGTCGGATTCACGCCTTGGTCCGTGTCCATGCCCCTGCGTACGCCCGCAAACCGGCGCCATGACGCCTTGGTATTGGCCACCTGTACGGTCCAGGTAATCTCGGCGTCATCCGACGTGATCTCGCCGATGACCTTGTCCTTATCGTCGAAACCGTAGATCCGGAATCGCGCGGCCTGCTTTTTGACGCGGCCCTGTTTGTCCTTGAATCCGCCTTCCGGATTGGGCGGATGCCCAGGGGCTTCCGGCCCGATGAAGTATTCGTCGGGGCTGTTGCCGATCCTGGCGATGCCAATGCCCGGATAAATCTTGCAGTATTTTACGGATGAGAGATCCATGTTGGCTCCGGTTGAGTTTCGGTCCTGATGGCAGCCGCGACGTGAACCGATTGCGCCCGTCGCCGCCAAAAGTCAAATGTGCTCCAGCGGCGCTCGGCGCAATAAAACGCCGAGCGGTTGTGGAGATAGATTGCGAAAGCGCGTTCCACCATGCGCTGGTATCGTTCAAGCGCCCCCCGGTTGCCGCCCAGATACAGCGCTGCGGCGCGAGCCGCCAGTTCACCGGACCAAAGAGCGGTGACGATACCTTGAGAGGCTAGCGGATCGTATGCCGCGGCCGCGTCGCCCGCCGCCAGCCAGCCATCGCCCGCGCACTGAGCCAGCGCGGAAGAGTTCGCCGCCATCGTCCGCACAGCCGGCGCAGCGCATGCCACGCGTTGGCGGGTGCGCTCCGTCTGCTCCAACAGATCGCGCCATCCGCCCCTGTCGGCAGCTCGGCGCGCTGCTGCAAGATCAGAGTCTGTGAAAAAAATCACCGCGACTTTTCCTCCGGGAATGACGCCGGAATACCACCATCCTTCGGCCGACGATTCAACCAGCGTTCGCGTATCGGCGAAGCCATGCGCTGCGTCGAGAACAGCGCCAATGCCGATCAGACGGTCGTAACTGCGCCTCTCGATTCCCAGCCCTCGCGCAAAACTCGAAGCGCGGCCGCTCGCGTCAAGCAGCAGCTCCGCCTCGATCGCCGCGCCTTCAAGCGTCACGCGCCATCCGCCGCCATCGCGCCGCTCGATCTGCACCCCGCGCGCCGGCGCGAACCATTCTGCGCCGGCGGCGCCCGCCGCCCTCGACAGCATGGAATCGAATACGGCGCGATCGATGCGCCATCCCGCGCCATACGGCTGATACAGGAAATCGCGCTCGTCCACAACGTCCGAGCCCCAGCATGAGCAGTTTCCAAACAACGGCGTGTGCCCGGCGGACGCAAACTCGGCCCAGAGCCCCATGTTTTCAAGCGCCGCTCGAACAGCCGGCGGCAGCGTCTCTCCATACGCGCCCCGACCCGCCCCGCGGTCAATGACCGCAACCCGAAAACCCGCCCGCGCAAGATGCAACGCCGCGGACGCGCCGGCAGGCCCGCCGCCAAGGATCGCAATGTGCCGGGGATGCGTCACGGAACGCGCGCAGTGATCTGGTCTGCCTCTGTTGCGTTAATGTGCGGCCTGCTTCATCGCGGCCAGCAGCATTTTGCCGTTCGGGCTGCCCAGCCCCGTGCACGGATCCCATCCTGCGCGCGCCGCATAATCCCCGTTGGATCCGCTCGTGATATCGCGGAAGGCGCCGGAATGCGCCACCTGATACAGTTTCGGATGGATAAAGCCCGACCGTTTTCCCAGAGCCTCATTGATCAGCGCAATCAGACCCGCCCATAGCGGCGCCACAGCGCTCGTTCCGCCCACCGGCGGCAGTCCCTTCGAACGGTCAGGGAATCGCTGCCCGTCGCACAGCACAACATAGCCGCTGCCTACGGCGCCATTGCCGGAAACGTCCGGAACCCCGCGCTTGATGGGGCCCGGCGGGTTCTGCGCAGCCGGTACGCCCGCCGCCTTCTGGTAATCCGGCAAATCGAACACGCGGCTTACGCCGCCGCCAGTGCCGTCATTTTTGCCTTCGTTCCAGACTACTTCCTTGGCGATGTGGTTGCCTTGCGCGGTCAGGCGCGTCCCGCCGCACGCCAGAGCAAACGGACTCGAGGCGGGGAAGTCCACATGCGCGCCCCCGTCCCAATCCGGGTCCTCGGCGCGGAAATCCGCCGATCCGTTATCGCCCGATGCCACGCACACCGTAATGCCCAAATGCGAGGCCTTCTCCAGCAATTGATGGAAGGCGTTCTGGAATTGTCCCGACGCCGTGCTCTCCGGACCGCCCCAACTGATCGAAATAATCGCCGGCTGGTTCGGATCGTCAATTGCGGCCGAGAGCGCCGCGAGAAAACTCATATCGCTTGCGTCCCGCCCAAAATACGCCACCATCTGCGCGCCCGGAGCCACTGCGCCAATCACCTCCAGGTCGAGCATGACCTCGATATCTGCGTTGTCCGGATCGAGCGGATCCGTTCCCGGCTGATTGGCGCCGCCAAGCGCAAATGATGCCACCTGTACCGGCGGCGGCAGCGGATGAATGCCAATGCTTCGGAAATATTGATCCAGTTCGGATTGCCGGAACCCTCCCCCGAGTTCGATGATGCCGACCGTCTGCCCTTTCCCGGTTACGCCCGTCGGAAAGTCGTAAAGCTGCGCAATCCGGTTCGCAGGAAAGCCGGCTGGAAACGCCGCTGCGGCTGCGGCGCCGGCCTCCGCCGCCGCCTCCAGCCCCGCCTGTAGCCGCAGCGAAAAATGCGGGCGCGCGAAGGGGCGGTCATCCAGCCCGAAGACGCCGGTGACAATTCCGCTCAGCTCCTCCGGCACGTAAATCGGTCCGCTTCGCCCGCGGTATACGCCCCCAGGATGACTGTACAGTTTCAGGTCTACTTTGAAAGCGTCCGCGAATTGCGGCGCCGTTCCCGACAAAACCACCGTGTGCTGGTCCGCGCTCGAGTGTTCGACCGTGAGCCCGTGCCGCCGCGCAAAGTCCTCCACTGCTCGGAGATCTCGGGCGTCAGCTCCGTAGCTTTCGTTAAACACAGCGCGGCTTATCGGAACGGGCGCGCCTCCCTCGATCGCCGGAGGGTGGCTTCGCCGCCGCACGCGTACGCTGACCTCAAATCTCTGGTCCGCCGGAACGTCGCCGGATGGTTGCGCGCCCTTGAGCGGCTGCTTGTCGCTGCCGGGCACGGGAACAAACCTGCTTTGTGGGGTCATGTCGCCCCTCCTTGGCTGTTCTCGTTCAGAAGAAAGGTGAAAATCGGCCTCTCAACGTGACACGGTTCCCACAGCTTACCTGACTATTCGCCAATGTCAAGCGAAGATAAACCCGGAAGATCCGAAAAAATCCTGGAAATTCGATACGCTCCTCTGTTACTATTCCACAAACCAGAAGCAAGCCTCGTCCTCTAAGGAACAACTGTGGAACTCAAACGTATCGATCACGCCGGCATCAACGTCCGCGACCTGAATGCCTCTGCGGAGTGGTATAAGCGCGTTCTGGGCTTCGACATCGTACACAAGTGGCAGACCACCTGGATGGTCGGTAAAGGTACAATGCGTCTCGGACTCTTCCTCAGACCCGATGCCACGCCGGTTGGCGATTCGGACCAGCGCCTGGTCATCTGGCACCTTGCCTTCCTGATGGACGGACGCGACTTCGAGGAGGCGCAGAGGGAACTCAAGGAAAAAGGGGTCCCATTTGACCCGCCAGACGACTCCGGCATCGCTAAATCTATTTTTTTCAATGATCCGGATGGCTATTTGATCGAACTGATCACCTATTACCAGAACCGCCCGCCCGGCCAGCATTGACTTTCATCGATCGCCGGACCCTTCGCCTCAACTCGTAACGAAATTCCCCGCCCGCGCCTCCAATGGGCAAAGCGGTACAAGTCCGCAGGGAGGCAAGTATGAAGATCAACTCGTTTGAGGAGCTGCTGGTTTACGAATTGCGCGAACTGTATGATGCGGAGCAGCATATCACCAAAGCCCTGCCTAAGATGGTGAAAGCCGCAAGTTCCCAGGAACTCCGTGCGGCATTCCAGGATCACCTCGAGACGACCAAAACGCACGTCAGCCGCCTGGAAGAGGCCTTTGGCGCTCTCGCACAACCCATCAAAGGCGAAACCTGCAAAGGCCTGAAGGGACTGGTCGATGAAGGGGAAGAAATCATCGACGAAAAGGCCGATCCCGCGGTGAAAGATGCCGGGCTGATCGTCGCCGCCCAGAAGATCGAGCATTATGAGATCGCAGCGTACGGGTCCGTTCGGACCTGGGCTCAGATTCTCGGCCATGAGCGCGTCGCCGATCTTTTTGCGCGCACGCTGGAGGAAGAAAAGGAAGCCGACAAGAAGCTGACAGCGCTGGCCGAATCCGCCATCAATGTGCGCGCCCGCGAGCACGCGACAATTTGACCTGAAGATTTCCGGCGGCCAGATCAGCCCGCTGTTCGCTGCGCGCGCGCCGCACTCTGGCCGCTTCGCCTCTCTCTCACCATGATGTTGGCAATCATCTCAGAATCCGAAGCCCGGTTTCTGAAAGAAGGGCGAACTTTGGGACTGCTCTTGATTCTTTAATTCTTTAATCGATAGCAGGCATGGTGAAGCACACTCTGGTTCCGCGCGGGCGCGCCTGCTCGAGCCAGATCCTTCCCCCATGCCGCTCCACAATTCGACGGCAGATGGCAAGGCCTATCCCCGTGCCTGGAATGTCGCGCGCATGCAACCGCTTGAACATTCCAAAAACGTGCTCCCGATAAGCCGGTTCTACGCCAATCCCGTTGTCTTCGACGCAAAACATCCATTCGCCGTCAGCCCGGGACGCAGAGATATGAATTCGGGGCGTCTCCTCGCTGCGATACTTGATCGAATTGCCAATCAGGTTTTGGAACAGTTGCACCATCTGGATCTCAATCCCGCGCACGGCAGGCAACTCCGACGAGGTCACGATGGCCGAGGTTTCCGTGATCGAAAATTGCAGGTTTACCAGCGCCGTCTTAAGCGCGTCCGCCATTTCTACGCGAGCGAAGGGACGTTTCTCCGGATCGCCGACGCGCGCGTACGTCAGAATATCCTCGATGAGAGCCTTCATCCGTTTGGCGCCTTCGATCATGTAGCCGAGATACTCCTGCGCTTCTGCGTCGAGCTTGCCATCATATTTTCGCCGCAAGAGCTGGCCAAAGCTTGCAATCATGCGCAGGGGTTCCTGCAAATCATGGCTGATCACGTATGAAAATCGTTGCAGATCCGAGTTGAACTGCGTCAGCTCCGTGGTGCGGTCCACCAGGGCGTCGACCGTGTTCCTCAGCTCCCCGCGGGCTTGATCAAGCGCCCGCGCCAGCTCGGTCGCGTCCGATGTCGCCTTCCGCGCCGCGGCCAGCTCCGCTTCTTTGATGCAGGCGACATGCTCATTCAGCAACGCCGCCGCGGTGATTTGCAACACCGGAACTGCCTGCGCGAGAAGCGCCGGATCGGTCGAGCCGCCCAGCGCAGCCAGCGCACAAGCTTCGTCCGGACGCATGATGGTGGCGTCTACCGGTTGTTTTCGAACAGGTGAGCACACACGGGCGCGCCAGATCCCCGGCGGCGGGCTCCGCTTCAGCGCTTGTCTCCACGTGCGCGCTTCCGGCAGCGTCTGCGGAAAACCTGGCGCCGGTATCAATTCGCGCGCGTCCGGATCGCGGATGAAAATCACGGCCTCTTCGCATTCCAACACGCGCACGAGTTGCGCAATGGCTTCCGCTCGGCCTTCCGGACGCGTCAGCCGCGCCGAAATTTCAAGCAGTTCGTCGCGTACCCTCAGACCGGGATCAGACACGCCACAGCCGTGCAATTGTGAAACCCGCTGAACTGGCCTTCCGCCCTCGCAATCTGTCCATATGTGTTGCAACCGGCGAAGGGGACGCCGCCCAGTTCACTGGCGACCGCGTTGAGTTCGACGGCAAAATCCTTTCCCAGGCGCAGACGCGTCGCCGCACAATCGAAAAAGAGAGCAACCGCCGGCCGTTCTCCCTGTAGCTTCTGCCTCGCTGCGCGGATCGCTTCAGCAGCCGAGCTGGCTGTCGATTCAACATCGGTCGACATCAGGTGGACCGCCGTTCCGGCCGGCACTTCCGCGGCGCAGGTGATGGAATCATCCTCGCCCACTGATAATGGCACGCGCAGCTTTTGCCCGGTCGGCGTCGAGATTCCGATCACATGGTGCAAAAAAACCGGCATGGGATCCCCGCGGCTGAACCTCTCGCCGCGCTCAGCGGCGAACTCCTCGTATACTTCCGCCGCCGGGGCTGCGTTCATACTGATTACTTTGTTCTGCTCCGCCGCCGTTACGCGCAACGGCGGAGTCGCCGGCCTCCATCCGTGGCTCACGCCGATCCCCACCGGCTTCTTCGATAGGATCTCGAGCGCCGCTGCCGCGTCTGTCGCCGCCTCCTGGTTCCGGAATACCCAGGTTCGCGAGAACCGGGCGTCGTCGCCTGCGCCGCCGCCGCAAAACTGATATTCGCCCGCTGTATGCTTCGTCAACCGCTCCAGCAGATCTTCCGTGTTGCCCGCCAGCGCATCGGTGAATAGCAGCGCCGAGCGGAACCGGTACTCCGGGCGCTTTCCGCCAATGAAACTCTCGGCCAGAGCCTTTGCCGCTGCCTCTCGATCCCTGCTGAGCCCGCGTGCGAGCGCCGTCGAGAAAATCATGTCCTCTGACCAGAGTCCGATCGCCACCACAGAGGTATTCGATGCCTCGGCGTTCAGGAACTCCCCTGCGGTCGAACATCCCACAATAGCGCCGGTTTCTGCTTCGCTCAGCGCTTCGAGGAGCGCCCGATGGTCGTACTCCGGAGATGCGAAAAGCATCACTGCATGGGGGTTGCGGTCGCCCAGCTGGCGGTGCAGCTCTCTGCTCAGCTCCAACCCCGCTCTGCGGCTGTCCTTGGATAACGTTCTGGCGATTGCGGCGCGAGTCATATCTCCATCCCCTTAGATGCTTCGGCAATTACATTTCTGTTCCAATATACGCTCGAGCCGGGAATGCACACGCCGCCCAGCCCAGTGCGACACTGATGGAAAAGCGCCATGATCGCTCGCGTTGCGGCTTTCATTGAATCGGAAAGCATGCTCTGGCCCGGCGCGCGCGTGGGGGTCGCCGTCTCGGGAGGCATGGACTCACGCTGCCTTTTGGAAGTTCTCTTTCAGCTGAGATCAACGTGGAATCTGTCGCTTACAATTCTACATGTAAACCACTGCCTGAGAGCGGCGGAGTCGGACGCCGACGAGGCGTTTGTTCGCTCTCTCGCCTTGGACTACGGCCTCCCCATCCACGTTCAGCGCGCCGATGTCTCCCAAACCGAAGACAACCTTGAGCAGGCCGCACGTGACGCCCGACGCCGCTTCTTTCGATCTTTCCTTGATTCTCGCGCCCTGGATCGCGTCGCTCTTGCGCACACCCGCTCAGACCAGGCCGAAACGGTCCTGCTCCGGTTCTTGCGCGGCGCCTACCTCACTGGCCTCGGTGCGATGAAGCCCGTCTCGTCCGACGGCTTCATCCGTCCCCTTTTGTGCGTGAACAGAGATGAAGTAGAACTTTATGTTAAATCTGGATCTCTCTCATATCGTGACGATTCCAGCAATCTGGACATGCGCTTTGCACGCAACCGGGTGCGGCATGAGCTGCTCCCGCTGCTGACTGAAAGCTGGAATCCGGGGCTGCCAAATCTGCTTGCTCAATACGCGGAACTCGCCCGCGAAGATGAACAATACTGGGACAGTCTGGTCGCGAAAATGATCCCTCGGCTGGACGGCGATGCTCTCATTTTTCAAGTCGCCGAGCTGGTTTCGGCGGAGCCCGCCTTAGCCCGCCGCATCATCCGCAAGGCGATCGAATGCATCCGCGGAGATCTGCGCCAGATTGATTTCCGCCATGTCGACGCTATTTTGCATCTCCTCCGCGGTCCGGATGGACATGCACGCATTCAGGCGCCGGGCGTGGACGTCCTGCGCAGCCTGGACCAGGTTCGTTTCGCAAAGCCGGTCCGGGAGCCCGTCCCGCGCGACTTTTCGGCGGCCATCCAGCCCTCGGTCACCGTGGCGCTGCCCGCCGCAGGACTTGAGTTCCGCTTCGAACTCGCTGACAGGGCAGGAATTGACGCGGAAATTGACCATTCGCATGGTAAACTGGAAGCTGAGTTGGACTGGGAGCGGATCAAGTCGCATCCGCTGGAGCTTCGGAATTGGAGACCCGGCGATTCCTACCGCCGCGTGGGGCGCGATCACGAGCAGAAAATCAAGCTTATGTTCCAGGAATACCGCATCCCGTTGTGGGAGCGGCGCAACTGGGCGGTGTTGTGCGCAGGCGGCCAAATTGTATGGTCGCAACGCTTTGGCCCGGCGTACGGCTTTGCCGCGAACTCCGACACGCCTCGTATCCTTCGGATCTTTGAGAGGAAAGCCGCGCCATCCGTGAATCTATGGAAAGGGTGATTACGTCTTTATAAAAGAGAGGCTTCGCATTGTCGCGCGGCGCCGCTCCCATCAGGAGTTTTCATGAATTCGAACGTTAAAACGGCGGTACTTTGGGTTGTTATTATTTGCGTCGCGGTTCTGTTGTGGGCGGTGGTGCACAGCGGCAAGTCGACGCATGACGATCAGCCCACCTTCACGGACTTTATCCAGAAGGTCAACGCCGATAAGGTCGCCTCGGTTGTCATCAATAGCTCAACCGGCGACGTGAATGGAACCTATAAGGATCCCGACGGGCGCCAGTTTCATTCCAATGTCCCCACCAACTACCCCCAGATTTACGATCTGCTCCAAAGTAAGGGCGTGAAGGTTACGGTCCAGAAGGACACCGGCACGGGCTGGCTCTCGATCCTGATGAACGCGATTCCCTTCGTGCTTCTGCTCGCATTCTGGATCTTCATGATGCGGCAGATGCAGAGTGGCGGCAACAAAGCTCTTAGTTTTGGCAAGAGCCGCGCGCGTCTGCATTCCTCGCAGCAGAAGAAGGTTACATTCAAGGACGTCGCCGGAGTTGAGGAAGCCAAGGAGGAGCTTCAGGAGATCATTGAGTTTCTGCGGGAGCCGCAGAAGTTTCAGAAGCTCGGCGGGCGCATTCCGAAGGGGGTGCTGCTGATCGGACCTCCGGGAACCGGCAAGACGCTTCTGGCGCGCGCCATCGCCGGCGAGGCAAATGTTCCGTTCTTCTCCATTTCTGGCTCGGATTTCGTCGAGATGTTTGTCGGCGTTGGCGCCAGCCGCGTTCGCGACCTGTTTGAGCAGGGCAAAAAGAACGCGCCCTGCATCATCTTTATTGATGAAATCGACGCTGTCGGGCGGCACCGCGGCGCCGGCCTGGGAGGCGGCCACGATGAGCGCGAGCAGACGCTCAACCAGTTGCTGGTCGAGATGGACGGTTTCGAATCCAACGAGGGCGTCATTCTGGTCGCCGCTACCAACCGGCCGGACGTGCTCGATCCCGCGCTGCTGCGTCCTGGCCGCTTCGACCGCCGTGTGGTGGTGGGCCGCCCGGACGTGAAGGGGCGTGAAGCGATCCTGCGGGTGCACACCAAAAAGACTCCTCTTGCGGATGATGTCGACCTGATGGTGCTGGCCCGTGGAACGCCCGGTTTTGCGGGCGCGGATCTGGCCAATCTGGTCAACGAAGCCGCCCTCATCGCCGCGCGCCAGAACCGAAAAGTCGTTACCATGTACGACTTTGAGCTGGCCAAGGACAAGGTCCTGATGGGCGTCGAGCGCAAGAGTCTGATGATCAGCGAAGAGGAGAAGAAGAATACGGCCTACCACGAAGCCGGACACGCGCTGGTTGCGGCCGTGACTCCGAACGCCGATCCGCTGCACAAGGTGACGATCATCCCGCGCGGCATGGCGCTGGGCGTCACGCAGCAGTTGCCGCTCGATGACAAGCACTCCTACAGCAAGGATTATCTCGAGGCGCAGCTCGCCATATTGATGGCGGGGCGCATCGCCGAAGAGATCTTCATGAAGCACGTCACCACGGGCGCAGGCAACGACATCGAGCGGGCGACGGATCTCGCCCGCAAGATGGTGTGCGAGTGGGGCATGAGCGAGCTCGGTCCGCTGAGCTTCGGCAAGAAGGAGGAACAGATCTTCCTTGGGCGCGAGATCGCGCAGCACCGGGATTTCAGCGAGGACACGGCTGAAAAGATCGACCAGCAGGTAAAGAAGCTGGTGCAGGAAGGGTATGACCGGGCGCGGAAAATTATCGAGGAGCGTGCGGACGCCATGGTGCGGATCGCGGAGGCGCTGCTGGAGCGGGAAGTGCTTGACGGCGCTGAAGTCAAGCAGCTGATCGAAGGCGAACCGCTGCCCGCGTTCACTCGGCCCGCCGGACCCGGATCGGGCGAGACGCAGCATGTGCTGCGGCCCGAGGGCGGGCGGCGGTTGCCGGGCATCATTGAAGGCGAGCGTCCGCAGCCGGCGTGAGCGTACCGCGCTTTCCGGTATATCTTTTCGACATCGACGGCACGTTGCTCGACTCGGCGCTGGACATCTGCGGGGCCGTGCAAGAGGTGCTGGCTTCGAATCCGCCGCCCTGCGGGGAGGTCAGCTTCGATTTCCTGAAGACCTACATCGGCCGCCACCTGCTCGATCTGTTTCAAGATCTCGGCTTCAAGGACGGCTCGATCGATCCGCTGATCGAGGAATACCGCCGAATCTACCCGGCTCGCAATCACGGCTCGACCAAGCTTTACCCCGGGGTTGCCGAGGCGCTGGCAAACCTGTCTGGACGCAAGTCCACGGCCACCACGAAAGGCACGCCGACGACGCGGAGCGTGCTTGAGTTGTTCGGCCTGCTCCAGTATTTCGATCACGTGCAGGGCACGGATGGTTTTCCGGCGAAGCCTGCGCCGGATGTCATCTTCATGGCGCTGAACGCGCTGGGGGCGCGGCCCGAAGACTGCCTGTTCGTCGGCGATTCGCCGGCGGACATGGAGGCGGGCCGCCGCGCCGGCGTGAAGGTCTGCGCGGTACGGTACGGCTATGGCAAGCCGGAAGAGCTGGCCAAGTGGGCGCCGGACTATTGGATCGACGATCTGCGCGAGCTGTGCGGCGAGGCGGCCCATGGCGACCGGGAAGTTAAAACCGCAGCTTCAATGCAAACTGAATGATGCGGGCGTCGGCGGCGCTGACGATCTGTCCGAAGCCGGCGCCGATGGTTACGCCGGGCACGCCGAAATTGGCGTGATTGAGGGCGTTGAAAAACTCCGAGCGGAACTGCATGGAGACGCGCTCGGTAAGGGCGAAATCCTTTGCCAGATTGAAATCAAGATTGACCAAGTGGGGTCCGCGCACGATGCCGACGCCGGAATTGCCGAAGATTTGATTGGGCACGAAGCCGGGCTGGCCGGGAGTGGCGCTCAAGGCGACGAAGGCGCTGGTATCAAACCACCGATCGACGGTACGGCTGCTGTCGGGGAGATTGCCGTCGGCGATGCGGTTAGGCCGGCTGCGCCGCTCGCCGCCGATATTGACCACCTCGGACTGATTTATGGTGAGGGCGAGGCCGGTCTGGGCGGTAAAGATGGGGGAGAACTCCCAGCCGCCCAACAGGGCATCGGCGGCGCGATTCCAATCCTTTCCATATCTGCGCCCGCGTCCGAGGGGGAGCTGCCAGACGCCCGAAGCGACAAAGCGGTGGGTGACGTCGAATTCGGAAGGGCCGTATTCGAGGCGTCTGCGTTTAGGATCCTGGGGCTCTTTGAACTCGCCGACGTCGACGCCGTTGCCGACTCCGCTGGTTGAGAGGTGATCGACGGCGTCGGTCAGAGCCTTGCCGTAGGTGTAGGAGGCGAGCAGGGTAAGACCGTTGGAGAAGCGCCGCTCGAGGCGGGCCTGGAGCGAGTTGTAATTGGATATTCCCAAATTCTCAAGAATCTGGATGTCGCCGCGGAGGCCGAGCGAATCGAGCTCTCGCAGACCGACCACGGGGGCGCCCTGGGAGTTGAAGGTATAGGTGTTGGGATTGAGGTTGCGGAAGGCGGGCAGTTTCAGCCCGCGATTGCCGATATAAGAGAGGTCGAGGACGAAATCAGCGGGCAGCTCGCGCTGAATGCCGAAGTTGTACTGTTGGACGTAGGGCGTTCGCTGGTAGGGATCCTGCGCCTTGCGCGAAACGGTGGCGAGGTTGACGCGATTGATATCGACAAAGCCGGGGGGTATGCCGTCCTGGAGCCGAAAGAGGGCGTCGGCGGCGCGGAGCACGCCGCTTCCGCTGATCTGGGCATTAGCGAGGATGATGAAGGGGGGGTTGAATCCGAGGAGGCCCTCGCGGCCGAGCCGGTTGGTGTGGTTGTAGAACACGCCGTAGCCGCCGCGGACAACTGTTTTCGCGGTTGGGCTATAGGCGAATCCGACGCGCGGAGCGAAATTGTTGCGGTCGGGAGCAATCAATGCTTCATCCTGGAGCGAGCCGTTTTTGGCGGCGACGAAGCCGCGCGCGGATGAGAAGAAGTTGGCCCATTTGAGATCGCGCTCGCGGGGCGGGGTGGCGAATTCGTAGCGCAGGCCGAGGTTGAGGGTCAGCTTGCGGGTAATTTTCCAGTCGTCCTGCGCAAACAGGAAATACATGTGCTGGTAGATATCGAAAGTTGTGTTGGAATCCTGCTGGTACTGGGAGGGGAAGCCGAGGAGGAGATCGGCGAGGGCATTTTCCCAGCGGCCATTGGCGCCGGTGAAGCGGCCGGTGAAGTTAAAGTTGCCGAGCAGGGAGCTGACGTCGCGGATACCGGTATCGACATGGAGCAACTCACCGCCGAATTTAAGGGCATGGGCGCCGCGGTTCCACGCCACGGATTCGCGGATATTCATGCTGCGCGGGGTTTGAAACTGGGGCACGGAAGTGGTGCGGCCGATGCGGCGGAGCACGCCGCCGGGGAAATTGAAGACTGGCAAGCCGCCGCAGATTGACGGATCGGTGGGGGCGTTTTTCAAGCCAATGAGGTCGCCCGGGCAGCCGGATCCGAAGTTTGGCGGCAGTTGAAAATAGTCGCCCAAGGCGTAGCCGAACCGCGCATCCGAGACGAGCGAAGGCGACAAGACCCAGACGAGGCCGGCGGCCATGGCCTGGGACTTCAGGTCGGCTGTGCCGAAGGTATCGTTCTGGGATCCTTCGGAGAGACCCGGCCGCGGAGCGGGGCGAAAGAAGTTTGTCTTGGCATACGAGTAGCGGCCGAAGGCGTTCAGTCTGGACGAGAAGCTGTGATCGAGGCGGACGTCGAACTGGTTGGTATGATTGCGGTCGACGGGAGCGGCGATGAAATTGTTGTCGAAGGTAGGTGAGAAGGTGTTTGGATCGGGGCTGACGTCGATTACCTTTTTGCCTACGGGATCGATGAGGCTGGGGGGAATCCGCCAGCAATTTCCGTTGCCGTCGTTGCAGGCCGGGGTAGCGGGGATTCGAAAGTCCTGGCCGGAGTCGTTGGGGTTATAGGGATTCCAGATTGGCGTGGCGAACAGACCCTGGCGCCAGATGGGCTGGGGGACGGAAGTGAGGCGAACGGTGGCGGCGGCGTCGCGCAATCCTTCGTAGTCGCCGAAGAAAAACGTACGGTTTTTGACGACAGGGCCGCCGAAGGAGGCGCCGAACTGATTGCGCTGGCGGAAGGGCTTATCGAGCCCGCCGCGGTTGGCGAAGAAGTTACTGGCGTCGAGTACGCTGTTGCGCAGGAAATCGTAGGCGGAGCCGTGGATCTGATTTGTGCCGGACCGGATGACGGCATTGACGAGCGCGCCGGCGCTGCGGCCGAACTCGGCTGAGTAGGCGTTGGTCTGGATTTTGAATTCCTGGAGCGCCTCGACGGAGGGCTGGATGAGCTGCACGTTCAGGCCGCGAAAGCTGTTTGAGTAGGACGTGTTGTCGACGCCATCGAGTTGAAAGGCATTCTGGAAGGCGCGATTGCCATTCACATTAAAGGCGCCGCGGAAGCCGATGGACTGGAGGCGCGGGGTGGGGGCGAGCACGCCCGGCGACAGGAGGGCGAGCTGGTTATAATCGCGGCCGTTGAGCGGCAGTTCGATCATTTTGGTGTGATCGATGACGGCGCCGCGGCTGGATGACTCGGTTTCAAGCAGCGGGGCCTCGCCGGTTACGAGGACTTCCTCGTTGACGGCGCCGACGGTCAGTTGGATATCGAGCCGGGCGGCCTGATTGACCTGCAAGACGACGCCGGCGGCGACGAACTGTTTGAATCCGGGCGCTCCGGCGATCACGCGATAAGAACCGGGGCGGAGATTCGGAAACTGAAAGCGGCCTTCGGCGTTGGTGACGGCGGCGCTTTCGAGATTGGTGGCCTCATTGACGGCGCGCACGTTGGCGCCCGGGACCACGGCGCCGGCCGCGTCGGTGACGACGCCGGTCAACGTCGCCGATTCGAACTGAGCGAAGGCGATAGAGGTGAACACGCAGGCGCAGAGGCGCACGGTGCGGCTGGACAGATTCCCTAGAAAAACCATGAACAATCCCCCTTTCGTGAAACAGAGCGGCACCAGTTTATACGTTCTGGCAGCGGCGGCCAAGGGTCTGTTTCCGCTTCCGCCGCCTGTGGGTACACACAGAGCGCCGGATGTGTCGGGCGCTGGAGTTTCGATTCTCCGCGAGCCCTGCGCATACGATCCGGCCGGGGCAGCCCGGCCCCAGGCGCGAACTCCTTACTCAAGCTAATCGCCAACAGTGAATAGTGAATGGCGAACAGGTTAAGGCCAGTTGAAAACGCAGGCCGATTTCCTGGGGCGTCAAGCGGCGGCGGCGCTTGGCGGAGCGGGCGGCGCGCATGAGGGGGTGGAGCGGGTGGTTGGGGGCGAGGGCGGAGACATGGATGGAGGCGCGGGGGGCGGCGCAAGGGGGCGGATGGAGCGACGGAGGAGAGCGAAGCGACGGGGCGGCGCGCCGGCGCAAGAGTCCTGGGGAGCGGCGAGGCTTGGGGAAGAGGAAACAGGTTGGGTCTGCGGAGGGGCAGGGGGGAGGAGGGGGCGGCTGGCGCCGGTTTCGGAAGGGGTCTGGGGCAGGTGTTCGGAATTGGGATTAGGTTCGTTTGGCATTTTCGCAACGGGCGCCGCCGGGTTGCCGGTAGCGGGCGCATTTTCAGAGGTTTGGGTTTGGGGCGGGCGATTGGACTGGAGTTCTTTGAGGGCTTTGAGGGCGCGGTAGAACTGGCGGGAGTAGCGGGATTCGTAGCGATTGATCAGGGCGAGGGCGCGAGATTCGTCGGCGAGTTTGACGAAGGCGAGCGCGGTGCGGACATCGGGCGTAATGAGGGTGTAGGTGTGGTCCACATCGGCGCGCTGGGCGTCGAGTTCATCATCGAGGGCGGCGGATTCGATGGCCCACATGCGCTGCTGGCGCCAGCGGGCGGCGACCATTTCTTCGACGAGATCGAGTTCGATGTCGTCGGCCGGCTGGAAGCGTCGGATGTAGGCTTCGCGGCAGGCGAGGTAATTGGGCCAGTCCTCGGTGGTGAGGACGATGGTTGCGGAAGCGAGTCCGTGCTTGAGCGCGTTTTGGGATGAACGCTTTTTACCCTCGGCCGTGACAGGGCCGCGGGACTTGGCGCCATTGGCGCGGGATGCGGCGATCCGGCGCGGGCTAGAGATTTTCTTATCCGGTTTCTTTTCGGTCAAAGGAGTCCCCTGCTTTGAGGGTAAGAGCGGGGCGGGGAATGGATGAGGGTCCTTGGGGAGAAGCGGTAAGAAAACGCGGAAGAAAAATTTCCGATTGCGTTGAGAACGGCGCGGGCGCGGCGCGAAGAGGGGCGCAGGGAAGCGAGTGACGCGGGATGGGGAAGAATATTTCGTTTCTTTGGTTGAGGATCGCAGGGTCGGGGGCGGGTGTTTCAGAAGATCACGGGTTACAGTGTGGACGGTATGTACAGGGCGTTTGGAGGAATTCTGCGAGGAGCGCAGCGGGATTGGAGACGGGCGGGGCGGCGCGAGAGCGGAGACGCGACGGCATTCGCGCGGAGCGTGGGTTTTGAGCCGGACGAGTTGCAGGCGAAGCTGCTGAATCAGGACAGTCACCGGCTGTTATTGAATTGCACGCGGCAGTGGGGCAAATCGACGGTGACGGCGCTCAAGGCGGTGCATCACGCCTACACGCGGGCGGAGAGTCTGACGCTGGTGGTGAGTCCGACGGCGCGGCAGACGAGCGAATTTGTGAGGAAGGCGCGGCTGTTTCTGGGCCGGGCCGGGGTGCGGGCGAAGGGAGACGGAGGGAACGCGATTTCGATTGCGCTTCCGAACGGCTCGCGGGTGGTGGGATTGCCGGGGACGGCGGACACGTCGCGGGGATATTCGGGGGTGTCGCTGCTGGTGATCGACGAAGCGGCGTTTGTCAGAGACGAGCAGTATGACGCGGTGCGGCCATCGCTGGCGGCGAGCGATGGGGCGTTGTGGATGATGAGCACGCCGAGGGCGAAGAGCGGGTTTTTCTATGAGGCGTGGGCGAACGGCGGGGAGGAATGGGAGCGGGTGAGCGTGCGGGCGACGGAGTGCCCGCGGATTTCGGCGCGGTTTCTGGAGCGGGAGCGGCGGTCGATGGACGAGCAGACATTCCGGCGGGAGTATCTGTGCGAGTTTGCGGACGGGGCGGACATGCTGTTCACGCGGGAGATGGTGGACGCGGCGTTCAGCGACGAGGTGAGGCCGCTGGCGGCTTAAGGGCGGTTGCGAGGCGCCGGCGTGGGGGCGGACAGGTTGCGGAGGGGAGATGATCAGGGCGGCGAGCGAGTTTTTCATCGGGCTGGACTTGGGGCAGCGGCAGGATCATACGGCGATTGCGGTGGTGGAGAGAGTGGATATTGCGGAATATCGATTCGACTGGATGCGGTATGTGCAGCAGGAGGATTCGCGCACGGTGCGGCACGATGTGCGGTGGCTGGAGAGGATGCGGCTGGGGACGCCGTACGGGCGGGTGGTGGAGCGGGTGAAGGAGCTGGGGGCGCATCCGGCGCTGGCGGGGAAGTGTTCGGTGGTGGTGGACGCGACGGGGGTTGGGGGTCCGGTGGTGGAGCGGCTGATGGAGGCGGACTTGCCGTGCGAGGTTGTGCCGGTGACGATCACGGGGGGTGGAGAGGCGTCGCGGCGGGCCCGGGGGTGGAGCGTACCGAAGGCGGACCTGATGAGGGGGCTTCAGGTGATGGTGCAGGAGAAGGAGCTGCGGATTGCGCGGGATGTGCCGCTGGGGCATGAGCTGCGGCGGGAGCTGCTGCAAATCCGGGCGGAGGCGGGGGCGTGGGGGCGGATGCGATACGGGGCGTCAGGGAGCGGGCAGCATGACGATCTTGTGCTGGCGGTGGCGCTGGCGTGCTGGCGGTCGCGGCGGCCGGCGGTGGGGGAGATGGGGCGGCGGCTGTTATGAGAACCATGGAAACTGCGCGGATTCTAGAATCCGGTCGTTGCCGGGGTCCTCGGATCTGAAGATGGATTCGACCAACCGTAACGCTTCGTGGGCGGCGGCATCGTTGCCGGGCGTTACGGCGGTGAAGCCGTGCGCGAGGAGACTGTTGTTGCGCTGCTTTGGTTGCAGGCCCTCGACGTTGTCAAGCTGGAGGAGCGGTCTGCCGAGAGGATCCTTTACATGCTTGAGGAAGCGCGCGGCGTTGAAACGGGCGAGCGAAAGTTTGCCATTCGCCAGCGAGGGAGATCTGCCCTTTTTTGCGCAGTCTTCGAGCCAGGTTTTGACCGCGGGATCCGTTTGATCGACATTTTCACTATCCAGCCCTCTCAGCGCCAGTCGAATCTGGCCGATGAGTTCGCTGGCGCGGTAGATGCGGACGAGCGCATCCTCGGGCTGGCCCCAAGCAAGGCGGCGATGCGCGTTGGCGAGGATATCGGCAGTCAAATGGCGCAAGAAATCGGGGCTCATGCGTTCCTGTCGAGCTACGCGGCTGAGATGGCGGCGCGCCGCCTGGCCGGGCTGCCAGCAGGAGAGGGTGTGGTCGGCGGGCTCTCGCGGCAGCCCGGCGGCACCGGTGAGATGATTGAAATTCAGAGGGTTTGGCATGGCAGCCACGGATATTAAAGCGGAAGAGCAACAGGCGATCGAAGCGTACTCGAAAAGCGTCCGGGAGGCATTCGCTCGCGATTTTGACACCGCCGACAGGCGGTTCGATGACGGGGAAAAGCTGCTTCGGCGATTTCACAACGCAATAGCGACTCTTCTGGAGAAAGGACGCCGCTACATTTCCTCGGTGGATGAGGCGCACAACGAACTGTGCGTCGCCAGCCAGCTCCTCTTAAACGAGAATCCGAGGTTTGCTCTCGAATACGAGCCGGCGCTGCCTGGATGCGCCAAGACGATCGACTTCCGCGCGGTCAGTGACAAGGGTGATACCTTTTACGTGGACGTCAAGACTATCAAGCCTAAGCCGCTTGATCGCTGGAGGGAATACATGCTGGCGTGTGAGAGGGGTTGGTTTCCACAAAATGTGCGGGTCACGTTGTCTGAAGAGTACCTCGGCGGTGAGCTATGGCATATGATGGTCGCAGCACGCAGCAGGATGCTTGAATACGCCCTTGAGCTTGAAGCGAAGATCCGCGATTGCGAACTCTCGGGCGACAACACCTTCTTCATTCTGGCTCTGTGCGGTAACGGCTTTCGCTGGGAGGAGGATGAGCTTGAGGATTTTGTTTGGTTCTATCGAAGAGGCTCGCACAGAGATGATGATCCCTTTTCTACAATGGAGGCTTACCACGTGGATAAAAAGAGCATCACGATTGACCGCACCATCAATCAATTCGCATGCCTGATCCGTCCGCAGTTTGAAGTGCGACACCAACAGTTGAACTGGAACGTTCAGCCGCCTAGAGCAGTCTGAGTCAGGAGTAAGTCGATTTCAAAGTTCGGCAGGAGCGAAGAGCGCAAGCGGGTGTGATGAAAAGACGTTTCTTCAAAGTCTGAAGTTGCCTGCGACGGCTATGTTTGTGCTGCGTGGTCTCGCGTGGCCAAATATGAGCAGTTGAGCCGAGCAGAGCTGCGTAGCCTTGCTCCCTTGATGTACTCGGCGGCTTGTGCCGCGTCTCGTGCACGGTCTGCGTGTCGCCCGCGTTAATTGGTTGCACCCTAACCGCAACTACCACTCCGGTTTCCATGTCCACGGCGTGCTCCGCCTTGTGGGCCAGATGCGTGCGCCCGTCCTTCATCTTCGTGATCCGCGCATCGGGATCGTGCGGGTGCATCGATTCTTAGTTGGCGCCCTTCTTGGGCCGTTTCCGATCCAGCCGCGGCAACTGTGCGCGTGTGGGCGTTTCGATACCGGACTCCTGGGCCAGCCGCCGCAGCAACTCCTCGGAGGTGGCGGTGGCGCTGGCGTGCTGGCGGTCGGGTGAGGGTTGGGGCGGATGTTGTGGCTGAGGTAGTTGCGCGGGGTCGCGCCGCTGATTGGGGTGGTGCGGGACTGCCCCGAATACGGCACGGCTCAACAAAAGTCGCCGGACAGAGTGGAACGAGCTTACGAATTTCCTGTACTAGTACTGCATATTGCTATCGCAGTTCGATGATTGCGATATATTTTGCGGGGAAGCCGACTAATCATTGAAGTCTTCCGCGTGAAGGAAAGGCGTCGGATTTTATCCGAATGAGGAGCTATTTATGGATAGGCTTACTCTCGACTTGCTGTATGCAGCGGTTAGTGGCGAGTATGCAGGCATCCGCCGGGTGACGAAACTGTACCCGGCCGGAGATCCAAAAATTTATCCGCCGACGTATGAAGGGGGCGAATACGCGACGGAGGTAAGAAAGGTGCGCACCGAGTCCGGCGTGACGGAGGTGAACACGGTGTTGCTGGACTCGGTGCAGTCGCAGGCGAATCGCATGGAGCTAGCGCTTCTGCGCGCGTATGACTCCGAGCTGGTGAAGTTTCCCATGCTAGCGATCGACTTTAAAACCGGTGAAGAAGACCCGATTCTGGCTGAAATCGGGCGGCTGACGGCGCTGGAGTTGCCGCATCGAGTGACCGATGCTTTGCTTCGCGATTCCGAATATAACGGCAGGCCGTTCCGGAGTTCTGAAATCGGCAAGAAGCTTGACACAGCCAAGAGCGCGAACGCCACGCCGATATTCGAGCTTTGTCCGACGGCGCTGATATTTGGCTTTTGGGACTCGACAGGTCCGCGCGGCGGTCTTGGCGCGAAAGTGCAGAGGGCGCTGGTGTCCGAGATCGTCGGGTACGACGTCGCCTTTGGAGTACGGCCCGCGAGCCGTATTGATCCGGTCGTAAATGAGGGGGTGGAGATCTACGCGAAAAGGGACGGCGGGTGGACGGCGGACCGGGCGCAGGCGGAGCAGGACGAGAAAAACGAGGCGAAGAAATACGGCAAAAAGGGAAAGGCGTCGGAGATAAACCTGGGCAATGTGACGCCATCGCTGACGCATGAGGACGAGCGGACGCATAAGAGGATTCCCAATCACGGCGGCGTGACGATCGGGTGGGCCGAGCAGACGACGGTGCTGTCTCTGGCGGCTTTGCGGCGGCTGCGGTTCCCGATTGATGGCGCGACGCAAAAGGATAAAACGCAGGAAAAGATTGATGATGCGGCGCGCACGGTGCTTGCAGCTCTGGCACTGGCGGCGATCTGCTCCCTGGACCGCGACGGCTACGACCTCCGTTCGCGCTGCCTGCTTGATGGCAAGCCGGGCGCGTTCGAATTTGTGGGGCGCGGCGAGACCAAGCCATTCGAATTAGACGCATCGGAAGCTTACTCGCTGGTTGATGCTGCGGCCCAGCGTGCAGTGGCGCTCGGGCTGCCGTGGCCTCTCGAACCAAAAATTTTGAAGCCCTCAGCCGATCTCCGTCTGCTAGTTCAGAAGAGCCGGCAGAAGTCCATGGCCGCGGCCGCGGCGGAGTAAAGCGCGATGTTCGCTGTTCGTGTGCGGTATTTGACAGGGCGCGTTTGCGCGGCTGTATTCGATGAGGGTGATGCAAAAGAGACAGTGGAGTGGCCGCCTCACCCGTCGCGATTGTTTTCGGCCCTGGTAGCGTCGTGGGGTGAAAGCGGCGAGCAGCCGGAGTTGCGGGCTGCGTTGGAATGGCTGGAACGGCAGCCGCCTCCATCCCTGTATTTCTCGGGCTGTTCGGTGCGGCGCCGGGTCAATGTGTACGTGCCGGTCAACGATGAATCGGGGGTGTGTAATTTTCTCGGTTTGACGATGAGTGACGGGAGAAAGCCGCGGACATTTCCGTCGGCATCGATGGACAATCCCGACGTCTGGTTCGTGTGGCCGTCCCAGCTTCCGGACGAGTTGCGGGCGCCGATGAACGAATTGCTTCGCCGGACGCCGTCACTTGGCCACTCGTCGAGCATGGTGTCGTTGGAAATTGGTGAAACGCCGCCAGCCGGCTTAGAGCGGTGGGCGCCAGGGGAAGAGGAGGGCGTACGAATTCGCGTGCCATCGGCCGGGCGGTTGGCAGAATTAGTGGAGAGCTATCAACGATTCCGCGAAAAGCCCTCGAAGGTATTCCGTCCGAGTCGGGGGAGCACGGCATTGTATTCGAGCGCGGGAGAGGCGCGCATGGAACCGGCGCGTGGAATTTTCCGCGAGATGGCGATTCTTTGCCGGAGTGACGGCGAACGAGCGCCGCTGACGGCGGCGCTACAGATCACGACGGCGTTACGAGCGGCGATGATGAAGCTGGCGCCCCAGCCGGCTCCGGAGGCGATCAGCGGGCACGCGCCGGGAAGCAGCGAAGATTGCCCGGCGCCCAGTCAACGCCCGCATGTGGCCTTCGCGCCGCTGGCATTCGTTGCGGCGGCGCATGCGACCGGAGAGATTCAGGGCGTTGCGGCAATTCTGCCGGCGAGCCTCAGCGAGGACGAGCGGGCGATGGTTCTGCGGACCATGAGACGCGTTCAGGAGCTGCGAATGGCGTTCGGCGTTTGGCGCGTAGAGCGCGTAGCAACTGATGATGCGCGCGTGAACTTGCAGCCCTACACATGGATGCGGCCATCGCAGACCTGGGCCACGGTGACGCCCTATGTGTTTGATCGTTATCCGCGGGATCCGTATGGCGAAGAAGCGCAAGAAACGGTAAAGGCGTCGTTCGAGCGAGTCGGATTGCCGCGACCGGCTTCGGTAGCGTTAATGAAAACCTCGGTGCATATGGGCGTTCCGCCCGCGGCAGCGTTTCCCCCGGCTCCGTTGCGCGCTGGAAGGCCGCGCCGGTTTCATATTCATGCACTGGTGGTTTTTGATCGCGAGGTTCGAGGGCCGGTATTAGCGGGGGCGGGACGCTTCTACGGGTACGGGCTGTTTCGCCGGGTTCGGGAGGCGGAGTGATGCTGCATGCGGAAGCCTTCGATGACTTTTTCGAACAAGTGCACGGAGCGGGGCTGAAACCGTTTCCGTGGCAACAAAAACTGGTGCGGGAGGCGCTTGCTGGCCGCTGGCCAAAGAGCATCGCGCTGCCGACGGCGGCCGGCAAGACCGCTCTGATTGATATTGCGGTGTATGCGCTCGCGGCGGGCGCTCCGGAGTCGGCGCGGCGGATTTTCTTTATCGTGGACCGGCGGGTGGTGGTAGACGAGGCGGTGGAACGAGCGCGGCGCATCGCCGACCGGCTCCGACAGGCGACAAGCGGGGCGGCGGCAGAGGTTGCTCAATCTTTGCTGAGGATAGGGGGCGCGGATGCTCAGGACCCGCTTTGCGTGGCAACATTGCGCGGGGGGCAGGCTCCGGATGACATCTGGACGGAGTCGCCGTTACAGCCGACGGTGTGTTGTTCGACGGTGGATCAGACGGGATCGAGCCTGCTGTTCCGGGCATACGGGTCGCGATCGAACCACAACTGGCCGATCCGGGCGGCGCTGGCGGCGGAAGACGCTCTGTTAATTATCGACGAGGCGCACACAGCGCAGCCATTCCTAGAAACGCTGGGCCTGATCGAGCGATACCGGAGTTGGGGGGACGGGAGTACGAGACGTCCTTTTCGAGTGATTGAGATGTCGGCGACGCCCAGGAATAGGAAGGGCGTCTTCGAGGCGTCGGACGCGGATCGCGCGCATCCTGTGCTGGGCGCCCGTTGGAGCGCGGCCAAGCCGGCGCGGCTGGTGATTGCTCGTTTTGAGGGAGAGACCGGGGCGGCCGAAGGGAATTTCGGGCCGCTTATCGAGCGCATGTCGGAGGAGGCCAGGGGCATGCGCGAGGCGGGCGCGCGCGTAATCGGCGTGGTGTCGAACCGGGTGGCGACGGCGAGGGCGATTTATCAGAAGCTGAAAGCGGAGGCAGACGCCAAGACGATTCTGATGACGGGTCGTTCGCGGCCGTTCGATCGCGAGCGAATATGGGGCGAGAACCGCGCGTTCATTGAACTGGGCCGGGAGGGCGACCCCGCGCAACCGATTTACGTAGTGGCGACGCAGTGTATTGAGGTGGGCGCCAACATTGATTTCGACGCGCTCGTGACTGAAGCGGCGAGCATCGACGCCCTGGAGCAGAGGTTCGGGCGGTTGAACCGCAACGGGCGCGCGATGGCAGCCCAGGCCGTTATCGTGGCGCAGCAAGATCAGACGGCAAAGAAGTACGTAGACCCAGTGTACGGCGGCGCTCTGGCGGCGACTTGGCGCTGGCTGGTTGAGAACGCGAGCTCCAGCAAGAAAAAGGGCGCCAAGCCGAAGGATCCCGTAATCGACATGGGCGTCCATGCGCTTCGAAGACTGGCGCCGGACGGAGCGGAACGTGAGGCTTTAAGCATGCCGCGCGCGCGCGCGCCGGTACTGCTTCCGGCGCATGTGGACCGGCTCTCAGAAACATCGCCGGCGCCGGCTGTGGCGCCCGAGGTTGCTCTGTTTCTGCATGGACCGCAAGCGGGGCCGCCGGACGTGCAGGTGGTATGGCGGGCGGACCTGGATGCGGCGCATCCGGAGCAGTGGGCAGACAAAGTTTCACGGATACCGCCGCGACCCGAAGAGATGATCTCAGTTCCGGTGTGGGCGGTGCGCCGCTGGCTGTCTGAGACAAAAGGCGCCGAAGCGGATATCGCGGACGTAGAAGGGACATCCGGTCCGGATTCGAGCGATGGCGGCAGGCTGTTTTTAAACTGGCGAGGCGCCGACGAGACGAAAGAGCCAATCCGCGAGATCCGGCCCGGAATGACCATTGTTGTGCCGGCGTCGTATGGCGGCTGCGATGAATGGGGCTGGAATCCGGAGTGCGCCGAGGCGGTTAGAGACATTGCGGACCAGGTTTCGCTGCGGCGCGCCCAGCCGACGCTACGGCTCGATGAGGCCGTGGTTGCGCAATGGGACGAGGGGGCCAGCGCATTGGAGAGGGCAGCGGAACTGCGCCTGGCGGAAACGATGCCGGAGGTGCGGGAGAAGTTGGCAGCGCTTGCGGCAGCAGCAAAGCAGGAGTGGATTCGAAACGCAGCAACAAAGCTGATGAGCGCCGGGAGGCTTCGTCAATTCCGCGATAACGCGAACGAGGACGGCATCGCGACGTTAGCTGCGCTTGCGGCCATGGGAAGCATCGACCAGGAGGATGACACCGCTTCGTACACGGCGGTTGTTGAACTGGATGAGCACTTGAAACGCTGCGCCAATCGCGTTCGCGACTATGCAGAGGCTTTGGAGCTGCCTCCAGTGATCGCGACGACAGTGGTTGAGGCGGTGCGACTACACGACATTGGGAAGGCGGATCCGAGATTTCAGTCATGGCTGCGAGGCGGAGAGCCGTTTGCGCCCGGCGATGGGATCTGGGCGAAATCGGGCGCGAACGGGAACGAGCGACGCGCGCGCGAACGGGCGCGCTGGCTGGCGGGATATCCACGAGGCGGCCGTCACGAACTGCAATCGGTCGCGTTGTTGGAGCGCGCGAGCGCTCCAGACGGCGAAGAGATGGATTGGGAACTGCTGTTGCATTTAATTGCGAGCCATCACGGGCGATGCCGACCGTTTGCGCCCGTTGTGGAAGATCCGGCGCCGGTTGAAGTCTGTTACGGAGACCTGCGAGCCATGAGCAATCACCGGTTGGCCGCGGCGGGTTCTGGGGTGAGCGAAAGATTCTGGAAGCTGACGCGACGATACGGCTGGTGGGGACTAGCCTACCTGGAGACGCTGGTGCGACTTGCGGACCAGCGGGAGAGCGAACGGGAGCAAGAGCAAAGGGAGGACCGCCATGCGGCTGCAGCGGATTGAACTGCGCGGCCTGGATGCGGCCAACCTGCTGGGGTACATGGCCGCTCTTGGGACGCTGCGGACGCTGACGATTGCGGACCCGGCGGCCGAGGTTCGGATGAGCTGGACGGAAGCGCCGGGGAGGTGGATGCCGGTGCTGCATCACTCAAATTGCGGGGATCCGGACACTGTGGTTTGTGATCTCTCGCACGCCCTCGCTACGGCGCCGGATTCGGCCTGGACGATTCACGACGACCTGACCATCGCGATTGAGGCGTTTTCCGAACGGGCGCGGAAAGCCGTGGCTGAGGCAGACTCCGGAGCTCCATTCGCGCGCGAAATGTGCGCGTTCCTGGCAGCATTCGGATCGGACGGTTGCTCTTCCAGCGCCAAAGGCGACCAAATCGCAGACACGGCTTTTCGCACGATGAGCGGCGCGGGCCACCAGCACTTTCTTGCTTTCATGCGAGAGCTGCAGCAAACAACGAAGAGAGCCGACCTGGAAAGGACGCTGTTTCGAGTTTGGGACTACGCTGACGACAAGCCGTCGATGCGCTGGGATCCGAACGATTATCGTCCGCATGCGCTCAGGGCTGACAATCCCTCTAAAGATCCAATACGGACAATGAGAGGCGCCAACCGGCTTGCGATCGAAGCGCTGCCGCTGTTTCCGACAATGCCGACCTTAATGCGATTGCGGACAACGGCTTTTATTGAGGAAGAGGGGATTGCGGCTGCGTTGTGCCCGGTTTGGGAGGACCCTCTTGACGTTGCGACGGTCTCATCGCTTTTGGCGCTGAGCGATGTAGAGCGGATCGCCCGCGCAACAGACGCTAGGGAGAGAGCGAGGCTCAGGCGCAAGCTGATGGCGCGAGGAGTCCGCCAGGTTTATTGGGTGGAGCGTTTCACCGACGGCAAGTACCGCAACTTCAAGCCATCGGTGGCATTGTTGTGAACTCATGCGTACTTCTTATCTGGTCTGTTATGACATCTGTGACGACAAGCGGCTGCGGCAGGTGTTCAAGACGATGCGGGGGTACGGGGATCATCTGCAATACTCGGTCTTCGAATGCCAGTTTACGGCGTCGGACCTGATCCGCTGCCGGGCGGATCTGAACAGGATCATTCATCATGACGAGGATCAGGTGCTGTTTGTGAACCTGGGACCGGCGGAGAACCGGGGAGAGCGCGTGATCACGGCTCTGGGCCGGCCGTACACGGCGATGGATTCGCCGTGCATTATCGTGTAGACGACCGTTATGGCGACATTTCCGACGCCGCTTCGGCAGGGCGACGAGCAGCCGGATTATCTGCCAGCGCGAATGCTCAACGAGTTCACGTACTGCCCTCGGTTGTTCTTCTACGAGTGGGTGGAGGGCGTGTTCCGTGAGAGCGCCGATACGCTGGAAGGCGCGGTCCAACACGCGCGCGTGGATGCGAAAGCATCCTCACTGCCCGCGCCGGACGAGATTCAGGAGACGATCCACGCGCGTTCGGTGACGCTGGCGAGCGAGCGTCTGCGCATCATCGCCAAGATGGACCTGGTAGAGGGCGAAGACGGCGTGGTAACGCCGGTGGATTACAAGCACGGGCGTCCGCGCGAGGGCAAGGACGGGCTGGAGCTGTGGCCTGCGGACCGAATGCAGCTGGCGGCGCAGGGGGTTATTCTTCGCGAGAACGGGTACCGGTGCGATGAGGGCATTGTTTACTACCGCAAGACCGGACAGCGCGTGCGGGTGCAGTTCGATGACGCGCTGATATTGGAGCTCGAGAATACCGTAGCGGCGGCGCGGAGCACGGCGGAGGCAGGTGTGATTCCTCCGCCGCTGGTGGATTCTCCCAAATGCGCGGGCTGCTCGCTGGCCGGCATTTGTCTGCCGGACGAGACGGCGGTTCTCGAAACCGGCGTTGAGGCGGAGCCGGTTCAACTTGGGTTGTTTGACGGAAATGCGCCGCGACGCCCGGCGGTGCGGGAAGTGCGGCCGATGGTCACGCCGCGGTACGAGCAGCGGACGCTCTATCTGAATACGCAAGGCGTGCGAGTGGGGAAATCGGGCGCGGTTTTGCAGGTTCGAGACAAGGACTCGCTATTACAGGAAGTTCGCATCGGCGAGATCTGTCAGGTGAACCTGATGGGCAACATCCAGATTTCAACGCAAGCGATTCAGACCTTATGCGAGGCCGGCGTACCGATCTGCTATTTTTCGATGGGCGGATGGTTCTATGGGATCACCACGGGACTGAACACGAAGAATGTCTTTCTGCGCCGCTGGCAGTTCAAACTGTCGGAAGACGAAGGGTTCGCGTGCGGACTGGCGCGGAGACTGGTCTGTGGAAAGATTCGGAATCAAAGGACGCTGATGCAGCGCAACCATATCGAGCCGAATGCGCAGACGCTGGCGGAGTTGAAGCGCATGGCGGAGCGAGCGGAGGGGGCCAGGAGTCTGGACGAGCTGCTGGGGATCGAGGGGAATGCGGCGCGGCTGTATTTCGGCGATTTTCAGGGTCTGATCAAGACGGACGATGGCGCTGAATCGAGCGAGTTCCGGTTTGAGTTTGAGGGTCGCAACCGAAGGCCCGCGCGGGATCCCGTGAATGCTCTGCTGTCGCTGGGTTATAGTCTTCTGGCGAAGGATCTGACGGTGGCGTGCTATGCGGTGGGATTCGATCCTTTCATCGGGTTCTACCATCAGCCGCGGTTTGGGCGGCCGGCGCTGGCGCTGGATCTGATGGAGCCATTCCGGCCGCTGGTGGTGGATTCGGCGGTGCTGACGGCAGTGAATACCGGGATGGTGCGGCCGAAAGACTTTGTGAGAGCCGGGCCATCGGTGGCGCTGACGGGGGAGGGGCGCAAGGCGTTTTTTCGGGCGTATGAATTGAAGATGGACACGCTGATCACACATCCGCTGTTTGAATACCGGGTAAGCTACCGGCGGCTGCTGGAGATTCAGGCGCGGCTGCTGGCGCGGTATTTGGAAGGCGAGATTCCGGATTATCCGGTATTTGTGACGCGGTAGGGCGTTGCGAGCGGCGGGGCGGTGAGAATTTGGCGGAGGGCGCTCGCGGGCGGGGAAGTGGCGGAAACGCAGGGAGTTTGGGGATTGGAGTTAAGCTGGTTTGGGCGCGGCGCGCGGATATTTGGCGGGATGCTCGCGAGCTGGGCTAGAGATGTTTGATAATTGAATAGGTTGTGGGTGAGGCTATTTCCGCGATCGTACGATCGCGGCCTAATTGAAGCACGGATGCCGTATCAGCCGGCGCTTGCAGCGGCGGAGATTTCCGCGATCGTACGATCGCGGCCTAATTGAAGCGTATGTCTGTCATGCTGCCTCCATGGATATTGCCGTCATTTCCGCGATCGTACGATCGCGGCCTAATTGAAGCGCGCCTCCTCCGCAGAGGCGCAAACTGCCAGATAAATTTCCGCGATCGTACGATCGCGGCCTAATTGAAGCTGATGGCAATCTGCGGCGCATCCCCGTAAGTGTCGCAGATTTCCGCGATCGTACGATCGCGGCCTAATTGAAGCGCCTCGGTTAGATCCGCCCCGGAGAGATTCGCGCCGGATTTCCGCGATCGTACGATCGCGGCCTAATTGAAGCCATTGTCTCCAAGCGGAATCATCAGAGCGACAGACGAATTTCCGCGATCGTACGATCGCGGCCTAATTGAAGCAAATAGGCGTTCTGGCGTCCCGCAGCCTCGATCTGAGATTTCCGCGATCGTACGATCGCGGCCTAATTGAAGCATAACACCTAATTGAAACTCAGTTGCAAGTAGAGTTATTTCCGCGATCGTACGATCGCGGCCTAATTGAAGCTCAGAACTTCTCCCCCAGAGATTCGACGCCGAATCGAATTTCCGCGATCGTACGATCGCGGCCTAATTGAAGCTCAGGGACGCCGCGAACCGGCGCAAGTGTACCTGTATTTCCGCGATCGTACGATCGCGGCCTAATTGAAGCACGACACCCGCTTTTGTAATTACTGAGACAGTTTGGTATTTCCGCGATCGTACGATCGCGGCCTAATTGAAGCATGGGGTCAGATCAAATTCTTCTCAATTGGCGCTTATATTTCCGCGATCGTACGATCGCGGCCTAATTGAAGCTCTTCTCTTGTATTTTCTTCTCTTGTGTCCTCTTCTCATTTCCGCGATCGTACGATCGCGGCCTAATTGAAGCGCTGGGCCTAGTACTCGAACACCCCACTCACCAGAGATTTCCGCGATCGTACGATCGCGGCCTAATTGAAGCGACTGAGGTTCTGTCAACGCCATTTGAAATTTCCCCGTTTCGGCGCCTGAAAATTCCCCAGCCCCGGTCGAGTGGTGGTTGACGATTTCCGGCTCTTCGATGCACGATTTAATCGGCTGGCGAAGCGGAAGCGAGCAATGCAGGAGTGCAA
>DASRCT010000007.1:0-9686 GCA_035652975.1 Bryobacteraceae bacterium | reverse complement strand
CGGCGCTGGTGGAGGGCGCAATGGATCGCATATCTGGCCGGGTTCGGCGTTCTGGAACTCAACGTTGTGTATCCCGCTCTGGCGGCCTTATACGCGCTATGCTGCGCCCGGGCGTACCTTCGCAAGACGATTCCCTTGTTCGCGCCGGCCGTCCTGTTCGCCGCGATCCATGCTCTGTTCATTCCGAAGCCTGAAAATTCAACCTATGCGATGTACTTCGACTTCGGGCTTGTAACGCGCTTGCGGCGATATTTCGCCTGGGCCGTGGGTCCAAGCCGGCTTGGCGATATGGTGGACGCATCGCTTTCGCGTCCGGGCCGCATCGCCAGCCTGGTGATTGCTCTCGCGCTGCTCGTTTTCGCCGCGTCCCGATTGCGCCGCCGGGACTGGAGGCCGGCGTTCCTGCTCGGCTGGTTTGTCATTACGCTGGCGCCGCTGCTGCCGCTCGCCAACCACACGATGGACTACTACTTGACCGTTCCCGCAATCGGATTGTGCATTCTCGGCGCGTGGGCGATCGCGGAGGCCTGGCGCGGCGGCATAGCGTTGGGCGCTGTCGCGGCGCTTCTGGCGCTCACTTACTGCGCCGGCCAATATGCCGAGATACAGTCCGCCACGCGGTGGCGATATCACAGCAGCCGCCGTCTGAAAGCATTGCTGGAACAGATGAATGCGTCCTGGCGCCGGCATCCCCGCGGGGTGGTGCTGCTGAGCAACGTGGACTGGGACCTCTTCGCCGCCGGTTTCAGCGACGATCCATTCCGGTTGTACGGCATTCCCCGGCCGTTCCTGACGCCGGGCTCGGAAAACGGCTTGAAGCAGCCCGATCCGCCGCGCGGATTGGGCTCGTTCACAACAACCGTGGCCGAGATCATGCCGGCGCTCAATCAGAACAACGCACTGGTCTTGTCCGTTTCCGATCACGGCGTAACAGACGTTACCGCCGCCTACAGCGCAGTCGCGAAGACTCAATACGCTCCTTCGGAACTTCGGCGCATCGACGTGGGCCAGCCGGGCATGGCGCTGAAGCTGGGGCCGAGCTGGTATCCCGTAGAGCACGGCTTCCGCTGGATGCCGGATTCGGCGACGGTGCGCATGGCGGGTCCGCACTCTCCGGCCGAACGCCTGCACGTTTCGGGCTACGCTCCCGCGGCCGTGCTTGCGCCGGGTCCCGTGCATTTGACCGTGAGCGTCGACGGCCGCAAGGCGGGTACTGTTGCCGTCGACAAGCCGGACTCGCCTTTCGAGTTCGATTTTCCGCTGCCGCCGGCCCAGGTGGGCAAAGCCTCCATGGAGGTGAAGCTCAGCCTGGACCGGACCATGACGCTCCCGGGCGATTCGAGAAGGCTCGGGCTGATTTTCGGGACGTTGGAACTCAAATGAAGGGGGGGCAGTGACCGAATTTCACCCGACCTACCTGCTGAATGCCGTCCTTTACGCCGCTGTGGGCATTGTAGTCTTTTTTATCGCCTTCGCCGCGCTCGATAAGCTTACGCCCTACCCGCTGTGGAAAGAGATCGTTGAGAACAAAAATATAGCGCTGGCGATTCTCATCGGGGCGATCGCGATCGGGCTGTGCGTCATTATCGCCTCGACCATGCATTAGACTCCTGTTTGGCCGTCGCCCGCCGCGATGTATAATCGCACGCAGCTTTCCTGGGAGGACCACTGATGCGTCTGCTCCTGGCGTTGCTGTGCGCAACCTGCCTCGCCGCTCAGGACCGGCTTGCGGATCGCAGCCGCCGCTCCCCCTCCGCGGCCGACATCGCCGCTGGCGCCAAAACCTTTCGCTCGCATTGTTCGCCCTGTCATGGCATCAACGGCGAAGGCGGTCGTGGACCGAACCTGGCAAGCGGCCGCTTCTATCACGGCAGTTCGGACAAGGCGCTGCTCGAAACAATTTCCAATGGAATTCCCGGAACCGAAATGCCCGGCTTGTTCTATTCGCCGGACCGCATTCGTCAGATCGTGGCCTATATCCGATCGCTAAATGCCGCAACCGCCCGCTCGCTCACCGGCGACGCCGCGCGGGGCGCCGTCATTTTTCGCAACCAGGGATGCCCGCAATGCCATCGGGTGAACGGCGAGGGCGGCAGACTCGGTCCCGATCTGACGCGCATCGGCGAAATGCGGTCGCCCGACTACCTGCGCCGCGCCATCATCGATCCCGGCGCTGATGTGCCGCAAGGATATAAGGTATTCCGCTGCACGGACCAATCCGGCAAACAATACGAAGGCTTCATCATGAACGAGGACACCTACTCCGTTCAGTTCATTGATATGAGCGAAGAGCTCCACTCTATGCTGAAAAGCGAGCTCAAGGACTACCACATCGAGAAAACGTCGAAAATGCCCTCCTACAAGGAGGCATTGAGCGCGAGCGAGCTGCAGGACCTGGTTGCATGGCTCTCTTCGCTGCGACTTCGGAGGACCGTTCAATGATTGCGCTCCGCCTTGCCGGCATCGCCGCCCTGCTCTTCGCCGCCAGTCTCCACGCCGGACAGGTGACGTACGATCGCCTGCTCCACGCTCACAATGACAGCGCGAACTGGCTCACCTACTCGGGCGCCTACCGCGGATGGCGCTACAGCGGGCTCGAACAGGTGCGCCGCGAAAATGTTCACAAGCTCAAGGTGAAGTGGGTGTACCAGATGCGCACGACGCATATCGTCGAAACCACGCCCCTCGTGGTGGACGGCGTCATGTACATCAGTGAGCCGCCGAGCAACGTCATCGCGCTCGACGCCGAGACGGGAGCAGTCTACTGGCGCTACCGCCGCGCGCTGCCCTCCAGGATCAACGTTTGCTGCGGTCAGGTGAACCGCGGCGTCGCCGTGTTTGGCGATCGAGTGTTTCTCGGAACCGTCGATGCGCACCTGGTCTCACTCGACGCCAAAACCGGCGCTGTCTTATGGGACGTCCCCGTCGCTGACTATCGCACCGGTCACAGCATTACCGTCGCGCCGCTCGCTCTCAACAACATGATCGTTTGCGGAATCAGCGGCGGTGAATATGGAATCCGCGGATTCCTGGACGCCTACGACGCCAGGACGGGCAAACGTATTTGGCGTTTCTGGACCATTCCCGAACCCGGACAGCCAGGCAGCGAAACGTGGTCGGGAAATGCATGGAAGACTGGCGGCGGTCCAACCTGGGTCACCGGATCCTTCGATTCCGAACAGAACCTGATCATCTGGGGGACCGGCAATCCGTCACCCGACTGGAACGGCGATTCGCGGCCCGGAGACAACCTCTATACTGACAGCGCGATCGCCCTGGATGCGGCGACCGGCAAATTGAAATGGCATTATCAGTTTGTCCCGCACGATGTCCATGACTGGGACGCCGTGCAGGTTCCGGTGCTGGTCGATGATGAGTGGCAGGGCCGCCCGCGGAAGCTGGTCTATTGGGCGCATCGCGGCGGCTTCTACTACGTCTTGGACCGCGAAACCGGGAAGCTGCTCCTGGCGAAACCGTTCGCGACTCAGACCTGGGCCAAGGGCATTGATTCGAGCGGCCGCCCTGTCCGCCTGCCCAATATCGATCCCACGCCGGAAGGAACCTATATCTGGCCTGGCGTGCAGGGCGCCACCAACTGGTATTCGCCCAGCTACAACCCGCTGACTAAGTTGTTCTATCTCGCTGTGTGGGAGAATCGCAGCATCTATCGCAAAGGCGAGCAGGAATACACGCCCGGCAATCGCTACATCGGCAGCGTTCCCATGATCGACTTGCCGGATGAACCCGGTTACGGCGCCATCCGCGCGCTGAACCCCAAAACCGGCGACCGCGTTTGGGAATACAAACTGTTCACAAAGCCCTGGGCCGGCGTTTTATCGACGGCCGGTAAACTGGTCTTCGGCGGCAGCGATGAGGGATATTTTTTTGCGCTGGATGCCGATTCTGGCAAAGAATTGTGGCGTCAGAACACCGGCGGCGTCATCCGCGCCAACCCCATTGCGTATCAAAGCCGGGGCCGGGAGATTATCGCCATCGCAGCAGGAAGTTCGATATTCACCTTTGAGTTGAGCCCATAGCACCGCTTGGAACCGCTCCCGATCCAAGCGCCAGCGCCGCATGCTGCCGCCGCTCTCCGCCTGCCGATCACGCCCCGGAATTCTTCCATTCCATCCAGCCCGGCAGAGCGGCGTAGGAATAAGCGCGCCACACTCGAAGAGCGGGTTGACATCCATTCGCCCCCGCGTCACAGTAGAACAATTCGGGAGAGCAAAAATGACCGGCTATTTTCGGCTTCTGCTTCTGTCTTTCACCGTCGCATTTCTAATTGCCCCGCATTCCGCGATTGCTCAGCAGGTGAGCGCCACTCTGATCGGGACGGTTACGGATCCGAGCGGCGCAACGGTTCCCAATGCGACCGTTACGGCCACCGAGACCCGCACCGGGGTGGTTCGCAAGGCAACCACCACCAGCGACGGCATGTTCACTATTCCCTATCTTGCTCCCGGCGCTTATAGAGTGGAATTCGAAGCGGCCGGATTCAAAAAGGTCGTGCGGGAAAACATTGAATTGCCGGTATCATCCTCCGTCCGCGTCGATGCCTCGCTGGAACCCGGCGCCGTGACGGAGACCGTCCAGGTCACTGGCGAAGCGCCGCCGCTCCAGACCGATCGCGCGGAGGTGGCGCGTAACTTCAGCGCGCAGAGCGTCACGCAATTGCCTTTAGCCAACCGGAGCTTCCAGGCGCTTGCCGGACTGGTCGCCGGAGTGACGCCGCCTACCGTCGACTTCACCCAGTCTGAAGATCCGCAGGGCACGACGTTCTTCCGAGCCAACGGACAGGGAAACTCGTCCAACAATACCATCGTCGACGGCGTCGACAATACCAACCCCACGCTCGGCCTCACGGTCTATATTCCCCCGGCTGAAGTCGTCGAAGAAGTCCACGTTTCGACCAGCAACTACAATGCGGAATTTGGACGCGCCGGCGGCGCCATTGTCAACGTCGCCACGCGCGGCGGCACGAACGAGCTGCACGGCGCCCTGTACGAATTCCACCGCAGCACCGACTTTCGGGCGCGCGATTTTTTTAACACCGTGGATAAGCCCAAGCCGACCTACATTCGCAACCAGTTCGGCGCTGCGGTTGGCGGACCGGTTATCAGGAACAAAACCTTCTTCTTCGGCGCGTATCAGGGGCTGTACCTGCGCCAGTCCAACACGCAAGTGGCCAACACCCCGCCGACGGCCTGGCTCAGCGGCGATTTCAGCGCCGTCCCCGGTCTGCATTTGTATGATCCCGCTACCGGCAACCCTGACGGGACGTCCCGGCAGCCGTTTGCGAACAATATCATCCCCCGCGATCGCTTCAGTCCTGTCGCCGGCAAATTGCTCCAGTATTTTCCCGCGCCGAATGTGGCCAGCGCCCCCTTCACCAACAACCTGAATCGAAACGTTCCCTTCCTGTATGACGGCAATGTTTGGGACGGCCGCATCGATCACAACTTTAACGAGGCGACGAAAATCTTCGGAAAGATGAACTACTCTCGCTACAATGTGACCCAGAAGGCCATTCTCGGCGACGTGATCGGCGAAGGAACCCTAGCGCACGATTACACCATCACCGCGATTGCGAACTTCACTCATGGATTCAGCCCCACGCTGCTAACCGAAGCCCGCATGGGATACAACCGGTATCGCACAAACGTGAATGGGCTCGATATGAGCACCGTCACCAACCGCTCCCTTGGGATCGCCAATCCGAATCCGGACCCCATCTCGAGCGTGGGCATGGCGCGAATACAGATCAACACAATGCCGGGCATGTTTACCCCGGTGTTTTACCCGCTGATCAACACGGATAACCTGTTTACCTGGGTGAACACCTGGAGCAAAACGTTCAGCGCGCACTCGCTCAAGTGGGGAGCTGAAATCCACCGCAACCGGATGGACCGCTTCCAGCCGCAAGGGCTCAATCTCGGCCCCCGGGGTCTGTTTACGTTCAACCCTGGAACTACTGCCCTCAAAAACGGTCCCGATCTGGGCCCCTACGGCGCATTTGGCAATTCCTTCGCAGCCTTCCTGATTGGAGCGCCGGACCAGACCAGCCGCACATATATGCCCATCACCCCTACGAACCGGCAAACGCAGGCGTTTTTCTTTTTTCAGGACACCTGGCAGGCGACCAAGAACCTGACGCTTGACGTCGGCTTGCGATACGAGTTGTACACGCCGATCAAGGCGCGGTATGCCGCCGCTGCTTCAAACTACGACCCGTCGACCAATTCGCTGCTGGTGTGCGGAGTGGGCTCGGTGGATATGGCTTGCGGCGTCCGGATGGAAAAGAATAACTGGGCGCCCCGGTTCGGCATCGCATACCGCATGAAGAACCACGCCGTGATTCGCGCCGGATACGGCGTCAGCTATTGGACTGGCCGCTTCGGATTTACGGGCGGCACGCTGTCGACGCAGTTCCCAGTGATCTACAACATTCAGAACGGCGCAACCGGCGATTTCATCGTGGACGGCGACTTCAACACGCTGCCGGTTGTAACGCCAGTGGCTATTCCCTCCAGCGGGAGAATCACTCCCGCGCCGAACCAGGCATTCTTTGTCATACCGCCGCATAACCCAATGCCCATGGTGCAAAGCTACAACGTCGCCTATCAGCGCGAACTGGGCTGGAACACAACATTCGATGTAGCATACGTAGGCAATCTGGGGACGCACCTGCCGTTTAATCAGGCGTTCAACGCCGCGCTTCCGGGGACCGGACTCGCGGGTAAGCCCCTGGTCGCGGCGTTCGGTCGCACTGCCGACGTCAGCGTCCGCGGCAATGGCGTCAGCAGCAATTACAATTCGCTCCAGTCCAACCTGAACAAGCGCTTCTCGCATGGCCTGACATTTACCGCCGCCTACGCCTGGAGCCGGTCCCTCGATGTCGGCAGCGACCAGGCGAGCTTCGTCATCAACAACAACTTCCGCCGGAATTACGGCCCCTCCAACTACGACCGCACTCACATGCTCACCATCAGCCACTCCTACGAGTTGCCATTCGGCGTGGGCAAGCGATATCTGCGCAGCGGACTGGCCGCGTACATCGTCGGCAACTGGCAGCTTAACGGCATCTACCGGTTCGCCACTGGCGTCCCCTTCAACATCACCACCGACGCAACGCCGTGCAATTGCCCAGGAAATGGGAATTACGCAAACGTCGTACATGCGACCTCCATCCTGGGCGGCATCGGACCCGGTCAGAAATGGTTTGACGTCACCGCCTTCGCCGCGCCTCCTCCCAATACCTTCGGCAACGCCGGGCGCAATATCGTGCGCGGTCCGCATCTGTCCAATTACGATATGTCGGTGTTCCGCATCTTCCCCATCCGGGAGCGCGCGCGGCTCGAATTTCGCGGCGAATTCTATAACCTGACCAATACGCCGCACTTTGCAAACCCCAGCGGCGCCTTTACCTCCGGCAACTTCGGCGAGATCAGCAGCACGCTCGGCGGCTATGGCAACCGCGAAATCCAGTTGGCTTTGCGTCTCGTTTTCTGATGTGATCAGCAGTACAACAGGAGCGTTTCAATGTCCAACCAGGATGGATGCACCCGCCGCGCCCTTCTTCCCGGGGCAGCGGCCATGATTGTGCCCCGCCACGTGCTCGGCGGCCAGGGGCGCCAGGCCCCGAGCGACACACTGAATATCGCCGGCGTCGGCGTGGGCGGCATGGGGCGCCGCTATTTGCAGAACTGCGAAAGCGAACGGATCGTCGCCCTCTGCGACGTGGACCACGGCTTCGCGGCAAACGTGTTCCGGCGCTATCCGAAGGCGAAAGTGTATCGCGATTTTCGCGAAATGCTCGACAAGGAAAAGGCCATCGACGCAGTCGTCATCGCGACGCCGGATCATAATCATGCCATCGTGCAAATGGCCGCGCTTCGCATGGGAAAGCACGTGTATTCCGCAAAGCCTCTGACGCGCACCCTGTACGAACTCCGCGCCGTCGCCAACGCTGCGCGCGAGGCGAAGGTCGCAACCCAGATGAGCGTCCAGACCTGCGCCAGCGACGAGGCGCAGAGCGTTGCAGAAATTCTGCTGTCCGGCGCGATCGGTCCGGTGTCGGAAGTGCACGTCTGGTGCGACCATCCCCTCTATCCCGCGGGACAACAGCGCCCGACAACAAATCCGCCCGCGCCTGAAGCGCTGGACTGGGATCGCTGGATCGGACCCGCGCCCTACCGCGCCTTTCACCCCCTGTATCACCCCTGGCTGTGGCGGTCATGGTGGGATTTCGGAACAGGCACGGTCGGTGATATGACGTGTCACGCGCTGCATGTCTTCTATGAGGCCTTGGAACTTGGCGCGCCGGTGAGCGTGCACGGCAGCCGCACAAAGATGCATGGCGGCCTGTTTCATATGAGTCCGGACGGGCGCGAAACGCTTCCGCCGCTGATCGAGACGCCCGATTGTGAGAGCTACTCGACGATGGTCGCGTGGGATTTCCCCGCGCGCGGCGAGCGCCCGCCCGTGCGCGTGCACTGGTACGACGGCGGACTCCGCCCCCCGCGGCCGCTCGAGTTGGATCCTCGAACGCCGCTGCCCAGTTCGGGACTGCTGTTCGTCGGCTCAAAAGGCAAGATGCTGGCAGGTTATTCAGGCGGGAAAGTGCGGCTGCTGCCCGAAACGCAGTATCGCGATTTCCAGCCGCCGCCCAAGACGCTGCCGCGCGCCGCCGGGCACTACCGCGAATGGATTCAAGCGGCCAAAGGCGGAAAGCCCGCAAGTTGCAACTTTGAACTGGGCAGCCGGCTGACCGAGGTCGCCCTGCTCGGAACCCTGGCGGCGCGCGCTGCCCGGTATCTGGAGTGGGACAGCGCCAACCTTCGCATCACCAATGACGCGGATGCGAATCAATGGGTCAATCCGCCCTATCGCAAAGGATGGTCGCTGTAATTCTCAGAGTCTGCAGCCGGCCTGCGTCCCGTCGCAGCGGCGGCAAGCAACATCCGACCGAGCAGCGGCCGCCCTCGTCGCGCCAAGGTCGCAACGAACCAGCCCCCGCGCGTTCAGTGCGGCTTCAGCACCACTTTCACGCACTCGTCTTCTTTGTGTAGAAACTTGGCATAGCCCGCCGGCGCCTCCTCCAGCCGCATCCGGTGCGTGATCACGAAGCTCGGGTCGATTTCGTTCCTTTGAATGCGCTCGAGCAGCGGTCGCATATAACGCTGTACATGACATTGCCCGGTACGGATCGTCAACGATCGATTCATCACGGAGCCTATCGGGAATTTGTCGATAAATCCTCCATATACGCCGATCACCGAAACCGTTCCCCCGTTGCGACACGCCATGATCGCCTGACGAAGCGCAAGCGGCCGGTCCGTCTCCAGCATCATGGCCTGCTTGGCGCGGTCGTATGCGTACATCAGGCCCGGCGCGTGCGATTCCATTCCCACGGCATCGATGCAGGAATCCGGCCCCCGGCCGCCTGTCATTTCTTTGAGAGTCTCCCGCACATCCATCTCCTCGTAGTGGATTGTCTCCGCGCCCGCCTTCTCTCGCGCTATCCGCAGCCGGTACTCAAAGCGGTCGATTGCAATCACGCGCTCGGCGCCCAGCAAGTAGGCGCTCTTGACCGCCAGCAAGCCAACCGGACCACAACCCCAGACGGCAACCGTGTCGCCCGGCCGGATGTTGCACATCTCCGCGCCCATGTAAGCGGTCGGGAA
>DASRCT010000006.1:0-84316 GCA_035652975.1 Bryobacteraceae bacterium | reverse complement strand
GCCGCAGTTGGCCGGGGATGCGTCGCGCACGGTCTGACCGTCGCGAACGCGCAGGACGGGCCCGAACTGCTGGGTGGTGCGGCCGCCCCATCCGCCCACGGCGATCATGCGCTGATATTCTTTCCACTCCGGAAACGCATTATCGGCGGCGTGATAGGACACGAAGCCGCCGCCGTTGCGCACAAATTCTTCGAACGCGGCTTTCGTCTCAGGCGACCACGAATCCCCGTTGTAGTTGGACAAGACCACATTGTACGCAGCGAAGCGAGGCTGGAAGCGGCTCATATCGCCGCCTGGCGGCGGACTGGTGGCGACATCCACTTTGAAGCGGCCCGTGCTTTCGAGGATTTTGCGGAGCATCGGAGTGGTTTGCTGCCAGGCGTGGTTGTTCTGGCCGTCGACGATCAGGACCTGGATCGGCCCGACTCCGAAGCTGAGGCCCGGGAATGCCAGCAACAAGGGGAGTGAGAGCGCGCGCCCATTCATGCTCATAGCGTGCCACAGCGCGGCGGCGCCGGCTTTCGGGCTAGGCTCGAAATATGCTGCTTTCGACCGTGGTGGAGACCTCGCGAAAAATCGCGGCTACCTCCAAGCGGATCGAAAAGATCGAACTGATGGCGCGACTTTTGAAAGAACTCGCGCCGGAGGAGATCGAGATCGTTGTCGCGTTTCTTTCCGGGCGCACGCTCCAGGGCAAAATCGGCATCGGCCACCGGATGCTGATGGAGGCCCGCGCGCCGGCGGCGGAGACGGCGGCCATTTCCGTCATCGAACTCGACCGCCTGTTTAGCGCCATCGCGGCGGTTCAGGGCCCTGGCGCCGAGAGCCGCAAGCTCGAACTCATGCGCGGGGTCATGGCGCGCGCCACCGCGGCTGAGCAGCATTTCATATGGTCATTGCTGACGGGCGAGTTGCGGCAGGGCGCGCTCGAGGGCATCATGGCGGAAGCGGTGGCGCGGGCGGCCGGCCTGCCGGCGGACCGGGTGCGGAGGGCCGTTATGCTGGCCGGCGATATCGCGGTGGTGGCGCGATCGGCGCTGGAGAAGGGCGAGGCCGGGCTGAGTCATTATGATATCCAGTTATTCCGGCCCGTGCAGCCGATGCTGGCGCAGACCGCCGAGGATATCCACGACGCTTTGGAGCAGCTTCACCAGGCCGCGCTCGAATGGAAGCTGGACGGCGCACGCGTACAGGTCCATCGATCCGGCGATGAGGTGAAGGTGTTTTCGCGAAGTCTGAACGATGTGACCGCCGCAGTTCCAGAAGTGGTGGAGGCGGCGCGCGCGCTGCCCGCCAAGGAACTGATTCTCGACGGCGAGGTGATCAGTCTTTTGCCGGACGGGCGGCCGCAACCGTTTCAGATCACGATGCGACGCTTCGGACGGAAGCTGGACATCGAAAGCGCACGGAGAGAATTGCCGCTTCAGCCGTTCTGGTTCGACCTTCTGTATCTCGACGGCGGATCGTTGCTCGATGAAGCGCAGGCGCGGAGGTTCGGGACGCTGGTCAGGCTTGCTGAAGGCGAGGCTGTCATTCCACACCGGGTGACATCGGATGCCGGCGACGCGGATGAGTTCTTGCGCGGAGCGTTGGAACGCGGGCATGAAGGGATAATGGCCAAGGCGCTCGACGCCGCCTACGCCGCGGGCGCGCGCGGGCAAAGCTGGCTGAAGGTGAAGCAGGCGCGAACGCTGGACCTGGTGATTCTGGCGGCCGAATGGGGTCACGGGCGGCGGCGCGGTTGGCTGAGCAATCTGCACCTGGGCGCGCGCGATATCGAGAGGGGCGGCTTCGCGATGCTGGGCAAAACCTTCAAGGGGCTCACCGACGAAATGCTCGCATGGCAGACGCAGGAATTGCTGAAGATCGAGATCGCGCGGGATGAGTACACAGTGTACGTGGAGCCGAGGCTGGTGGCGGAGATTGCGTTCAACGAGATCCAGGCGAGTCCGCGATATCGGAGCGGGCTGGCGCTGCGCTTTGCGCGCGTCAAGCGGTATCGGCTAGATAAGCGGGCGGAGGAGGCGGACACATTTCAGACGGTGAAAAGGATGGCGGGCATGTAAACGCCGTCACCGCCGCAGCCACTTCTGCACGCGCCAGTTCTTGATCTCGACGGTATACAGGCTGTTGTCCGCCGGGTCGATCGCGATGCTGTGCACGTAGTCGACCTTGCCAGGGGCCTTGCCCCAGGAGCTCAGAACGCCGAGCACCTGGCCCTCAAGATTCAATTTGGAAATGCGGTTGTATTTGCCGTCGCACATGTAGATAGCCTGCTCGCCGGGGGAGTAGGCGAGCCCCCACGGCGCACCGATGCCGGTCCACTTGGCCAGGAATTTCCCCTCTTCATCGAAGACCTGGATGCGCTCATTCGTGCGATCGGCGACATAGACGCGCCCGCGCGAATCGACGACGACATCGTGCACCAGATTGAATTCACCGTCTCCAGAGCCCTTCCTGCCCCAGTGTCGAATGTATTCGCCCTCGGGCGTGAACTCGATCACGCGCGAGTTCACATAACCGTCGGAGACGTAAAAATTGCCGTTCGGAAGGAACGCGAGGTTGGTCGGCCGGTTGAAGGCATCCTGAGCGTCGTTATTGCCGGGGACTCCCTGACGATTGCCGAGCACCATGAGCACTCGGCCATCCGGACTCATTTTGAAGACGACATGGCCCTCGACATCCACGCACCAGAGATTGCCATCGGGGCCGACGCGCAACCCGTGCGCGGATTTCACCCGAAAGGTGTCGTCGGTCCAGGCCTGGAGCATCCGCCCGCTCCGGTCGAATTCCATCACCGGCCAGCGCCCGCGATTGAACACCCAGACGTTGCCCTGCTTGTCGACATCGACGCCGGATGCTTCACCGAGGTTGTAGCCTTTGGGCATTTGCGGCCAGTCCGCCGCCACGGCGTATGGGAGCGGCGGCCCCTGCTTGAGGCGTGCGACTTCGTCAGCTCGGGGGCGGTCCGTGGGACGGCCCGGCGGCGGCGCGGGCGCCTGCGCCAGCAGTGCGACCGGAGCGAGCGCGACAGCGCAAAGGCGAGCGAGAGTCATAGATGGCTTTTACCCGTTCCGGAACGATACCGCCATGCGCCGCTTGAAGTCAAGCAGCAACTAGCGCGGCAAGGGCTCATAAACGACATACGCGAACTTTTTCGAATCCGGCGACCACGAATTCACATTGATGGTTCCCTGGCCGCCGAAGAACTTGGTCAGCGTCTCGATTCTGGCCGGTTGAAGCGTGTCGCCGGGCGCGGGCATGATACGCAGCGTCATGCCCTCCATGCGATCGTTGTGGCCGGGCGTGCCTTTCGGGAACGACAGGATCAGCATCCATTTGCCATCGGGCGAGAAATGCGGGAACCAGTCCTCCAGTTCGTCATTGGTCACGCGCTCGGCCTTTTCGTCGTTCGGACCCGCGCCATCGGCGGGCATGCGCCAGATGTCCCATCCGCCGGAACGGTTGGAGTTGAAATAGATCCATTTCCCATCGCGCGAATATTCGGGACCATCGTCGTAGGCGCCCTTCCAAGTCAGCCGCTGCTCGGGTCCACCCGTTGCGGCCACGCGGAAAATCGCGAATTTCCCCTCCCGCTGCCCGACGAAAGCCAGCCACTTGCCGTCCGGCGACCACCCGTGAAAATAGCTGGGCGCTGCAGGCGTCATCAGCTTCGCGCCGGCGCCGTCGGCCCGCGCCATGTACACCTGGGATTGCCGCGAGGAAGGACTCGACGCCGAGAACGCGAGCAGCTTGCCGTCCCAGGAGAAATCGTGGTCGTTATTGCAGCGGTAACCGGCGTCGCCCAAGTCGACCTTCTCCAGGCGCCGCTCGCCAGGCGCATTCACCGGCAGCCGGTAAAGATTGCCGCCGGTATTCACTAACAGAAAACTGCCGTCCCGCGACCAGTTCGGCGCTTCAATCACCTCATCGGCCTGGTACACAGTGCTGGTGGATCTGGCCGCAAGATCGTACACCGTGATCTTGCTGCGGAATCGCTGCTGCGTCCGCTGCGCGGGCTGCTCGATTTGTACGTTGGAAAAAACGGCGGTCTCGAGTACGTTCGCGTCATGCGAGCATACGCCGATGCCGGCGTACACGGGATCATTAAGCTGAACGGTCTGAGGCCCCGTGCTGGTAAGCTCCGCCCCGGGCTTGCCCGCATAGATCGTGAACTGATTACCGCGGCGTTCGATGCGGATCCGCGTGGGCGCATTCACAGTGGACCGGATCTCCTGCGTCTCGCCAAATGCTCGCGGACGGAACTGGAGCGCTGTCAAGCCGTCACCGTGCAGCGCAACGTCGGCATAGACGGACTCCGGCGTCAGCTCCTGCCGGATCATGAGCACCGCTTTGCGATGCGCATTTGCCCCGGCGCCCTCGAAACGAACGTCGGCGGTGATCGTCACGTCGCCGGAGATGCGCTTCCATGCGAAATACCCCGCATCTTGCGTCCCCCAGATATTCGCTCCGCCGCCAGTGACGCGGTATTCGCGAGCGGCCGGATTGAATTCGATTGATCCCGGCTTCGGAGTGACCCCGAGATTGCCATGCGTATCGAAAATGCCGATGCCGTCCTGCGCCGCGGTGATCCCGTTCAACAGCAGAACCGCACAAAACGCGGCGAACAATATTCGGGCCTGCATAACGGCCATCAGGATATCACTGGCGTTCGATTGCGCCTACGCGGGCGCGGATGCTCACCAGCAGAATCGCCGCGATCAGAGCGGCGATGACCATCGTCCACAACCCGCCGATGAACGCGCCGCTGCGCGCGCTGAACAGGCCGATGAGGTACGGGCCCACGAAGCCGCCGATATTGCCGAATGAATTGATGAGGCCGATGCTGGCTGCGGCTGCCGTAGAGCCGAGAAATGCGGTCGGCATGGCCCACATCGGCGGAAAGGCTGCGACCACGAAGGCGTAGGCGACGGTCAGCAGCGCCAGCGTGAGGCTCGCGTGATCGGTGACGAAGATGGTTACAAACAGCGCCGCGGCGGTCATCAGGCGGGCGCAGGCGGCATGCCAGCGGCGTTCGCCCGTCCGGTCAGAATGCCAGCCGTTGAGCAGCATGGTCGGAACCGCGACCAGCGCGGGAACCATGGAAAGAATCGCCGTCTGGACTGCATTGAGCCCGGAAAAACGCTGGATCATCTTCGGCATCCACAGCGTGAGGCCGTACGACGCCACGGTCCCGGTGAAATATGCGCCGGCGAGCAGCAGAACATCCCGGTGCATGAGGGCGCGCAGCGCCGTCACGGGGGCGCGCGCCTTCTGCGCCTGCTCTCGCGCGAGTTCGCCAATGAGCCAGTCGCGCTGCGCCGCTGCGAGCCACCGCGCATCGCGGGGGCGGTCCGTCAAATAGAAGGCTGTAACTACGCCGCAAACAAGGGCCGGAGCGCCTTCGAGAATCAGCAGCCACCGCCAGCCGGCCAGCCCGAACCAATGCGCTTTCATGAGCGCGGCGGATACCGGCGCCGCGATCACCTGCGACATGGGAATAGCGGTCATGAAGATTGCGACGGCTTTGGCGCGGTCTTCGGCCCGGTGCCAGTGTCCCAGATAGGTGATGACGCCCGGGAAGAAAGCAGCCTCCGCGACGCCGAGAATGAATCGCATGACGTAAAATTCGAGCGCCGTGTGGATCAGTCCCGTGGCGGAGGCGACGATTCCCCATATGAGCATCGTCGCTGCGATCGTCTTGCGGGCGCTCCATCGCTCCACCAGGAGCGCGCCCGGGATGCCGAGCACGACATATCCGATAAAGAAGATCCCGGAGCCGAAACCGAACACCGCGTCGGAAAAACCGAGGTCCTTGGTCATCTCCAGTCCGGCAAAGCTGACGTTGATGCGGTCGATGTAGGCGACCACGTACAGCAGAAACAGGAATGGCAACAGGCGCCGCGTGACGCGGCGGCGAGTCTCGCGCGCAAGCTCGGCGCGGGCCATCTGGCCCGTGATGCAATTCATTGCGCCACAGCATATCACGCCGTTTGCGCTGCGCGGCCGGCGGCGCTGTATGTGATACACTGCTCGAATTCTGCCGGTATGGTTCTGAAATTCGCCTGTAGTTTCTTGCTCGTTTCGTTGGTCGCGCTTGCGGTGGAGCGCGGCGAGGAGATCCGGCTCTGGCCCAACGGCGCGCCAGGCTCGGAGGGCGTGACCGCGCCCGAAGTATCCGAACCCGGCGCGAATCCCAAGCTGCCGAACCGGTTCACGGTGGTGCACTATCCGTCGATTTTCGTTTTCCTTCCGCCGAAAGAGAAGGCGAATGGAGCGGGGGTCGTGATTGCGCCAGGCGGCGGCCACTCGCAGTTGGTCATCGCCAAGGAGGGATGGGACATCGCCGATTGGTGCAACCGGAACGGAATCGCGGCGTTCGTTTTGAAATACAGGCTGGCGCGGGCCCCCGGATCACACTACACGGTGCAAGGCAACGCGCTGCCGGATGCCGCGCGCGCCATGCGCCTGGTCCGGTATCACGCAAGGGAGTGGGGCGTCGATCCTTCGCGAGTCGGCTTTATGGGATTTTCGGCCGGAGGCGAAGTGGCGGCGCTAATCGAAACCCGCTTTGACGCCGGGAACGATTCTTCGCCCGATCCGATAGAGCGGATGTCGTCACGGCCCGACTTTGCTGTCGTGGTGTATCCAGGGTTTCGCCCTGGAACCATCACAGTACCGAAGGACGCGCCGCAAACGTTTTTGGTATGCGCCGACGACGACCGTTCGCACGTGGTCACGACGGTGAACCTGTATCTGGATTTGGAAAAGCAAGGCGTGTCATCGGAGATGCATATCTACGCCAGCGGAGCCCACGGATTCGGAATGCGGCCGTCGCAGCTTCCGGTGGCGACCTGGCCGGACCGGCTCAGGGAGTGGATGGCCGACCGGAAGCTGATCAGCCTTCCGGGAAGCTAGCGCGGGCGGCGAAGGAGCAGCCGGCAGTGGCTGAAAAGCACCAGCGCGGTGGAACAGCACCAGTTGTCCAGGGCGCTGTCCGGTGTGGGCTCAATCAGATGCATTGGCAGGGCAGATGCTGGGTGAGGAGCGGAGCAATTGCATGCAACCCCTCACGACCGCTGCGCGTTGCGCTGTTTTGGGCATCTTCGCCATTGGCTTGGCGCTGGGGCAAAACACTGCGCCAGATGACACGGCATCCGCCGGCCATGGCTGGCGCCGCGTAACCGACCCGTCGCCAGCGCCGGATTCCCAGATCGCACAGGCCTCGGCCCCGGCGCAGGATCAGGTCTATCCGCGGACTCCGGATGCTCCGCCGCAGACGGCGGCGGTTCCGGCGCAGCTTACGATCAAATCCGGCACATATATTACGGTACGAATAAACCAGCCGCTGTCATCGGATTACAACCAGCCGGGCGACGCATTCTCCGCCACGCTGGCAAGTCCAGTGGTTGTTGACGGCATTGTGGTCGCGCAGCGCGGCCAGATGGTCGCCGGGCGCGTTGTCGAGGCGCAAAAGGCTGGGCGCGTCGAGGGCGTCTCGCGGCTCGGGATTGAATTGACCGAGTTAACGCTGGTGGACGGGCAGCAGGTTGCGTTGCGCACGCAGTTGATCGGCCGCAGCGGCCCGACTTCGGAGGGACGCGACGCCGCGGCCATCGGGGCGACGACGGCCACGGGCGCCGCGATCGGAGCGGCGGCGGGGTGGGGCGCCGGCGCAGCGATCGGCGCAGGCGCGGGGGCGGCGGCGGGGGTCATCGGCGTTCTGCTCACCCGCGGCCATCCGACCGTCATCTATCCGGAATCCGTGCTCACCTTCCGCGTCGAATCGGCGGTGACATTCTCAACCGATCATGCTCCACAGGCGTTCCGATACGTGACGCCCGGCGATTATCAGCAGCAATACGCTCAAGCGCAGCCGGCGCCGTATGCTCGTCCGGCGCCCCCGCCGCCGGCGTATTACTACGGCTACTATGGTCCCGCCTGGTATCCATACTACTGGGGTCCTTCGTTCGCGTTTTTCTATGGTGCGGGATTCTACCGGCCGTATTACGGCGGCGTCTATTTCTACGGGCGCGCGAGGGGCTTTCGGCGATAGGCGACGCCGCTGATGTTACACGCCCAGCCGCGCCCGTCGAGCGAGCTCGCCCAGGCTCTGGTTGGTGACGGGCTGATATCCGGGAAGGGGCAAAATGCGCTCATGAATGGCGTCCAGGAACCAGGAGGGCTGAGGAAAGAACATGGGCTCCAATTCCGCCGCGGGCGTGATCCAGTTCCGCGCTCCGATCACCACGGGCGGCGCATCCAGGTAGTCGAAGCACAGTTGGGTGAGCGTCGCGGCTACGGTTTGCATGACACATCCGCGCTCGACCGCATCGCTGGCTAGCAGCGCCTTTCCCGTTTTTTTGACCGATTCGACCAGCGGCTGATAGTCGATCGGATTCGCCGAGCGCAGATCGATGAGCTCGGCATGCAATCCGAACCGCGCCGCCAGCTCGTCGGCGGCCTCCACCGCCTTGTACAGCGCCGGGCCAAGCGTCACGATGGTCACATCCTGGCCCGCCCGCTTGACCGACGGCTGCGAGAGATCGATTTCGTAGTAGCCTTCCGGGACGCCTTCGGCCACAAACATCTCGCCATAGTCATAGACCTTCTGGCTTTCGAAAAAGATCACAGGATCAGTTCCGGCCAGCGCGGCATTCATCATGCCTTTGGCGTCGTAAGGCGTCACCGGGTAGACGACCTTCAAACCAGGGATGTGGTGCATCAGTGCGGTCCAATCCTGCGAATGCTGGGCGCCGTACTTGGCGCCGACTGAGATGCGCAACACAACGGGCATGACTAACTGCCCGGCTGACATCGCCTGCCATTTGGAAAGCTGGTTAAAAATTTCATCGCCCGCCCGGCCGATAAAGTCGGCGTACATCAGCTCGGCGACGACGCGTCCGCCTTCGAGCGCATAGCCGACCGCGGCGCCGACAATCGAGGCCTCGGCGATCGGCGCATTGAACAGGCGATGGTAGGGCAGCGCTTCGGTCAGACCGCGATACACCGCAAAGGCGCCGCCCCAGTCGCGGTTCTCTTCTCCGAAGGCGATCATTGTCGGATCGATGGCGAAGCGATGCAGCATAGCCTCGAAAATCGCGTCCCGCACATTGAAGGCCTTCATCTTTGGAACGGGCTTGCCCTCGAACAGCGGCGTGCGGATTTTAGCGCGAATCTGCTGCACTCTGGGGTTGTCGCGGAGCGGCTGCAACAGCTCCGGAGCGGCGTCGGCGAATTTCTCCACGCGCCGGTTGGTGAACATCACCGACCCGATCATCTCCGAGTCCATGCTCGGGCGCGGCGACTGTTCGAGATCCACGGCCAGGCGGAACGCATCAAACACCAGCGCCTGAATGGCGGATCGCGCGCGCTCGAGTTGATCCGGGCTGAACAAGCCGGCTTCGACCAGCTGGTTGCGAAAGCCGGCGATCGAATCGGCCTGTTGCCAGCGCTCGAGCTCTTCTTTGGACCTGTAGCTGGAAGCATCGGAGGGCGAATGGCCGCTGAAGCGGTAGGTAACCGTATCGAGCAGCGCCGGGCCGCGTCCTTCGAGCAGCATCTGCTTTTTGCGAAGGAATGCGTCGATGACGGCCAGCGGATTGTAGCCATTGACCCGCTCGGCGTGCATTTGCTCTGGATTCACGCCCGCGCCGATCCGCGCGATGGCCTGGCAGCCCATCGTTTCTCCGCACGGCTGCCCGCCCATGCCGTAGTGGTTGTCGACGCAGTGGAACAGAATCGGCAAGCCGCCGCCGAGCGTGGGGTCCCACAGGGTCCGGTATTGATCCATGCTGGCGAACGTCATGCCCTCCCAAACCGGACCGCAGGAAAACGAGGCGTCGCCGATGTTGGCCACCACGATTCCCGGACGCCGGTTGACGCGCTTGAACAGGGCTGCGCCCGGAGCAATCGAACCCGAGGCGCCCACAATGGCGTTATTGGGATAGATGCCGAAGGGAGTGAAGAAGGCGTGCATCGAGCCGCCCAGGCCGCGGTTGAATCCGGTTTCGCGCGCGAAAATTTCGCTGTATGCGCCGTAGACCAGAAATTTCATGGCGAGTTCCTTGACGTCGCCCGTGTGCCCGCGCTCGAGCGGCTGGAGAACGGCGCCGTCGCGATAAGACCGCATGATGTCCAGGAGGTCGCCGGCGCTCAGCGCGCGGATCGCTGAAAAGCCTTTGGCCAGGATCTCGCCGTGACTGCGATGAGATCCGAAAATATGATCGTCCGGCGTGAGGGCGAAGGCCATGCCCACTGCGGCCGCTTCCTGCCCGATGGACAGATGCGCCGGCCCCAAGTGGCTGTAGGTCACGCCGTTGTATGCGCCTGTAAGTTTGATCTGGTTGAGGATTGTTTCGAACTCCCGGATGGCGCACATATCGGTCCAGATGTCCAGGAAATCCTCCGGGGTGAACCGGTCCAGCTCTTCAGACAGGGTGCGGCGATAGGCGTTCACCTCGATGTCGGTGAACTGGATCCGCCCTCGCGCGAGGGTCTGTGCGGGATCGATGAGAATGGCCTTTGGCATGTTACAGAACCTGCAAAATCGCGCTCTTCAGCGCTTCGCAAACGGTAGGGTGTGGAAACACGATGCCCGCGGCGTCGGCGGCGCACATCTCGGTCTCAAGGAGCGTCGCGGCAAGCGCGATGAACTCGCTGGCGCCGTCGCCGGCGGCGTGCACGCCCAGAATCTCGCCGTGGCGCGCGCCGGCGAGCACCTTGATCGCGCCGGTCGCGCCTTCATTTTCGACCAGAAAGCGGCCGGATATGCTCATTGGAACCAGGGCTCGCCGGTACGCGACGCCCTGCGCCTGGAGTTCCTCTTCGGTGCAGCCCACGCTCGCGATTTCCGGGTGCGTGTAGATCACGGACGGAATCGCGTGATAGCGGATGCGGTCGCGGCGGCCGAACATGTTGTTTACCGCGACGACGCCTTCGCGCGTCGCCGCGTGCGCCAGCAGCCGCCGTCCGGTGACATCGCCGCAAGCCCAAACGTTGGGCGCGCTGGTGCGGCCTTCCTCGGAAGTGCGGATGCCGCGCTGGTCGAAATCAACGCCAATTTCCTCCAGGCCGAGCCCATCGGTTACGGGAACCCGGCCAGCGGCGTTCAGCACGCACGCAACGCGCAAAGCCTGCGCCTTCCCCGCCTCATCCTGGTAGTGAACCGTCTCGCCGTTCACCGCCGTCACCCGGCACGAAGTCCTGACTGTTACGCCGGATTTCTCCAGACTATCCACCAGCCGGGCTGCGATATCGCGATCCACGCCCGGCGCAACCTGAGGCAGCATTTCGAACACGGTGACCTCGGTTCCGATCGCTGAAAAGAACCCGGCGAATTCAAGTCCGATGTAGCCGCCGCCGATGATCGCGAGAGAATGCGGGATCTCGGGCCGGTCCAGAATCGCGTCAGAGTCCAGCGCAGACTCAATTCCCGGAACCGGCGGCGCGGCGGGCCGGGATCCGGTGGCGATCAGAATATTGCGGGCCTCCAGAACGCGCCCGTCGGCGGCGACCGTCCGCCGCGACGCCAGACGGCCGTGCGCGCGAATGACCTCCACGCCAGCGCGTTTGAGCATCGACTCCACGCCGCGCCTGAGCGTTCCAACAATGCGATTCTTCCGCGCGATCACGGCGGGCAGATCGAAGCTTAAGCCGTCGATTCGCACGCCGTAGGCTTGCGCATTCCGGCAATCGGCGAACAATCGCGAAGAGCGCAGAAAGGCCTTGGTCGGAATACATCCGACATTGAGGCATGCGCCGCCGGTGCGCCCGCGCTCGACCAGCGCTACGCGCTTGCCCAACTGCGCCGCATGCGCCGCGGCCTCGTAGCCGCCGGGTCCGGCGCCAACAACGATCAGATCGTAGATTCCGCTCACGCTTGTAATCCGCTCAGCGACTCGATGCGCTCGATACACTCGCCAACCAGGCGCAGAAAGCGCGCTCCGGGCGCGCCGTCAATCACCTGATGATCGCAGGTGAGCGACAGTCCGATCCGGTCCTCGTATTCCACACGCTCCTGGCGGCGCACAGCGCGCAACTCGATCGCGTTCACGCCCAGAATCGCGACTTGAGGCGGGTTGAGAATCGGCGTGAACGATTCGACGCCGAGCGCGCCCAAATTGCTGACCGTGAAGGTCGCCCCGGCAAGATCGTCTGGCGAGATCGCGCCGCTCAGGGCCAGGTTGGTCAGCGATTTCGCCGCCTGCGCAAGCTCGGCTACGCTCAGGGTCTGCGCATTTCGGATCACCGGGACCATCAGACCGCGCTCGGTGTCGCAGGCGAATCCCAAATGCACGCTCGCGCGCCGGTACAGCTTGCCGTCCCGGAGTTCGGCGTTCAGCTCGGGCATGCGCTCAAGAGCGCGGATCGCCGCAAACATCACCAGAACGTTGATGGTGATATCGGGTTGGCGCGCCTTTTCACGGCGGCGGATGGCGAGCAGCCCGGCGGCCGGCGCGGAGCTGGTCAACGTGTATTGGGCGGTGGCCGCAAGCGATTCGCGCATGCGCTCGGCGATGGTGCGGCGCATCCGTGACAGCGCGACGCCGGGTTCGCCGAGGTCGCGGGCGAGCAGCATGCCGTTGACGCCCGTGCCCGCGCCCGCCGGCTCATACCCTTCAGCCATGCGGCGCCGCGCCAGGCTGGATCGCCGTGGATTCGAATACAACGCCTCGCGGACGTCCTGTTCCAGAATCCGCCGGTTTGGACCGGAACCGCGAATGGCGGCGATTTCGATTCCATGCTGAGCCGCGAATCGCCGCGCGCGGGGAGAGGCGGCCCCGCCCGGCGGCGCAGCGCGTTCAGGCGCTGGCCGGGCCTCCACGTCCGGCTTGGCGGCGGGCGCAGCCGCCGGCGCCTGCGCCGCCGCTTGCGGCGCAAACTCCGCCGCGCTCTCCCCCGGCGTCCCGATCACGCAGATATTCGTGAAGACCGGCACCAGCGCGCCCTCTTCGAAGAATATTTCGAGCACCGTTCCGCTCGCGGGAGCGGGCACTTCGAATGTCGCCTTGTCAGTCTCGATTTCGGCGATGATCTCGCCTTGGGACACGGGCTCGCCCTTCGCCTTGGTCCATTTGGCGAGCAGGCATTCCTCAACCGTATTGCCGAGTTTCGGCATTTCAACTGCGATCGCCATGTGCGCGGAATCTTTTTACCAGACTACTGGAACGACTCCAGCAACTTCCAGCCAGCCTCGGAAAACTGCGCCAGGGTGCGCTGCGTTACCCCGTAGGAGATGAAGTCTTCCGGCGCCATGCCATCCGGCTCGTAAGCCCGCACGAACTCGGGGATCTTCCGCAGGCGGTCGATCACTGCGTTCGCGACCGGGCGCTCGATGCGCTCCTCCCTCGGATAATCGCCATTCACGAACAGCTCCTGATACGCGGGCGCAATGGACATCAAAAGCGCGGCGCCGGCGAGCTCGGTCAGGTGATAGGCTCCGCGCAGCGCCGCCACCAGCAGCTTGGCTTCGTATCCGCGCTCGCGATATATGGCGTAGGCTCGCTTGGTCACCGCCAGCCCGGCCTGCTGAATATCGGATTCGCTAACCGGCGCGTGGCTGTCCTGCGCCACTTCGCGCAAGTAGTCATCCAGCCGCCCGATCATGATCACGGCGAAACATTTTCCTGGCGCGACGTTATTTCGCCGCGCGCGCGCGATTCCCCGCCGGTGGCGCTCCGCGATCGCGAGCGCCTGAGGGACGGTGAAGCTGACGGTCGCAGTCGCGGCGATCCCCTCGGCCGTGCACTCCTCGAGCACGTCGAGTCCGGCCAGGGTCGCCGGAAGCTTCACCGCGATGTTTGGCGCCCATTGATGGAACCGCCGCGCCATCGCGTACATGCAATCTCGATCGCCCGCCCGCGCGGGGTTCACCTGCGCGCACACCCATCCGGACTCTCCGCCGCTCTGTTCGAAACACGGCAGAAATTTGCGCGCGGCGTTCGTCACCACGAGTCGCATCAGGGCCTCTGCCTTGAGCTCTGCGCTGAAGCCCAGGCGGCAAATCGACTGGATTTCTGACTGCCACAGCGACCGGTTCTTTGAGACAGCAAGATTCGAAAGAAAGGGGTTGGTGGTGACGCCGACGGCGCCCCGCTTCAGCCCGCGGTCGAGCTCGGCGTCCTCAGCCGAATCGTGCCACCAGGCGGTGTTCGTATGTTGAATCAACCAGTTCAAATATGCTTCGGCAGGCATTGGTTGCGGGCATTATACCCGTTCCGTACGCGGAAACGCATGGACGGCGATCATCCGCGCTGCTGCGGGTTCATGCGCAGCTCCAGCTCAGCGTACGGCGATGGTCACGCCGGGCTGCGCCGCAAACGTCCCCACCATCAACTGCACGGGCGCCTGATCGCTGGGAGTCGCGCCGTCGGGAATCCGCACGTTCACCTGCAGCAGCCCTGCCGCCATCGGCGCCGGGCCTGCGTACAGCACTGGCGCGGCAAGGCCCTCGATGGCGACCGATACCGGAAGCACGGGCGTCGCCGGCGGTCCGGCAGCGATCCGGCCGGTTGCGGGGGCAGGCTGGATCGCGCCTTCGCCCGTCGCGTAGATGGAAACGATGGCGCCGCGCGCGGCCGGATTCTCGGCGGAGTTGAGAGTTCCATCCTGATTGACGATCGCGCCCTGTCCGGATCCTGAGCCGCTGATTGTAAAAATGCCAGGAGCCGCTTCGCGCAGCGACGCCAGAAACGGCGCCGAGCGGAATCCGCCGCTTTCGACCTGTATCTGCGCGGTGGCTCGGCCCGCCAGCTCGTAGGGAACAATCGCGTTGATCTGGCTGGCTGACACATACAGCAAGGGCGCTGCGATTCCGTCGAACAGCACTCGCACGCCGCTCGCAGCGGTGGGGAGCGCGCCATTTGTGATCGCCGCGGACTCTCCCGGCTGAGGACCAAGCAGCGCGCCCATGATCGAGATGATCTCTCCGGGCGCAACAGGGCCGCCGCTTTGGCTTGCTGCATTCACCACATTCGTGATCGCAACCGTTTGCGGGCTCAATTGCCGCACCGCGCTGTTATCCTGATCGGACAGGTAAATGCCGCCGTCCGCGCCGACCGCCAAGTCGCGAGGGGCCGATAGACTGGCTGCGGTCGCGGGTCCGCCATCTCCGGAAAAGCCGGGCTGGCCATTGCCCGCAACGCGGGCGACCACGCCTGAGGCCGTGACCACTCGAACCACGTTGTTGAGGTAGTCAGCGATGTAGAGGTTGTGGAACCTGTCCAGCGCCAGCCCCGCGGGCAGGTTGAATTGCGCCTGCCTGGCCGCCCCGCCGTCGCCCGCGTACCCGCAGGACTGAGGCTTGCCGGCGACCAACGTGATTGTATTTGCGGCGGGACTGATCCGCCGGATGACGCAATTAAAATAATCCGAGACGAAGATATCGCCCGCCTCATCCACGGCCAGCGCGCGCGGATATCTCAGCTTCGCCGATGAAGGCGGACCGTTGTCGCCCGCATAGCCGGGCTGCCCGCCCGGATCGCCGGCCAAGTTCCTGATCGTGCCCGAACCATCGACGACGCGTATGCGATTATTGGCCGAATCGGCGATGTAAAGATTGCCGGCGCGGTCCAACGCGACCGCATTGGGATTGAATAATTGCGCCTGCACGGCCGGCCCGAAATCGCCCGCGTTGCCCAGTTCGCCTGTTCCGGCGACCGTTGTAATCTGGCCGGACGGCGAGACGCGCCGGATGACGTTGTTTCCGGTATCGGCGATATACAGATTTCCCGCCGGATCGAGCGCGAGGCCTTGGGGATTGTTCAATCGCGCCTGAAGGGCAGGACCGCCGTCGCCGGAATACCCCGCGGCTCCGGCGCCGGCGACGGTGGAAATCACGCCGCTGCCAGAAATGCGCCGGATGCGATTGTTCAGGGTATCGGAGATATAGAGGTTGCCGGCGGGATCGAGCGCCAGACCGCCCGGCTCGAACAATCGCGCGCTTACGGCCGGACCATTGTCGCCCGCCGCCGGATCGGCGCCCGCGATCGTGGTGATGATTCCTTGCGGGGAGACCTTGCGAATGCGGTGGTTGCCCGTATCCGCGATGTACACATTGCCGCTCCCATCCACCGCGACGCCTTGCGGACCGTTCAGCAAGGCCGAGACCGCATCGCCGCCGTCGCCGCTGAAGCCGCTTGCGCCCGCGCCGGCAATCGTCATGATGGCGCCTTGCGCATTCAGGCGGCGCACGCGATTATTGCCCGTATCCGCGATGTAAATGTTGCCTGCCGCGTCCACCGCCACCGAACTCGGCGAGTTCAACGCCGAAAGCACGCCGCTGATTCCGTCCGCGCCCGCGCCGGCAGAGTTGGTTCCCGCAATGGTCGAAATCACTCCGTCGGGAGTGATCTTACGAATGCGATGATTTCCTGTGTCGGCGACGTACACATTGCCCGCGGCGTCAACCGCCAGGCCGCGCGGCAGCGCCAGCATCGCCTGGACCGCGGGGCCCTGGTCGCCGAAATAGCCGTATCCGCCCTGCCCCGCGATCGTCGAGATTTTGCCTTGCGGGGTGATGCGGCGGATCCGGTTGTTGCTGGCGTCCGCCACATAGATGTTTCCGGCGCCATCCACGGCGATGTCGCGCGGCGAGTTGAGCTGCGCGCTGGCCGCGGCGCCGTTATCGCCGGCGAAGCCGGGCTGCCCGCTGCCGGCAAGCGTGGCGATGGCGCCGCTCGCGCTCACTCGACGGAGACGGTTGTTGGCTGCGTCGGCGATCAGCAGCTCGCCGCCTGGGGTCAGCGCCGCCTTGGTCGGAAATGACAACTGCGCCGAAGTTGCGGGCCCGCCGTCGCCTCCGAATCCCGCGACGCTCCCCGCCATCGTCGTCAGCGTTCCAGCGGCTGTAAGTTTCCGGATGCGCGCATTGCCTGAATCGGCGATGTAGAGGTTTCCGGAGGCATCCACCGAGACGCCCGTCGGCGACCACAGCAACGCGGCGACTGCCGGACCGGCGTCGCCGGCTGTGCGAGGAGATCCGGCAATGGTTCGAATCGAGTACGTTGCGGAAGGCTGCGCGCCGGCAACATATCGAAACATCGCGAGCGCCACAAGCGCTCTAAGGCTGAAACGCATCAAAAAGCCGCAGGGATATTGTATCGCGCAATGTCGCCATTTCGGATTTGCGACACTGGTGAATTCATGCAGGAACGCATTTCGCCCGCCGCGGCTGTCAGCGGCACGATCACGCTTCCCGGCGACAAATCGATATCCCATCGCTACGCCATGCTCGCCGCCATCGCCGAAGGCCCGAGCAGGATTCACAACTACTCCACCGGCGCGGATTGTCAGTCGACGTTGTGCGCCGTCGAGGCGCTGGGAGCGCGCGTGGAGCGCAACGTGGATTCGGTCGTGATCCATGGCCAAGGGCTTGAGGGATTGCGCAGGCCCGCGAGCATGCTCGACGCGGGCAATTCCGGGTCGACCATCCGCATGCTGTCTGGCATCCTGGCGGCGCAGCCCTTCACTTCGCAAATCGGCGGCGATGAGAGTCTGGCGCACCGCCCGATGGATCGCATCATAACGCCGCTCAGAGCGATGGGCGCATCCATTCAGGGCCGCGACGGGCGCTTTCCGCCGCTGACGATCGAAGGTCGCCGGCTGAAACCGATCGAGTATGAGCTTCCGGTCGCCAGCGCCCAGGTCAAGACCTGCATCCTGTTCGCGGGTTTGTATGCGGACGGCGAAACTGTCGTCCACGAGCCCGTAACCACGCGGGATCATACGGAAATCGCGCTGCGCGAGTTCGGCGCCGACATCGACGTGCGGCCGCGGCGCATCGCCGTTCGTGGCCGCGCGCGGCTGAAGGGACAGGAGCTGCGCGTGCCCGGCGACCTTTCCTCCGCGGCGTTCTTTTTGGCCGCGGCGCTGCTGGCGCCGGGCTCCAGTCTGGCCATCGCGGGCGTCGGACTCAATCCCACGCGCGGCGCGCTCCTCGATTTCCTCGCGTCCATGGGCGCGCCCGTCCGGACGCCGGAGATTTTTCAGGTCTCGGGCGAACTGGCCGGAAATATCGTGATACGATATAACAAGCTGCGGGGAGGCGTACTGGAGGGCGCCATGACAGCCGCCCTGATCGACGAAATTCCAGTTCTTGCGATTCTCGGCGCCGTGAGCGAGAACGGCCTGACGGTGCGCGACGCCGCCGAGCTTCGCGTAAAGGAGACCGATCGCATCGCCACCATCGCGGAAAATCTGCGGCGCATGAGCGTTGACATCGAGGTCCGCCCCGACGGCTTTCACGTGCCCGGAAAGCAGCGGTTCCGCGCGGCGACTCTCGACTCGTTTGGCGACCACCGGATCGCTATGGCGTTCTCGATCGCTGCGCTCGCCGCCGACGGCGAGTGCGTGATCGAGGGCGCTGAGGCCGCCAGGGTGTCATTTCCGGAATTTTATAGTACACTCCGTCACATCACCTCCTCGTAAACGGGAAGCTGCTTGAGTGATCCGCGCGACAGATCGAATCTCGCCGTCGATTGCTTGATTCACGATCTGAACAACGTATTTCAAACGGTGATTGACGCCGCCGAGCTGATTGCGTCCGATCCAAAATGGGCGGCAGCCGCGGCGACGATTGTCCGCGGGGTGGAACGCGGACGCCGAATCGTCGCGAGCCTGGCGGAAGCGGACCGTCCCGTTTGCGTGCGCGCCCTTGTCGAATCCGCCGCTGTGTTCGCCAAGGATTTCGCCGCCGCGATCGGCGGACCTGAGTTGCGCTTTGCGATCGACGTGGAGGCGGATGTCATTCTGACAGTCCGCCGCTCCGCGGTAGAGCGGGCGTTGATGAACCTGTTCATTAACTCCGCGCAGGCGGCGCACGCCGCCGGAGCGCGAACCTGCAGTATTTCCGTCTCGGCCGTGCGCGACGGCGGCAGCGTCGCGCTCACCATATCCGACGACGGCCCGGGGATACCCGAGGGCATTCTGTCCTCCATTTTCTGCCCGCACGTCTCCACGCGGCGCGGCAGCCCGGGCCTGGGCCTGCACATTGTGGAAAGCGCGGTCATTGAGAGCGGGGGTTCGGTTCAGGCGCGCAACGGCGACGCCGGAGGCGCTGTTTTCTCTATTCGCCTTCCGGCTGGCGCCGACTCCGCCGCCCGCTCGGAAGTCGCCGTTTCGCATTGAAAAGAGCGAAATTTTCCAGCGAGCTTGCATCTATTTATCGAGGCAGTAATCCGGGGTTGACCCAGGCATGAGATATATTTGCATCCACAGCCATTGTTATCAGCCGCCGCGCGAGAATCCGTGGCTTGAAACCATCGAGTTGCAGGACTCCGCGTATCCCTATCACGACTGGAACGAACGCATCACGGCCGAGTGCTACGCTCCGAACACGGCCAGCCGCATTCTGGACGCCCAGCAGCGTATCGTGCGCATCGTCAACAACTACGCGTCCATCAGCTACAACTTCGGTCCCACGTTGCTTTCCTGGATGCAGACGGACGCGCCGGAAGCCTACCGCGCCGTGATCGAAGCCGATCGCGAGAGCCGGCAGCGCTTTTCCGGCCACGGGTCGGCCATGGCGCAGGCCTACAATCACATGATCATGCCGCTCGCCAACCGGCGCGACAAATACACCCAGGCGCTATGGGGCATCGAAGACTTCCGCAGCCGGTTCGGGCGCATGCCCGAAGGCATGTGGCTGCCGGAAACGGCGGTGGATCTGGAAACCCTCGATATCATGGCGGAACTCGGCATCCAGTTCACTGTGCTTTCACCCTATCAGGCGCGCAGGGTGCGCGAGACGGGCGCTAGCGAATGGCGCGATGTCACCGGAGGCGCGATTGATCCCACGCGGGCCTATTTCATTGGTTTGCCCTCAGGCCGGTCCATCAACCTGTTTTTCTACGATGGGCCGGTCTCGCAGGCGGTCGCCTTTGAGCGACTGCTGGACAGCGGCGAGCGCTTCGCCAGCCGCCTGATGAGCGCGTTCTCCGATTCGCGCAACTGGGACCAGATTGTCCACATCGCAACAGACGGCGAAACCTACGGCCATCATCATCGCTACGGGGAGATGGCTTTGGCCTACGCGCTGCACCACATCGAATCGAACCGGCTGGCGGAGATCACCAATTATGGCGAGTATCTTTGGAAACATCCGCCGTCGCATGAGGTGGAGATTTACGAGAACACCGCGTGGAGCTGCGTACACGGCGTAGGGCGGTGGTCTGAGGACTGCGGCTGCAACTCCGGCGGGCGGCCGGGCTGGAACCAGAAATGGCGCAAGCCGCTGCGCGCTGCTCTGGACTGGCTGAGAGACACCGTTGCGCCCTTATATGAGCAGGCCGCCGCCAAGCTGGTTCAGGATCCCTGGCAGGCGCGGAACGACTACATTCACGTGATTCTGGACCGGTCGCCGGAAAACCGCGACCGCTTCATGCAGAGGCACGCCTTCCGCAAGCTGGAGTCCGGCGATGAAGTGCGCTTGTGGAAACTTCTGGAGCTCCAGCGTCACGCCATGCTGATGTACACAAGCTGCGGCTGGTTCTTCGATGAGTTATCGGGCATCGAGACGGTGCAAGTCATGCAGTACGCGGCTCGAGTGGTGCAGCTCTCCTACGAACTGTTCGGCCGCGCGCTGGAACAGCCCTTCAAGGACCGGCTGGCCGAGGCCAAAAGCAATTTGCCGGAGCATGGAGACGGAGCGCGCATCTACGACCGCCTGGTCAAGCCCGCCATGGTGGATCTGGAAAAGCTGGCTGCGCATTATGCCATTAGCTCGCTTTTTGAAAGCTACCCGGATCAGACCCAAATCTATTGCTATACCGTGAACCGGGCGGACCAGCGCGTCATGGAGGCGGGAAAACTGCGTCTGGCGTTAGGCCGCGCCCGGTTCACTTCCGACGTCACCCAGGAAGCGAGAGAGCTTTCCTTCGGGGTGCTCCACTTCGGCGATCACAACCTTACGGGCGGCGTTCGGCAATTTCAGGGAGAGCAGTCCTATCTCGACCTGGTCAAACACGCCGGCGAGGCTTTCTACCGCGCCGATGTACCCGAGGTCATCCGCCTTCTGGACCGGGGTTTCGGCACCAACATCTATTCGCTCAAGAGCTTGTTCAAGGATGAACAGCGCAAGCTCCTTGATGAAATCCTGCGATCGACGGTTGCGGAGGCCGAGGCTGCCTACCGCCAGGTATACGAACATCACGCCGCGCTTCTGCGTTTTCTGCACGGGCTGGGGTTGCCGACGCCGAAAGTTTTCCAGAATGCGGCCAGCGTGGCGTTGAACAGCATGCTCCGGCATGCTTTCGAATCCCGGCAGCTCGATGTGGAGCGGGTTCGCACGCTGCTCGAAGAGGCGCGCGTCGCCGGAGCGGAGCTGGATCACACGACGCTCGAGTACGCGCTGCGAAAGCGGATCGAGCGCCTCTCGGACCGGTTTTGCGCCGACCCGCTCGACGCCGACGCCCTGCAGCACCTCGATCAGGCTCTCGCTCTTCAAAAGGATCTTCCGTTTCAACTGGTGCTGTGGTCCGTCCAGAACAAGTGCTACGAAATTCTGCAGACTGTCTACCCCGAGATGGCGCGGCGCGCGCAGCAGGGCTCCGCCGAGGCCGAGTTGTGGGTGCACGTTTTTCATTCGCTGGGCGAGAAGTTGCGCCTCTACGTCGAGGTTCCGGAGCTTGAATCCAGCCGGCCGACGCCGGCGGCCTGACCCTAGCTGATGGCTGAGCAACCAGTCGCCACTTATCGCGTTCAGTTGAACAAGAATTTTGGCCTCGAGCAGGCCCGCGCATTGCTTCCCTTTCTGCACAAGATGGGCATTTCTCACTTGTACGCATCTCCCATCTTCGTGGCGCGGCCGGGCAGCATGCATGGATACGATGTAACCGATCCGTCGCGCGTGAACCCGGAGATCGGCGGGGAGGAAGCCTTCGAAGCGCTGGTTTCCGAGCTGAAAACGCGCGGCATGGGCCTGGTGCTGGATATCGTGCCAAATCACATGGCCGCCAGTTCCGATAACGCATGGTGGATGGACTTGCTGGAAAACGGCGCCTCCTCGATGTACGGAACGTTTTTCGACGTAGAGTGGGGACCCACGGCAGACGCGATCGCCGATAAGATCTTCTTGCCGATTCTCGGCTCGCCGTACGGCGCCTCGCTCGAAAATGGCGAGTTTCAACTCCGGCTGGACGCCGAAGGGTTCTTCGTGAGCTACTATTCGACCCGGCTGCCGCTTGACCCCAGCACATACGCGCAAATCCTGGATTACCGTTCCGATCGCCGCCCCGAATCCGACGAGTTCTCGGCGTTGCTGGACATGATCCACCGGCTGCCCGAAAAAAGCTCGATGGCGTGGGAGGCCATCGAGGCGCGCCGACGCGATGTTCCGCTGATCAAGAAGCGTCTCTGGCGGCTTTACGACAGCGATCCTCGCGCACGGGCATTTATCGACGAAAATATCGAGGCGTTCAACGGACGCAAAGGGGACCCTCGAAGCTTTGACGCCCTGGATGACCTGCTGGACCGGCAGGCGTACCGGATCGCGTGGTGGCAGGTGGCGCGCGAGCGCATCAATTATCGTCGCTTTTTCGATGTCAGCGACCTGGTCGGCGTGCGCCAGGAGAACGAACGCGCATTCGCGGCCACGCATGAGACCGCGCTGCGCTGGGTGCAGGACGGCAAGGTGCAGGGCTTGCGCATCGATCACATCGACGGCCTGCACAATCCGCGCATTTATCTCGAGCGGCTGGCGGCAAACGAGCCGCGGCCGTACGTCGTGGTGGAGAAAATTCTGCTCGGCGATGAATGCCTGCGCGACGAATGGCCGATCGACGGCACCACTGGCTACGATTTCCTGGACATGCTCAACGGCGTGTTGGTGGATGAGAGCAACATGCCTGCGCTGAGCGAGATTTATTCCCGTTTCACGGGGCTGAACTGGAACTTCGCTGAAGCGGCCTATGACCAGAAGCGCTGGATTTTACGGCAGCTGTTTCGCGGAGAATTTTCGGCGCTGGCGCTGCACCTGGCCCTAATCGCCGAAGCGGACCGCCACGGCCGGGATATCAGCCCCTGGGAGCTTCGCCGCGCGATGATCGAGATCACCGCCAGTCTTCCCGTATACCGCACGTACGTGGAAGGCGAGCGCGTTTCGGCGCGCGACCGCGAGTACATCGAGCAGGCCGTCCGGAACGCGCGCGAGCGCAACCCTCATGTCAGCGACCGCGCCTATGAGTTCGCGCGGCACGTCTTGCTGCTCGAATTCCCGCCGACGCTCGGGCCCGAAGGCCGTCGCGAGTGGGTCCTGTTCGTCATGCGCTGGCAGCAACTCACGGGTCCGATCACGGCCAAAGGCGTCGAGGACACCGCCATGTATTTGTACAATCGCCTGATCTCGCTGAATGAGGTGGGCAGCGAAGCGGAGGCCACGCCGCTGGCGCGGTTCCACCAGTTCAACGCAGAACGCGGCCGCGCCTGGCCGGCGACGATGAACGCCACCTCCACGCATGATACGAAGCGCAGCGAGGATGTGCGCGCGCGCATCAACGTTCTCTCCGAGATGCCCGACCAGTGGGGCCGCTGGGTGCGCAGATGGTCGCGATGGAACCGCGATAAAAAAGCTCTGGTGGACGGCCGCCTGGCGCCGGATGCGAACGAGGAAATGCTGCTCTATCAGACCCTGCTCGGCGCCTGGCCTCTGCGTCCGGACGAAGAGTCATCCTTTCGCGAACGCCTGAAACAATATCTCGTCAAAGCGATGCGCGAAGCGAAGGTGTATTCCACGTGGCTCAAACCGGATGAGGAGCGCGAGAACGCCGTTCTCAATTTTACGGACGCGATCCTCGAGCCCGGGACGCGCTTCCGCGAGCACTTTCTGACGGTTCTGGGCCGCATTGCGATGTTCGGCGCGCTGAATTCGTTGTCGCAAACGCTGGTCAAAATCACTGCGCCGGGCATACCGGATTTTTACCAGAACACTCTGTTCTGGGACTTTAGCCTGGTGGATCCGGATAACCGCAGGCCGGTGAACGTGGAGGAGCGCCTGCGCGTTGCCCAAGAGATGGACGCGTGGACGCGCCCAAACTGCGCGGCCGAACTGCTCGAGACGTGGACAGACGGCCGCGTGAAGGCCTTTGTCGCGTGGCATGCGCTGCGGATGAGAAACGCGAATCCCGATCTATTTGCAGGCGGCGACTACATCCCGGTCGCAGCCGAGGGCGAGCGCGCCCGCCATGTGCTCGCGTTCGCGCGGCGCCGCGACGGCGCCTGGTGCGTCACGGCGATTCCGCGCTTCGCTTCGGAGTTTTCCGGAAATCGTTATCCGCTTGGCCAGCGGGCCTGGGGCGACACGCGGCTGGTCCCGCCCGAGGGCTTCGGGCCGTGGCGGAACGCACTCACTGGCGAAGCCGGCGAGAGCTGGAAGCTTTCGGATCTGCTCGCGACATTCCCGGTCGCGCTGCTGGCTGGCGGCGGCTGAGCGGGCAATGCGTCCGTGTTCAGCGGTAATGGCGGCGCCGCTTTCGAACGCCGTCGCGGGCGCACGGAAGCCGCGCTCATATGGCCGACTGGCGGCCCTGATCACCTTGTCCGCTGAGGGTAACAAACCGCATCCGTCGCGGCGAGAGCGGCTTTTCCGGCCGCCCACCGTGCTCCACAGGACGCCGCGTCAGCTGTGATATCCTCAGTTTGCCCGTTGGACTAATGCCGCACCGGAACCCATTCCCAAGCATCTGCATCGCCCTCGGGTTGCCGGACGTGCGCCAGTTGCTCGATCATGCGGAACGCGAGTATGAAGCGGGCGAGCGCTTCCTGGAATTCCGGCTCGATTATCTGCCCGACCCGCGCCAGGGCGTCGCGGCCATTGCCGATTTCCTCGGAACACATCGCGATTGCACGATTCTCGCCACCTGCCGACGCCATCAGAACCGCGGCCGCTTCAACGGCAGCATCGAGGAGCAGATCAACATTCTGGCGGCCGCTGTCGAAGCCGGCGCGCAGGCGGCCGACATTGAAATCGAGTCGGCCGAGAGCGTCGCGGCGGATCTGGATGCGCTGCGTGGAAAATGCCAGTTGATCCTCTCCTATCACAACTACGATGGGACGCCGTCGCTGGACGCGGTGTTCCGTCGCATGACGCGGATTCAGGCCGACGCCTATAAGATCGTCACTACGGCTCGAAAACCGTCCGATAACGCGCGCGTTCTCGCGCTCGCCAAGACCCATGCCCGGCGCAATGTCGTGGTGCTCGCCATGGGAGAGATCGGCTTTCCCACGCGGGTGCTCTCCCCTGCGTTCGGGGGCATTTACACCTATGCAACCCCCAACGCCGCCCTGGGAACGGCGAGCGGGCAGGTGAGCGCTCGCCAGCTTCGAAAACTATACCGGTTCGACAAATTTTCCAAGGCTGCGAAGATCTATGGCGTCATTGCTGATCCCGTGCGTCATTCCATCTCGCCTGCGGTGCATAACCGCGCCTTTCAGGCTCGGCGAATCGACGCGGTCTATTTGCCGTTCCTCACGCCTCCGCAGCACTTAAAAGATTTTTTCGCGCTTGCGGACAAGTTGCCGATAGCCGGGTTCAGCGTAACCATTCCGCACAAACAGAAGGTGATGCGCTACCTGGACCTTATCGATCCCCTGGCGCGCCGGATCGGGGCCGTCAACACCGTGTGGCGCAAAGCGGGCAAGTGGCGCGGCGCCAATACGGACGCCGAAGGCGTCACGGCGCCGCTCTCTAAGGCGCTCCGGCTGGCCAAGGCGCGCGTGCTTGTCGTCGGCAACGGGGGCGCCGCGCGCAGCGCCGCCTACGCGCTTGCGGAGGCCGGCGCCCGGCTTTCCATCGTCGGACGCAACGCCGATCGGGTTCGCGCGCTCGCGAAGGCCTGCGACGCCGAACCCCTCAGCCGGGACCAGGCTCAGGCCTCGCACTTCGACGCGCTCGTGCACGCCACCCCGCTCGGAATGTTTCCGCACGTGAACGAATGCTTTTTCGATGACCGCATCCCCGCCGAGATTGTCTTCGATATGGTTTACAATCCTCTCGAGACCGTCTTGTTGCGCCGGGCGCGGGAACAGGGCAAGACGGTGATCGGCGGAGTCGAAATGTTCATTGAGCAGGCTGCGCGCCAGTTTGAAATCTGGACAGGCGAAAGCGCTCCGCGGGCGGTCATGGAGAAGGCGGCAATGGAAGCGCTCGCCTGCGCGGGATGTCATGCGCCGCAGGAGGCGGGCGCGTGAAGCAACCATCTGGTTTCACCCGGCGCGCTCTGTTGGGCGTTGCGGCGGCGGCCGCCAGCGCCGCCCAGGAGCCGCCCCCCCAGGCGCCGCCGGAGCAGGAACTCAACGCCCGCCGCGCCCAGATGAAGGCCAATTTCGAACAACTGTCGAAAACGCCGCTCCCAATGTCGATTGAGCCGGCGTTCACCTTTCGGGCTTAGCCCATGGCCGACATCAACGACGACGTCTTTTTCGCCACCATCGTTGAACTGAACGCCGGATTGCGCCAAAAGCAGTTCTCCGCCGCTGAACTCGCGCGCGCCTTCTCGGACCGCCTGGAGAGATTAGGCCCGCATTACAACGCCCTTGCGCTTTCTCTCCGCGATTCCGCGCTGCGTAAGGCGCGCCAGGTTGATGATGACATTAAGCGCGGACGCTGGAGGGGGCTGTTGCAGGGTATTCCTTTCGCAGTAAAGGACCTGCTCGCTGTCGCCGGCCAGCCGACCACGTGGGGCGCCAAACCGTACGCCGCCCAGGTCTTCGATTACAATGCGACCGTTGTCAACCGGCTGGATCGCACCGGCGCCGTGCTGACCGGCAAGCTCTCCATGATTGAGCTTGCGGGCGGCCCCAGCTACCGTTATGCCCGGGCCTCTCTACAGGGACCCTGCCTCAACCCTTGGGACCGCACGCGATGGGCCGGCGGTTCTTCGAGCGGCTCCGGCGCAGCAGTCGCGGCCGGCCTTGTTCCATTCGCGCTCGGTTCGGAAACCTCGGGCTCGATTCTTACTCCAAGCGCATTCTGCGGCGTCACTGGCCTGCGTCCCACCTACGGCCTGGTCAGCCGCCATGGCGCTATGGCGCTTTCCTGGACGATGGATAAAATCGGGCCTATGTGCCGGTCGGCAGAAGATTGCGGAATTGTCCTGGAAGCCATTGCCGGCAAGGACGCAAACGATCCCGCCTCTGCCGGCAAGAGCTTCTATTATGCGCCGCAATACGCGCGGCCGGTTAAGGACATCGTGGTTGGATTCGCACCCGTCGATTTCGCTGAGTGGCCGGAATCCTCGGCGCGCCCCAGTCTCCAGACGGCCTTCGAACAGATCAAATCTTTGGGCGTGCGGCTGAAAGAGGTTCGGTTGCCCGATCTCCCCTACGGGGCGCTCACGAGCACAATCATTGCAGCGGAAGGTTCGTCTGTTTTCGAGCCATTGATTCAGAGCGGCAAGGTCGAAGAACTTGCCGACCCTTTGCAAATCGCCGGGCTCAAAGCCGGCCTTGAGATCCCGGCCAGCGAATATCTGAAAGCCATGCGGATCCGGAGCCTGGTGCAGGCCGGATTTCGCGAGCTGTTTGCGGGAGTGGACGTGCTGCTGACGCCTTCCCGTCTCACGGCCGCTCCGAAAATATCCCAGCCGCTCGACCGTCCGCGGGCAAACGCCGCGCCGCCGCCCAAAGATCGCGGCCTGACGGCGCTTATTCCGGCAGGCAATCTGGCCGGCATCCCCGCCCTGTCACTCCCCTGCGGATTCGCCGACGGCCTGCCTGTTGCTATCTCGCTTGTCGGCCGACCTTTCTCGGAGAATTTGCTGCTCAGCGTCGGTCGCGAATATCAAGTTCGCACCGACTGGCACCGCCGCCGCCCGCCCGCGGCGTCGTAAGCGCCTCCCGAAATACAAAGAGCCGCCTTAGCCTCTCCGCCGAGCGGCTCAGCGCGGCTCAACCTTTCAGAAATCTCGGACGGAACTACTTCTGGGTCGCGTTGGCGTCCGTCTTTTCAGACTTCTTCTTGCTGCTCTTCTTCGCCTTCTTCTCTTTCTTGGGAGTATCGGTCTTGGTGTCCTGAGCGAATGCCGTAGCGCCCAGCACGAGGCCGAGGCCGAGCATGAGGGTCATGAGCTTCTTCATTTGTACGGGTCTCCTTTGAGTTTCGACGATTCGTTTCGTCTACACGCTTATCTTCACAACCCGACATGAACGGCGGCTTAAGGGGTGATTAAAATCACTTCATGGAAATGCTCGGCGCCCGTTCCGCAAACAACAATTGAATCTTACGGCATCAATGCGTTACGGATACGACGCTGCGCCTGGCTGGCGGGCTGTCCGGAACACGAAGCATACTATGAAATCGAGATGCGAAAGAACGACATTGCACACCGTTTGGCGCGGGTGGCTCATGTATCAAAAAGCGAAGCAGCGGACCGGATTGACGCCATTGTCCACCGGATCGTGAAGAATCTGCGCCGCGGTGACGAGCCTGGCTCAGGAGAGCTTGCTCAGTTGATCGCCAAAGCCCAGAAGCCAGCGCCGGAGCGCCGAAACGGAACCTCTTCGAAATGAAAAGACGCGCAGTGAAGAAGCGCCGGCAATCCGCTGCGGAAAAGATCGCGCAAATCATCCGGGAAGCTGTGGAAGCAGGAATTTCAGTGGAAATGGAGGGCCTCGGGTTGTTCCGGCCGGCCGAGGGCGGCTTCGAGTTTGTCCGCGACACTGCGCCGACCATCTTCATCGCCTACGTGCGGGAGGATCTCGCAAAGGCCCGGCGTCTTTATCATGATCTCGAAGCGCTCGGCTTCCGGCCGTGGCTCGACCTGGAAAAGCTGCTGCCAGGCCAGAATTGGTCGCGCTCGATCGAGCGGACAATCGAAGTCTCTGATTTTTTTATCCCGTGTTTTTCGAAGAACTCCGTCTCCAAGCGCGGCCACTTCCAGAGCGAACTGCGCTATGCGCTGGAGTGCGCGTCGCGATTGCCGCTGGATGAAATCTTTGTCATTCCCGTCAGACTGGATGACTGTGCGCTGCCGCGCCGCATTCTGAGCCAGATTCATTACGTCAATCTGTTCCCGGAGTGGGAAAAAGGGATCCGGCGGGTCCGCGCAGCAATCGAGCGGGAAGCGAGGAGTCGCGAGCAGCGCCGCCTGCCGCTGGCCGGCTAGGCGCGGGGCGCGTTTGCGAGCGCCAGCGGGCACTTAACCGGGCGAGGGGGCAAGCGGGAAGGGATCCGCGCCAGCGTCGCGGGAGCGTGGCGCCGACGGCGCGGCCCGGCTATCGCGCACAAGCGGTCGAGAGCTGTTCCGCGCGCTCGCGTTCCGGAATTCTGGCGGCTTCCCACAACGCGATATACGGATCGAGATCCGACATCATGCGCTCGAACTGCGCAATGTCGAGCGACTGCGCGCCGTCACTGACGGCCTTTTCCGGACACGGGTGCACCTCAACGATAATGCCGTCGGCGCCAATCGCCACCGCGGCGCGCGAGAGCGCGGGAACCAGGCTGCGCTTTCCCGTCGCGTGACTGGGATCCAAGATGACGGGCAGATGCGTCAGCTCATTCAGCACGGCGACCGCCGCAATGTCGCAGGTGTTGCGCGTAGCGGTCTCAAAGGTGCGGATTCCACGCTCGCACAGGATCACGTTCGGATTTCCGTGAGCGACAATGTACTCCGCCGACATGAGCAATTCTTTAATTGTGGAGCTCATGCCGCGCTTGAGCAGCACCGGCTTGCCGACCGGTCCCAGCGCCTTCAGCAGGGCGAAATTTTGCATATTTCTGGCGCCGATCTGAAGAACGTCGGCGTACTCGGCAACCAGATCCACGTCGCGGTCGCTCATGACTTCAGTGATGATGGCGAGGCCGGTAGCCTGCTTGGCTTTTCGGAGGAGCTTGAGACCTTCTTCCTCGAGCCCCTGGAAATCGTACGGCGAGGTCCGCGGCTTGAAGGCGCCGCCGCGAAGCAGTTGCGCGCCGGCTTTGGCGACAGCCTCAGCGGTGGTCAAGATCTGCTGCTCGGATTCGACCGAGCACGGGCCAGCCATCACCGTGAACCGGTCCCCGCCGATTTCGTGTCCGTTCACGCGAACCCGGGTCTTTTCGCGGCGGAACTCGCGGCTGACAAACTTGTACGGCGCTGAGATCCGAACGGCCTTCTCCACCTGAGGCATCGCCTCGATGGATTCTAGGCACGCGGTCACATCGCCGAGGCCCACCACGCCGATCACGACGCGCTCCTCACCCTCGATGGAGTGGATTTTGTATCCGAATTCGCGAACGCGGTTACACACCTGATCGATCTCCTCACGGGTCGCATGCAGCTTCATGGAAATAATCATGGGCTCTCATCCGTTCCAAAATAAAAAACCCACTCTTTCGAGTGGGTTGGGCTTTAAAATGTTCAGAATGCCTATGCCAACGCCACCCGTCTCGATTCAGGCGCTAAATCGCCAGAAGCTAAATCGAAACGCGCTGGAATAGGCGGAATGCATTGAAGTACTTACTATACACCTGAGACGGGTGGCCGCGCAATAAAAATATTCGCGGGCTTACCGGCTGCTCGCTGCCGCCCTCATTCCCCGCTCTGTTGAAGCAGTTTCGCCACCAGCCCCGTCCACCCGGTCTGGTGCGAGGCGCCCAATCCGGCCCCGTTATCGCCGTGAAAGTACTCGTAGAACAGAAGATGATCGCGGAAGTTGGGATCGCTCTGAAATGTTTCATTGGCCCCGAAAACGGCTCGCCTGCCAGCGCCGTCCCGCAGAAATAAGCGCGCGAGCCGGCGAGAAATTTCGGCCGCAACGTTCCAAAGATTCATCTGGCGACCGCTGCCGGTGGGGAACTCCACCTGGAGGTCGTCGCCAAAATAGTGATTGTATTTCTGAAGCGATTCGATGATCAGAAAATTCACCGGGAACCAGATCGGGCCGCGCCAGTTGGAATTGCCGCCGAACAGCCCGGTGCGCGACTCCGCCGGCTCATAGGCCACCGAGTATTCGTGTCCGTCCAGTTGGACCGAATACGGATGCGCTTCATGATATTTCGAGACAGAACGGATTCCATAGGGCGACAGAAACTCAGACTCGTCCAGCATGCGCTCCAGCACGCGAATGAGTTGCGCCCGCTCGAGCACCGACAGCAGCCGCCGCTCTTGCTTGCCTTCACGGGTCATCGACGCGACGTTGTGGGCCAGATCAGGCCGATGGTCGATAAACCAGTTCATACGGCTGTGAAACCCCGGCAGACGCTCGAGATCGGCTGCTTCCAGAGTTTCGACCGCGAACAGAGGAATCAACCCGAGCAACGACCGCGCGCGGACCAGCCGCGAACTGCCGTCGGGAAGCTTCAGCCGGTCGTAATAGAAACCATCCTCATCATCCCAGAGACCGTCGTCGGCGGCTCGGTTCATGGCCGTCGCGATATACAGGAAGTGTTCAAAAAACTTGCTGGCGATGTCCTCGTAAGTCGCATCGACATGGGTGAGTTCGATGGCGATTTTCAACATGACGAGGCAGTACATGGCCATCCAGCTGGTGGCGTCCGACTGCTCGAGGACGCCGCCGGTGGGGAGCGGCTTGCTGCGGTCGAACAGCCCGATGTTATCGAGCCCCAGAAAGCCCCCTTCAAAAATGTTGTTGCCTTCGGAATCCTTGCGGTTCACCCACCAGGTGAAATTCATCAGCAGCTTATGGAAAACGCGCTCCAGAAACTGATAATCGCGCCGGCCTTGCAGCTTGCCGTCGATCTTGAAAACACGCCAGCACGCCCATGCGTGCACCGGCGGATTCACGTCGCTGAAGTTCCACTCGTAGGCGGGCAGCGCGCCGTTCGGATGCATGTACCATTCCCGCAGAAACAGCGCGAGCTGCGATTTGGCGTAGTCCGGGTCCACCATCGCAAACGGAATCATGTGGAATGCCAGATCCCAGGCGGCGTACCAGGGATATTCCCACTTGTCAGGCATGGAAACGACGTCTTCGTTGTACAGGTGCACCCAATCGTGATTACGCCCGCGCTTTCGCTGCGGTGGAGGGGGCGGGAACGCTGGATCGCCTTCCAGCCATTCGGCGACGACGAAATGGTAGAACTGCTTGGTCCACAGCATTCCGGCGAAGGCCTGGCGCTGCACCCGCTTGCCATCTTCGGACAGGTGCGGGCTGAAGGAATAGAACTCGTCGGCTTCGCGGATTCGCGCGGCAAATATGCTCTCGAACTCGGTGGCGGTCAAAGAGGCCGCGCCTTCGCCAGACGGGCGCAGCCGCAGACGCAGTACATGCTGGCCGCCGGCGTCCAGTTCGATTTGATACCAGGCGCAAGCCTTGGTTCCGGTCCGCGCGGGATTGACGGCGCCCTCGCAGCCGCAGATCACGCGGCGGTGGAAGGCGTCCTTCGGGTAGGGCGAGGAATTCGGCGTATTCCACAGCCGCTTGGAATTCGTCTCATTTTCGGCAAACAGCAACTCGCCTCCGCCATCGAGCTCCAGTTCATACTCGCCGAGCGAGGATTCGCGAATGGCGATTGAGCGGCCGCATTTGGCTGCGAGTTCGGGCTTGGGAGCGCCCGGCTTCCAGGACCAGGTGTTGCGGAACCACAGCGTGGGCAGGATGTGGAGCGGCGCGCGATCCGGGCCGCGATTGATGGCGGTGATCCGCACCAGGATGTCATTGACATCCGCTTTCGCGTATTCGACGTAAATATCGAAGTACCGGTCGCCCGCGAACACGCCGGCATCCAGCAGCTCGAATTCGGGGTCGCCGCGGCCGCGGCGGCGATTCTCGGCCAGGAGACGCTCATAGGGAAATTCGGCCTGGGGGTACTTGTACAGGCACTTCATATAGGAGTGCGTCGGCGTCGAGTCGAGATAGTAGTAACACTCCTTGACGTCCTCTCCGTGATTTCCCTGCTCGCCGGTCAGGCCAAACAGGCGCTCTTTGAGAATCGGATCCCGGGTATTCCAGAGCGTGAGAGCGAAGCAAAGCCGCTGATGGTTGTCGCAGATGCCTGCGATTCCGTCTTCGGTCCACCGGTAGGCGCGGACATGGGAATGCTCAAACGGGAAATAATTCCAGGCGTCGCCATCGGGGCTATAGTCTTCTCTCACGGTCCCCCAGGCGCGTTCGGCCAGGTAGGGCCCCCATCGCCTCCAGTGCTTTTCGCGCCGGGCGGCCTGCTCAATACGACGACGTTCAGCGGACATTGACAGCGGCGCGCGGTCGGTGTGCGCGCCTCGTGTTCGATCGTCGCGCGGCGCCGCTCCATCATTGGCGACTGGCGTCTGTTCACCGGCCGGGCGGAATCACTATCGTATCGTGGGCAAAGCGCGCATGCGCGCTTCCCAGACCGAGAGCAGCGGCGGTTTCGGATAAAATTGAATTGCTCTGGGTGTGCGCTCTCGCCGAACGCCGCCGAGCTGGTATTAGTCTGCAACCACTTTTTCGAAGCTGATGAAGGCGGAAGCACCGAGCATTGCGGCAGAGATCTTGCTGTTATCTGAACATGCCGAGGAAGTTCAGCTCGTACGGCACGCGCTTGAAAACAACAATCTGAATGTTGTGGCCGCTTGCCGCGATGTGCTGCCGTACCTCCGCGGCGCCGGCGCGTACAGTGGCGCGGCGCGGCCCGATCTCATCCTTCTGGATCTCGACGTTTCGAATCCAGACGATTGCGACACGCTGGCGGAAATCAAGCGCGACCCGGAACTGAAACGGATCCCGATTGTCGTGCTGGCGTCCGACGATTCCTATGAGGGCGTGACGCGCGCATACGACCTGCACGCTAACGCTTACATTTTGAAGCCAGCCGACCCGGAGGAGTTCGTTCGCGTGATTCGTGCAACGCTGAGCTTCTGGTTAAAACTCGCGCGGCTGCCGCGCGAATAGGTGCAACAAAGAGGATATGTTTGACAGACCTTTCGAAATCCTCCTCGTCGAAGACAGTCCCGCAGACGCGCGTCTGGCGCACGATGCTTTGCTCGAAGGGAACATTCCCAAGCGAATCAGCATTGTCACGGACGGCGCGAGGGCGATCGACTTCGTGCGCAGACGCGGTGAATACCGGGACGCGCCCCGGCCGGACCTGATTCTTCTCGATTTGAATCTTCCGAAGCGCGACGGCCTCGAAGTATTGAGGACCATCAAGAGCGATCCGAACCTGCGGTCCATCACTGTCATCGTACTGACGACATCGCAGTTGCCGAATGATGTCCGGATGGCGTATGACTTATCGGCAAACTGTTACATTGTCAAGCCGGTGGAACTCGATCAATTTTATGCTGTGATTCGCGGCATTGAGGAGTTCTGGATGTCGCTGGCCTCGCTTCCGACGCTGGGGAAGGACCCGGCGATGGGCGCAGGCGCTAACGGGGAAGTGGAAAAACAGGAGCCTGGGAACAAGAGCGGCTCGGCGTCGGCGTCTTTCCGGCATGCGCACCGGTTGCGGGTGCGCGTGCGCCGCCGGGCTCGGGTGGCGATGGTGAAAGGAGCCGCAAAACAACGCGACAGGATGCGCCGGTCGATCCAAACATAGCGGAGTGGACGCGCGCTGGCGGCGCGTGATGAAATAAAAGTTACACCCCCGCCTGGAGGATCCACCGAGTTGAAAAAAGCACTGCTCGCCCTGGAGGACGGCGCGGTCTTCGAGGGAAGGAGCTTTGGGGCGTCTAAAGACAGCTGCGGCGAAGTTGTTTTCAACACCGCGATCACCGGCTATCAGGAAATCTTCACGGATCCTTCCTACGCCGGGCAGATTGTCGTACTGACAAATCCGCAGATCGGAAATTACGGCGCCAACCGAGCCGACAGCGAGGCGCGGAAGCCGTTCATTGAAGGGCTGGTCGTGCGCGAATTTTCGCCGATCGCAAGCAATTGGCGATCGGAGGAGGCCGCCAACCGATTTCTCGCCGAAAACGGAATTCCCATCGCCGCTGAGATTGATACGCGGGCGCTCGTGCGCCACCTGCGAAGCTGCGGAGCAATGCGAGGCGTCCTGGCCTGCTCGGGCGCGGATCCGGCGGAGCTGGTGGAACGCGCGCGCAAGGCGCCGCTGATGGCGGGGCTCGATCTGGCGAGTCGCGTGAGCACCAGCGAGCCGTACGAATGGACGCAACCCGTCGAAGGCTGTTCGCCCTCGGACCGGCTGCCCGCGCCAGCCGAACCCTGTTGCAACGTTGTCGCTTACGATTTCGGCATCAAAAAGAACATTCTTCGGCGGCTGGTGCAGGTGGGCTGCCGGGTGAAGGTGGTTCCTGCGACAACCACCGCTGAAGATGTGCTGGCCATGAAGCCCGACGGCGTCTTTTTGTCAAACGGTCCGGGCGACCCGGAACCGCTCCAATTCCAGCAGCAACAGGTCCGGAAATTGATCGGCAAAACGCCCATATTCGGCATCTGCCTGGGCCAGCAAGTTCTTGGACTGGCGCTCGGCGGGAAGACGTACAAGTTGAAATTCGGGCACCGCGGCGCCAACCATCCCGTTCTGAACAAGCTCACCAACAAGGTGGAAATCACATCCCACAATCACGGCTTCGCCGTGGATGCGGATTCATTGAATGCCAACGAGGTAGAGCTCACCCACGTGAATTTGAACGATGAGACTCTCGAGGGATTCCGACATCGCAACTATCCGATATTCTGCGTCCAATATCACCCCGAGGCAGCGCCGGGCCCGCATGACTCGCACTATCTGTTTGAAGATTTCTTGCGGCTGATGCAGGAACACAAGGGCCGTTAGGATGCCCAGGCGAAACGACATTCACCGCATTCTGATCGTCGGATCGGGGCCGATCGTCATCGGGCAGGCGTGCGAATTCGACTATTCAGGCGCGCAGGCGTGCAAGGCGCTGAGAGCCGACGGATACGAAGTGATTCTTATCAATTCGAATCCGGCGACAATCATGACGGATCCCAATCTGGCGGACAAGACGTACGTAGAGCCGCTGAGCGTCGCGTTTGCCGAAGAGGTGATCCGAAAAGAGCGGCCCGATGCGCTGTTGTCCACGGTGGGCGGCCAGACTGGGCTGAACCTCTCCGTCGCGCTCGCCGAAGCGGGGGTCCTTGAGCGCTACGGCGTCCAACTGATCGGGGCGAACCTGAAGGCCATCAAAAAGGCCGAAGACCGGCTGATGTTCAAGGATGCGATGCGTAAAATCGGGCTGGATTTACCCGAATCCACGTTGGTTAACAACGTGCACGACGGCATCGCGTTCGCTTCGCGCATCGGATATCCGGTGATCCTGCGCCCCAGCTTCACGCTGGGGGGGACGGGCGGCGGCATTGCGTATAACACCGAGGATCTCGAGCAGATCCTCAGCCGGGGTCTCGAGTTATCGCCGGTTCACGAAGTTCTCATCGAAGAGAGCGTGCTCGGCTGGAAGGAGTTCGAGCTGGAGGTCATGCGCGATGTCGCCGACAACGCCATTATCGTCTGCTCGATCGAGAATTTCGATCCCATGGGCGTGCACACGGGGGATTCCATCACCGTCGCGCCCGCGCAGACGCTGACCGACCGCGAATACCAGATGATGCGCGACGCCGCGCTCGCCTGTCTGCGGGAAATTGGCGTCGACACCGGCGGCTCCAACGTGCAGTTTGCGATCAATCCGGCCGACGGCCGTATGGTGATCGTGGAGATGAATCCGCGAGTCTCGCGAAGCTCGGCGCTGGCTTCGAAAGCCACGGGATTCCCGATCGCGAAGATCGCCGCGAAGCTGGCGGTCGGCTACCGGCTGGACGAAATCAAGAATGATATTACGCGCAAAACGCCGGCCTGCTTCGAGCCGACCATCGACTACGTGGTGGTGAAAATACCGCGCTGGCAGTTTGAGAAATTTCCTGGCGCCGAGCCCGTGCTGGGCACGCAAATGAAATCGGTCGGCGAAGTGATGGCGATCGGGCGGACGTTCAAGCAGGCTCTCAACAAGGGAATCCGCAGCCTCGAAACGGGCAAGAGTGAGAGCGCGACCCAATACGACCCGGCGCTGATTAAACCGCGTCTGATCACGCCGAATCCGGAGCGGCTCGGCTATATCCACTTCGCGTTCCAGAACGGGTTCAGCGTCGAGGAGGTGCACGGGTACACGAAAATCGACCCGTGGTTCCTCAAACAAATTCGCGATCTGGTGGAGTTCGAAACTGAATTAGCCCGGGCGTCGCTCGAGACCGCCTCCAAGGAAACCCTCGCTCGAGCCAAGCGCGAGGGTGTTTCTGACGCCACGCTTGCGCGCATGTGGGGCGTCGAGCCGCTTCAAGTGCGCGCGCGGCGCAAGGAACTCGGCGTCACCCCTGTCTTTAACCGCGTGGATACCTGCGCGGCGGAGTTCGAGAGCTTCACGCCGTATCTGTATTCGAGCTACGAATCGGAGTCGGAAGCGGACCCGAGCGACCGGAGAAAAATCATGATTCTCGGCAGCGGTCCGAACCGCATCGGACAAGGCATCGAGTTCGATTACTGCTGCTGCCACGCGTCGTTCGCGCTGCAGGACTTCGGGTACGAGTCCATCATGGTGAACTGCAACCCCGAAACGGTCTCGACCGACTATGACACAAGCGACCGGCTGTATTTTGAGCCGCTAACGCTCGAAGAAGTGCTGAACATTTACGATACGGAGAAACCGGAAGGAGTAATCGTCCAGTTCGGGGGGCAGACGCCGTTGACGCTTGCGCTGCCGCTGAAGCGCGCGGGCGTGCCGATTATCGGGACGGATCCGGACGACATTGATCTGGCCGAGGATCGCAAGCTGTTTGGCAAACTGCTCGATGAGCTCGGGATTCCGTCGCCGCCCAACGGCGCCGCGACCAACGTCGAGCAGGCGTGCGCCGTCGCGCGCCAGCTCGGATATCCTGTGCTGGTGCGGCCCAGCTACGTGCTGGGCGGCCGCGCAATGGTGATCGCCTATGAGGAGGACACGGTGCGGCGCTATATGCAAGAAGCGGTAGTGTTTTCGCAGCAGCGCCCTGTGCTGATCGACCGGTTTCTCGAAGACGCGACGGAAGTTGATGTGGACGCGCTCTCCGACGGCGAAGATGTGCTCATCGCAGGAATCATGGAGCACATCGAGGAGGCGGGCATTCATTCCGGCGACAGCTCCTGCGTCCTGCCGCCGATCACGCTGTCGGAGAGCGTCCGCCAGACGATTCAGGATTACACGGCGCGGCTGGCGCGCGCGCTGCACGTGGTCGGTCTGATGAACGTGCAATATGCCGTGAAGGATGGAAGGGTGTATGTACTCGAAGTGAATCCGCGGGCGTCGCGCACGGTTCCGTATGTCAGCAAGGCGACCGGAGTGCCGCTGCCGAAGGTCGCGGTAGCGCTCATGCTGAAACACAAGCTGCGGGACTTGGGGGCGCTGACCGGCGGAGTCACATCCGGCATGCTGGAGCTCGGCGGCAAGTATTTCGTCAAATCGCCCGTATTTCCCTTCAACAAGTTTCCCGGCGTGGATCCCGCCCTGGGACCAGAGATGCGATCGACCGGGGAAGTGATGGGCGTCGGGGAGAGTTTTGGCGAAGCTTTCGGCAAGGCTCAGCTCAGCGCAGGGACGCCCATTCCGGACAAAGGGGAAGTGTACTTCAGCGTGAATGACCGGGACAAGCCTGCGGCGGCCGAGCTTGCAAAAAGATTCGCCGAACTCGGGTTCAGCATCGCGGCCACGCGCGGGACGGCGTCGCTGATTCAGGCCGCTGGAGTGAAATGCAAGGTGGTGTTCAAAGTCAACGAAGGCCGTCCGAATGTCGTGGATCTGATGAAGGCGGGGTCGGTACAACTGGTGATCTACACGCCCACGAGCGGCGCAACCGCCTTCAGCGACGAACAGGCAATTCGCAGGACGGCGGTGTCATGGCGGGTTCCGATCATCACCACCATGAGCGGCGCGCGGGCGGCGGTAGAGGCGGTGGCGGCGCGGCGCAAGGATCCAATTCGCGTATGGAGCCTGCAGGAGATCCATGCTGAGGCGGAAGCGCCGGCGGGGTCGGGGTCCTAGCGCGCGTTTCGATTCGTAATCACAGACGCGGACGGCGATGTCCGGGACAGCATTGAGCAGGGCCCGCAGCATGCTGCCGGCGCCGGCGGAGCGCAAACGCCGGCGCAACAGGAATCGAACAGCCTTCCGCCATCCGACTGGCTCTTCATTCGGAGCCGAATATCGGGGTTCGACCGAGCCCCTTGTTAAACTGAAGAGGCACAATGACCTACGATCTCGTGATTATTGGCAGCGGTCCGGGCGGCTACACAGCGGCGGTGCGCGCCGGCCAGTACGGGCTTAAGACCGCCATCATCGAAAAAGATCCCAAACTTGGCGGCACCTGTCTGCATGTCGGCTGTATTCCCACGAAAGCCATGTTGCACGCCGCCGATGTTTGGGAATACTTTCTGAATCCCGAGGAGCAGGGCATCCACTGCGACAATCCCCGCCTCGATTTCAGACTGGTCAACGAACGCAAGAACAAAATTGTCGCCAAGCACGCCAAGGGCGTGGAAGCGCTCATGAAGAAGAACAAAGTGGAGTGGATCAAGGGCTATGGCCGGCTGAAAGGCAATGGGAAAATTGAAGTCACTTCCGATAAGGGCGCGCAGACCATCGAAGCCAAAAACATCATCGTGGCGACGGGATCCGACGCGCGCATGCTTCCCGGTCTGACGCCGGACCCCCACCGTATCCTGACGAACATCGAGATTCTGAACCTGACGGCGATTCCGAAGACCATGATCATCATCGGGGCAGGCGCAGTCGGGGTCGAGTTTGGCTCGATCTTCAGCCGCTTCGGGACCAAAGTGACGATTCTGGAGATGCTGCCCCGCATCGTGCCAGTGGAAGACGAGGAGGTGTCCAAGGAGCTCGAAAAGCATTTCAGAAAGAACGGAATTCGAGTCGAAACGGGCGCCAAAGCGGAAGACATTCAAAAAATGGACGGATGCGTGCGGCTTACGGTCACGCTGGCCAACGGCAAGCGCGAGGACATGCAGGCAGAGACGCTGCTGGTCGCCGTGGGCCGCAAGCCAGTCACTGAGAACATAGGCCTTGAAAACACGCGCATCGCCACCGATCGCGGGTTCATCAAAGTTGACGATTACCAGCGCACGGGCGAGCCCGGCGTTTACGCCATAGGCGACGTCGTCCTCGGCACTCCGCAACTGGCGCACGTCGCCAGCATGGAGGGGCTGGTTGCAGTCGGCCATATCGCCGGAAAAAGCGTGCGACCGGTCAATAAGAACCGCATTCCTGGCGCCACGTACACGGATCCGGGGATCGGCAGCGTCGGTCTGACCGAGGCGCAGGCGCGGGCGCAGGGCTTTAAGGTGAAGGTAGGAAAGTTTCCGTTTGTCGCCAACAGCAAGGCGAGCATTCTCGGAAAGCATGAGGGCTTCGTCAAGGTCGTATCTGAGGAAAAGTGGGGCGAAATTCTCGGCGTGCACATCATCGGACCGGAGGCTTTCGAGCTGATCAGCGAAGCTGTCACTGCAATGGAGGCCGAAGCCACGGTAGAAACGATGATGAGCACAATTCACGCGCATCCCACCATCTACGAGGCCCTGGGAGATGCATTCAATTCGGTATACGGGCTCGCGATCAACATTTAAGCGGTCCAGGCCGAGGTGACGCGGATACGCGGAGCAGGGGTCGGCAGGAGCATCGTGATGCGCAGATGTGAGGTTCGCGATCTTGGGCGTATCAGCTACGCCGAAGCGCTCGCGATTCAACGCGAGCTTGTAAACCGCCGGAAACGCGGCGAGATCGCCGACCAGCTGCTGATCGTCGAACACCCGCACGTGGTCACCATGGGTCGCAACGGGCGGCGCGAGAACCTATTGGCGAGCGAAGAATTGCTGGCGCGCGCCGGAGTCGAATTCCATCTGACGGATCGAGGCGGGGACGTGACGTATCACGGACCGGGCCAAATCGTCGGATACCCGATTCTGGATTTGCGAGAATGGAAGCGCGATGTTGTCGCCTATGTGCGCGGCATCGAGCAGGCGATTATTGACGCGCTGGCCGGATTCGGAATCCGGGCCGGGCGCATACCCGGCCTGACTGGGGTCTGGGTCGAGGACGCGAAAATCGCAGCAATCGGCGTACACATCAGCCGCTGGGTGACATCCCACGGCTTTGCGCTGAACGTTGATACCGATTTGAACTATTTCCATTACATTGTGCCGTGCGGGTTGTCGAAACCGGTGACCTCGATGCGACAACTCGGGTCGCGGGCTTGCCGCGCGGAAGTTGTTCAAGCTGTGATCGGCGGCTTGAGCCGCCAGTTCGAAATGGAAATAACAGAGGCAGCGCCAGAGCCGGCGGGACCGGCCTGATACGGGAGAAAAAATGATTGATGTCGTCATGCCCCAGATGGGGGAGAGCATTGTCGAAGGCACATTGACCAAATGGCTGAAAAAGCCCGGTGAGCGCGTGGAGCGCGATGAACCGCTTTTTGAGATCTCCACGGATAAGGTCGACACGGAGATCCCGGCGCCAGCGGCGGGCATTCTGAAAGAGGTCTTGGTTGAGGAAGGCAAGACCGTGGGCATTAACACCGTGGTCGGGCGAATTGACGAATCCGGCGACGGTCAGGGGAGTGATGTCGCTCCATCGGCGCGCAGCGCAGCGGGAGGCGCAACCGCCTCGCCAGCCGAACAAGCGCCGGAGCCGCGGCGCGCAGCGGCCGAAAGCATAACGCCAACGCCGGTTCCCCCGCCCGCGTCGTCGCGGGAGGATATCAACGCGCCGCAACCCGCGGCGGCGGCCGCGGCGCCATCCGTTCCGGCGGAGGAGCCGCCAGGCCCGCTGTCGCCGCTGGTTCGGAAAATGGCGCGGGAGTTCAATATCGATTTGCGCCAGATCCGGGGAACCGGCGCCGGGGGACGCATCACCAAACAGGACCTCGAGAACTACATGTCGCAGCAGGCGGCTCGCACGGTTGCGAGCGTAACGGCTCCAGCTTATGGCGAACCCGCGCGCGCCGCGCAGGCGCCCGCGATGCCGCCCGCGCCGCCCGCGGAGCAGGAACTCCCGCCGCTGCCCCGGGCCGAGGCCCCACGCGCCCGCATCGAGCCGATGAGCACCATGCGGCAGAAAATTGCCGAGCACATGGTGTTCTCCAAGCGCACTTCCGCCCATGTCACCACCGTCCACAAGGTGGATATGACCAAGGTTGCGCGAATGCGCGAGCGCTACAAAGCGGATTTTCAGCGGCGGTACGGTTTCTCACTGACATACCTGCCCTTTGTTACGCGAGCGGCCAGCGCCGCCTTGCGTCAGTTCCCCATCGTGAACGCCTCTATCGAGGGAACGAACATCATCTACCACAATGACATCAATATCGGGATCGCCGTTGCGCTCGAGAACGGGCTGATTGTGCCGGTCATCCGCAACGCCGACGAAAAAAATATTGTCGGCCTGCAACGCGCGATTGTTGATCTTTCGACGCGCGCCCGTTCGCGCCAGCTCAAGCCCGATGAAGTGCAGGGCGGAACATTCTCGATCACCAACTTCGGAAGCTTCGGCAGCGTGTTCGCCACTCCCATCATCAACCAGCCGCAGGTAGCCATTCTGGGCGTCGGTTCGGTCGAGAAAACGCCCGTTGTGGTTGAGGACGCAATCGCCATCCGATCAGTATGTTATCTTGCCTTAACCTTTGACCACCGGCTCATCGATGGGGCCCTGGCCGATCAATTCACGGGCGCGGTCAAACACATCCTCGAGAATTGGTCAGAAGAGATCCTGTAATCGACGGCTCCTGTGGCTCGCTGCGCCGGGTCGAACGGCCATCCTAGGAGAGCGGCTCGAAGACTCACTTGGGGCCGCCTCCCTTTACTCGTAAGAACATAGGCGCCGAATTTCTACGCCCCTGTCCCGCGGCCAGCGCCGCAAACATATACGTAAGACGCGAGTTTTCATTGAGGTGGGCTCTTCGGAGCGCCGTTTGCGCCGGTGTTCGAGCGCACGGCGTACTGGACGGCGATGTTCTGCACATCACTGGCATTCAGATGCAGGGCTGGCCAAACAGGCGCTTATACGAAATAGTCCTTGACCTTTTCGAACAAGCCCTTATCTTCTGGCTCGTTCTCGGCGGGGAGGAGGTCACGCAACTGCTCGAACAATTTCCGTTGCTCTTTGGTCAGCTTGGTCGGCATCTTGACGTCAACGTGAACGAACAAATCGCCCCGGCCGTAACCGTCAAGCCGGGGGACGCCCAGACCCTTCAAACGCACGGTGGATCCGCTTTGCGCGCCCTCGGGAATTTTAACGGTCTGAAGGCCATCAAATGTGAGGACGTCCACCTCGGCGCCCAGGACGGCTTGCGCGACGTTTACTGGCACCTTGCAATGCAAATCATCGCCATCGCGGGTAAAGACAGGGTGTTCCTTCACGCGCACAATGACGTAGAGGTCGCCTGGCGGCCCCCCATTTGCGCCGTACTGGCCCTCGCCGGCGAGACGTAAGCGTGTTCCGTTGTCGACGCCAGGCGGGATATTTACCTTGAGCTTCCGGTCGCTGCGGATGTGCCCCTCGCCGCGGCATTCCCGGCACGGCCGACGCACGATCTTGCCGAGTCCTCCGCACTGGTTGCATGTCCGGCGAACAGAAAGAAAGCTCTGCTGAAAGACGATCTCGCCGCGGCCGTGGCACAACGGGCAAGTCGCCAGGCCATCGTTGGGTTCCGCGCCGGCGCCATGACAATGCCGGCACGGTTCGAGCCTTGGCGCCTGGATCTCGATGCTCATTCCGCGGATCGCGTCCTCCAGGTTGATTTCCAGATCGTAGCGGAGGTCGTCGCCGCGTTGAGGGCGGTTGCGACGGCGCGCGCCGCCGCCGAATAAATCGCCGAAACCGAACAGATCTCCGAATATGTCGCTGAAATCCTGAAACACCGAGGCGTCAAAGCCGCCGGCGGCCGCTCCTGCGACGCCCTGATGACCGAAGCGGTCATAAGCAGCGCGTTTCTGCGCATCGCTCAAGATGCTGTAAGCTTCGGCAGCTTCCTTGAACTTCTCCTCGGCTTCCGGATTGCCGGGATTGCGGTCGGGATGGTACTTGAGCGCCAGCTTGCGGTAAGCGCTCTTGATCGCCTGCTCGTCGGCGTCGCGACTCACGCCGAGAATTTCGTAGTAATCCCGCTTGGTCACGTTGATAATGGCCGGTCCAGCGTTCCTCTACTATATAACGGCGGAAATCAGGACCTCGAAGAGGGCTTGACCGCGACTTTCACCATGGCCGGGCGCAACAGCCGTCCCTTGAAGTTGTAACCGCGTTGAAATTCCTCAACGACGGTGTGGTCGTCCGCGTCCTCGGTCTCGACCCGTTCGACGGCCTGATGAATATACGGATCGAAACTCTGCCCTGCCGCAGAGATCGGCTCCAGCCCGAGCTTCCTCAGCGCGTCCATCATCCTCTGGTAAATCAATTCGATGCCCCGCTGATATTCTTTGTCGGAGCTCTCCTGTTTTAAAGCGCGCTCGAAATCGTCGATGATCGGAAGCATCGCCTGAATCGCTTCGCTTGCAGCATATTGTTTGAATTCAGCGCTTTCCCGTTCGACCCGTCGGCGAAAGTTCTCAAATTCGGCCTGACGCCGCAGGTAGCGGTCGTGCAATTCTGCACGCTCGGCGGCCAGTTGATCCCGCTCGGCGGTGATCGACGCGAGCTGAGCCGCCGGATCGACGATCACGGCGGTATCGCTGCTCACTTCGGCGCCAGTCTGACCATCCCTGACGTCCACGCTGGTATTATTGGTTTCCATACCTCTACCTACCTTCAGGGTAACAACTATGGGGGAATTCGTCCTTAGAAAGTAAGCGTCCAGAGCACGCGTGCGCTATGCGACGGAGCGCAGGGCTTGGCCGACGTGCAAAACAGCGGACATAACGCGGCCGTAATCCATTCGCATCGGGCCAAGAACGGCAACCTTCGCCCGGATGCCTGCCGGCAGCAGCACCGAAAGTCCGATCAGCGACAGCTCGGACATGCTGGGGTGCGCCTCGCCAAGACCGACATGAACGGCCAGTTCGCCATCCGCGCTTTCGAGAAACCGCTCGAGGAGCTGGAGCAGCCGCTTCTTCTCTTCAAGCGCCTGGAAAAGTTCCCGCGTTTTCTCGCGGGTGAGGTGAAGGTCGAGACCAATCAGATTGCTCGCCCCTTCGAGGTGGATTTCCGGACTCAGCCCAATCTCCAGCAAGCCTTTGGAATTCAACACCATCAAATGACGCAGAATGGCGTCATAAGCGGCGCTCTCCTGCTCCAGACGGCGTACCAGTTCCTGGCGGGTGGCTTCCAGCGTCCACCCGCTGAACTCGCGGTTCACGTAGTTCCGAATGGACTCCAACTGTTGCTGGCTGATTGGCTCATCGAGAACCACAAGGCGCTGCCGCACGGCGCCATCCTTCGTCACCAGGATCATCAGCACCCGGCGGTTTCCAACCGCCAGCAGCTCCACTTGGTCCAGCGTCTGGCTGCCGGATGGGATGGCCGCGACGATCCCGACGCCGCGCGTCATGTCCGTCAGCATGCGCGAGGTGCGCTCAACGCGACCTTCCATGGTGCCAGCTTCGTCCAGTTCCGCTCGGAGACGGGCAAGCTCCGCCGTAAGAAGCCGGTTGGTGGCCATCAAGCTATTGATATAACTCCGAAAGGCTTTCTGAGTCGGAACCCGTCCTGCGGAGGTATGCGGCTGCGCGAGATAACCCTCATCGCACAGATCCGCCATCACATTTCGCACAGAGGCTGGACTCAGATGGTCCTTCCGGGCGCGCGAAATGCTGCGCGACGCAACCGGCTCCCCGGTCTCAATGTACGCCTTGACGATAGCGTGCAGGATTTCGAATTTTCTCGCCGTGGAGGACGTTGGTCCCATACTTGCTGAGGACAAATCCCCTCGTCTCACATTGTAAGTTGCATAATGTAGCACAGTCAAGCAGTTAGCGCCGGCCGATCATGCCGGGCCCTTCCGCTGATACAATGGCATGTTCCCCTAACAGGAGGCCCACTTAAAAATGGTCGGACGGATATTCCGCGCATATGCATACTTATTCGAATTTCTTCTGGCCTTATTTTTATTTCTTCTGTCGGTGGTGACAATTGCGAGCGGCGTGCACAATCTCAACCTGGGAATGCTCCCGTGGACTGGCGCAGCGCTCACCTGGTGGGTTTTTTCGCTCAGCATAATCGGCATGCTGTCGGTCATTTTAGCCGTGACCGGCGCGTTTCGCTATTTGTTTCCGTTCTGGACCCTGGTGGTGCTGATTCTGATGGTGCGAGGCTACTTCTTTTCCTCGTATTACTACCCCATGGGCGAAGGATTTGCCCGTGCCGTGTGGCTCACTGTTGGCGCGCTGGTCGCGTTTCTTGCCAGCCTGACGCTGTTCCGCAGACCGGCGAAGCGGTAACCGGCTTATGACCACAACTCGTTGACGGGGCCATACTCGACCGGGCCGGTCTGCGGGACGTACTCGAAGCCGCGATTTAACGGATCGTCGTGGCGCACTGTGGTCCAATCAATCCCCAGGGCTGAGTAGATCGTGGCCTCGATGTCTTCAGGCTTGACTTCGCGATTGCGCGACCAACCCGGCTCGGCGATGTCGGATCCGGAGGCGTTGGTGCTGCCGATCGCCCTCATTCCTCTGATTCCCGCGCCGGCAAATACAACTGTTTGCTGGACGTGATGATCGCGACCGCCATTCGCATTGAGCGGACCGACCGTGCGGCCGAACTCGCCCAACGCCAGCACAAGCGTCTGATCCAGCAAGCCGTCCTGTTTCAAGTCCGCCAGGAGCTGGCCGAACGCCGCGTCGAATTGACGCGACATGGCCTGAAGGTTTGCATTGGGCGCATAAATTGACGTATGGTGGTCCCACGTCCCGAAACTGATTTGGATGAAGCGCGTGCCAAGATCGGCGCGAATCAGGTTTCGGGCCGTTATGCAGGCGTTGCCGAATGAGGAGTTGCCGTAAGCCGCCTTCGTCGCCGCGTCGAAATTGAAGATGGCGTCAACCGCCGGGTTATACATGAGCCCGCGGGCCTTTTCGCCATTCACAACGACGTCCTCAGCCTCACCGCCGATCGCCGGGTCGGAACGCAATTCGGCGTCGATGTCCTGAAGCATAGCGTAGCGGCGATTGAATGCGGTGACGCCGTCGGGGTGGCGCGTGTTCGCCAGGCCGCCGCCTCCCGGACTGACATAAAACGGCCCGTATTGAGGCGGCAAGTAGCCCTGATCGGGCCCGGAACTCGCATTCAGAGAAATAAATGGCGGCAGGATCTGGTTTGGCGACTTCGGCCCCAGCTCCAGGGCAACCACGGAGCCGATATGGGGCGCGATTTTCGATAATCCCGATGCCGGATTCCGCCCCAACTGCACCCATGTCTGAGCCAGGGGGTGTGCGGTATTCCAGGCTCGAACCGACCGGAGCAGCGCAATCGAGTCCAGATGAGCCGCGACGTTAGGCATCAGCCCTTGCGGGAACCGTATGTCGCCATAGCTGGTCGGGTTGAAATAGGACGGCGTCCAGGATCCTTCTTTTAAGTCGAATGTGTCCGTGTGACTGGGCGCGCCGGTCAGCAGAATAAAGATGCAATTCTTCGCCGTTCCGACGGGCGTGACCGCTGCTTTTGCGACTGTCTCCATGGGCCGCCCGGGAGCCAGCCAATACCCGCTCACAGCAGCGGCAATGTGGCGAAAAAACGTCCGTCTGCCAAGTATCGGACGCCGCCAAAATACTGATCCCCGAGTTTTGCTCCAATCCACGCCAAACCGATCCTTCATCTGTGCGGCCTCTCAATAGCTGAACAGAAAATCGACTTTATTCACCAGCACCCAGGCAAGATCTTCGATCGCGGCGTTCCGTTGCGCCGCTGTAGCTGCCGCCGCAAGATACGATGAAGCGCGCCCGCGCTCATAGCTGGTGGGCAGGCGGGAAAGGAACGTCAACCACAGCTCATCGATGATTGCGTCGTTGGTTTGCAGCCTGGCGATGGCTTGCAGCGCTGGCGAGGCGTTCATCTTCAGCTTGGCGGTGACGAAGGTATCGTTCATCAGCGCCAGCTCCTGCTGTAACGAACTCGCCTGCATGCGCGGCGTAGTGTCCCGATTCCCCCGGAAAAAATAATTCATGAAGACCTGCGCGTTTCCGAGATTATTCCGAGGCTCTACGGAATCGAGCAGCTGCATGGCATAGCTGACCGTTCCACCCCAGCCGAATTGCGTGTATTTGTTAAAAACGCCGGTGGCGGAGCAGATCGCGTCGTGCACTTCTTCGCCATCCAGCCGCCGTGGATAATGACGAGCAAAGAGCGGGACATACGACGCATTCCAGACGGCGTCATCGTAATGCGAACTCAGCTGGTAGGCGGACGAACTGACGATGATGCGCAGCGTCTCGCGGAGGTTGTACCAGGTATCGACGAACGATTTCGATAATTTCTGAAGCAACACGGGATGGCTCGCCTGCAGAGTCCAGGGGCTTTGGGGAGGGTTGGCCGGATCGAGCCGTGCGGGATCGAGCCCATCGACGGGTTCCACCAGTCCCAAACCGAACATCTGTTTCCATAAACGATTTGCGAAATTCACCGCGAACATCGGATCGTCCACCATAAACCGGCCGAACTCGCTGCGCCAGCCGGGATCCTGGGGGGTCTGTCCGTTCCGGTAAACCGGGGTGATGCTGGTCAGGTTGCCGGCCGGGGTCCGGTTCGGGCGATTGCCGTAATTGGTGGACAGCCCATAGGAGCGGTTGAACACCTCACTCACCGAATAGCTGTTGTAGTAATACATCTGGGAGGCGACATCTTGCGGCGTGCCGGGCGGCGGAGCCCAGCGCGTGAGATTGGTGCGCGAGAAGAAAGCCGCCATCCGCTGCGCATCCAGCCGGCTTGTGTTCGCCCCCCACAGGCTGATCTGATCCAGATGGCCGCGGCCGTTGTGGCACAGCAGGCAATCGTAGTGGGACAGGCCGAGGAACGCCGTCGCCGATTTCACCAGCATTGCATCATAGGTATCCTGTGCGGGACCGCCGGGCGCGCCTGCGCTGGAAATGAAATTCACCTGCCCGGAGTTCTCGTCGTAGTTGTTGCCGTTGGCGATCACGATCTCCCAGGCTATGTCGCGCAGCGATTTCTGGTCCATGAGCGAATCCCAGAGATATTTGTAGAATTTGGTGCGCCCCTGCAACTGTTCCGGGCTGTAGGAAGTCGCGTTTGTGGCCGAATTTCGCACCAGATCGCCCAGCCACATCACCCATTTGTCGACAAACTGCGGCGAGAACAACAGTTGATCAATAACGCGGTCGCGCTTGCCGGGGTCGGAATCGGCGACGAACGCACGGATAGCCGCGGGGCTGGGAAGGCGGCCCGTCAGGTCGAGGTGGATGCGGCGGAAAAACTCCTCGTCGGAAGACAAGGGCGCCGATGGGACATTCATCGCAGCGAGCTTTCCGAAGATCTCATCGTCAATGAAGTTGCGGTGCGGGATGGAACGCGCATCGACTGTCCGCGGGGGCGGCGCATCGCCTGCCCGCCGAAACTTTGCGGTTCTGGCAACGATTTCATTTCGCGCTCTGGACTGAGCGGAAAGAAAGCGGTCCGGATCGGCTTTAAATGTGCAGTTCGCGCCCGAAACTGCAGAGTCGTTTGCCGACAGGGCGCAGCAAACGACGATTGGCCCGGCTAACAGGACAGCCAGGCGCGCCACGCGCTTCCCCAACATGGGTCCTGAGAACCCTCCTCCGTTTGTACATACTCTACTGTAAATCGCAACTGATCACCAGTCTCGCCGCACCGAATTCGGCGCGGCGGCGGCCAGTTCAGCCGGGCGGCCGGCGGAGACAAGACCAATTCGAATCCGGCGCGCGAGGCCGGGCTGGCGAAACGCGCCCTCCGGCGGACGCGTCCCTTGTTGATATGAAAGCCCTTCTATGCTTGTCGGCGGCGGCGGCGGGACTGCCTCTGTTGGGACAGGCATGGTACCCCAAAAACAATTTCGTAATCGGCGGGGGGCTGGCACGGCCGCGCGGAGACATCGCCGCCGGAATGGGCGATACGGGCGCCCTGAGCATCGGCTATGGATACCGCTTTCTTCCCAATTTGCAAGCCGATGTCGGCCTCGATACCGCCTTCCATGCGGCCGGGGTCAAAGATTACCTTTACACAGGATTCGGATACCAGCGAATCCGCGACTACGAGTTTTTCATTCCCTTCGGCGGACGCGTCATACTGCCTGTGCGCCGCTTCTGGATTTCGGGCGGCGCGGGGGGCGCGTATCTGCACTACTCCGAGCGCATACACCAGCCCAGTTCCTATTACCGAATTGATTGCCCGGTGTGCACATCCAGATCAGGCTGGGGTTATTACGCGCTCGCCAGCGTAGGCGGCTCGATCGACCGCGGCGGCCACTTTCGCCTCAGCGTCACGGCGAAAATGTACCGCGCGCACACCGACGGCGAGCCGATCCAGGACATTCCGCCAGTGGAGACAAAAGATAAATGGCTGTTCCTCGGACCGGAGCTTGGCATCAGCTTTTAGCGCTATTTGCTTTGATTCGGGAGTGAGCTACGCCGAAGCTTTTCCGATAACGATCATGGCCAAGTTGGTATCGCCCATCTTGCGCTGCAAGATCCAATCATCCCCTTGCTGTGAAAAGCTCTGGTTTTGGTCATCCGCTTTCCAGATGCTCATGACAAGGGGGTGCTGCGTTCCGGAAGCCTTCCGACTGAGGGCCATTAAGGCGTCAAAATTCGGCTTCGCGCTAGCATCCTGGTCATCCTCAATGCGCGACAGCACGAAAAAATCACGCTGCGGCGCGACGCCCTGGTGATCGCCGTTTATGGGAAACATGCTGTAGCGAAGCGTATACACGCCGGGCTTGATCACCTGACCGCGGCGGTCGGAACCCTGGGATGGAAACCGGATGACGCCCAGCAAAGATCCATGAGGAATGGTCGGCAGGGTAACGTTCTCTTCACCGGACGCAGGACCCTGGGGCGCGGTTGAGACCAGCCAGATTTCACAGACCGTTCCGTTTGGGCCGGAAATTTTGGCGCCATCTTTCTGAAGCGCCTGGGCGATGCCGGGCGGCAAATTCGAAGGCGGCGCGCCAGCCGATTCCGCCTTGTATTGCTGCGCAAGCGCGGACACAACGACAACCGCCGCGCAGACAACAGATCTCGACAAAACAGACCGTTTCATGCTCCTCCCCTTTTCAGTTTAATTCCGTCTTCGCAGCGGGAATCGGATCGAGGGCGTCATCTGTGGCCAGTGTGGAACCCGTTGTAAGCCGTGAGAAGGCCGGATACGGCGCCGGCGGCTGCGACAGCGGAACCGATGGCATCCTTGTAGCGGACGTACCAGGGAGAGAGGCGCTGTCCCAGCTTTTCCGCTAGCGACACGACGTTCATCAACGCCGATTGCCTGTCCTTCGCCTCGGTCGCCTTCTGATATTCGTCCAGCATGAGGGCGACGGTCCCGGCGAGAATCCGCTCATCCAAATCCCGCAGTCGACCGACCAGATCCGTCACCTGCATCGCAATGGTAGCGGTCACGTCCAGGCGTTTGCCTGCGTCCAGCGCCAGGCCGAGCGCGGCGGCTCTGAGGTCGGACGGCGAGCGCGTGAGCAGGCCGCGAATCCAATAGCCGGCGCCGACGCCCCCTGCTGCAAGCGCTACACCAGCCAGCAGCGTCCAGACGGGGTTTGAGGACGGAGTTTGGCCGGGAGATCTCGCAGGTGCGGGAGAGGCTTCCGGCGACGGGGCGGGCGCGGCTTTCGTAGGAGGGGCAGTCCGCGTGGCCGTGCGCCGGGGACTAAACGTCAGCATCGCGGTTGCGGCGACAAGAATGAGGACGACGAGCGCGATTGCGAAGGCGACGAGCTTCGGCGCGCGGCGCAACGCCGGCGCAGGCGGCGACGAAGCCGGCGCAGGCGGCGACGAAGCGGCCGGGTGGCCAGCCTGCTCGACAGAACTGCGCCGGATCGCATCCAGTTTCGCAAGCGCCTCTTCTATGGGTGGGCGCTGGGCCGGATCGCGCCGCACGCAAGCGCGGATCAGCTCCGCGACTGCTGGCGGCATGGGCCAGTCTGGCGCGGATGGCTCGTCCTTGAGGATCGCGGTGAAAATGGCAATGGGATCGTCTCCACCGCGCATCCGGCTTCCGGCGATCATTTCAAACAGAAGCAGTCCCAGGCCGTAGACGTCGGTCGCGGTGGTCTGCGGTTCACCAAGAACCTGTTCGGGCGACATATAGACCGGCGTTCCGAACGTCATTCCCGAGACTGTCACCCGCGTTCGAGGATCAAGTTCACCGGCGACCCCGAAATCCAGGAGTACGGCCTCATTGAACCGCGGCGTCGCCGGCCAACCCGGGATCAGCACATTCGCAGGCTTCAGGTCGCGATGGATCATCCCGTGCGCGTGGGCGAACCGGAGCGCTTCGCCGATGGCTGCGGCCGCTGAGAGTGCGCAGGCCAGGGGCAGAGGGCCGCGGCGGAGCACTTCCTCCAAAGTTGCGCCCTCAATCCATTCGTAGGCGATATAGGGGCGGCCGTCGGCTGCTCCGCTCTCAATCAAGCGCTGAATGTTCGGATGCTGGACAGATGAAAGCGCTTTGATCTCGGACGCCCTCCGCTGAAGCGCATCCGGCTCGCCGGATGCGAACACCTTCACGGCAACTCTTGCGCCGGTGACAAGATTTCGCCCCAGGTATGTGGTCCCGAACGCTCCCTGGCCGAGGATCGACTCGATGCGATATTTACCGACATGATTAAGCGGCGCTCCTGCTGCTGATTCCGCGCCCATATTCGCGGAATTCTAACACAGGCCGGTTCAGACAACCGCGGCGTTACGGGGCGCTCAATGCCGGCTGCGGCTGTGCTCCCAACAGCACGGGCTTTCCGGCGGGCTGAAATCGGAGCACATAGCTCTGCATCGCGCGCTCCACCCAGCTCATGCCGGCGAGTCGCGCTTCTTCGAGCGCCTTCTGATTTTGCCAGTGGTCGTGGACGATGCGATAGCAGGCGACAACCACTCCGGTGCGGTCCTTGCCGCGGCGGCAATGTATGAATACAGGCCAGCCAGAGCTGTCGTCGAGTATGCCGAGCGCTTTCCAGATCTCCTCGTCGGACGGCGCCTGGAGTCCTTTCATGGGAATGTTGATATATTTCATCCCCGCAGCTTTCACCAGCTTCTCTTCAGCGGCTGATCGTGGGCCGCCGCCCCGCAAATCGACAATCGTTTTGATGCCCAGTCTGGCGAGGCTTTTGAAGCCTTCCTGCGATGGCTGAGCGCCTCGGTAGACATGCTCGTTCACTTCACGGAAATTGGGTACGCCAGGCGGCTGCGGGGAAGCAAGGCCGGCGAGAGCAGCTCCGATCAGGCATACAGCGCCTACCAGCGCGTTTTGCGTACTCACCTTAGCTTTATTCTACTCGCCCGCTCAAAGCGACTTTTCAGAGAACGCCACAGCCAGACCACGGGGGCCAGAGTTGGACGCAGGGGCGTCCGGACGAAGAGTGGCGCGAGCGCAGCGGCGATTCCGGCGGCCACGAAACCCGGTGGAATGAGGGCCAGTGGAGCGGGCTAGGGCGCTTTTCGGAACGAGGTCCACGCAACCGGCGGCGCTCCGATCGTGCGGCTGGCAACGGGCCGTCTCCTGTCCTTCAACCCCGCGTCGGAATGTATACTTCGATTTTCACGCGCTGTGACGAGTTTTCGAGATCGCGTTTCCGCAAGTGGACAAAAAAAGCTTCTTGCGCTGGATGGCGGCGGCATTCGAGGCGTGATCACGCTTGAGGTGCTGGCGCGCATCGAAGAAGAGTTGCGCGTTAAGACGCGCCGCGGCTCGGAATTCGTGCTCGCCGATTATTTCGACTACATCGGCGGGACCAGCACCGGCGCAATCATCGCCTCCTGTCTTGCGTTGGGCATGAGCGTGGCCGAAGTGCAGCGTTTCTATTTTGAAAACGGCCCAAAGATGTTCAGTCGGGCTGCATTGCTGCGCAGATTCCGTTACAAATTCGAAGACGAGAAGCTGGCCGAGCGCCTGCGGGCGGTGTTCGGCGAGGATACAACGCTCGGCTCGGACCGGTTGCGGACGCTGCTGATGCTCGTGCTTCGCAATGCGACAACGGACTCTCCCTGGCCTGTATCCAACAATCCGCGGGCGGCTTACAACCAAGGGATTCCATCCAACCTGGACTTGCCGCTGTGGCAACTGGTCCGGGCCAGCACCGCCGCGCCGGTGTACTTTCCGCCGGAAGTGGTCCGGATTGCTGACCGCCGCGGCAATGTGAAGGAATACCTGTTTGTGGATGGCGGCGTCACGATGTATAACAATCCGGCGTTTCAACTTTTCCTGATGGCGACCGTGCAGGCCTACAACTTGTGTTGGAGGGCCGGCGTAGAAGACATGCTGCTGGTTTCAGTCGGGACTGGAACGAGCGCGGAGGCAAACGCGAATCTGCGGCCGGAAGATATGAACCTGCTGTACAATGCCGCTTCGATTCCGTCGGCGCTGATGTATGCGGCGCTTAACGAACAGGATTTCCTGTGCCGCGTCTTTGGCGAGTGCCGGCACGGCCATGCGCTTGACCGGGAAGTCGGAGACTTGGTCGGGTGCGCCGGACCGGTCTCGCCGAAGCTATTCGCATATGTGCGATATAACGCTGAGCTCTCGCGAGAGGGACTGGAGGCGATGGGCTTAAGCGATATTGTCCCAGAGCACGTTCAGAGCCTGGATTCTGTCGATCACCTTGCGGAGCTACGGGCCGTCGGCAAAGCGCTGGCGGCGCGCGTACAGCCGGCGCACTTTGCCGGTTTTTAGTCCACGCTGCGCGTTCGGCGGCGCCGACCGGATTCGGCTGCGGGCGAAACAGCAGGAGTAAAGGCCGAATTGGAATCGGCGGAGGAAGAGCTACACCTGCTCGATTCCCCCGGTTGGATCCAGCTTGATTTTCCGGTTGAGTACGTAGGACATTTTGGCGAACAAGGACACGCGGGCGGCGCGGTCGCCATGGTAGGCGGTGCAGTTCGGCGCCTTTCTCGAGCGGCAGCATTCGACGAAGTTGCGGACGTGATCCTCATCGAGCGGGCCCGGCGAACGGTACTCAATGGCGGGGGCGCGCTCGTTTTTCGCGCGGAATTCGTATGCTTTGCGGTTGATGGTCAGCGTGCCTTCAGAACCATGGAAGACGATGTGTTCTTCGGGCATTCCGGGAAGGGCCGTTGACTCATAGGTCACGTTGAAGCCGTCATACTGGGCGATTACATTCACAGTATCCGGCGCTGAGCGATCATCATGAGCGATATAAATGCCGCCGCCCGCGGCGACGGCCTTCGGCGCGTCCTGCCCCATAAACATGTGAACCACGTCTATCCAATGGGTGAACAGGTCGGTAAGGCACCCTCCGCCGAAATCCAGATACAGGCGGTAGTGGTGATATTGATGCGGATTCCAGGGACGCCACGGCACGGGTCCCAGAAACCGGTCCCAATCAAGATCGGCTGGCTTCGGCTCATCCGCGGGACCAAGGTCGTAGGGTTCGCCGAGGTGCCAAACCGTGCGGACCAGGGAAATCCTCCCGAGCAGTTTTGCATCGATGATTTCACGCTTGGCCTTCAGAAACAGAGCGCCGGAGCGTTGCTGCATTCCGACTTGGCAGATGCGGTTCATCTGTCTGGCCGTTTCAATGATGCGCGCGCCCTCCTCCAGGCGGAATGACAGCGGTTTTTCGACGTAAACGTCTTTGCCGGCGAGCATTGCGTCGACAGACACGGCGGCGTGCCAGTGATCAGGAGTCGTCACCAGCACGGCGTCCACGCCGCCGCGCTCGAGCAGGGCCCTGTGATCGGAAAACATTAATGATCCCGGGGCGGCGTTGCGCGCTCGCGCGGTCTTTTGCCCGAACACGTCGCATACGGCAGAAATGCGCACACCCGGCATCCGCGCGAACACCTGCATCAGATATAAACCGCGATTACCACAGCCGATGACGCCTAGCTTGACCGCGTCATTCGCGCCGAGCACGCGGGAGTAGGAAGCCGCGGATATCACCGCCGACCCCGCAGTTCTGAAAAGGTCTCTACGATTCATGGGTCTTTCCGACAACCCTTTGCGAAAAGCGCTTTGACTCATGCGCGGCGGCGCGCCGCCACGCGTAAGACGATGCCAGGCGCGCCAGAGTTTCCCCGACCTGGGGGGCGTCTGATGCGAACCCTGCGAATCACTCTGTAAAGAATTGTCAGTCAGGGATCCGTTTACCGGGGCGCTCAAGCTTTACGCGCGAGACCGGACCAGCGCCGCAGGCGACGGAACCATGCATTCGCGCGCGCAACATCCGCGAGGATTTGCGCTTTGAGCGCCGCCGGGCTGTCAAACTTCCGCTCATCCCGCACTCGCCGAAGGAAGCTTAGCCGGATGCGGCGCGGAGCGTCGCCTTCCAGCGCTGACAGCAGGAAGGTCTCAATGGTGAGCGACTCGCCGCCAAAGGTTGGCCGTCGTCCGATGTTGGTGATGGAATCCCAGCGGCGCCCGGATTCCAGATCTTCCGTGCATGTAATATACACGCCTTGCGCGGGCAGCACCTCCGCGGCAGTAGCCAGGTTCAGCGTAGGAACCGTTTGCTTTGAGCCGATTCCGCGTCCTGGCACGATCTCTCCCTCAACAGCGTAGGGGCGCTCCAGCTCGCGCCAGGCCAGCGTCATGTCGCCATCGCTGATCAGGCGCCGGATGTCGCTGCTTGACACCATGCGGCCGTGGCGGCGGACGCCCTCTATGATTTCGACCTCGAAGCCGTATCGCGAACCGAGCTCTTCCAGGGTGTGAACATCGCCAGCCTGCCGTGCGCCGAATCGAAAGTTTTCTCCAACCAGCACGGCGCGCGCCTTGAGCCCTTCGACGAGAACTCGCGAGACGAACTGCTCCGGGGTGAGTTGCGCGATCTCGGGAGTGAAATCAATGACGAGCGCCAGTTCGATCCCACTGCGGCGCATCAGCTCACAGCGCTGCTCGATAGTGGTCAGCAGTCGGGGCGCCCGCGCTGGCGCGACCACGCGCGTGGGATGCGGATCGAATGTCACCACCGCCGGCGTGCAGCTGCGCTCGCGCGAGAGCTGGACAACGCGGCGCAGAATCGAACGGTGCCCGGCGTGAACCCCGTCGAAGTTGCCAACCGTCGCCACTGCCGGCGGAATATCAGAGGGGATCTCGGAAAGGCCCCGAATTACGCGAAAACCCATTCAGATCTCGCCCTCCACCTCGATCGTCAACCCGTCGTAAGCCAGGCGGATATGCTCCGGAAGCAGCGACTCGGTTCGGGCGTGCCCGAGATCATGACACATGTGCGTGAAAAAAGCGCGCTTCGGCTTCAACTGCTCAACCCACTGCACGGCCCGTTCGAGCGTCGTGTGCGTGGGGTGCGGCTTGTGGCGCAGCGCATCGAGAAACAGGACGTCCAGCCCTTCCAGCGCCGCCAGCGATTCGGCTGGAATATCGCTGTGATCCGTCAGGTACGCGGCATTGCCAAAACGAAACCCGAACGCCGCGCCCCGACCATGACTCACGAGCACCGGTATGAACTCGAGGCCGAACAGCTCGATCGGCTGGAGTCCAAACACATGCGGATCCAGCTTGGGAACGCTCGATTCCGTAACCCGCTCGTCGAAAACATAGGAGAAGCACTGCCGGATGATGCGCATGTCGTCGGGCGACGCATAGATGGGAATCCGTTCCTTTTGTATGAAATTGAACGGACGCACGTCATCGAGGCCCATGATGTGATCCGCGTGGGCGTGCGTAAAGAGAATGGCGTCCAGGCGGTTGATGCCAGCCCGAAGCGCCTGTTGCCGGAAGTCTGGCGTGGTATCGATCAGCACATTGCGGTCGCTGAACTGCACCAGGACAGACGGGCGCAAGCGCTTGTCGCGTGGATCGTCGGATTTGCAGACCTTACAGTCGCAGCCAATGGTCGGAACCCCGGAGCTGGTTCCGGATCCGAGGACAACGATGCGGATCCGTCTCGACGAGCCCGGCATCAGGACTGTGTCTGCGCCTCAGTCTTCAGTTTTTTGCTGTCTTCGAGAGCCTGCACGTAGCGGAACCGCAGCTCTGTCAAGGAATTCTCAATCAATCGCTGCTCCTCGAGGCTCAGATTTCCCTTCGTCTTCTCCTGAATCATCGCCAACAAATCGATGGTGTGGCGCGCGACCCGGAATTCTGGGGCGGGACGCTCTTTATTCTCGCCGACGCGCAGCAGCCCCAGATGCATTTCGGCCTGTGTCTTCAACGACAGGACGAGAAACTCGAAGGTGGCGGGAGGCAGGGGATATTCGGCCTGTTCCTCGCTTGTGCGGGCGCCCGTATCGCTCATAACGTCCGCTTTTATTTTAGCGGGTCGGGGTAAACACGCAGAGTGCGGACGTGCGAGAAAATTAGACAAAACCGCATGGCGGGCAAGTCTCCAACCGCATGGCTGCTGGTCGGCTTCGGCGTCACGATTGCCGCCGTGGCCGTCTATTCCGGGTTTACCGTCGCCCAGATCCGCGGATTGCGGAAGCTTCAGACGGATACCATCGACCGCAATCGCGCGGACACTCTGTTGCTCATTCGCATCCAGGACGATCTGAGTGAAATCGGCGCAACCATGCGCGACATGCTGGATGCCAATGAACCCTATCCCCTCACGGCATGGCGCCCGCAGTTGCGCCGCATCCGCCTGGATCTTGAAGACGCCCTGGCGCGCGAGGACCGCCTTTCGGCGGATCACCGGACCGCCGATCAACGAAAGTACCTGGCGGCGTCCTTCGCCGGATTCTGGACTGCTGTGGATCGCATGTTCGCTCTGGCGGAAGCGGGGAATGAAGCGGAAGCTCGGGTTCAAATCCGGCTGTCGCTAGAGGCGCGACAGGCGGCGCTCACGACGGCGGTGTCCCGCCTGCTGGTGCGGAATAGCGAAAACGAACAGCGTGCGGCCGCGCACACGCGCCAAATCTACGCGGGAGTGGAGCGCAATTTGTACGCTTTCGTCGCCGCCATGGTTGGTCTGATTCTGGCGACCGGACTGTACCTGGCGCGGTTCAACCGACGTATGTTTGATCAACTGGGGAAATTGTCTGAACAGCGCAGCGAGCTGGCGCAGCAGCTCATCTCGACGCAGGAGAATACATATCGCTCTATTTCTCGCGAATTGCATGACGAATTCGGGCAGATTCTGACGGCGCTGGGAGCCATGTTGCAGCGCCTGGAACGCCGCGCCCCAGAGCATGACGGGATCCGCACGGGCCTGCGCGAAGTCCGCGAGATCGTACAGACTGCGTTGGACAAGGTCCGTACGCTCTCGCAGGCGCTGCATCCGGTGATTCTCGACGAGAAGGGACTGGAGAGCGCGCTGGAGTGGTATCTGCCTGCATTTGAACGACAGACCGGAATCGAGGTCCGGTACGAGAAGACGGGCGCGGGCGCAATCGACTCGCGCACTGCGACGCACGTCTACCGGGTGCTTCAGGAAGCGCTGAACAACGTCGCGCGCCATTCCGGATCGCCCCGGGCGACGGTACGCCTCAAGCTCTCGCCGGAAAGACTCTTGCTCGAAGTGGAGGACTATGGCGTGGGCTTTCGCGAGGGGGCGCGCGGCCGCGGCATCGGTCTCACCGGTATGCGCGAACGGGCTGAACTGATGAACGGAAGCATCGAATTCGCAAAAGGCGGAGCAGGGGGGTGCATCGTGCGGCTTTCGGCGCCCATCCTGCAAACAGCGGAGGCCCATGCCGGCTAGCATCACGCTCCTGCTTGTGGACGACCACGCGCTGGTTCGCCGCGGCTTTCGCCGCATGCTCGAAGACGAGCCCGATATCGAGGTGGTCGGCGAAGCGAGCGACGGTCACGAGGCAGTAGCTGCCGCGGGGCGGCTCCGGCCGCATGTGGTGGTCATGGATTTCGCTTTGCCCAGCATGAACGGCGCGGTCGCGACGCGACAGATTCTGAAGGCTGCGCCGGACACCGGCGTCCTGGTGCTCAGCATGCACGCCGAACCGAGCTATGTGCGCACATGTCTGGAGGCCGGCGCGCGCGGCTACCTTTTGAAAAACGCCATGGACCTGGAGCTGGTGGATGCCGTCCGCAAGGTCGCCGCCGGCGTTCAGGTGCTGGACCGAAGGCTGGCGCTTCCCACCGACGAACGCGATGAGGAAGCTCGTGCGCTCACGCCGCGCGAGCTCGAGGTTCTGCAATTGATCGTGAACGGAAAATCGAATAAGGAGATTGCGATTGTGCTCGGCCTCAGCGCCAATACGGTCGCAGTTCATCGCGCCAATATCATGCAGACGCTCGGCATTCACAACGCGGCGGAGCTGGTCGTGTACGCGATTCGTAAAGGGCTGGTGAGCATCAGTTGACGCGCAGGATGTTTCTCGCCGCCGCGGCGGCCGCCGCCGCGCCACCAGCTCTCGGCTTTCGCCTCAGGGACGTCACGAACGCATCCGGCATCAACTTTCGGCACAACAGCGGCGCCTTCGGGATGAAATATCTTCCCGAGACCATGGGGCCGGGCTGCGCGTTTTTCGACTATGACCGCGACGGCTGGCTGGACATTCTCATCGTCAACGGAATGGATTGGCCAGGCCACAAGCGGCGACGTACTACGCTCGCGCTGTATCGCAATAACCGAAACGGCACATTTACAGATGTCACTGCGCGAGCCGGACTTGCAATCGAAGCGTACGGCATGGGAGTCGCCGTGGGCGACTACAACAACGATGGCTGGCCCGACCTGCTGGTTACGACAGTGGGCCAGAACCGTCTTTTTGAGAACAACAAGGGTCGCTTCGTCGATGTCACCGAGCGCGCGGGACTGGGCGGACGGCGAGCCTTCAGCACGTCGGCGCTGTGGTTCGACTACGACCGGGACGGCCTGTTGGACCTGTTCGTGTGCAATTACGTCAAATGGTCGCCCGAGCATGACGTATTCTGCAGCGTAGACGGCAAACACAAGTCGTACTGCACGCCAGAGGCGTATCACGGCTCCACATGCTGGCTGTTTCGAAACCGGGGAGACGGAACCTTTGAGGACATGACCGCGAAGAGCGGAATCTTCGACACGACGTCGAAGTCGCTCGGCGCGACGATCCTCGATTTCGATCGGGACGGCTGGCCGGACCTGGCGGTTGCCAATGATACGCAGCCGAATAAGCTCTATCGCAATTTGCGAAATGGCGCGTTTGAGGACGTGGCGGTGCGCAGCGGAGTCGCCTTCAGCGAGGATGGACGCGCGCGCGCCGGAATGGGAATCGATGCCGGAGATTTCGGGAATTCCGGCGCGCCCGTTATCGCGATTACGAATTTCGATAACGAGATGATGGCGCTGTACCGTCCGGGACCCGACGGCTCTTTCACGGACGTTGCGCTGCAGACCGGCGTCGGCCAAAGCTCGCGGACGCGGCTCGGCTTCGGCTGCGGATTCGCGGATCTGAACCTCGACGGCTGGCTTGATCTTGTCGCCGTGAATGGGCATATCGACGAAACGGTGCGCAACATTGAAGGGAATATTGGTTACGCGCAGCCGCCGCTGCTATTTTTGAACGATGGACGGGGGCGGTTCCACGATGTCGCTCAGCAAGCCGGCGCCGAATTCGCTGCGCCGAAGGTCGGCCGGGGGCTCGCCTTCGGCGATTTCGACAATGATGGCGATGTGGATTTGCTGCTGACGACCAATCAGGGGCCGGCGTTTCTTTACAGGAATGATGTGCTCAGCGGTAATCGTTCGGCCCGGATTCGACTGATCGGCGTGAAATCGAACCGCGATGGGATTGGAGCAATCGTACGCGCCACGACGCCGGCGGGAACGCAGACCCGGACGGTGAAGAGCGGGTCCAGTTATCTCTCGCAGTCGGAGCTGCCTGTAACATTCGGACTGGGGAAAACCGGCGCAATCGCGCGGCTCGTGATCGAATGGCCGAGCGGCAGGGTTGATGACTACAAGAATATAGGTCCTGGCCGGTACGCGTGCACCGAGGGGCAAGGGATTGCGCCCGAACGCTACTGACCGGCGGCGAACGCGATCATCGTTTCAAACCGAACGTGCTTTGATCGGCCGTAGCGGCAGGAGCCTGCAACGTCACGCCGCGCTCCATCCACCTTCCCTCTGAATTGTAGTCGGCTGGGAAGCAATGTAGTTAGTACAATGGAATCAGTAATGGGTTCTGACAAAGATCAACGCCAACGTGACAATGTGTGGCGCGCCGAGTACCTTGGCAGCGGGACGTTCATCATCCACAAACCGAAACGCAAGGAGAAGAAGCGCCACCAGGCGATTGTTAAGAACCCCCGCCGAGGAATGCGCAAAGCATAGGCGCAAGCGGTTTAGCCTCGCGTCTGGCCACAATGACGCCTGACGGGGGTCCGGGTCTGCTAACCTTAAGAAATACATGAAGTTTTCGGATTGTTTCTTCGCGCGAACGTTTGCCGTTACGGAGCGCGATCTCGAGCGGTATTTGGCCGAGGCAATGTCTGCCGGCGGGGACTATGCCGATTTGTACTTCGAGTATCTGGCGACCACCTCGATCGTGATGGACGAGTCCATCGTTAAGAGCGCGAGCCAGGGGACGACGCTCGGCGTGGGAGTTCGCGTGATTTCGGGTGAGCGAACGGGCTACGCCTACAGCGACGATCTCAGTCCGGAAAAGATTCTTAAAGCCGCGAAGGTGGCAGCGTGTATCGCCAGCGGGCCATCCAAGGTTCAGAAGACTGGCTTTGAAGAAGCGGGCCGGCGCGATCTCTACCCGCTGCTGACCGCTCCCACGGATGCCAGCCTCTCTGAACGCGTGGCGCTGGTCAAGCGGGCCGATAAAGCCGCCCGCGAAGCGGATCCGCGGATTTTTCTGGTGCAGACGGCCTACGCGGACAGCTTGCGCCATATTCTGATTGCGACCAGCGACGGCAAAATCAGCTTTGACACCCAGCCGATGACCCGTCTGAGCGTCTACGCGTTCGCCCGGCAGGGCGACGGCAAGCCGCAGAGCGCCCATGCAGGGGGCGGAGGGCGCGTCGGCCTCGAATTTTTCGAAGAAAAGACGCCGGAATATTTCGCGCGGGAGGCCGTCCGCCAGGCCATTGTTCAACTCGACGCAACCGAAGCTCCTGCCGGGGAAATGACTGTTGTGCTTGGTCCGGGCTGGCCTGGCATCCTGCTGCACGAGGCTGTCGGCCACGGTCTGGAGGCGGATTTCAACCGCAAGGGAATTTCGGCTTTCAGCAACCGGATCGGCGAGAGGGTCACCAGTCCGCTGTGCACTATTGTCGACGACGGCACGCTCAAAAACCGGCGAGGGTCCATCAACGTGGACGATGAAGGGAACGCGACGCAGCGGAATGTGCTCATCGAGAAGGGAGTGCTCCGCGGTTATTTACAGGACAAACTGTCCAGCACGCTGCTCCGAACGCGTCCCAGCGGCAACGGCCGCCGCGAAAATTACCAGCACATCCCCATGCCCCGCATGACCAATACGTTCATGCTGCCAGGCGAGAGCGATCCGGAGGAGATCATTCGTTCCGTTCCTCGCGGCCTGTATTGCGTCAGCTTCGGAGGCGGGCAGGTGGATATCACCAGCGGTAATTTCGTGTTCACAGCTTCTGAAAGCTATCTGATCGAGGACGGCAGACTGACGCGCCCGGTCCGCGGTGCGACTCTCATCGGCAACGGGCCTGAAGCGCTGAAGTATGTGAGCATGGTCGGCAACGACTTGAAGCTTGACGAAGGCGTGGGTGTCTGCGGCAAAGAAGGACAGAGCGTGCCTGTGGGCGTCGGCATACCGACGATCAAGATCGATCGCATGACGGTGGGAGGAACGGCGCAATGATCCCCGCCGAACGCGCGGATCTTGAAATCGAGCAGCGCGTTTTGGAAGATCTCGCGCAGCAGGCGGTGCGCCTGGCGCTGGCGCGCGGCGCGACGGATGCCGAGTGCACCATCGCGCAGGGCGATGAGTTCAACGTCACTGTCCGCATGGGGCAAGTCGAGAGCCTGAAGGAGGCCGGTTCGCGAGGGACGGGGATTCGCGTTCTGATCGGAAAGCGAAGCGGATCGTCGTATACATCCGATCTGTCGCCGGACGGCATCCGCCGCATGGTGTCGGCCGCGCTGGAAGTCGCCGAGATCACGAGCGAGGATCCGTATACGGGGTTGCCGGACGTTTCCGAACTCGGTTACATCGAACGCGATCTCGAACTCTATCACGAGGACGTGGCCGCGCTATCGACGGAGGAGAAGATTGCGCGGGCGCGCCAGGCGGAAGCCGCGGCCTTGGATGCCGATGCGCGAATCAACAATTCCGAGGGGGCGTCCTTCGATTCCTATGTGGGCCTGCGCGTTTTTGCGAATTCGCGCGGGTTCGTCCACTCGTATCGAACCAGCAACTGCTCGCTGAGCGCTGTTCCCGTCGCGCAGCAAAATGGCGCTATGGAGCGCGATTACTGGATGACGACGGCCCGGTCGGCCGCTCGGCTGGAATCTCCCGAGTACGTGGGACGGAGGGCGGCGGAGCGCGTACTGCGCCGTTTGGGGGCGCGCAAGATTCCCACACAGAAGGCGCCGGTCATTTTCGAACCGAGGGTCGCGCGCAGCCTGATCGACCATGTCTTCGATGCGGTTAACGGCGGCGCAGTATATCGAGGAGCGTCCTTTCTGGCCGGCAAGCTCGGACAGAAAGTTGCGGCGGATCACGTCACTCTCATTGATGACGGGACGATCCCGACCCTTCTCGGGACATCGCCATGCGACGACGAAGGAGTGCCCAGCCGCCGTTCGGTCGTCATCGAAAATGGCGTGCTCTCCAGTTATCTGCTGAACACGTACTCGGCCCGGCGGCTCGGATTGAGGACTACCGGAAACGCTTCCCGCGGGCTGAGCGGCAACACAGGCGTCGGACACGGCACGCTGTATCTGGAGGCCGGACCCGCGGCTTCGGAGGACATAATTCGCTCCGTCCACCAGGGGCTCTATGTGACCGAGCTGATCGGCTTTGGCGTGAACACGGTCACGGGCGACTACTCGCGTGGCGCCGTGGGCCTGTGGATCGAAAACGGCGAGTTCGCATACCCCGTTTCGGAGGTGACCATCGCCGGCTCGCTTCAAGAGATTCTGCTCGGCATTGAAGCGATCGGATCGGACCTTGAATTTCGCGGCGCGCTCGCATCGCCCACATTGCTGATTCGCGAAATGACAATCAGCGGACGCTAACCGGTTCCGGGGACGCTCAGCCCGGCGGGCTCATTGCGATAATAGTGGCGGGGTCGCTGTCACCACCCGGAGGAACAACGTGACGAAGCGTCACGATTTTGAAATCGGCGCGATCGCCTACGTCATCATCGCCGCTATTGTGATTGCAGGCGGACTCTACTGGTATTCTCGCTACACGGCTTCGCACCAGCCCCAGGCGCCCGGTCTGACCAAAGAGGCAAAAGAATACGTCCGGTATCTGAAGCTTTCGGACGTGAGCCTTAAAGCGACCGAGAGTTATGTTAAACAATTGGTGATTGAAGTTCAGGGAAAAATCACCAATACGGGCGACAAAACGGTGGAATTCGTGGATGTGTACTGCGTATTTTACGACGCCTATGGCCAACTGGTGCGGCGCGAGCGCGTTCCCATTGTCAGCGCCCGCACCGGGGTCTTGAAGCCCTCAGAAACGAAACCGTTCCGGCTGCCGTTTGACGACGTTCCGGATAGCTGGAACCACCAGATGCCACAACTGGTGATCGCAGGCATGCGGTTTTCCTGATGCCCCGCGTCCTGCTGGTCGATGACGACGCCGAGCAGACGTCCATCCGGAAACTGATCTTTGAACACGCCGGTCACGAAGTCTCGACGGCCAACGATTGCGAATCGGCGCGGGCCGCATTCCGAGAATGCGCGCCCCAGGTGATTGTAATGGACTTGCGAATCCCAAACCAAGGCGACGGCCTGGCGCTCATTCGCGAATTTCGCTCGACCCGACCGGACGTTAAAATTATCGCGCTCTCAGGCTACGCGGACGATCTGTCGGGCGCGCCGGAAGCAGCTATGATTGACACGGTGTTGGCAAAACCCGCTCGCAGCGAGCGGCTGTTGAGCGCGGTCGCCCGGCTCGCAGCATACATTTTCCTGCTGGCGCCGCTCATAGGGAGCGCGGCCGAAATCCGGCTGGACCGCGAGGGTGAAGTCGTCGCACAGATCGCGATGTCATCCCCCGGTTGCAACTGGGGACGCACGGGGCGCGAGGCGGCGGTCGCAGACGTCGCGGTGGATGGCCGGGCCCCCTTTCAGGTGATGCTGTACGCCGGCGAAGAGCGGCGGAGTTACCCCGTTTTCCTAGGCCGTCTGAAGACGGGCCGCCATCAAGTGGTCATCAGCCGGAACGTACGGTATTCGGCGGCGCCGTGCTCAATCTCGGAACCGCGAATCGAGAACGTCCGGGTAGACGATGACCCAATAATCGCCTATGCCCCTGTCCTGTCCGCTCGCGAAAACACGTTAGGCAGGTTCACCGACGCGCCCATGGTCGTCTACGCCGAAAAAATCCGCGAGAATGGCGTAAATCTGCTGCAATATACGGTCATCTTCACCAACGAGGACGGCGGCACGTCAACGCGGGCGCTGATGGCGCGATGGGGACGTACGACCGATATCGAATATGTCTACAAGGTGGACCCAGCGACAAACCGCGCCACCATACAGGCGCGTGGTCATAAGGAGGAGGAATTTCACGGCCAACGCGAAGACCTGCACCCGCTGCTCATGCCGGTGACGGACAACAACATGGTAAGCGGCGGCGAATCCGCGATCCGGTACCGGATCGCGCCGCGGCCCGCCGACTTGACTGCGCATTCGCGGGAGCAGGTGATGGACGAGGATCCGCTAACCTACCGCGTCATGGCCGAAGAACTGGCGCGGGAAGGCAAGCTGCGGGAATTCGGCATCATCGATGGAGAGAAAATCAGCGACCCACGCAATTATCTCTACCTTGAGGCGCGGTTGAAGACTCAGAGCGCCGCCCTCGCTGTGCAAGTCCGGCTGAAAGAAGAGGGATTGTGGCGCTCATCCGATCTGGGGCGCTTGGACTACGCGGTCGCCCGCGACGGATGGATCCGGACTACGGTGGAATTGCCGCCCGGCACGGAACCGGACAGCATATCGGAAATCGGATTTGCCTGCGCTGTGGCCCCGCCTGAAGGGAAGAGATGGGCGCTCACAGGCGCCTGCGAGGTTGAGCAGGTCTCAAAGGCATTTCTGCTCGATGCGAGCTACCGTCCCCAGCGGCCGTTATGGTCGCTTTCGGATTCAATCCACATCCCGGCCGGCCAAATGCGGACGTGGAAGCTAAACGCCAAGCACCGCGAGTAGCAAGCCGTTTACGGAATGCGATTGCTTGCGGACGCTCCACGGGCCAGCCGCGCCGCGAACTCCAGCGCGCTCACCAGACTGCGGGTGGATGCGACGCCCTGGTAGGCAATGTCAAAGGCAGTGCCATGATCGACCGACGTGCGGATGATCGGCAGCCCGAGCGTGATATTGACGCCGCCTTCGAAATCCAGCAACTTCAGCGGAATGTGGCCTTGATCGTGATACATGCACACCACCGCGTCGAACCGCTTCTTCTGCACCGCCATGTAAAACAGCGTGTCCGGCGGGATGGGTCCTTCGACAGGCAGGCCTTGCGCGCGGGCCCATGCCACTGCCGGTTCGATCTCATCGATCTCCTCTCTTCCAAATAAGCCGTGCTCGCCCGCGTGCGGATTGAGGCCGGCGACAGCAATTCGAGGATTCGCAATCAGCCGTCGCACCGCTTCCGCGGTCAACTCGATAATTTTGCGAATCCGCTCCTGTTTAGCCCGCTCGATGGCTTCGCGCAGCGAGACGTGAGTGCTCACGTGCGTGACAATCAACTGGTCGGAAGCGAGCATAATGGTGACGTCCTCCTTGCCGCACAACGCGCCAATCAGCTCGGTGTGGCCGACAAAGTCGGGATCGGAAAGCTGCGTGGCTTCCTTGTTCATGGGCAAGGTGACCATGCCGGCGATCTCGCCTGCCAGCGCCGCTTTCGTCGCAGCAACCACGTAGGCGCGCGCCGCAGCGCCCGATGCGCGATTGATTCTGCCAGGGGTTATGGCGCCGGCTGTCATGAGCTTGAAATCGCGCACATTTAAGCAATCCGCGCGAAGGTCCTGCACGGACTGCACCGCATGAAGCGGGACATCATATCCCAGACGCTGCTTGCAGTACTGAAGGACAGCGAGATCTCCGAAAATCACGACATCATGCCGCAGCTCCCGCTTTCGGAAGGCGTTGAGCACGATCTCCGGCCCTACGCCGCTCGAATCGCCCATCGTAATTCCGAAGATCACCGCCCTCGCTCCAGTTTGATAATGATTTGTTCTATAACATCATCCTCGCCAAACCCGCCCGCCTTCGTGACAAGGGCGGGGGAGCAACCGTGATATGGCGTCGAAACAGGCACTCCTGGCAGCAGCTCTTGAATGGGAAGCGCGGCTGTCCATCCCAGCTCTTTGAGAACGGCTGACGCGGTGTCTCCTCCAAACAGGACTAAAGCGTCGAATTGGACGCGCACTGCGATCTGACGAACCGCGCGTCCGAGCTCCGCCGCAATGTGTGATGGCTCGGCGCATGCCTGATCGTCCGAGGCAATGATGGCCCAGTTCCGCTGAAGCAGCGCTGACGCGAGCACGGCGACATCGCCGCCGGGTTTGAACATCGGAATTCCGAGTTGCGTCGCGCATCGGATTTGTGCCCGCGAGCGCGGGTGCAGGCTGCCGGCGACAATCAGCCCCGATCTCGCAACCGGGGCCGGCGGCCGGGGCGCGCGCGACAAACCCAGCTCTCTCGCCCATGCGCGGGCGAACGCCGCAGTTCCGGCCGCGACAGCTCCGGCCTTGCATGTTGCATGCGCCGCGGTCTCGAGATCCTCTTGGGCCTCTCCGTCCACGACAATAACGGCGCCGGCGGTGAGCGCATGTTCCAGTTCTCGCGGCATCGCGCTGATTACTTCCCCTGCGACTGCCTCCGAAATCAGGCGCAAGGCCGAGCTCTCGCGAACGGGATTTAACAAGTCCTGGGCGAAGGCTGTCTCCGCCACCAACTGCCCATCAACAAATAAAAGTCCGTTCCGCACCATGCGTCCGAGCGCAGGGTATGCAGGCGCATACACCACTTTGCGCCGAGGATCCTGCTTCAGAATTTCCTGGATAGAGCCTCCGATTGGTCCGCGCAGCGTTGAATCCGTTTTCAGGAAGAGATGCGGTATCGGAGCGGCCTTTGAACACGCATGGATGATCTCGCCAATTCGAATCGCCGCCGCGCGATTGTCGAGGCGCCGGGTCTCGGCATCGATGACCAGCCTGGGAACGCTCCCGCACACTTCGCCGGTCGAGACCACGCAAGCGAGGCCTTCCTCGGAAAATTGCGCGCCCACCTCAAACGCCCCGGTCAGATCATCAGCAATAGCCAGGAGCTCCATCGCTTCATTACGGGTTCCCTCATCAGTATCTCGCCAGGATATGCCGCCCATTCACCCGGCGGCGTCGGTACGGGCCGAAGAATTAACGGCGCGGTTCATTTCGGCGGTTAAAATGCGCTTGCGCTGCCTCGCAAACCGTGTATTATCGAGTAACGCCGTTTGCGAAGCGCTATGCGACGAGTGGAGCGGGTTAAGTGTGCGAGCGGTTCGTTCCTTGTCCTGGCCATCACTCTGGGACTCGGCGTTCTAGGGTTGTACGTCGCCATCCCGGTCATTCTCATCCGTTCGGGAGCGGCTGTCCGTGAAGCAGGATGGACCAGCGTCCGCCGTCACGACGGATGGTACATTCAGTCAGTCGATCCGAACGGGCCTGCTCGCGACCGCCTCCAACCCGGCGATCGCGTGACTGCCATCAATGGGGACCGGCGCTTCAGCATCATCAATCCAAGCCTGGAATTTCAGTTTGCCGGTTCGCCGCAAACCTACCGGGTGGGGGTGAATCGTCGGGGAGCAGACCGGGAGGTTGAGCTTCGATTGACGCCGCTTCAAATTCGCCCCTATGTAGGGTGGATACTGTCGCTGTTTGTTACAGGACTGGTGTTCTATGCCGTTGGCATGGTGATGGGCGTCTCGAGGCCGGGTTACTCGGTGACGCGCCTGGGGTGCGTGTCATCTCTTACTTGCGCCGCCCACATTGGCGGGTTAATGCTGCGGTCGGTGCGGCCGGCGCTTGTGGGAAGCGCTCGGTTCATGGGCGCCATCGCGGAGTCGGCGCCGCCCTGGCACCTGACGTTCGGCTATCATTTCTTTTCGCGATTTCCGGCGGCGGTTCCTGAATCGCGCCGCTTGGCGGCGTTTCGCGTTTTCCTTTACATTTACAGCGCAATAATCTGGGCCCCGCGGGCGACGCTGATGTTCGTCAGCGCCGCCGGCGAGAACACTACGGTTCAATTTCACCTGCGCAACGCCGCAGCTATCAACTTCTATTACGAGCATGTGTTCGCATTGGAAGGCCTGTTCAAATTGTTCGTCGCGGCCGGAATTTTCTGGGTACTGCGCCGTAACTACCGGCTGCTTGCGGGCATGCCAGATCAGCGCCGGCGCGTCAAGTGGGTCATCGCGGCCGCGGCCGCAGGCATCGCGATGCCTGCTCTGTTTGTGCTGATCGGGGCATTACGGCGCACTGCGAACTTGCCTCCTGCCGGTTCTTATCCCATCAATATTCTCATCACCAATCTGGCGGCGGCCGTCATCCCGCTCACCCTCGGCTATGCCGTCGTCAAACATCGCGTACTCGGCATCAGCGTCGTTCTGAGGCGCGGCTTGCAGTACCTGCTGGCAAAGCAGTTCCTGCGGCTGCTTCTTGTTCTGCCGCTTTTAGTCATCATGTCCAATGTGGCCACGCACCCGGAACGGACAGTAGCGGAAGTTTTCATCGACAGTGCGCGTTATCCCTACCTGTTGCTCTTCGCTGGCGCCGGCGTGGGTCTGAAATATCGACGCTACCTGACCGGATGGCTCGACCGGAAATTTTTCCGCGAAGCTTACGACCAGGAAAATCTGCTGCTGAACCTCATCGAGCGGCTGAAAACGGCCGAGTCGGCGTCAGAAATCGCCTCGCTGATCGGAATACAGACGGATGCTGCGCTCCATCCTCGCGCTCTCCACGTTTTTTATCACAGCAGTGAGGCAGGAGCGCTCACACCGCTGCATTCCTCGCTGGGCTCAGGAATTCACCTGGATCGGTCGGAGCAGCAGGAACTCCTGCGCTTGATCGGAACCTCTCGGAGTCCCGTCCAACTCGCGCCAGACGGCGTTCGCGCGACCTCTGTGGCGCAGGCTCTGAGCCAGCTGGAGGCGCACCTGATCGTGCCGGTCAGAAACTCACAGCAGCAGATCGCCGGGCTGCTCATTCTGGGGGAAAAGAGGTCGGAAGAGCCATATACCAGTTCCGACCGTAATCTTCTTCAGGCGGTCGCAACGCAGATGGGCCTGGCGATCGAGCTCGTTCTGCTGAAGGAGCGGGTCGAAAGCGAACGACAGATTCGCCAGCGCGCGATGATGCTTCTCGATCGAGGGGAACTGAATCTTGTCAAGGAATGTCCCGAATGCGGCCTCTGCTACGACAGCTCAGCAGCTTCTTGCTCAGCCGACGATTCGCCGCTGGGCGCTCCCGTCATGCTGGAGCGCGTTGTGGATGGAAAGTACCGGCTCGACCAGCGGATTGGCGCGGGCAGCTTCGGAGTGGTCTACGAGGCTTGGGACGCGCGCCTGAAGAGAAAGGTGGCGCTTAAAGCGATTACTGGCGCGGTCCTCGCCAACAAAGGCGCGCTTCGCCGTTTCGAGCGGGAAGCGCAGGCAGTCGCGCGTCTCAATCACCGGAACATTGTCGCTGTTTATGACTACGGAGCGGTGCGGCCGGAGGGGGCGTATCTGTGCATGGAATACGTAAGCGGATCCACCTGGCGATCTGAACTGCGCCGTTCGGGTGCAATCGCCCCCGGCCTCCTCGCCGAATGGCTCGATCAGCTGCTCGACGCCTTGTCAGCCGCGCACCAGCAAGGCGTCATTCACCGCGACCTGAAACCGGAAAATATTGTAATCGCGTTTGAGGACAACGGTCCGGGGCAGGTGAAAATTCTGGATTTCGGCCTCGCCAAGCTGCGGCAGCTTGACATTACCGATCCCGAGAAACTGACCGTAGCGGGCGCTGTCGTGGGCACAATCGGCTACATGTCGCCCGAACAGTTCACGGGCGGCGAAGTCGACGAGCGGTCTGACATGTTTTCGCTGGGCATCGTGATTGTAGAGGCTCTCACCGGATCCGCGCCGTTCTACGGGCGAACTGCAACGGAGCTGCTGCGATCTCTGTTGCATGATTCGGTGCGCGTCAAAGGCGAGGGCCGAGAGACGAAAGAGCTTAATCGTGTTCTGCGCCGCTGTCTTGCCAAGCACCCGGAGGATCGGTACCGATCCGTGGCGGAGTTACGCCGCGAATTGATTCCGGCCGTGCGTAACTGCCGGTCCGTAGAAGCGCACGTACGGAGTAAGGCGCATGCTCGAACGGCCACCCTGGGCGAGTGAGGTTCCCGCGTTGTGTAACAACCTGGCTTTTTATTTCTAATTCGCGAAGGAATGTATGTGCTGGCTACAAAAGAAACTACCCCTCGATGATGACGATCTGTACCCGATGATCCGCGGCCACGAGATTACCTTACAACTGGCCAAAAGCGCCGGGCTGGCGTCGCTGTTGTCGGATCTCGGCTCGAAACCGGAACTGCGCGATCAGATGCGTCAGGACGCCAAGCGTTTCTTGGCCGACCGCAAAATTGACCTGCCGCAAGGAGCGGCGCTCGCCATCCGCGAGCTGGAGGCGGACGGTTGGGAAATTGAGGTCCGTGTGCAGGAGGGCCATTACGTATACATCAATGGTTTCAACAACGAGAAGGGCTTCTATCGTGTTCAGGGGCCGCAGCGGCCGCCGAAACGCCCGGACAATGATGTGATTGCGTCCAGCGGATGAGACTAATCGTTAGGAAAGGGCTGGGATCCTGGGAGTCTCCGTTTGGCGGCCGTGCTCCGCGCGAATCGTCGGGACATCTGCCCGTTCGGCGTTGGTCGCTATTCATGTCTTTCCGGAATAATCCAGAGATACAATCGCCGGCCATTCACCTCGACCGTTTTATCCGGTTTCCAGTCGCCCATATCGAAGCTGTGGGAGACGACGCGGGTCCCGGGCTTCAACTCCGAAAGCAGCCTGGGTTTGAGCTTCTCGTTGACGCTTGGAAGCAGGTACAGAGTGACAACAGTGGCTGGCTTGATTTCGGCGGTGAAAAGGTCGCCCTGTACGAACCGGACCTTGTCCTTGACGCCGGCTTTCTCAGCGTTCTCGTTCGCTTCTTTGATGCGCTCGGGATCTATATCCACGCCGGTGGCTGTAGCCCCGAACTTTTCCGCCGCCATGATGACAATGCGGCCATCGCCGCAGCCGAGATCGTACACCACATCGCCCTTATGAACATTGGCGAGCTTGAGCATCTGTTCGACCACTTCGGGCGGGGTTGGAACGAATGGGACGTCGGGATAATGCTCCGGAGCAGTCTGCGAAAGAGCGCACGCGGCGAACACCGCCGCGGATAACATCGCGCGTCGTGTAATCAGCATCGAGCCTCCTCAAGTAACCGTACATGGGACGGAGGAAGATGGCAAGTGGCAGATCTGAAGTTACCCGGACATCCGTTCCGGGCCGGATCTGTTCACCCGCGCCAAGACAACAGCGGGCTTTTCCGCCCGGAGGAGGATCTGGCTCCCTGGGATCGGCGGAGTGTCCCGGGGCGGGAAGACGTCAAGAAGCCGGCGCATTCAGAGCGGCTGGGTGTATAATAACCTCCGCCCGCAAGCCCAAACGGATATTCCGACTTAGTATGGCCAAACAGGAGGAGCATAACGGTGAAGCAAAGACCATGGACTACCCCCGCGGCAACAATTTCGGCGCTAGCTGGCCTGGCGCTTGCGGGAATGACGTTGGTGAGATCGCCTCACGTCCGTGCGGACGAGGGCAATAATGACGAGTCGAAAATTCAGCAGGGTTTTGCGATCGCTCCAGTGCCGCTGAATCTTGCTGGAAGAAATCGGGCGCTCGTGGGGCTGGGAAGCTATATCGTGAACGCACTGGCCGACTGTAACGGATGCCACTCAGCGGATCCAGCCACCGAGTTCAGCCAGGGCGGGAACCCCTACCTCCGGTCGCCAGTCTTTAGCGGAACCATAAGAGTGAACCCGGACACTTACTTGGCCGGCGGACGCGATTTCGGCCCGTTCGCCAACATTCCGCACCTGTACTCTCGAAACCTGACACCTGACAAGAACGGGCTCCCGGCAGGAGGCCACACGTTTCCAGAGTTTCTGGACATCATGCGGCGTGGAACGGACTTTGATCACCTGCATCCCAACTGCGCCGGCGTCAACACTCCGCCCAATTGTCTCCAGCCTCCATTTAATGGCGAGGTTCTGCAAGTCATGCCCTGGCCAGTCTATCGGAATATGACCGATCGTGATCTGCTTGCGATCTACACATATCTGAGCGCGATTCCTTGCAGCCCTGGACCTTCAGGGCTCGACCCAAAGTTGTTTGAGCAGAACGTCTGCCACTAAAATTTAGGGCGAAACGCCGCTAGCGCGGACGGCCGCAAAGCCGTATTGAGACCGGAGGGCGGCTCGGTTTGCAAGCTATCATCGTCGAGCGGGACTCTGCCTCCTCGGCTCTCGGGCCAACCGCGCAGCGCCGGCGCTGAGCGCTTGACGCTTTAGCGATAAATTCGGTTAAGTAGTACTTGAAGCTGTCACTTACGACAGCTCTGTACAACAAACGTTTTCCTGCCCATCCTGATAGCTGATAGCCGGCAGCTTGCAGCGATCAGACACGTCCGCGATGGCTTGCAACAATTCGGCCATCTGCACCGGTTTGCTGATGTATCCGTCCATTCCCGCAGCCAGGCAGCGCTCGCGATCTCCGGCCATGGCATGCGCCGTCATCGCGATGATCGGAACGTGCCGGCCGGAAGCCGCCTCGCGACCCCGGATGATCGACGTGGCTTGCAGGCCGTTCATCTCCGGCATTTGCACGTCCATGAGGACCACATCAAACGATTTTGAACCAAGCGCGTCCAGGGCTTCCCGGCCATTGGAAACGACCGTTACGACATGGCCGTGGTTCTCGAGGATGCGTCGCGCGAGCATCTGGTTCACGGGGTTGTCCTCTGCGAGCAGGATGCGAAAGGTCCCGCAGGCAGCGACGCGCGAAGACGCCGGAGTTGGCGGCGCCGGTTCGGGCGACAGTTCAAACGGCGTCGTGAACTCGAACGTCGAACCCTTATCAGGCTCACTATGAAGCCATATTGATCCGCCCATCAATTTCACCAGCCGCGACGAAATCGCGAGCCCCAGCCCCGCGCCGCCGTATTTGCGCGTAATGGATCCATCGGCCTGGGTGAACGCCTTGAAGATGGCTTCCTGTTTATCGGCCGGAATGCCGATACCCGTATCGGTGACGGAGAAGTGGAGCGCGCACCCGTCCGCGGTCACCGAAATGCGAACTTCGATATACCCTTTATGCGTGAACTTGATCGCATTCGCGACCAAATTCATCAGCACCTGCCGGATCCGGAGCGGGTCGGCCACCACCCGCTCGGGAACATCCGGATGGCACGACCAGCGCAGCGCTAAGCCCCGCGCACGGGTGTTCACACCGAGCAGGTGAACCACCTCGCTGAGCAGCGCCCTCGGTTCGAATGACACAGGCTCGATGTTGAGCTTCCCGGCCTCAATGCGCGACAGGTCGAGGATATCGTTCAACAAGACCAGCAGCGAATCAGCCGATGTTTTGGCCAGCCGCAGATACTCCTGTTGTTCCGGATTTTCAGCCAGCGACAGGGCGAGCTGAGTCATGCCGATAATGCCGTTCATCGGCGTGCGGATTTCGTGGCTCATATTGGCGAGAAATTCGCTTTTCGCGCGGCTGGCCGCTTCGGCGGCCTTTTCGGCCTGTTCACGGATCCGGATCTCGTCGCGCAATTCGTTCGTGCGCTCGTTCACCCGCCGCGCCAGCTCCGCCTCGCGCTCCATCAGCCCACGCATGCGGGCTCGAACACCGTAAACGAAAGCTGAAACGCCGAGCGCCGTAACGAGCAGCCAAAACCAGTAGGTTTGGTATACCTGCGGCCGCACGGAGATGCTGAACGCGGCGCCATCCCGGTTCCAGACGCCATCCCCGTTGGAAGCGATCACGCGGAAGCGGTAGCGTCCTGGCGGCAGATTCGTGTAATAGGCGACGCGACGCGTGTCTGCGTCAATCCAGGACGAATCGAAGCCCTCCAACTGATAGCGGAAACGAACTCGTTGCGGCGCCCGCAGATCGAGCGCCGTATAGTGAAATTCGAGATTCCTTTGCGAGGGATCCAGTATCACTGGAGCGCCGAGCGGCGCTTCCATGCGGTCCGTCAGAACGCGTTCAATGTATACAGGAGGGGGGACGTTGTTGGTTGTGAGGTGCTCGGGATCAATTACCGCCACGCCGCCGTAAGTAGCGAACCACAGGCGCCCATCGCGCATTCGCAGCGCAGGCGGTCGCGCCCCATAGTTAATCTCGCTGCTGCGCAGGCCGTCGATATTCTCATACATCACCGTGGGAATACTCCGCAACGCGCCGGAGTCGAACTTTTCGATATCGAAAATGGAGACGCGATAGATGCCTTTTCGGCAAGTCAGCCACAAATTTGCCGCTCCGTCCTCGACAATCGAGAACACCTGATCGTCGGGCAGCCCCTGTTTTGCGCCATATCGCGTCAGCTTTCCAGCTTGCAGCCTCCACAGGCCGTTTCGCATAGACCCGATCCAGGTTCCGTGCGAGCAGGGCCACAGCGCATAAACCGGATCATCACCTGGTTCCCGGGCCTTGATGGCGCGGAACCCGCCCCCGGTCCAGCGCGCGGGGCCACGGTACGTACCCGCCAGAGCTGTCCCGTCAGATTCGAATGCGATCGTCAGCACCCGATTGTCGGGTAGTCCATCCGCGACCGTGAATTTTCGGACCACGACGCCATTGCGCACCACTTGGATGCCGAAGTCTGTTGCCACCCACAGTTCGCCGGTAGGGGCGCGAACGATGGATCGCACAGCCTCAGCCGGCAAGCGCGAGAATGGAGAATCGCCCTCGCCGAAGGCCCGCCCCCTGGAAGTGGGGACGACAATCTGGAAACTCTTCCCGGTCAGACCAGCCCATAGCCTCCCCGCTTCATCTCGAAACAGCGGAGCAATGTTGTTTTTCGTGGTGGCGCCAGGCGCCCTGAACTTGGTGATCTTTCCGTCTTTCCAATGGTTGATCCATCCTTCCGACGTGCCGATCCAGATCGAGCCGTCCGGATCCTCGAGCATGGAGGTAATCAGGTCGTTAGAGAGACCGTCGCGATAGCCGTAGTCGTTAAAGGGATCATCCTTCAACCGATTCAGTCCGGCGCCGGCCGTACCTACCCAGACAATGCCCTGCCGGTCTTCATAGATCGCCCGGACGATGTCCCCGCTCAGTCCTTCTGTGGTGGTGTAGCTCGAAAATTTACCGTCGTAGTACCGATCAAGACCGCCTCCGTCAGTGCCAATCCACAGACCGCCATGACGGTCCTCGGCAAGACTCAGGATGACGTCGCTCGAAAGCCCGTCGCGCGTCGTGAACTTCTGGAACCGGCCGTTGCGAAGCTGAAACAGACCGCCCCCTCGCGCGCCGGCCCAGACTGAGCCATCCGCGGCTGGCGCAACAGCCCAGATCTGCACATCCAGCAGCCCGTCCTGCGTCGCATAGCGGGTGAAACGGCCATTTTCATAGCGGAACAGCCCGGCATCGTCGGTTCCAATCCATAACGCCCCCCTGTTGTCCGCGGCAATAGCGCGGATATGGGTGGAGGCAACGTCCACTCGCGACGCCGCTCGATCGTATCGCGGGTTGTAGCGCAGCAGACCTGCTCCCTCCGTTCCTATCCACAACGTGCCGTGACCGTCTTCAAACAGGGCCCGCACGTTCGCTCCGGTCCAGATTTTCTTGAATCCGGCGTGCGGAATCCAGCGGTATAAGCCGCCATGGCCGGCCATTCCGATCCACAGGGATCCATCGGCGGCAGCGCACAGCGCGAGGACGTGATCGGCGTTGAGCTCACTGTTAAAACGGTCGAAGCTGGTGAAACGCACTCCGTCGAAACGGGCAAGACCGGCCTGGGTGCCGAGCCACAGATACCCGTCGCGGGTCTGGGCGATGGCACGGACGGAGTCCTGCGGTAAACCGTCCGCGGTGTGCCAGACCGTGTGGCTGTAGTGGGAAATCGATTTGTGCGGATCAAGCGCGTCCGCGGGTACAGCAAACAGGCTAGCCGCGAGGAGCAACCGCGGCCACACAATCGCTCCCACGAGGCGCGAGGAACGCCGCATGCTCTACGTATCGGCGGAAAACCTGAAATCTACAGCGGCTGCTTCCCCGCCGCGATCGGTCGGTCGCTCTGTATCCAACGCTACATAACCGCAGGCTACGACTGCCAGGAATGTCGACAACACCTCGCTGTCGCCCAGGTTCACTTCAAAAAATCCGACCGCCAACATACCGATAGTCACCGCGATTGCGCCGCGCAGAACCGCCCGCCCCTCCGGCGTCATCTCCGGTCGCCGGACGCCGCGAAGGAAGTCATACAAGATTTTGCCGATCATCGCGAAAAGCGCAATCGCCGTGGGAATGCCGCGCTCGGCTGCATACTGCAAATATATGTTGTGCAGATGCCCGTACCAGCCCGTGGGCAGCGGGCGCGGCACATCGGCTGGTATCCACTGCTTAAGCTGCGCCTTCACCTGCTCAGGTCCCAGACCAAACCAGGGGTGCGCCTTAATCATCGCGATGCCGGCTCGCCGGCAAACATGCCGGAACTCGTTGGAGTCGGTATCCCCGTGCGGTTGTATAGCCGACCGTACGCGTTCCCGGACTCCGAACGGGTTCGCCGCAATCAGCAATGCCAGCCCGATCGGAACCGCAAGCGTCCACCATCGCTTCCACAGCCATAATAAGTACACCGCCCCGAGGCATGTACCCAGCCATATGCTCCGCGTGTACCCGAAGAGCAGCGACGCAAGGATCACGCCAAGGGCGGCGCTAGTCCATGGCTTCCACCAGCCGCTCGCGCCGAAGAAGAGCAGAGCCGACGCCATCAGGGCAAGGATCATCTCCTCTCCGCCAAGCGTCATCCAGTGGCTTGTAAAGCCGGTGATGCGCTCCGAAGTGTAATATCCGTAAAAGGGGCGCCCGAGCGCGTGTGCTTCGCGCACTTTGTGCGCAAACTGCAGTAGGCTCCAGGCCGCCGAACACGTCATTATCCCGGTTGCGCTCAGGATGAGCGCGCGCGCATGCGCGAGCCGCCGTACGGTGCTGTACACAACCAAAACCACTAGAAATACAAAAAATTTCCGAACAGCAGGTCTTCCCCCGCGGGGATCAACGGAAAAAACTAGCGAAATCACAGTTCCTACAAAGAACGCAACCAGTGGAAGCCAGAATGGCGGGAACCGGAGCGGCCGTTTCGAAACGAGCAGCACAACGAATGCGGCCGCCAGAAAAATATTTGCAACCGCGATCGAGAACAGCATCGAAATCACGGATGCAAAGGCCAACCACATCGCTGCTTGATCAAAGGACAAGTTTTTCAACAACATTCCGCAGGGAACTCGCTTGCCAGTATGACAAAATGAGTTGACGACATGCAGATTTACCTCTTGCGGCACGGGATCGCCGAGGCCGCTCCTCCCGGCATGGCGGATGCCGACCGTGCGCTGACTCCTGAGGGCAAAACGAAGATTCGGGGCCTCGCGCGGATGGCCGCCGCCATCGGCGTAAGACCCACTCTCGTCTTGTCAAGCCCCTTTAAAAGAGCGGTAATGACAGCGCAAACAGCGGCAGAAGCATTCGGCGCAGCTACTGAACCGGTCACTACAAAGGCTTTGCTGCCGGACGCTCGGCCGGAGGCAGTATGGGATGAGATTCGCGCGCATCAGCAGGAGGGATCAATACTGTTGGTCGGTCATGAGCCTTTGTTCAGCGCGCTGGGAGCTTATTTGTTGGGCGCGCCTCAGCTTAGAATTGATTTCAAAAAGGGCGCCCTGTTATGCCTTGAGGCTGAAAACTTCGGTCCTCAGCCTCGAGGCGTACTCAAGTGGTTCGTGACCTCGCAGTTTGCGAGTGCGATGGTTTAAATGAATCGCCGGGTTATTTGCGATGTGAGCGCGGGCTGCCTCCGTGACGACTGCGGTCGCCTTTCTGAGGATCGTCCTCCGCCTCACGGCTCACAATTTTATTGAAATTACTCTTCTGTCCAGACGACGTCTCCTCCTGGTAAACGAGCGCCAAGTTCCGTTCATCGAATTTTTCAAACCACTCGTCCCAGGAAATATGTTCCAGCTTGTCTTCGCCGGAGTAACCCGGGAAATCGAGCCGGAGCATGCCGATGTCTCCCTGGCCGCCTGTGCCGCGGACGCACGCCGGTTTTGCGCCACGCTCCTCGGCCCAGCGCCGAATCTCCTCATGGTCATGCGTGATGCGCGATGATTTTTTAGCTTCCCTCGTTTCCGTAGTCATCAAATGCTCTCCTGCTACGCGCATGCAATTCCGCACCCACTGGTCTTCCAGTTTTCCGACAATGAGTTAGCACGTACTTACGATGTGGGGACCGGGTCAGCCCCGCAAGAAATACAACATGATCGGAAGCGCCGACCGAGCGTCTTATGGGAGGTCCATATGCCTGACTATCGAATTGAACGCGACACCATGGGAGAAATGCGCGTCCCTGCTGACGCACTTTACGGAGCGCAGACGCAGCGAGCTGTCGAGAACTTTCCCATCAGCGGGCTCCGGATGCCGCGCGCATTCATCGAAGCGCTGGGCTTGATCAAAGCGTGTGCGGCGAAGGTAAACGGTGAACTGGGCGAACTCGATCCAGACCGGGCGCGCGCGATTGAAGCGGCGGCAGAAGCAGTAGCCCGGGGCGAATACGATTCGCAATTTGTAGTTGACGTTTTTCAAACCGGAAGCGGCACTTCGACCAACATGAATGCGAACGAAGTAATCGCGCATCTTGCTAATCAGCGTCTTGCGCGCGCGAACTCCACCGTGCACCCCAACGATCACGTGAATCGCGGACAGTCGAGCAACGATGTGATTCCCTCGGCGTTGCATATATCGGGGGCTGTGGAGACTTCGCGGTCATTGCTGCCCGCCATTCGCGCGTTGCAACATGAACTTGCAAAAAAGGCGGAGCAGTTCGCCGATATCGTCAAAATTGGGCGAACGCATCTCCAGGATGCCGTGCCGATGTTGCTCGGTCAGGAGTTCAGCGGCTACGCGCGGCAGGCAGAGCTTGCGGGTGAACGGATCCAGGCTGCCTGCGAAGACTTATACGAACTCGCGCTTGGAGGCACGGCAGTGGGCACCGGGTTGAACGCGCATCCGCAGTTTGCAATACGAGTCATCGCACAAATCGCGGAGCGGACCGGGTTGCCGTTCCGGGAAGCCACGAACCATTTTGAGGCGCAGGCGTCAAAAGACGCCGTTTGCTTCTTCAGCGGCGCGCTTCGAACTTGCGCGGTTTCGCTGACGAAGATTGCGAACGATATACGCTGGCTCGGCTCCGGACCGCGATGCGGGCTCGGGGAGCTGATGATTCCGGAGACGCAGCCAGGATCCAGCATCATGCCCGGCAAGGTGAATCCGGTAATCGCCGAGAGCCTGCTGATGGTGTGCGCGCAGGTGATCGGGTATGACGGCGCGATCGCCTGGTCGTGCGCCTCCGGCAATTTCGAGTTGAATGTCATGATGCCTGTGATGGCGTATGATCTGCTCGCATCCATCAGCCTGCTCACGTCAGCGACTCGGAATTTTACCGAACGCCTGGTGCGCGGCCTGGAGGCGGATCGCGAGCACATCAAGGCGTACGTCGAACAGTCGCTGGCGATGGTCACAGCGCTCGTTCCCGAGATTGGATATGAGCGGGCAGCCGCGCTGGCTAAGGAAGCGTACCAGCGGCGGCGCACTATTCGTGAGATCGCCCGTGAGAAGAGCGGAATTCCCGAGGAGCGTTTACGCGAGCTCCTCGATCCTATGCGGCAAGCGCGCGGCTAGCGCTGCCGCGGCCGTCGCTTCCGGGCGCTTGAAACCACCTGCGGCGGGGCGTAAGCTCCGTGATAGGGGAGCTGTTATGCGGCGTGCAGTCGTGGTCGCGATTATTTCTTTGGCCTTTAGCGTTATGTGCAGCGCGCAACGCGGCGGATTTGGCGGCGGGCGGGGCGGCGGATTTGCAGGAGGACGCGGCTTCGGCGGGGGCGTGGTCCGCGGCGGCGGCTTGGGCAGGATCGGTGGAATCGGCGGGGGCGGATTCCGCGGGGGCGCGATTGGCGGTAATTTTCGCGCAGGCGGCTATGGATTTCGCGGCGGCTTCGGCGCTTTCCGCGGCGGCTTTTTCGGGCATGGATTCGGATTCCGAACGGGCTTCGGATTCCGCCGTAGTTTTGTTTTTTGGCCCTATCCGCTCTTTATCGGCGCAGTGTGGGATTGGGGCTACCCATATTACTGGAGCTATCCATACTACGATCCTTACTACTACGGGTACGGGTACGCGTCGTATCCGACTTATTCCTACGGTTATGCGGCCGCGCCATCTTATCCGCCAGTTGTAATCGTCAACGCATCTCAGCCTGCGCCTCCCATGCAGCCTGGTACCGTTCAATACCGGGAAGAAACGGCGCGGCGCCAGAACGAGGGTCGTTATCAGCCGCCCGATTACTCGATCGCCTTCAACAATCATCAGATTGTGCACGCTATTGCCTACTGGGTAAAGGATGGGCGGCTGCACTATGTCACCCAGGATCACTCTTTGCATGACGTCCCGCTCGGTGACGTGGATCGTCTTTTTAGTGAGCAAATTAATCGGGACAAAGGCGTCGATTTCCGCCTCCCCGCGCTCGCCGGACCTCCGCCGCCGACGCGGCAATAAAGGCAATAAAAAGGGCTAGCCGGCGCCAGCCCTGTAAGAACCGTCATATACCCGTTATCGATTCACCCGCGCATTGACGATTTTATTGGAGATCATATCGTAAGCCGTCTGTAGCATCGCCTTGTTATTAAACTGGAATTTGTACTTGTCGCCGTGATACGGCTCCAACTTGATCTCGTGGTCGCTATGCGTGAACTCCCGAATGTCAGTGTACTTCCACCGGCGCGAGTGATTTGCGTCGGTTAGCGATTCGAAAATCAGCTCATCCGGCGCGACAATGAGCTTCCCTTTTTGATCGCCGTTCTTGACATCAAAGCGTACATCGGCGACCTGGGTTGTGTTGGATGGCGTAGCCGCGCGATCAGCTTCGCCAGCCGTGAACCCGGAAACCGGCACGCCCATCCATGTGATGAACGAACTGGCGCTCGCCGCATCCGGCATGGTCAAAATTACTGTCGACTGGTTCGCGCCAAGGCTGCTCGAATAGGGATGAGCCAGGTTAATTGTGAGGCGTCCACCTTCCCAGGCAGCCGAGCGGATATCGCTTTTTGGAATGACGAACGACATGTCGGGCTGGTTGTCGTCAATAAACGCCATCCTGTTATTGAACATGACAATTTTGCCGTCGACTGCGCCATTCGGCCCGTAAAGTCGCGCATTCTGTACCATCAAGTCAGCGGCGAGCGCCGCTACTGCGGTCCAGGCAAGGCCGAGCGTAAGTACCTTCAAACTTTGCATTGCACTCTTCCTCCAGAAGAGCCGTTGCGAACAGAGCGCCAATCCGGAGGCATGCAAGATGTGAAACGGTTAACGCGCACGCTCAATCATTTGCGAAGACCAGATTGCCGGGCAGGAGCAGATCAGTCCCACTTTGAACGTGGATGAGGCCGTATCCGTTCGCGCCGATCAATCGCGACGACGGCGGCGGCCCCCCCTCCCGCGCTGAGGCCGCAAGCAAGCCGAGCAGCGCCTTCGTTAATCGGAACGGCCCGGAACGTTGGTTGTGAGAGCGCGTTCAAAATCTTCGCACTCGGTATCGGCCAAGAGCGCCAATGGGCGTAGGCCCGAGATCGGAAGCATTGTTGATGAGGATGTCCAAACCTCCGAGGCCCCCACCACCTGGATCGCGATGGGATGGATATCGGTCTTTTGAACATTACCTGCAATTCGTGCGCGTTGGGGTGTTCGCGCGAGGATTATGGCGACAATGTCAACGCCATTTGAAATTTCCCCGTTTCGGCGCCTGAAAATTCCCCAGCCCCGGTCGAGTGGTGGTTGACGATTTCCGGCTCTTCGATGCACGATTTAATCGGCTGGCGAAGCGGAAGCGAGCAATGCAGGAGTGCAA
>DASRCT010000005.1:0-14311 GCA_035652975.1 Bryobacteraceae bacterium | reverse complement strand
GTGTATCCGCCTGCTTGCCTCAACGCGCTGCGGCAGTTCAGTCGTAAGCCTCGCGCGTGAGGCACCCTCATCATAGACGTTCAGCGCCAGGTCCAAGTGGATTAGAGTCACGTCGCGAGCGGCTGAACTGGCTTTTGATTCAGTGTCGAAATGGATCATACGCCCGAGGACTGGGCCCTCCGTTCGTTCGCGAAGTCCACCATCGCGCATGTCTAACTTTTGTACTTTGTAACTACTTTTGACTTGCCATCCTTACAAGATCACAGTATATTTCCGATGATATAAGAGTATTTAACTTGATGCGTGAGGACATGTAGGCAACCAAATCTCAGAATTTAAGGAGGATATGCCTTTGACTATGAGGACGCTCAGTTCGCTTTTCACACGGGCGACGCGAGGCGCGGTCTTGGTGTTTACAGTCAGCGCACTCTTGACCGTGCAGCTACCGGGGCAAACGCAGGAGGGCGGCGCTGTATCGAAAAGAATGCTGTACCGGCACTTTCTCGCCCATGTTGCGCTTCTGGATGCTGACACCAAGCCAATCAGCACTTTGGATTCGAGAAGGCCGATCGACCTATACCCCAGCCGGGTGGGCTTGCCTGCCGCCAAGTTCTCACAGGTGAGAGCCATCGCGCGGCATCTCGATGCCGCCATCCGCGCGAAAGATGAACAGGCAAGGGAAGTGATTCGGAGATTCCGTCTGTCGATTGCAAACCAGCAAACGTCGGGCGGGCAGTTGCCGCCTCCCCCGCCGGAGCTTGGCGATCTGCAACGGCAGCGCGATCAATTGATTCAAAATTGCCTGGATCTGCTCGCAGCCCAGCTTGGTCCAACCGACGCGGCGCGTCTTGACACATTCGTTGAGCAGGTGTTTGCGCCGAAGGCGCGCGTGCAGCGAGTCGCCATTCCGCGATCATACGATCCCGGGACAAATCCGTTACCCCCGTTGGAGAGGCAAGACAAATGACCGTGCGGAGGATTGAAATGAAGCTGGCGAGAATGATCATGCGGACGGCGTTGATGTTGGTGGCGGCGGTTGTGGCAGCTGCGAGCGCGCGGGCGCAAATGGTCTACGGAATCAGCGCCGTAGTCAACCTTACCGACACAACGATCAGCACCTACTCGGCAACAGAGCTTGATTATTGGGCGGACGCCTATTACGACGCTTACGTTGAGGGTTATCTGTTTCAGAACGGCTGGCTGTATGGATGGGGAAGCGCGAGCAGTGGGAGCTATTCAAACATCGCCTACGGCTATATGAACAAGCCGGCCATAGGCGGAGCTGTGTACCAGATCGAGAGCGACCACTATGTGGTGGCGGCCTATGCGTACACAGATCCCTACGGAACCCCCTATTTCAGCAATCCACTCGGATACTATTTCCTCTCCACCGGCGGAGGTTCAACGGATAACGCAATACCATTCGGGCCCGCCGACGGACCGACCTATGTAACCGTGCAATACGGCTATTTGGGCACGACGGCCGTGCGGGCCTATACGCCAACGGCGCTGCTGAGCAACGGTAGCTTGGCGAATGCTACGGCGGAATGGTCGTCGAACGGCGACGGGACGTACAACGTTAACGTCAGCGCTCCCGCGTACAACATCCTCGAAGAATACAACTTCCTGCAAGCGGCAACCGTGACTTCATTCCCGCCGTGCACCATCGGCGAGCCTCGGCTCTGCGCTCTCTGGAACGGCGTTCGAGTGTTGGCAGAGGTCGCGCTGTTGGCGGGAGCTGCCGTCCAGGGATTATACAACGTCTGGTCGCAACGCGTCCCTTGTCCGTACGGCTGGCCAGGCGATGACGGGGCGGTGGCTCCTGGACCTGACTGGACGTGGCAAGGAAACGGACCTCCCGGCAGTTCTGAAGGAAACTGGGTCAAGAATAATCCGAATGGCCGCCAGGAAAGCCTGCATCCCGATCTCAATCATCCCGCTCCCAAAGCCCCGCATTGGGACTACAAAGATCCGGGTGGAAAATGGTGGGATGTTTGGAAAGACGGCACAATGACGCCGAAGAAGTAGGAACAATGAAAGAAATTCAGTTGGAGAATAACGCGATTCCGCTGTTTCGCGAGCGGCTCCGGGGTAGCCTCGGCCTAGGCCCTTACTTGGAGCAGCACATCGCGGGCGGTAGCTTATGGGTGTGGGCACCTGAGGTGTCCACCCCCATCGACCTGGGCCGGCTCAACGAGGATATTTTTTACCCAGCGTCTACGGATCTTGAGTCTACGCTGACCAATGCGCTCCTGCGGTATTTCAAGACAGATCCGAGCGCGGTGCTCGTCGCCGATACCGCATACCGGTTGGAGCACGCGCGCCCGGACTCGCTCCAGTGGTTCTCGCTGGATTCCTTCCATGATCCCGGGCAGCGCAGAATTTGCGCCTTTCTAACAGGTGCCGCGGCGGATGAGAAGGCGGTTGAAGAGCTAGTGGCGGTCGCGAGTCCCTATCCGACCACTCTCGTTTTTACCTCCTTAACACACGCGGCGGATCTTACCCCAGGGGTCTATCTTGATCCACGGAACGCTGTTTTGCAAGACCTGGTGCAGGCAGTGAAGCACGTTCTTGTGGGGGTTTTCGACGAGCGAACGATGCTGATCTGGAGCAGTGCTGGCGCGCCTCCCCTCGCGTGCCTCGATGTGGACGCGGAAGGCCTGCACCGTCGCCTTTGAGAACACCGGCCGGCCCTGCCCGTTCCACTAGGCGAAAATTCCTCGAGGGCGACGGCGAGAGCGTAGGCGCGTTTCGAGTGCGGCGAGCGTACGCCGTCGAGCAGAAACGGCTAACAACCGACGAGTTTAAGCCCGATCCGATCATTGGGTGCGTGAGCCAGGTCCTGCCGGCTGCCGAGGTAGCGCTCGGTCGTCTGGATGCTGGCATGGCCGAGCAGCATCTGGATCTGCTCCAGCTCGCCAGCGCGCCGCCGGCGCCGCGGCAGAGTTTCGCGCACGTGCGCCGATAATGCCGAACGCGGCATTATCGGCGTTATGCCGAATGCCGGATTATGCCGAATCGCTCCGTCTGCGGCCCCCGGCGGGCCGCTCGGACCTGGATTGTGCGGACTGCGGTTTCGGGCCTGACCCTCTTCCACGAATACTTCGACGGCGATACCGGCCGCGGCCTCGGGGCCAGCCATCACACCGGCTGGACCGCCCTCATCACGCGCCTGCTACTCGACGCTGCCCGCGACCGTGATTTCGAACGGCGCTGATATACGGTCGTCGATGACGGCCACCACCGGCTGCGGGCCGCCGGCAACTTCCTTCGCCAGCAGAATCGTGATCGCGTACACCCCCGGGCTCGCCCTCAACCGGCTCCACCGCGCCTACGGGCTGGTGATCGATTCCGCCCACGTTTACCCGGACCCGCTCCGGCGCGACCGAGTCCGCCAGCATCGGGCCCGCGCGGCTGGGATCAAAACCAAGATCGGCAACCACAGCCTGCGGGCGACGGGCATTACCGATTACCTCAAGAATAACGGCACCCTCGAACACGCGCAGGCGATGGCCAACCACTCGTCACCGCGCACGGCGAAGCTCTGCGACCGGCGAGCAGATGAAATCAGCATCGATGAAGTCGAGCGGATCGGGATTTGAGGGATAGAGATCTTCGAGCTGCTATTCTGCCAAAGCTCCCGTAACTATGGGAGCAGAGTTTGGCAAAGCGGCCGAGGGTTCTTGCTAAATGAAACCTGGCCCTAAGCAATTGCATCTTGGACTGCTTAAGATGTCGTGCATCTATCTTTATGGTAATGCGGCCCGCTCGGGCATGGCATCAACACTCTTCGTTTCGAATCAGATCTACCGGAGGAAAGGGGCGAAAAATCTGCGCCGTCAATACTGTACTAAAAAACTTTTGGGCGCTTCCGGCTTCTTAGATTAGCAGGCCGCGGAAAAACGCCGATTTCTGGCGAAATCTGCAACCCGCATTATGTCGAATCAGCTGGACAGGCGCCCTGAAGCGCACGTGAAGAGGGTAAGTGCTTGTGACTGCGGCTCATTCTGCCCGCTTTCGCCGCGGGCGGGCACACTTCTCCCCTGGCTCATGCGGCATGAACCGGACGCGCCAGCAGATTCCGCATCCGCACCAGATTGTACGCCGCCGCCGCGAAGGTGAAGATCCAGCCCACCTTCTCGATTCCGCGGTGCCGCACGTTGCGCACCAGCGCTATCGTCTTCAGCCACCCGAAGCACTCTTCGATCCGCTTCCGCTTCCGCTGGCTGATCGCGTAGCCTTCGTGCCGCGTCGTGCGGCGGTCAATCGCACTGCCGTTGCCGCCCGACTCCGCGAAAAAGCCGCCGCGGACGGAGCGAAGCCCGACGCCTGGGTGTTTCACCAGAAGCGGGATCATGACAAGCCGCTCTGGGACTCCGGCGTCCGCGACGCACTCCACCAAGCCGCCCAGGACGAGGGTTGCGACTTCCCCGGCCTGGGACCGCACTCCTTCCGCCGCGCCAACATCACGTGGCGGCAGGAGGTCGGCGGCAGCGCCATCGAGGCCTCAAAGATCGCCGGGCACCATGATCTGGAGATGACCGGCGAGTACACCTTTGTGGCGCCCGAGAGGCAGAACGAACTGACGCGGCGGATTCAGGAGAGGCTCGCCGGTGCGGCGAAAAACGACGCGCGCATCGACGCTGCGAACACGCGAGTGCCCACACCTCCGTCGTCGCCAGCACCGGAGAGTCCGCCGAGTCTCGTTGATGCCGCAATCGTGACGTTGCTAGTGCAGTGATCCGTGTAAGGCGATGTAGAGCCCAGTGGCCCCTCGCGGATGGGTTCCGCCGAAGTCCTGATATTTCAACGAGGTAGTGCGGAGGAGGTTGACTTTCTACTATGATCGACAATTGGAGCATAATGGGTGAATTGTCACATCGCGCAGGTAAGTCGCGTTCACGCGCGGCCAAACGCTTGAAGGCGTTGGACCTGTTCTCCGGGTGTGGTGGGCTCACCGAGGGGATGAAACTGGCGGGCTTCGACGTGCTCGGTGGCGTGGAGATCGACCCTCTCTCGGCGGAAAGCTACCACCTCAACCATCCGGACGCGACGCTCTGGATTGACGACATCCGACGACTCGATCCAGCGATGGTCATGGCGGATTTGAAACTGAAGGAGGGAGATCTCGATCTTCTTGCAGGGTGTCCGCCGTGTCAGGGCTTCTCGACGATCCGTACGCGGAAGAAGACGACCGCCGCCGACGACCCGCGAAACGCTCTGGTGAATGACTTCCTCCGGTTTGTTCGCGTCATGCGCCCGCGCGCAATCATGCTGGAGAACGTTCCTGGACTGGCATCGTTTGACGGTTTCAAAACGGTGGAGCGGCTTCTGACTGAAGCCGGCTACCAATGCCGATACGATGTGCTGGACGCGGCGGACTTCGGAGTTCCTCAGCGCCGAAGGCGTTTCGTGTTGCTCGGCAGCTGGCGAGACGAGATTCCGTTCGCCAGCCCGTTGCCGAAGCGGAAGACCGTCCGAGACGCGATAGGTGGACTCGCGGACGTCGGTGCCAGCGGCGACCCGTTGCACGACGTGTCTGAGAAGCGCAGCAGCCGCATCGTCGACATGATCGCCCGGATACCTCACGATGGAGGGAGCCGTTCGGGGCTGCCCCACCGTATGCAGCTGCGGTGTCACCGCGAGTGTGAAGGTTTCCGCGACGTGTACGGTCGGATGGCTTGGGACGACGTTGCTCCGACGATTACCGCTGGCTGCATCAATCCTTCGAAAGGGAGGTTTCTGCACCCTGAACAGGATCGCGCGATCACGCCGCGCGAGGCCGCGTTGCTGCAGTCCTTTCCACCGGGCTACAAGTTCTCCCTGCGACAGGGGAAATACGGCGCTGCGAGGCTGATCGGAAACGCCTTCCCTCCGGAGTTCGCGCGGCACCATGCACATCAGGTGGCGCTTTACTTGAACGCGGCCCAAGGCGGAACCAATGGCTGAAACGGAAAAGAAACTGTCCCTCGGCTTTCACGGCAGGGTCATCGATCATCTCGGGATTCAGATGTATCAAAGCCCGACGGCCGCTTTGGCCGAACTAGTCTCAAACTGTTGGGATGCCGACGCTGAGAGGGTCGAGATTGTGTTACCGGCGCTCATGTCCAAGGACGCCGAGATCGTGGTCAGGGACAACGGCTCCGGCATGACATTCGAGGACTGCCAGAAGCGATTCCTCAACGTTGGCTACGACTGCCGCGGCGGTAAGGCCAAAGCGACGTCGGTTGAGAAGGGGCGGCCCGTCCTGGGGCGCAAGGGCATCGGGAAATTCGCCGGTTTCGGGATAGCTGAGTCCATAAAGATCGACACCGTCTCGAAGAGCACGGGCGAACGCACCGTCTTCGAGTTGGACCTCGCCAAGCTACGCGGGACGGACTACATCGAGGGCTCTACGGATATCGACGTGCTAGAGTACTCGGGCCCGTCGATCGAAATGAAGGCGGTGCACGGCACGGCCATCACGTTGAAGTCCCTCGTCCTAAAGAAGGCCCAGAACCCGGACCAGTTCGCTCGCAGTATGAGCCGGCGGTTTCTCCTCGCGCAGAGGGTGGCCGACTTCCGGGTCCTGGTGAACGGACAGCCAATTCCCGGGGACGCCGACCTGGAACACGTGGAGTTCGAATTCCCGCGTGCCTACGAAGATGCCGAGAAACCGGCCGGTCTTACTATCGACGACAGTGGATGGGGAGTCGAAGACCTTGGCCAGGGTCGATTGATCCGCTGGCGCTTCCTGTTTTATGAGGACACCATCAAAGAGGACGAGCTTCGCGGTATAGCGGTGTTTGCCAACGGCAAGCTTGCGCAGCGTCCGTTCTTGTTCAACATCACCGGCGGCATCAGCGGACAGCAGGGGCTGGAGTACCTCTCCGGCAAGGTCGAGGCCGATTACATCGATGCCCTGAGCACCGACCTGATTGCCACAGAGCGGCAGCGGATCAACTGGGAGCACGAAGAGGCCATACCGCTCCTGGAATGGGGCAGGAAGCGCGTCGACGATCTCTGCAAGATATGGAAGCGCCGTCGCGCCGCCGAGAAGTTGAAGGCGATGGAAGACAAAATGGCCCCATTCGCCGGGCGCCTTGGGACGTTACAGCCAAGCGAGCGGAAGACGGTGCGCAGCGCGCTGACGAAGCTGGCGCAGGTGAGTTCCCTTTCGACGAAACAGTTCGAGGAACTCGGCGAGGCCGTCCTGACGTCGTGGGAGGCTGGGCGATTGAAAGAACTGGTTCACGACATCGCCAATTCCACCGACATGACCGCTGACGGGCTGATCGACCTCCTCATGGAGGCGAACGTCCTCACGGCGCTGAACGCCTACGAGGCCATCAAGACCAAGTTGAGCATCATCGAGGAACTGCGCCGCCTCGTAGAGAAGCAGGAACTCGAAAACGCCGTCCGTGATTACATCGCGAAAAACCCATGGCTCGTCTCGCCGCAGTGGGAAACGTTCAAAAAGGAGACTTCGCTCAAGAAGTTGATCGCCGAAATCGCCACCAGCAAGCGCATTGAGCCGGAGAAGCAATGGAGCCGCAGGGTGGACCTCCTGCTGGCCTCGGGCGAGACAATCCTGGTGTTGGAGTTCATGCAGCCCGACAAGAAGGTCGACCTCGATCACATCGCCAGGTTTGAGTACTACGTGACGACGATCCGGACGCATTTTCAGGCCAACTCGGGGCAGCAGTTCCGGCACTGCGTCGGCTACTTGGTCGCGAGCAAACTGGACCAAGACGCGGCGATTCTCCAGATCATCGAATCGAAGAAGGCGAACAACTTGTACTACCTCGACTGGGGGACGTTGCTGGTTCAGGCGGAACGACAGTACGAGGAGTTCATCGAAATCCTCCGGGAGCGTGCGCCCGAGGACGCTCGGCTGAAAGAGTTGCAACTGGTGTGATGAGGGCGTGTGCCGTTCGCGCTTGGTGGTTATGGATTCGTTCTCTCGCGCAAAACGATCCAGCATCATGTCGGCTGTCCGTTCGCGCGGGAATCGCATGACGGGGATCGCAATTGGACGCGTGCTCTGGAACGCCAGCCTGCGCGGTTACCGAAAGCACTGGGATGTCAGAGGGCAGCGGGATTTTGCAAAGCCGGGGCTGAAGGTGGCGGCCTTCGTCGACGGCTGTCTCTCGCACGGCTGCCCTCGTTGCAACGAGTCGCCCAAGACAAACGCCGCATTCTAGGCCGCCAAGATCGCGACCAATCAGGAGCGCGACCAGCGAGTCAACACACGAGCCGCCGTTTAGTATTCTGAGAACCTGACCGTCGACAATTCGTGATGCTCCCTGCGGTTATCGACAGGCGTGCGCATTCCAACGATGTCGATCAGTCATTCCGATCTGATGCCGATCAGAGCGAAGCGACGCAGGGCTCTCTCAGTGTGAAACACTGATCGGCATCACTTCGGAATCGTGATCGACATCAGTTCGGAACGCTGATCGGCAAGCGTCGGAATCCGCACAGGCGGGTGCCGGACCGGACGGACCACACCGAGACATTACCGCCGGACATTGATTTCGCCTTGTTTTCCTCCTACAATCTCCTGTAGTATCAATAAACTGCCGATATTGAGAGCGATGCGGACCTTGAGCAAACGTAGGCCATTGGGCGTTGACCTGTTCGCTGGTGCCGGCGGCATGAGTCTCGGTTTCGAGCAGGCTGGGTTCGACGTCGCGGCCGCCGTCGAGTACGACCCGATCCACTGTGCTACCCACGAATTCAACTTCCCCGAGTGTGCGACGATCTGCCGCAGCGTGGCCGACATCGACGCCGCTTACATTCGCAACAACTCCCGGATCGGCGATGCCGAAGTCGACGTAGTCTTTGGCGGCGCGCCCTGCCAGGGCTTTTCGCTGATCGGCAAACGGGCGCTCGACGACCCGAGGAATTCGCTGGTCCACCACTTCGTCAGGCTCGTTCTGGAATTTCGCGCCAAGTACTTCGTCTTCGAGAACGTCCGTGGGCTAACCATCGGGCAGCACCGCCGGTTTCTGGAGGAGATCATCGCGGAGTTCCGCGCCAACGGCTATCGCGTCGTCGAGGACTACCAGGTGCTCAATGCCGCGCACCACGGCGTGCCGCAGGACCGCCAACGGTTGTTCCTTTTGGGTGCGCGTAAAGGATACCGGCTGCCAGAATACCCTCGCCCAACGCACCGGCCGCCGTCGCCCCTTAACGGCGTGCCGGAGGACCTGTTCCTGGAGGACACGCCGACCGTGTGGGACGCGTTGCGCGACGTGCCGGAAGCCGACGCCTTCCCAGAGTTGCTCGAGCGCGATTGGGTCCGCACGCGCTTCAAGACGCCTTCGTCGTATGCCGCCCCGCTGCATGGCGAAGAGGACGATCCCAACGACTTCTCCGTCCCTCGCGTCTTCGACCCGAACGTGCTGACGTCGAGCCTGCGAACGACCCACAATGAGCTATCCAAGAAGCGGTTCGCGGACACCAAACACGGGGAGACCGAGCCGGTAAGCCGGTTCTTCAAGCTCGATCCGAAAGGGATTTGCAACACGATTCGCGCCGGCACCGCCAGCGACAGGGGCGCGTTCACATCGCCACGCCCAATCCATCCGCACTCGCCCAGGTGCATTACCGTGCGCGAGGCTGCGCGCCTGCACTCGTACCCCGACTGGTTTCGCTTTCACATCACGAAGTGGCACGGATTCCGGCAGATCGGCAACTCCGTCCCTCCGCTCCTGGCACGCGCCGTCGCGTCCAGGATCGTGGAGGCGCTCGATGTGTCGCCGCGGAAGCCCGAGCGGCAAGTTGAACTGGGCGCACAGAACCTGCTATCGCTCGACATGTCCGGCGCCGCAGCCAAGTACGGTGTGCCGGCGAACGTTGTGCCAAAGCGTATTCGGATCGCAGAGACAGCGAATGCCTAATCCGGAATCCGGCGGCCAGCCGGAGAAGAAGCCGAACCGTTACTCCGCTATCATGGGCGCGATCTTCAAGCGCCATTACAAGCCCGGCAAGACGCAGTTCGAGTTCTCGCGGGAGGAGTTCGTCGATATCGCGCGGTCGCTCAAGATCGACCTACCGAAGAACCTCGGCGACACGATCTACTCGTTTCGGTTCCGCACGGCTCTGCCGCCTGAGATCGTCCAGACGGCGCCAGCCGGCATGGAGTGGATGATCGAACTTGCTGGCCGAGCGCGATACCGCTTCAAACTCGCCACCATCAACCGAATCGTTCCGCGGCCGGACCTTATTGCGATCAAGATCCCCGACGCGACGCCGGAGATCATCGCAGCGAACGCCCTCGGCGACGAGCAGGCCCTCCTGGCGAAGGTCCGCTACAACCGCCTTATCGACATTTTTCTAGGGATCGCGGCGTACTCGCTTCAAAACCACCTCCGCACCACGGTCAAGGGCATCGGCCAGATCGAGGTTGACGAGATCTACGTCGGCGTCAACCGCAACGGCCAGCAGTTCGTGATCCCCGTTCAGGCCAAAGGCGGTTCGGACCAGTTGGGCGTCACGCAAACGAAGCAGGACACTTCGTGCTGTCAACAGAAGTTTCCGCACCTGACGTGCCGTCCGGTGTCGGCGCAGTTCATGGCCGACGACGTGATCGCATTATTCGAGCTAACCATCGAAGCCGGCGAGGTAAAGGTGGTCGAGGAGAAGCACTACAGGCTTGTGCCATCCGATCAGATCGGAGAGGCCGACCTCGGGCTATACTCCGGTAGGTAGGTCCAGCCGTGGTGGACCACGTCACCATCGAAGTCCGCTCGAAGATCATGGCTTCGGTGCGTTCGAAGGGCAACCGCACGACGGAAGTCGCACTCGGACGACTCCTGTGGGCAGCTGGCCTGCGCGGGTACCGCAAGCAATGGAGCGTCGCCGGCAAACCCGATTTTGCATGGCCCGGTCTGAAAGTGGCGGTATTCGTCGACGGGTGCTTCTGGCACGGGTGTTCGTGCAAGTATCTGCCGCGGAGCAATCAGGACTTCTGGCGGTCGAAGATCGAGAACAACAAGCGACGTGATCGGCGGGTGACTGCTGGACTCCGAAAGGCTGGCTGGACAGTGCTGCGAATCAAGGAGTGCGCCGTCGCGCGCCCGTCCACCCTGAAGCGGATCGCCGCCGCCCTCGAGGCTGCTAGACGCGCGGCGATGCTTGCCGATTGACTGTCTGGTAGGATTGGTAACCGAGCACGGAGGTGTTGGAGACGAGGATGGCTCATTCAGCGACGCCGCTCGCGACGGGTTCCTCCATCCGCCGGTTGAGTTCGCGCACGCCGATCCCAAGCAGTTCCACCAGATCAGGCGAAGGAAACACGGCGATGAAGTTCTCGATAGACCTCGGCTTCAGGGCCCATCCGGTTCGGGCCGACCAGGAGGGCCAGCAGTTCCGACCAGGTCGCAACCGCGAGGGTGGAGGTAACTTCCTCAAGGCTTGCTGCATCTCGGTGCGGCAACGAGCGGTTCAGCTCCGCGACCGTCCGGTACCGAGCCATCAGTTGAACGTATGCTCTTGTGGGTTGGCGGTCCCGGACGAACATCCAGAACACCGGGCGGCGCTTGCCGCAAACCTCCAGGACGCAATCGATGTTCCGGGCAATCTGGTTGCGGTCGGGATCGTGGGTGGTGCTCAATGAGATGTCGGAGCCCAGCTTCGCCTCGACATAGATGATGTAGCTTCGGCCCTCGAAGGTGATGTCGATTTCGGACGGGCCTTCGACCGGGTTCATGTCCAGGCTGCGTTCGCGCCAGCCGGGATTGTCAGACGTCCGCATGCGCTCACGGCTCAAGGCCTCATATGCCCTGGGGGCGGCGGCGGTTTGCCACAACCGTACGGCTGGCGCGTCCGCGGGGTCGAGGGACGTCACTCCTGTCAGCCTTAGCAGTGCCGGCCACCAGCACGCGGCCGGAACCGAGTCGAGCAACTGGAAGAAGTTCCAGGTGACGTAGTCCTCGCTGTTCTCCGAATGCAGGATGCGCTCGATATCGCCGCGCTTCCGCGCCTTCGGTGAGGCCATCAGTCTCGGCAGGTTCAGGATCGGAAACGAGGGAGACGGCGTCCCGTCGGACGGCTGCGTCTGGGGCACCAGGATGTTCGCCGCCGGCGCCGCCGCGCTTTGGTCATCCAGGTACTCGGCGTTCTTGGCCATAATTGCCTGGTGCCAGTGATCGATATCCGTAGTGGGATGCGCTGGCGCGGGGAAGTCGTATTCAGCCGCCGCGCGGATCTCGGACGCCAGTGGGATGCGGCCAGCTGCATCCTGGAAATCAGATGCGTACCGGAGCCCAACCGTGCCGGGCACGGAGTAGTCGCGGACGCTCCACGAAGTCTCGCTCGGTCCCTTATGGAAGAAGAACACGAACGTGTTCGGGGCGACCCGCCAGTTGTACAGCAGGCGGCGTTTGCTGTCCGGCATCATGGCGCAAAGCATCAGTCTATCGGATTGCATCGTCCAGAATTGCCGTCCAAGCCGGATAATAGGTGGTGTGCGCCAGAACCAGAACGCTGGCTTCCGTCCTCAGAACGTGGTCCCATCTCGCCGACACGCTGCCCGTGGGAACGAACCCCGAGCTCCCTCTTGAACCGCTTCGCAGGATGGTGGAGGCGGCCGAGAAAGATGCCGCTTCGGCTGCGCACCGACTGGATGGCCTGATCGAACAATCCAGCCGCTCGTTCTTCCCGGGCGTCGGTGACCCGCTCAGCGCCAAGCTGGAGATCGGTTCGCATCGATGGCTGGCAGGGGACCGCGAAGAGGTCTATTCCGACTGGCTCGCATGGATCATAGGACGGCAGGATGATCCCGCGCGGATACTGCCGTTGTTTGGACTGGACGGTCGGCCCGATCTGAACGAACAATGGGCGGTTGAGCGCGAGGTGGTTACACCCTATGGCCGCCTTGACCTGCTTCTCCGTCATGAGCAGGCGGGCGCGCTCTGCGTGGAGGTGAAGACCGAATCCAATCCAGTGGAGGATCAATTGGAGCGCTACCTCAGATGGTTAGCGCGGCAGCGAGCCTCACTCGGGCTGGTTCTTCTGGCAATCGATCTCCCGGAGGATGAGCCCCTGCCGGGGTCATACCGGTTCTGCGCCTGGAAGCACATCGCCCTGAGTCTGCGAGCTTGGGCCAGCGACTGGCTGCGCGCTGAAAGGCTGTACGATGCCGTGATGACTTTGGCGTTCTGCGGTGCGATTGAGCGGAACCTGCTGTCGCTGGGCGGTGGCGGGCTGAATTCCCTGCGAACGGCGGATTATCTTAAAGAGGTTCTGGGCGACCACCATGGCCAAACGACAATCTGACAGCGAACTGTTGCGGGAAGGCTGCCGGTCCTATCACAAGGCGCTGTTTGCCGTGATGCAGTTCCGGCGTGAAGTACAGGATGCAATCCGGGCCGCCGTCGACGAACGCATCGACGACATTGCGGCCGCGCTCAAGCTGGATAAAGCCGAGATCAGCGATGGCTTGTCTCCCTATGCCGATCCAGCCAACTTCGGACAGAATTGGGATGGTTCGGAAGCTGAGGTCGGGCTGAAGTATCCAGGCGAGGACTGGGAAGCCAAATGGGGTATCTATTTCTATTTCTGGATCGGCGACGGTGATGACGGAGGTGTCGGTGCGTCCTGCTGGATCAAGGAGCCGGGAGCGGCAATGACGAAACTGGCAGCTCTCAATGTCGCTGGGATGGATTTCGACGACTGCACAGCTTGGGTATGGGAACCTGTCGGCGACGCCGCCGACGGATTCCCCGCCGCCATGCGCCGCGCGCTGGACGTGTGGATCGACGGCTGGCACAGAGTCGGCGGGCTCAGTCAATTCCTCCCGTCCCGCAAAGTTGGCAAGGGGCAGGCCAACGCTTGATCTCCCAACGACCCGCCCACATCGATCTCATGTATAGAGAACCCGATTTGTCTTCGTGCTGAGCGGAATCTGAAAGGCGGGAACAATCGCGCGCGTGCGCGCGAGGCACGTGCGATTCCATGATCGCGACGGCCGGCGTTGGAGTCAGTCAGGAGTCCAGAACCTCAGGAAATCGCCTTTGGTGGCGTTTTGGCGTCCAAATCCATCGCCGCTAAGTCTCTTGTTTTCAGTATACGATGCTCGTAAGTTGTTGACAAATTTTGCTTGGGGTGCAAGAGGTCCCGGGTTCAAATCCCGGCGGCCCGACCAAATTCCTCAAACACTTACAAGGCCCCAACCCCAGGGGCCTCATCAACTGGGTCCAAACTGGGTCCAATTCAGGTCCAATCTCGAACGAGGTAGCTCTGGTAGCCATGGTAGGCATGGTGGCCTTCCTCGCTTGTACTCTCGTATCACGATACGGAGACGACAAGAGTTTCCCTATACATG
>DASRCT010000004.1:0-32647 GCA_035652975.1 Bryobacteraceae bacterium | reverse complement strand
ACGGTTTTGGCGGTGAGGCCGTGCTTGAGGCTGTTCATCGAGGAGACGGCCTTGCCGGCGTCGGTGCGCGGACCGGTGGAACGGTTGGTGGACATATCGGGACCTCCAGAAAAGAAAAAAGCCGCTCGAACGAGCGGCTTTGTTGGGAGGATAGCCTGCCTCCACTTCCAGGATAACGGACGGGGCCAAATTTTGAGGCGGCTGAAGCCGGGCAAGAGCTGTATTTACTTGTGATTGGGGGCGCTGTGAAGGTCCGGACCGGGGCCGGGTTCAGGTCCGCGAGAAGTCCTTGTTACGATAGAGATATCCCCGCATGGAGCCTGCAACGCTCGATCTGAAGAAGACCGTTAACCTACCCAAAACCGATTTTCCGATGAAGGCCAACCTGCCTCAGGCCGAGCCCCGGATGCTGGCGCGCTGGCGGGAAATGGATCTCTACAACGCGATTCGCAAGGCGCGAGCGGGCAGTCCGATGTATGTACTGCACGACGGGCCGCCGTATGCCAACGGCAACATCCATATTGGTCACGCATTCAACAAGATTCTGAAGGATTTCATTGTCAAATCCAAGACCATGGCGGGTTACGACTCGCCGTACGTGCCGGGGTGGGACTGCCACGGGCTTCCGATTGAGATCAAGGTGGACAGCGAGCTCGGGGCGAAGAAAGCGACGATGAGCGTTGCGGACATCCGCCGCGCATGCCGCAAATACGCGCAGAAATACGTCGATCTTCAGCGCGAAGATTTTATCCGGCTGGGCGTATTTGGCCGGTGGGACGATCCGTACCTGACGATGACGCCCGAATATGAGGCGGTGATTGCCGGCGCGTTCGTCGACTTTCTGGAAAAGGGCTATGTGTACAAAGGGCTGAAGCCTGTGCACTGGTGCGTGCATTGCCGGACGGCGCTGGCCGAAGCCGAGGTGGAGTACGAGAACCACACGAGCCCGTCCATCTGGGTCCGGTTTGATCTGAAGTCGGATCCGGCGAAGATCGCGCCGGAGCTGGCGGGCCGCAGGGTGTACGGCCTGATCTGGACCACGACGCCGTGGACGATGCCCGCCAACCTGGCCATTGCGTATCATCCCTCGTATGATTACGCGGCGGTGGAGGTGGACGGCGATGTGTATATTGTCGCCGAGAGTCTGCTGCACGAGACCGCGGAGGCCGCCGGCTGGAGGGGGCCGAAGATCATCGCGCGGTTTAAGGGCCGGGCGCTCGAAGGCGCGCTTTTCCGGCATCCGTTTGTGGACCGCGAGTCGCTGGGGATTCTCGGCCAGCACGTCACGCTGGAGCAGGGGACGGGCGCCGTGCACACGGCGCCGGGTCATGGGCAGGAAGATTTCGAGATCGCGAAAGCGTACGGCATCGGCGTGTACAACCCAGTGGACCCGGAGGGGCGGTTCTTCCCTGCGGAAGGGGCCGAGGGGCGGCTGCCGGAGGAGCTGACCGGCAAGAGCGTGTGGGAAGCGAACTCGATCGTGATGGACATTCTCCGGCGGCGGGGCGCGCTGGTGGCGGCGCAAGAGATCGAGCACAGCTATCCGCACTGCTGGCGCTGTCACAATCCGACGATTTTCCGGGCAACCGAGCAATGGTTCATTGGCATGGAACGGCAGGATCTGCGCGCACGGGCGATCGAGGCCGCCAAGAAGGTGCGCTGGATGCCGGCGTGGGGCGAGGAGCGGTTCATCAACATGGTCCAGAGCCGTCCGGACTGGTGTATATCGCGGCAGCGGGTCTGGGGCGTGCCCATTGTGGTTTTTTACTGTGAGTCCTGCAACGAGCCGGTGACGGATGGGCGAGCGTTGCGCCGCGTGGTGGACGAGTTTCGGCGGGGCTCGGCTGACGTGTGGTTTGAGAAATCGCCCGAGGAGCTGATGGGCGGCGGGGTGAGCTGCCAAAAGTGCGGGGCATCGAAGTTTCGCAAAGAAAACGACATTCTGGACGTCTGGTTCGATTCCGGATCGAGCCACCTTGCGGTGCTCACGCCGGAGAACGGGCTGCCGTGGCCGTCGGACCTGTATCTGGAGGGGGGCGATCAATATCGGGGCTGGTTTCAGAGCTCGCTGCTGATCGGCGTGGGGCTGCGGGGCGAATCGCCGTTTCGCGAATGCGCCACGAGCGGCTGGACGCTGGACGCCGAAGGGCGGGCGATGTCGAAATCGCTGGGCAACGTGATTGAGCCGGAGAAGGTGATCCGGCAAGCGGGGGCGGAAGTGCTCCGGCTGTGGGTGGCGTCCGTGGAATACAGCGAAGACGCCCGGCTGTCGGACACGATTCTGCAACGGCTTTCCGAGGCATACCGGAAGCTGCGGAACACGTTCCGGTACGCGCTGGGGAATTTGCACGACTTCGATCCGGCGCGCGACGCGATCCCGGGCGGGGAGATGCAGGAGCTGGACCAGTGGATGCTGTTTCGCGCCGAGGATCTGGTGCGGCGGTGTCTGGAGTGGTATCGCGACTTTGCATTTCACAAGGTGTATCGCGCGGCGTACGATTTCGCGACGATCGATTTGAGCGCGATCTACTTTGACGTGTTGAAGGACCGGCTGTACACGACGGCGCCGAACTCGCGGGCGCGGCGCAGCGCGCAGACGGCGATATACCGGCTGAGCTACGCGCTGGTGCGGCTGCTGGCGCCGCTGATGGCTTTCACGGCGGATGAAGTCTGGGGGCACATGCGCCTGCCGGAGGGGGCGCCGGCGAGCGTGCATCTGGCGCTGTTTCCGAAGCCGGAGGAGCTCTCCGAGGGGTTGACTGCGGAGATGCGAGAGCGCGCCGCCAACTGGGACCGGCTGTTGGGGGTGCGCGACCAGGTGCTGAAGAGTCTGGAGGCGGCGCGGCAGGACAAGTTCATCGGGACGGGACTCGAGGCGCGGGTGCGCATCAGCGCCAACGGCGATCTGCTGCCGCTGCTGTCCGAATACCAGCGCGAGCTGCCGGCCTGGTTCATTGTGTCGCAAGTGGATCTTGCCGAGGGAGAGTCGGACGAGCTGGGGGTGACGATTGAGCGCGCCGAAGGCGTCAAATGCGAGCGATGCTGGAAGTACCGGACCGACGTGGGTTCGGACGCCACATTTCCAACCATCTGCGGGGCGTGTGCGGAAGCGGTGCGCGAGATGGTGAAGGAAGGCGAATGACGGGCTTCGCCCGCTACTTGCCGTTTGCGGCGTCGGCGCTGGTATTCCTTTTCGACCGGCTGACCAAATGGATCATACGCGCGCATGTCTCGGCGTGGGACAACTATGCGGTGATTCCGGGATTTTTCAGCATCGTGCATACCGAAAACCGGGGCGCGGCGTTTGGCATTCTGGCGGATTCGACCAGCGAATGGCGCACGGTGTTTCTGATCGCGCTGTCGATCGGGGTGATGGCTTTTATCACGACGCTGCTGCTACAGCCGGCGCGGGGCGGGCTGGTTTCGACGCCGGCGCTGCGCGTCGGTCTGGCGCTGGTGCTGGGCGGCGCGCTGGGGAATGTGTACGATCGCGCGCTGGCCGGGTCCGTGACCGACTTTCTGGAGTTCTATTTCGGACGATATCAGTTTCCCGCATTCAACGTGGCCGACAGCGCTATAACCATCGGGGCCGGGCTGCTGGTGATCGACATATGGCGCACCCGGCGACACGAAAAGCATGTATCCCAAACTGATTAGCATTGGCGACTTTTTCCTGCCGACGTATGGCGTGCTGGTGGCCATTGCGTTCCTGGTGGCGCTGTGGATGGCGTCGCGTTTGGCGAAGCGATCCGGGTTGCGCTCGGAGGCGGTGGTCAATCTGGGGATTTACTGCGCGCTGGCGGGCATGCTGGGCGCGAAGCTGTTGATGATTGTGTTTGATATTCCGTACTTCGCAGCGCATCCGGGCGAAATTTTTTCCCGCTCCACGCTCCAGGCGGCGGGGGTGTTTCAGGGCGGTCTGGCGCTGGCGATCGTATTCGCGGTCTTTTACACGCGCCGTCATCAGTTGCCGTGGCTGAAAACGGCAGATGTCTTTGCGCCGCCGATTGCGATCGGACACGCGATTGGACGACTGGGTTGTTTTGCGGCGGGATGTTGCTGGGGGGTTGAATGCCGCCGGCCGTGGGGGGTGATCTTCACCAATCCGGAGGCGAACCGGCTGGTGGGGACGCCGCTGTTCCGGCCGCTGCATCCGACGCAGCTGTATGAAGCGGCCGCCGAGGCGGCGGTATTTGCGTTTCTCTACTGGCGCTTTCACCGGCCGCACCGGCCGGGGGAGATCATCGGACTGTATCTGATTGTCTCCTCGGTTTTCCGGTTCCTGATCGAGTTCTATCGTTTCCACGAGCAGGCGCTTCCGTTCGGCCTGCCGTTGTCGCTGACGCAGTGGATTTCGCTCGGCCTGATGGGCGTGGGCGTGTGGATTGTATGGTCAGGGCAGCGGCAGGCGGCGGCGGCCGCAGCGCACTAGCGGATCAGTAGAGAACCCGCACAAACTCAGCGACGATGCGATAGCGGTCCTCGCCGGGGATCAGATAGAAGGGCTGATGCTCGGGGTTGAGGGGTTCAAGCCGGATGGCGTTGTGCTCCCAGGTTCCGTCCTCGCGCTGAAGCCTGGCGCTCTTATAGCGCTTGACGGTGTAGCGATCGTTGGCGCCGCGTCCGAGCTCCTCGACCAGGACCAGTTTGCCCTGGCGGCTGCCGGCGCCAAAGCGGCGGAACAGGCACACGCTTCCGTTCGGGATCAGCGGCTCCATGGATGTTCCCACGATTTCGGCGGCGAACAGGTCGTCGCCGACGCGGCGCAAGTCGGGGGGAACCTCCTCGAAGTCTTGGGTCTCGATTTCTTCATTGTCGAGCAGCCGTCCGGCGGCGACGCGCAGCGAATAACGGGGCACGTGGGTGACGCCGGCCTGCACGGTGGAACGGATATGCCGGCTATAGAGCCGGTTCAGCGCGCGTTCGAAATCGTCCACGAGGGCAGTTTGGCGGTCGGTGATGCGGAGGCTGTTTGAGAGGTGATCTTCGAGCCAGGCCAACAGCCCCTCGGCGCCCCATTCGTGCGCCTTGATTTCGAGATCGTCCTGGAGCAGTGGGAGGACCGGGTCATCGGGGGCGATGGCGGCCCAGTCGCGGCGCAGGCGGACATACAAGCGGTTTGATTCCGGATCCTGGAGGAGGACGCCGATTGGCGTCACGGCGCCGTCCGGCAGCTCGGCTTCGAGGATGGAATACCGGCCCTGCTGCGCGGCGATCAGAGTGGCGGGCATCTGGGTCTCTTATCGGTTATGGCGCCTGGGGGTAATAACCCTTGCGGGCGCGGACCTTGACGTTTGCAAGATTGACCCTCACTTCGATCCTGCGGAAGTCTTTGGTCTTGCCGTCGGCGACGTCGGGCACATAGCGGATGATGTACTGGGTGGTGACTTCGCCGGTAACGTTGGCGATGGCCTTGAAGATTCCGCTGGCAATGGCGGCGGCGTAGCCTCCGGTGCCCACTTTTAAGGCGTAGTTGCCCTCATCGGACGGCGTGGACAGATACCCGGAGACATCGCTGTAGTTGCCCTGGAGCGGATATTCGACGCGGCCGCCGGTTTCTTCGGCCAGGCGGACGAGGTTCTTCTCGTCCTCGATGCTGAAGCCGAAGCCGACGGTATCGACGCAGTAGATGGTGACGAGATTACGTTGTGCGAGCTCGATCACCTGGTCGAGCGTGTACTTGCTGTTGTTGTCATGTCCGTCGCCGACGATGACGATGACGCGGCGGGGCTCGATCGGCTCGCCTTTCACCAGCTCGCGCCGGGTGCAGGCCATGTAGATGGCATCGTAGAGCGCCGAGCCGCCGCCCGGTTTCATCTTGCGCACCTTTTCGATCAGCTTCTCGGGATCGTGCGTGGTGTTGACCTGCAGCTCGGCATCCTGCGAATAGGTGATCAGGTAGCCGCTGAACTTCTTGTCGCCCGGCATCAGGTTGGAGATGAGATCGATGATCGCGTCCTGGTAGGTTTTCCAGTACATGCGCATCCGGTTGCTCTGTTCCACGAGGAAACCGACGACCACGGGCTGGCCGCGCTCGCGAGTGAAGAACTCGATTTTCTGCTCTTTGCCTTCGTCGAAGATGCGGAAGTCCTTGGCTTCGAGATCGGAGACGAAGCGGCCCTTTTCGTCGGTCACGGTGACGGGGACGACGACCTCATTCACCTGCACGCGGATCTGGCTGCGGTCGGGGTTGGGGCTGGGCTGCGGGGCGGCAGCCGCGGGCGGCTGGGAGGGAGCGCTGGCCGACTGGGGCTGCGCGGCAAGCGCGGAGGCGCCCAGGATGGCGAGGAAGACCAGAGACCGCATGGGAAACCTATACATCGATTATAGCCGCGGCGGTGGTTGGGACCCGGGGCCGCGCGAGGCGAGGGGGCGGCGGGCCGCGGTTGACGGCGGGGCCGGCCGCCGATACAATACTTAGGAGTCCTAATGATACGGGAAGGCGAACCGCTGGCGTTGCGCATCGCGCAGGGGCTGGCCAAAGTGGGGCTGGCGATGAAAACGCGGCAATGGCGGGATTCGTTCGATGCGGGGATTTCGCCGACGCAGGCCCAGATCCTGAGTCTGATCCGATTTCGCGGGCCGATGCGTCTGCTGGAGCTGGCGGATGCGATGGGGGTGACGGCGGCGACGGCCAGCGACGCGGTTTCGGCGCTGGCGAGCAAGGGGTTGCTGACGAAGAGGCGGAGCGCGTCCGATGGCCGGGCCGTGAGCGCGCGGCTGACGGCGCGCGGCCGGAAGGCTGCGGAACGGCTGTCGCAGTGGCCGGATTTTCTGACGCCCGCGATCGGCGCGTTATCGGCCGAAGAGCAGCGGACGTTTTTGCGGGCGCTGGTGAAGATGATTCGAACGCTGCAAGAGCAGAAACAGATACCGGTAGCGCGCATGTGCGTGAACTGCCGTTTTTTTCGTCCGGGCGTTCACGCCGACGCCGATCAGCCGCACCATTGCGATTTTGTGGATGCGCCGTTTGGCGACGGCGCGCTCCGGATGGACTGTCCAGATTTTCAGGCGGGAGGCGAAGCGGGCTGGCGCTCATGGGTCCGCCTTTCCGCGCCTTCGGCCAAGCGCGCGCAGCGCAACAGCACAGACTAACGAGGAGGCATATGTCGCAAGCAACCATACCCGGATACGCACTGGGGGATCAGCAGGTTCCCCGCTCGCCGGTCAGCATGCAGGAGTTCGAAGAGCTGAAGCGGACGGCGCTTTTTACCGACGAGGATGTCCGCGCGTTGCGGACGTCGCATGAGGTCCTGGCGGACCAAGTGGAGCAGATTCTGGATGTGTGGTACGGGTTCATCGGATCTCATCCGTTTCTGGTGCGGGCGTTTGTGAACCCGGCGGACGGGAAGCCGAACGCCGAGTATCTGCAACGGGTGCGGCAACGCTTCGGGCAGTGGATTCTGGACACGGCCAAGGCGGAATACGATCAGCGCTGGCTCGACTACCAGTTTGAGATTGGCCTGCGCCACTATCGGACCAAGAAGAATGCGACCGACGGGGTTCAGGCGGAGCCCATCGTCCCGTTCCGTTACCTGTTCCCGATCATTTATCCGGTAACGGCGACGCTCAAGCCGTTCCTGTCGAAGAAGGGACACGGACCGGAGGAGGTGGAGAAGATGCATCAGGCATGGATCAAGTCGGTGCTGCTGCAAGTGACGCTGTGGTCGTATCCATACGTTCGCGAGGGCGATTTTTAAAGAAGACGTGAGCGGCGGAGGGAGGGGAGGGTTCCTGCGCCGGATGCGGGGCTAATAATGGGGGAATGCGACTGGGTCTTTTTTCGCGTTCCGCGGCCCGGGGCGGGGAGGAGGGCAAGCCGCGCCTGGATTCCGAACTCGCGCGCCGGATCGAGCGGTTTCTGAACGCAATCGACCTTCCGGACGAGGGCGCGCGCTCCTACTTGCGCGAGCACATGGGGCGGATTGTGCGGACGCTGTGCATCACGCCGCCGCCGGGGAAAACGGGCCGGGTTCTGGAGCTGGGGGCGTACATGCACATGACGCCGGCGCTCCAGTGCATCCTGGGGTACAAAGAGGTTCGAGGCGCCTACTACGGGCGGCTGGGGGGGCGCGACAAGAAGGTGGTCACGGCGCAGGGCAAGCCGGTGTTTGAGTGCTGGGTAGACCTGTTTGATGCGGAGAAGGACCGCTATCCCTACGAAGACGCCAGTTTCGACACGGTCCTGGCGTGTGAAATCTTCGAGCATTTCCTGCATGACCCGATGCACATGCTGTTTGAATGCCGGCGGGTGCTGGTGGACGGCGGCTCGCTTGTGCTGACCACGCCCAACGCCGTCAGCTACACGGCGGTGGAGCGCTCGCTGCGGATGAGCTGGAATCCGCAGGTGTATCCGTTCTATCCGAACCCGCTTGGGGAGTTCGCGGACACGGAGGTGGGGCACATGCGGGAATACACGCCCAAGGAGCTTCGGGAGGCGCTGAGCTGCGCGGGATTCGAGGTGGATGTCCTGTTCACCGAAATCGCGCCGCGCTATGACGCGCATCTGTGGGTGCGGGAATTTCTGGAGAAGAACAATTTTCCGACGGAGCTGCGGGGCGAGCAGATGTACTCGGTGGCGCACAAGGCTGCGGCGGCGAAGCTGACGCGGTACCCGGCCTTCCTGTACGAGATGTGACAGGAGATGTGATACGCTCACGGCTGAATGACTCGCCGCACCGCTGTCGCCGCTCTCGCCGGAGCGCCGGCTGTGCTTTCACAAGCCGGCAAGAAGCGCAATCTGGTCCTGATTCTATCCGACGATCATCGCTATGACACGATGAGCTGCATGGGCCACCCCTGGGTGAAGACGCCCAACCTGGACCGGCTGGCGCGGGGCGGGGCGCTGTTCCGCAACTCTTTCGTGACCACGTCGCTGTGTTCGCCGAGCCGGGCGTCCATTCTGACCGGGCAGTACGTGCATGCGCATGGGGTCATGGACAACGTGAGTGCATTCCCGCAGGGTCTGACGATTTTTCCGCAGGTGTTGCAGCAGCACGGATACCGCACCGCGATGATCGGCAAATGGCACATGGGCGGGGAGACGGATGAGCCGCGTCCGGGCTATCACCGCTGGATTTCCTTTCGGGGGCAGGGGGTGTACAACGATCCGGTGTTGAATTTTGACGGATCGCGCCGTCAGGTGAAAGGCTACGTCACCGACATTCTGACGGAAGAGGCGATCCGGTTCATCCGGGAGAACAAAGGCCGTCCCTTTCTGCTGCACTTAGCGCATAAGGCCACGCACGCCGACTTTTTTCCGGCTGAGCGCCACAAAAACCTGTACACGACCGAGCCCATTCCGCATCCGAAGTCGATGGCCAACACGGAAGAGAACTATCGCGGCAAGCCGGATTGGGTGCGACGGCAGCGGAATTCCTGGCACGGCGTGGACGGCATGTACAACCACCGGGTGAACTTCGATCAGTTCTATCGCGATTACTGCCGCACGCTGATGGCGCTCGACGACAGCGTGGGCGCGGTGGTGAACGAGCTCGAGCAGCGGGGGCTGCTGAACGACACGCTGGTGGTGTACATGAGCGACAACGGATTTCAATTTGGCGAGCACGGACTGATCGACAAGCGCACGATGTATGAAACCTCCATCCGCATTCCGATGATCGCCCACTGCCCGGACCTGTTTGCGCCGAGCCGGGATGTGAACGACATGGCGCTGAACATCGACATTGGTCCGACGATGCTGGACGCGGCGGGGGCGCCGGCGCTGCCCGATGCGCACGGGCGGTCGCTCTTGCCGCTGCTCAAGGCCGGCTCGCGCACGCCGGAGGACTGGCGCAAGGATTTCGTATACGAGTATTTCTGGGAGCGCGATTTTCCACAAACGCCCACGGTGGTGGGATTGCGGACGGACCGGTACAGCTTCATGCAGTACCACGGGGTGTGGGACATTGATGAGCTGTACGATATCCAAAACGACTTCGACCAGATGAATAATCTGCTGGGGGAGGCGAGGACCAGGACGGAGGCGGGGCGCAATTTCCAGCGGATCAAGGATCCGGAGCTGAAGCGGCAGGTGGGGGGATTTCAGAGCCGGATTCATGAGATCCTCGCCGCGACCAATGGACGTCCGGAGCCGAGCTGGAGGCGATAGCGGGGTTCAGACCAGGGAAGGGCGCACTGCTTCTGCTATAATGTCGGGCGATCGGCGGGATCGCTTACAGTGAAGGACCCGCTGACGAGCGGAGGATCGTCATCGTGAAAGGCGTCGAGAGATCCCCGGCGACAGCCCCGTTTTATGCCTGGGCGCCGCCCGACCGCTCGATCCGCGTTTTCCTGAATCTCTCCTTAATTGATGCGTTTCTTTCGTGGCTGGAGGAGTCACGGGCTGGCGGGGAAGAAGTGGGCGGCATTCTGCTCGGTTCGGTGGAAGAGGGCGATGACGCTCCGGTGGTTCGCATTGAGAGCTTCGAGCCGGTGGGCATCGAGCACCGCCGCGGTCCGACCTACACGCTGACGGAAAAGGAAAAGGAGCGTTTGGGCGGGGAGATCGCATCGGCGGAGCGGCGTACGCGGATGACAGCGGTAGGGCTTGTGCGCAGCCACATCCGGCGGGGCATGTATTTGGACATTGCGGATGCGGCCTTATTCCGGCGGTATTTTCCGGGCGCGGGGGTTTTCCTGCTGTTGCGGGGCGGGCCGGAACCGGTGGGCAGCTTTTTCTGGGAGGCGGGGGATCTGCAAAAACAGGCGCCGTACGCGCAATTTCCGCTGAATCGGGGGTTTCTGGAGCGCAGCGCGGCGCCGGTGGTTACAAGCGTGGGCGGGGAGGCGCCGCGGCTGGCGGGGGCGCGGCGCGCGCTGCCCTCTGGGGGGCGCCGCGAAGCGCGCACGGCGCGCCGTGAGCTGGTACGCTGGAGCGCGTCGTTCGGCGCAGCGGCGGTACTCGTTTTAGCGTTCTCGCTTTGGCGGGAATCCCGGGCGACGCCGCCGGCCAAACCGGCCAGGGTCACGCTGGGGCTGAACCTGGCGCGTCAGGGCGATCACTTGCGTTTGACCTGGGACCCGCACTCGCCACTGATCGCCCAGGCGAGCGGGGGCGCATTATGGATTGACGACGGCATCCAGCACACGCGGCGGGATCTGAGCCGGCAGGATTTATTGAAGGGCGCGGCGACGTATGACCCGATCTCTCCGGATGTGAATTTTGCGCTTGAAGTGTACGACGGAGCGCTCACGAGCCGGGAATTGATCCGCAGCATTCAGAGTGACGCGCGGCCGGCCGAGGTCGAGCCGCGGCTTGCGGCGGGCGGGACAGCGGCGGCGCCGGAAGAAGCGCGGCCCAGGGCGGCGAGGTTTGTGGAGGCGCGCACACGGCCGAAGGGGGGCGGCCAGATTGCGGGGCGGGCTTTCACGCCGCCGGAATCGGAGCGGCGGGAGATGCGCAGCTTGAGCGATGTTGCGCTGGCGGCTCCGGCGGTCATCCGGCTGGCGCCTCCGGGTGTGCCTGCGCTGGCCAACAGCAGCGGGGCCGGGGCGCTGCCGCCTCCACCCGCGGCGCTGGAGCTTGTGGGCTACGAAGCGGCGGATACGAAGTTCCGGTCCGGCGCCGGGGCGGGGAACGATTTCATTGCGGCGCGGGCGCTCCGCACGGTGCGTCCTGAGCTGCCGCGGTTTGTGGCGGAGACGCTTTCTGGAGATCAGCGCATCGAATTGCGGGCGGAGGTCGACCGGACGGGCTCAGTGACGGATGTAGAGCCGCTCACGCACGGAGCGAACCCGTGGCTGATCGGGGCGGCTGACACGGCGCTGCGGCGCTGGCGGTTTGAGCCAGCGCTGTCCAAGGGGCGGGCGGTTAGGAGCCATGTGGTGGTGACGTTCAGTTTCCACGGGGCCGCCGGCGACGAGTCCCGGTGACAATAGAATTTGAGCGCTGCGCCGATTGTTCGTCCGGTGGTGGTGGTCCTGGTGGGGCTGCCGGGCTCCGGGAAGTCGACGTGGGTGGCGAGGCTGGGCCACACGGCTCTTTCGAGCGATGAAATCCGACGGTGGCTGGCGGACGATCCCGCCATACAAACGATTCACCGGCGGGTGTTTGCGACGCTGCGCTACCTGCTCCGGCATCGTCTTGAGCTGCAGCGGCCGCTTACGTTCATCGATGCGACGAATCTGACGCCCAGAGAGCGGCGGCCGTACATCAGAATCGCGGAATTGAACGACAGCGTCGTTGAAGCGGTATTCTTTGACACGCCGGTGGAAGTCTGCATAGAGCGGAATCGTGGGCGGGAGCGCACGGTGCCTCCGGAGGCGATTTACGAGATGGCGCGCCGGCTGGCGCCGCCGCGGCTGGAGGAGGGGTTCAGCAGGATCACGGTGGTGAGGGTCTGAGCGCCGGAGGGGCAGGCTGGCGCGCTCAAAAACAGAGGGCGGGGGCCGAAGGGGGCTCGGTGCGTCTCAATCCTGTGATGATCAATCATTTAGGGCCGGCCGCGAGTCTGGCAACGGCCGGGAACGCGGGATCTTCCTGCTACAATAAGGATCGAGGGCTCTGAAGTCCGTATGAACAGCCGGTTGAAGTATTTTGTTGTCACTGCGTCGACGTGTCTGGTGATTTTGCTGCTGGTCGGCGCGCATCATAACTCTGCCGCATCCACCGAGGACCAGTACCGGCATCTTGCCGTTTATACGGAGGTGCTCAACCACATCAAAGGCGATTATGTTGAAGAGCCTGATCTGAAGAACGTCACGCTGGGCGCGTTGAACGGAATGCTGGAAGCGATCGATCCATACGCCAGCTATCTCAATGCGGATCAATACAAGCAATATTTGAAGGGCAAGGATTCGATTGGCAAGAAGGCGAGCGTGGGTCTGGTGGTGGCGAAGCGGCTGGGTTACCTTGGGGTGGTCGACGCCATTCCGGGATCGCCGGCGGACAAGGCGGGTCTGAACACGGGGGACATCATCGAGAGCATCAATGGCGTTTCCACGCGCGACATGCCGTTGGTGTATGCGGAGATGCTGTTAGAAGGGGAGGCGGGGTCGAACGTGGAGCTGGGCTTGATGCGGTACTCGCATCCGGAGCCGACGAAGATCACGCTGACGCGGACGAACATCCATTATCCGCCGGTGACGGGCAAGATGCTGCAAGATCAGATCGGCTACATTCAGGTTCCGGTGATTGACGCCGCGCATCTTCGCGAAGTGAAATCGAAAGTCGAGGAACTGCAACGGCAGGGCGCCAAGAAGCTGATCCTGGACTTGCGGAACAATCCGATTGGAGCGCCGGAGGACGGCGCTCGTCTGGCCAGCTTTTTTATTGAGAAGGGCATCATCACGTACGTGCAGGGTCAGAAGTATCCGCGGCAGAATTTCGACGCGACGCCGGCCGGAGTGATTACGCATCTGCCGCTGACGGTGATCACGAACCGCGGGACGGCGGGGGGCGCCGAAGTTGCGGCGGCGGCGCTCGAGGACTCCAAGCGCGCGGAAGTTGTGGGGGAGCGGACGTACGGCAATGCGGCGATTCGGAAGGCGATCACCATGGATGACGGGAGCGCCGTGATTCTTTCGGTGGCGAAATTTTATTCTCCGAGCGGCAAGTCGATACAGGACAATGGCGTGACGCCAACGGTTCAGGTTGCCGAGGCGCAGCCGGTGATCGAAGATGACGACAATCCCGACCAGGCGCCGGAGCAGCGCACTCCGCAGAAGCCGACCGAGGATCTGCTGCTGAAGAAGGCGATCGAAGTGGCGAACGGCGTCAAGCAGGCGGCGAATACGGGCGCGCGAGAGACGGCGCTCGAGCGCCGCTAAGATTCTCCAGGAGCGTTACCTGCAAAATGCCCCTTTACGAATATCAGTGCGATGGCTGTGGCTCTGTTTTTGAAGTGATGCAGAAGTTTTCTGATACTCCGCTGACGGTGCATGAGCAGTGCGGAGGACAGGTGCACCGGTTGTTGTCGGCGCCCGCCCTCCAGTTCAAAGGCAGCGGGTGGTACATCACCGATTACGCGCGAGGGAAAGCCGACAACGGATCGAAATCGTCGGAGTCGAAGCCGGACGGCGCCAAGGGCGAGAGCAAACCGGACTCGGGGTCTTCGTCAACGACATCCAGCGCCAGCCAGAAGGAGTCGTAATCCGGCCGGGCGGGTAGGCTGGCGCCACGAATTGTGCCCAAGTCAATTGTCTACAGCTTCGGCTGCCGCGCGTCGCAGGCCGACGGGGCGGCGATTGAAGCGGGTCTGGCGGCGAGGGGCTGGGGCGCGGCGCGCAGCGTTGAAGACGCAAACCTGGTGGTGCTGAACACGTGCACGGTCACCTCCAGCGCGGATCATGACGTGCAGCAGGCGGTGCGCCGCATACATCGCGAGAATCCGAATGCGCGCATTGTGGTGACGGGCTGTTATGCGCAACGCGCTCCGGAGGATATCGCGCAGATGCCGGGCGTCTCGATGGTGGTCGGGAATTCGCACAAGGCGCGCCTGGTGGAGCTGGTGTGCGGCGAGATCCCGTATCACGGGCAGATTCACGTCGGCGACATCTTCGCCGAGCAGCAGTTTTTTACAGCGCCGGTTGAGGACGCGCTGGGGGATCGGACGCGTCCCAACCTGAAAATCCAGGACGGCTGCAATAACCGGTGTTCGTTTTGCGTAATTCCGTTCGTGCGCGGGCGGAGCCGCAGCGCGCCTGCCGAGCAGGTGATCGAGCAGGTCCGGAAGCTTGGGGCGAAATACCGGGAAGTGGTGCTGAGCGGCGTGAACCTGGGGCGGTGGGGACGGGAGCACGGATTTTCGCCGGCGCCGGCGCGGCTTGTGGATCTGCTGCGGCGCTTGCTGAAAGAGACGGAGGTGGAGCGGCTGCGGCTGAGTTCCGTCGAGCCGATGGACTTCAGCGACGAGCTGCTGGAGCTCATGGCGTTGTCTCCGCGGATAGCGAAGCACGTGCATGCGCCGCTGCAATCCGGCTCGGATGCAGTGCTGCGCCGCATGCATCGCAAGTACCGGCCGCGGCATTACCGGGATCGCATACTGAGGGCGCGGTCGTTGATGCCGGACGCGGCGATCGGCGCGGATGTGATGGTGGGGTTCCCGGGCGAGAGCGATGAGGAGTTCGAGGAGAGCCGCGCGTTCATCGAAAGCCTGCCGTTCACATATCTGCATGTGTTCACGTACTCGGAGCGGCCGGGGACGCCCGCGGCAGAGGATGCGCGGCGCGTGCCGATGCCGGTTCGCAAGGAGCGCAACCGCATTTTGCGCGAACTGGGCGCGCGGAAGAATTTGGAATTCCGCAGGCGAATGGTGGGCCGGCGGCTTTCGGCGGTGACGCTGGAAAACGGCCCGTACGGGCTGACGGACAATTACCTCAAAGTGGAGCTGGCGGCGCCGCGGGCGCCGAACCGGATCGTGGATGTGCTGATCGGATCGGTGGGCGAGGGCGTGGTGCGTGAGTATAGTCCGTTTCCGGTGCTGGCCGGATGATGCGGCGCCGGGAATTTCTGTTCATTCTGGGACCAGTCGTTCGCATTAGTCGAAAATCACACGAACAAAAATAAAAATTAAACCTTGACTTTTTCCTGGGGGGGGGGGCGGTATGTTTCTCTAGTGCTATCCGGGAAACGATATGTTATTGCCTTAATCGCGCTGATTACGGTTAATATCGCGGTATTTGTGTACCGATCACGCCGTGAGCCTCACTTACGCCTCGGTGACCGGTTCCCGAATTTCGCCGGGCTGCGCACGCGGACCGCAACTTGGACGCTCGTTCTGTATGGGGACCCTATGTTCAATGAGGCGGTAAGACGTATCGGATTCGCGCACGTCCTGGCGAAGATGTACAAGGACCGAGGACTTGTTGTCGTGGCGATCTGGGCCCGGCGAGACAGCCAAAGACATTCGTTTCTCGTGGCGCCTTCAATTCAGCAGATAACCGATGATGGCGGGTGGGCAAGACGTCTCCACACCGATGGCTCAGCGTTCTGGATATATCTGGTCGATTCCTCGGAGCACGTCAGGTTTGCGGCGCCGTATGCACAGCCCTTGGATATGCGGCAGCTCGTTGAGCGGTTCATGTTTGGGAGGCCGACATACGCGCGTCAGGCCAGGGCGCCGCGCCTCGAACCCGGAGATAAATTTCCATCCCTGGCGGTCGTTGGACGAAGCCGTACCGCCGTGCCGGACGACTGGGCAAGAAACCGCGATCTGGTCGTGATTACCGCTAGGTGCGCTGCCTGTAGCCTTGAGAACACATATAATGCCTATGCCGAATGGGAACGACGCGCGCGGACAGTTCGGCGTACAACGGTTCTGTTCAGCGAGAAGTTCACGTCTGGAGAGCTTGACGGGGTGCTTAAAAAGTCAGTGCGCGCTCCCGTTTTGCAGGCTGTCACGAGCATACCCGGTGTGGAGGACGACTATGGTCAGGAGAGTCTATTCGATGAGGACGTTCTAGTCGTAAGCGTCGATGAGGAAGGTACGGTACGGAAGCTGCGTACATGGGAGGCATTTGTGGCCGACACGCTGAACACACCTACACGGAGCGCCCGAATATGAGCCGTCGCTGCTGGTGGCCATCGGCGCTGCTCGCCATTTCCTCAGCGGCCAGCGCCGCCGTTCCGATCAGCGGTGAGAGGATTTTGCTTCCAGGCACTCCCCTGAGCACCGATCAATTTGTCCCGTCGCGCGACCGCCTGTACGTGTTGGACACGGACGGCCATCGCGTGCTGGTGTACCGGAGCGGAGCCTTATGGCGTCAGATCGGCCAAATCGGGCAAGAAGATGGAAACTTCTACTATCCCTCTGAAATCGCCGGGGATCCGAGTGGCACGCTGTATGTATTCGAAAACGCGAGTGGCCGCGTGCAACTGTTCGACCGTAGCTGCCGGCTGATCGCACGTCTTTGGCTCCCTCCAAAATGTACCGGTTTCGCCGTGAACTCGAAAGGGGAAATTCACACGTTTATGCCAGGATCAGAGGCGCTGATCACGGTTTTCGACCGGCGCGGCCAAATGGTGCGAAGTTTCGGGGCGAGGAAACGGTTATCCGACTTTTACGGGACCAGCATCAACGCTGTCGAGGATGAAAAGACGAAGATCGCAATCAACCGATGCTGGATCGCTGCCGACCGCGAGGACAACGTGTATGTCGCATTTGTTGGCGCTCCTTATATCGCCAAGTACAATTCGGCAGGCCGCCTGCTATTTGAGCGACGAATCCCTGGCCGCGAGGCAGATGAGGTGTTTGAGAAGTTCGCCCGGGACCACAAATGGAACGCTCGGAGGACTGTTGCAGGCGATGGCAGTTCGACGCCATACATTACTACCGGATTTTGCATCGATTCCGATAGGGCGCAGATGTATGTCTCGATACAGGCAGGTTCGACTTGGGTATATACGGGGGACCTGAAAGGTAATCCCATCGGCGTGATCGAACCTGTTGCCAAGGGGAACATTGCTAACATTGCGGTATCGGAAGATGGCGGGAGTCTATATGCAGTCCGCATCTCAACGAAGGTGCGGCACGACATGTACCGGTTTCCGCTCGCAGTAACCAAGACAACGAAAGGAGCGACGAGATGACCACAATGATGAGGAAGTGTTCTCTGTGGGTGCTCACGGCGGCAGCACTGCTGTTCGCTGTACCATGGCGTGCACACGCGTGTGCCTGCGTGATCGACGGCACAGGGAACGGCTGTACCGGCGACTGTTGCAGAGTCACCGAATCGACGTGTTCATGTTATAACGTCGGGTCGGGCGGGTGTGGTTCGTAGTTTATCCGAGGACAGGAGACGAATGATATAAGGGGTGTGTTGCGAAATGTACTCATGTTCGCAATAGCGGCCGCGACTGCAATCAACGCTTTGCCCGGAAAGGCAGCAGCGTGCGCCTGCCAGGTAGGCGACAACTTTTGCTCCGGTGATTGTTGCTATCCCAGCAACACGAGTTGTCTATGCGTTGACCGCGGCGTGGGTAGCTGTTCTTGATTCTGTTGATGATCAACCAATAGAAAGGGGGATTCATGAAGGCCATCCGCACACGGCTCTTTGGAAGAATTTTGCTGCTAGGCATGGCCGCGCTGAACCTGTTATGCGCGTTGCCGAGCATCGCGCGCGGGTGTGATTGCATATTGCAGGGCTATCCTGTATGCTCGGGCGATTGCTGCAATGCAACAGCCACATCATGCGCATGCTTCGATAAGGGGACTTCAGTTTGCTCGTGAGGGGAAACGATTAGCGATGAATAAGTGGATCATGAATACCATGCTCGCGGCGCTCGGAGTTATAAGCACCATATCAATGTCGCTTGAGGATGCACGTGCGTGCGCCTGTAACCTGTACGGCGAGGAAGAGATCTGCTGGGGCGACTGCTGCATCGCAACCGGACCGGCGGAGTGTGTGTGCTATGTCAAAGGACAGGGTAACTGCTCATAATACCGAGTGCGGACGCATTCGAGGGCGCCAAGGCGCTCTCGTTGCTCCGCTCGCGAAAGGTTATCGTATGCGAGCACTCAGGTTTCGAAGTATCTTGGTTGCCGCAGCCCTGCCGGCAATTGTTTGGGCCCAAGCGCGCGAGGCTCCTTCTGGAATACGCACCGGCGGGCTTACGTTGACGTTTAAAACCGTGCGCACCGGACTTCCGCCGAGCGTGACATCTATTCCTATTGCGGACAACCTGGATCGTCCGATACGGCGCAGCGTCCACCTTGGGCAAAACGGGGAAGCGATATATCAGGTCACTCTGGCGGCCGGACCGGCGCCGGGCGCATTTAGGATCCAGGTGACGCCGCTTGAGTCGACGCCGGAATATCGGATAGAAGGTCCGGCCACGGTCCTCGGCCGACCACCGGTGTCTACGGCTGTGACTATACATACGGTGGCGGGTGATACTATCCGCGATTACATAAAGCTATGGGCAGGCTATGAAGATATTCAGAAGATCGTGATGCCGCCCGATTTTCGAACGGAAGCGCTGTCGTTGGCCAGCCCGGTGATCGAGATCGGCGGACAAACGTTTGTGAATTCCGCGAGTGCACAGGTGTTCGGGGATGCGCTTTGGGTCGGCGTGGCTGGCTCTCAAGGTCGCTTCATTGTGATGTTAGATAGTTGCAGCGCGGCGGGTGAGCGCACAATGCCCACTTATGTTCCGGCCACAGTTAGTGATGCGACGATTTCCTTCGAATGGCGTGGCGCCCCAGTTAAGATCACATCCTCCAGCCCGGTGTTACCCGGCGGTACGCAAGCTTCCGTCTGGGTATACTTCGATAGCGTTTTCAATCCGGAGCGAGCTCAGTTTATGGCGGATAATCTGGGTGCAGCTCGACCGAGCCATACGCCTCGACCTGGTACCGTGTTGTGGGGCGCATTGCCCAGTACATGCTTCTGATGATTCGGCTACATGGAGGTAATCGGTGCGAATCACGACGTGTTTAGTTCTTTCGGGGATTGGGGTGCTCTGCGCGATTGCGCAGGACATTGACAACGATGATACGCCACGGGTCAGCAAGGCTTCGCCTCAGCAGTCCCGGACCCTAAAAATGCTCGCGCGCGAATTGCTGGACGAAGCTTTCCGCGCGGCGCCAGCGGCAAGCCACAGTGACATACCGGTGTTCGCCCTGTTGCATATCGGGCAGAATTACTTGTTATTCGATTCGAAGAAGGGAACCGAGATCCTGACACAGGCCTTCGAGGCGGCCCAGGCATTGGACACGGAATCCCGCCGTGAAGTTCAAGCTGACGTGGTGGATGCGCTCGTCGATGTTGACCTGGCGCATGCAATCGCGATGCTGCGCACGCTTGACGCCGCTGACGTGGGCGAAGTGGATTTTCGGATGCGGCCCACAGGAAATATCGTAAGCGCTCTTCTAAAGCGTGGATCTGTAGACGAGGCGTTGGATTGTCTGAGTGTCGTCGGCTCACAAGGAGAATACCCGTTCCGGGCTGCTGGCCTACTCTTTGATCAGCTGACTGCGGATGATCCGCGTAGGCTCAGTCTGTTCAGCAGCGCCGTGAGTGCATTCACGGCACGAGGCCGGGGCGCTGTTTCCGACTTCTTCCTGAAGCGCTGGCGACAAGTTCCGCGCAATTTGGCTGAGAGTGGCGTGCAAGCCCTCATCGATAACGCGCTCGCGGAGACGCAGAAATCCGAGGAGGGGAGTCAAACTACTTTGACTGCTTCCAAGGGCGCAATCACACTGAGTTCACGACAGGACGCAGCGCTTTTCGACATTATGTATGTACTCCGGGAAGTGGACGCGAAACGGGCTGATGCACTCTTAGAGGGCCGGCCAGCACTGCGCGCCGCGCTGGCTCAGTTCCCGCAGGGACGCGCTTCGATGAAGGGCAGCGATGACGAGTTCGTGAGCGTGTCCACGTATGTCGGGCCAAAGCAAAAGATGCACACGCAGGACTCGACGTATTCGATTTCGGAGAGCAGAGCCGCTCAAGCGGCTGCCCTTCTCTCGAAGGACGCCGATCGCGCACTCGACGTTATTAGGAGCATTCCGGATCCAAGCCTACGAGCACAAGCGCTTGCGTCCGCTGTGCGAGCGTTCAGCGGATCAGAACGCGCTGACCGGCTACTCTCAGAGGCGCTCGAACTCGTCGATAAACTACAAGTTCCTAATCAGCGCATTCGTGTCCTGAGCAGTGTCGCGGAAGCAGCGGGTTCGATGAAGAGGCTTGACGTGGCCCGTGCGGCAATCGGGCGCGCCATGTCCGAAGTGGAGACGTTGTACCAGAGGGATACGGACCGCGATCGTCCAAACTCTGCCCTTCGTGAGTACTGGCCCTCCACTCAGGCCTATCGGAAGCTGGCCTGGCGTGCGGGAGCGCTATTCGGAGAGGACGGTCTGTCATTACTCGCGGGAATTAAGGACAATGATCTTGCGTTGCTGGCGAAAATCGAGTTTGCACAAGCGCTGCTCAACCGCCCTGCGACGCCTGGCGCCGTACGCCTCCAATATAGGCAGCGTTGAGGCTGGTGCGCCGTTTGACCGAAAGTGCCTGAAGAGATTTCGTTAGATGCCAAATACCGATGCGCCAGCGGTGTTGTACGTGTGCCGTTGTCCGTCGCTGAAGACGTACTTTACTCTCCAAGCAGCGGCCGATGGATGGCCGTGCCGCGTGCGATTGGAACGCGGGTTCTAGAGTGGCAGCATTTTCGTCGTGCACGAGAGATGGCGGCCGAGCTGCGCGTGGCCGCCATCATGGCGCAACGGCATCCCGGACCGTTGAGTGCGTTTGTGCGGGCGACGAGCGGTTTCCTGAGCCGGCGCGCTGCGGACCTGCCGTGTGACGCGCGAACCTTGGCATTGCTGAATGAACTGTTCGACCGTGGGTTGTTGATGTCTGAGCGCGATCTCGCAAATCGAGTGCTCGGCACCCGCGTGCATGACGAGCGGCGAACAATATCCTCAGTGTGCATTATTACCCGGGACCGGCCCAGCGAATTGCTGAGATGCATTCGAAGCTATGGTGAAAATGCGGAACGCCACGGGCGCCGTGTGGACTTTGTCGTGGTTGACGATTCGAGAGAAGAACAAATCCAGCGGGCGAATTTCAACGGCCTGCGTGAGCTTAGCGCACAACTCGGGCAACGAATTCTGTATTCCAGTCCGGCAGGTCGCGCGGCATATACGAAGCGTCTTGCGCAGGAGAGCGGTGAGTATGAGCTGGCGCAGTTTGCCCTGTTCGCGACCGAAGGCTGTGGGGAGGCGATGGGAGCAGCCCGGAACGCCGTTCTTCTCCAAACCGCGGGAGAACTCATCCTCAGCGTCGATGATGATACGGTGTGCTTACCGGCCCATGCGCCGAATCAACGCTCAAACGCTAATTTCGCCGATGAATGCGATCCAACGGAGTTCTGGTTTTTTGAAGACAGGTCCGCAGCGTGCGCCTTCGCCAATCGGATTGATCTGGACGTCATCGCTGGACACGAGCATCTGCTCGGCGCTGACCTTCCGCTTGCGGTTCGGTGCGCAAGTTCGAGTAACCCAATTGACTTCAGCCGCGCCTGTTCCCATTTGGTCAGCAGCATTCTCGCCGACAGCGGATCGATACGCCTCACATTCAATGGGGTATACGGCGATTCCGGAATGTACTCGGGATTTGGACTGCTGGAGCACACGGAGCCAGGCACCCGAGGTCGCCTGCTGTGCTCCCGCGTCGCGTATACGACAGCTTTGACCAGCCGTGAGGTATTCCGGTCGGCAACAGCCACCACCATTACGCATGGACCGCCGGTCATCGGTGCGATGTTCGGGCTGGATAATCGGAACCTGTTACCGCCATTCTTCCCAATCCTTCGCAATGAGGATGGCGTTTTCGGAGCAACTCTGGCGCGATGCGACGAGCACGGCTATTTTGCGCACTTGCCTTGGGCGATGGCGCACTTTCCGGGCGGCCGCCGCCAATATTACCACTACATGGCAACGGCGGATTCGTTTCGCTTAACCGACTTCGTGGCAGCGCTCATGTTGAACTGTCCGGCAATTTCCCGTAATTCCGCAGACCGAATGCAAGAAATCGGCCAATATCTAGTGAAGATCGGAACGATGGCCAACAGCGACTTTGAATACGCGCTTCAGAGTACGATGTTACACCGATTTTCACGTCAATCGCCGTATCTGCTCGGTTTGATCGACAAGTATTCGGGAACGCCGGACTTTTGGGCGCTCGATCTTTCTGCGTGGGTCGAGCGACGCTGCAAGGCGCTTTTGTCCGGATCTTGTATCCGAGCGATTGATCTGCCCGACTGCGGAAATCTTGAGGCGATTCGCCGCGTTATCCGTAGATTTGGCGCTTTGCTGAATGCTTGGCCTCATCTCATGGCCACAGCGAGGCGGCTCAAGGCTGACGGAGTAACGCTCGCGCGGGATGTGAATGAAAGATCATTCGAGCACGAAGGCGGGTGAAACGTCGTGAACTGCGCCATTTGAATCCACGTCGCCGCAGCGGCACAGAGATACCCAGTCGATCGATTTGCGCATACCAATGCGGCGGGCTGAAGGCGTTCCCCCGCGGGGTACGCGGCGCTCGGATATGCTACAAATTAATGCGGCGCCGCGAATTCCTCTCCGCGCTGGCCGCGCCGCTGGTTCGGGCCGCGGCGCGCGAGATCCGGTCGGATGTTGCGATCATCGGGGCCTCGGTCGGAGGGTGCGCGGCGGCGCTGGCGGCGCTGCGGAACGGAATGAGCGTCATGCTCACCGAAGAGACCGACTGGATCGGCGGGCAGCTCACCTCCCAGGCCGTTCCGCCGGACGAGCATCCCTGGATCGAATCCTTCGGGCGCACACGCTCATACGCCGCATATCGGGATGCCGTTCGCGAATATTACCGGCGCCATTACCCGCTCACGGCTGAGGCCCGGGCGCGTCCGTTTCTGAATCCCGGCGACGGCAGCGTATCCCGGTTGACCCATGAGCCCCGCGTGTCGCTGGCCGTGCTCGAAGAGATGCTCGCGCCATACGTGAGCGGCGGCCGGCTTACCGTTCTGCTGCGCCATAAACCCGTCGCCGCGGATGCTTCCGGCGACTTGGTGCGCGCGGTATCGGTTCGCAGTATTGATGGCGGCTTCACGCGCACGCTTCATGCACGCTACTTCCTCGATGCCACCGAGCAGGGGGACCTGCTGCCGCTTGCGCGCGCCGAGTACGTCACCGGTTCTGAATCGCGCCGCGAAACGGGGGAGCCGCATGCTCCGGACTTGGCTGAACCGGCCGACATACAGTCGTTCACGGTCTGCTTTGCGATGGACCACCGGCCGGGCGAAGATCACACCATCGACAAGCCTGATGAGTATGCGTTCTGGCGGGACTATGTTCCGCAATTGAAGCCCGCGTGGCCCGGAAAACTGCTGAGCTGGTCGATGCCCGATCCGCGGACTCTGAAGGAGCGGCGCGTGACGTTCAGTCCCGAGCCGGACGGCGCCGCGCCAGCGGGCATATTGAACCTTTGGCTGTATCGCCGTATTGCGCATGCAGCCAACCACGTTGCGGGGACTTTTCTGAGCGACATCAGCCTGGTGAACTGGCCGCAGAACGACTACTGGCTGGGCAACCTGATTGATGTACCCGAGGCGGAAGCTGCGCGCCATCTTCAGCGGGCCAAGCAGTTGAGCCTTTCGCTGCTCTACTGGCTGCAGACCGAAGCGCCGCGTCCGGACGGCGGAGCGGGGTGGCGGGGGCTGCGGCTGCGTCCGGACATCACGGGCGCGGAGGACGGTCTTGCGAAGCATCCATATATCCGCGAGTCGCGCCGCATCCGGGCGGAATTCACGGTGCTCGAGCAGCACGTGGGCACGGATGCACGAATGCAACTCACGGGGAAAGGCCGCGACGAGGTGACAGCGGAGCGATTCAAGGATTCGGTAGGCGTAGGCAGCTACCGCATCGATCTGCATCCCTCCAGCGGGGGCCGCAATTACATCGACATCAGCTCGCTGCCGTTCCAGATCCCGCTGGGTGCGCTCATTCATCGCCGGGTTGAGAATCTGATTGCGGCCTGCAAAAACATTGGGGTGACGCACATCACGAACGGGTGCTACCGGCTGCATCCGGTCGAATGGAATATCGGCGAATCGGCCGGTTGCCTTGCAGCGCACGCCATCCGGACGGGGAATCCGCCGCGGCGGATCCGCAACCAGGAGAAGCTGCGAGACGAATTCCAGGCGAGGATTCGGGAGCAGGGGATTGAGACGGAGTGGCCGCAGATTACGCCGCGGTGATCAGACGATCAAAAGATAAAGGACAGGCCGCCCCGGACGGCTTTGGGCATATTGGTGAGGATAATGGCTTGCCCGCCTGGGCTGAACACGGGCAGGTAACCTTGTTTTAAGAGATTCTGGAGGTCGGCGGTAGCTTCGAAGCGTCCGGGCATGCCGCAAAAGCCTGGGAGGGGCTGGCGAATGGAAACATTCAAGCCGGGCTGGATGGCGAGGCGCTGAGTGAGGAACAGGTGCGCGGGCATGAGCGTATCGTGTCCTGACCATCCGTAGCTGGCGGCCACCCTGGTTCCGGCGACGGGGACTGTGGCGGCGAGGCGCGCGCTGGCCCAAGCGCGGTCCGCCATGCGGATGATGGAGCGGAGCTCATCCGGATCGGGAGTCTGGAGTTGCTGGCGCGTGGTGGTGAGCGCGCCGCCGCGGCCGTAGGCCGCGCTCAACTCAACGTGATCGCCGAGGCTTTGCTCCACGGAGGCGACATAACCCCAGCGCTGGAATCTGCCGACATCGAAGATAGCGCTCTGCGAGCCGAGATCGGGCAGCGAGTCTTCGGGATACAGATCCGCGGGTCCGGCCATGGCGAGCGCGCCGTTGGAGAAGCGCTCATGGTACGCCGCTATGGAGAAGGCGCGGCTTCCGGTCTCTTTTCGATAGCCGGCTTCGAAGGTTTCCGACCTTTGCATGCGGGCATGGCCGTCGCGCATGGAAATACGCGGCATGATGGCGAGGGCGGTGAGATCCGATTGCAGTTCGTTGTTGTCGCGCTCCTCGTCGCGCTGTGAACGCGCGGCGAGCTCGACGGGCGCCGCTCCCGAACTGTATGCGACTTGCAGCGAACCGGCGGCGCCGATATCGTATGTGAGCCGGGCGAAGGGGCTGAGCGCATTCAGCCGGTCCAGAAAGCTGACCGACTCGGCCGACATTCCATACTCCAGGCGCAATCCGTCAAACAGCGAAATGTCGTCCAGGAAGCTGACTGACATGGTCCGCAGCGCGGGCGTTGCGTCCGGGGAGCCGGAGTTTGTGAAGCCACGCGCGGGCAGGTAGAGCTGCCGCATGGTGACGGTGATCTCGGGCATTTTAAGGGTCGCCTGAGTGCGGCTGAAGGTGGTGCGGAAGCCTGCCACGGGCATGCCGGAGTGGGACGCATATCCGAAGTTGCCGCTGACTTGAAGCTGGTTGGATCCAAGAAAAGAAGTGGCCAGGGCGAATGCCGTGCCGAGGTCGGGCTGCCATCCTACACCGGCGAGCGATGTCGGGTCGCCCGCGGAAACCTTGACGATGCCGCGGGTTTCCGAGAAGACGGGTCCGAAGCGAGGATGCTCAGCGGGCGCCTCCCAGCCGGCGTCGCGAAGGCGCAGAACGGGGCGGGTGGCTTGCGAGCTGCGGAGCACCCACTTCCAGTCGTCGGTCATGAGCGAGCCTTTGGCCGGGCGCGCGGGCTGGAATTCGACCGAGCTGAGAATGCTGGAGAGATTGATGGTCAAGACGCTGTGGAAACCGGGCTGAATGGCGATGTTGCGCTTAAACGCGGGAACGAAGGCCGCCAAGCTGACGCGGATGGAATAGAGATCGGGAAGGAGGGCGTCAAAGAGAAACTCGCCATGGCTGTCGGTGAGCGTCTGGCGGATGGCGCGGTCGTAGCGGTTATAAAGGACCACGGTGGCGCCCATTTGGGCGACGCCCGCGGCGTCGAAGACCTGCCCGCCGAGGCTTCCCGCAACGGGTAAGGGCGCGGCGGCGATGGCCGGGATGCAAGTGGCCGCTAAAACGGCCATGAGACCGATTGGCGCCGCGGTTTTAAGCATCCTATGGGCGAACGCTGTCACTCAACCACCGCTTCCTGCCCCACCGGGGGCGCACACGCCTGCCCCGTCAGTTCTTGACTTCTATGTTACCGTAAACGTCGCGGTTGGCGTGAGGGTCTGGTTTCGCACCTTGTCCTGAACCTTCAACCGCAGGGTATAAGAGCCTGGCTCGAGCGATTTGAGCGGCAGCAGCTTCTGAATGGTGATCTGCGAGGCCGAACCCTCGAGCGAATTGACATCCTCGGTATATTCAAACACCTTCTGATTGCTGCCGTTTTTTACGATCTCGTATTCCACGGTGCCGTTGGGCTTTTTGGTTTTCTCGTCGGGCTCGAAGTTGTAGAGCTGGCAGTAAATGCCGAGCTTCTCATCGCGCCGGAAGGTCTCTCCGACGCGCGGCCGGACCTTGGAGGCTCCGATGACGAACTGTCCCGTGCCGATGCTCTTGGTGGGCACCTTTTCGAGCAGGTCGGCCAGGATCAGCGAGCTTGAAGCCAACTGGTCCTCGTTCAGGTGGGGAACGTCGAGGGCGGTCTCGTAGGTAGTCATATTGCCGCCGGTGACGTCTTTGGCCACGATATTCAAGCGGTATTTGCCGGGAGGCAGCGGGACGACTTTCTGGTAGACTGAGGCGCCGTTAATGGCCTGCTGAAGCAGCTCCGGCGGAACCTCGACCGACACGACATCTTCAAACACGTTCACCGTGCGCCGGGCCATGTTGCTGATGCGGGCATACAGATTGACGACGGCCTTCGAAACTCCATCTTTGTTCGCGAACTGAAGATCCTTGCGGTCGAACTGGAGGGTGATGGCCGCAAAGATCGAGCTGGTGGTGATCGGAATGTAATCGACATGCACCTTCATCGGCAGGGTGTTGTAGCGGATGGTGGAGGTAACGGCGGCTTCGAGGTCTTTGAACTTGACTGCCGGCGGCTTCTGCAATTTTGCGAATTGCTCCAGGCGCTCGAACTGGTTCATGCGGGCTGGCAGGGGCATATTGCCGGTGCCGAGGTGCGTGCCGTCGGTGCGGTTGAAGCGGTCCGTTTTATCGGCGAGCCCCATCTGTTCCATGAGGGTAAGGCCGGCGCCCGGCACATAGAGCAGCGCATCTTTTTCGGTCGGGTCCATGGTCATGTGGTATTCGCCGGTCATGGTGGGGTCGACGAATTCGATGATGATGTCGCTGCCGATTCCCTCGATATAGCGGTATCGCCACTGTTCGAAGGGATAGGTGGAGGTTGTGCCGCCGCCTTCTTCGATGGGCCGCTCATAGGTGCCGCCGGAAGGGTGGGATTCGATTTCGTCCGGCGGACCGAAGGTGATATAGATTCTGCCGCGGTCCGTTTTCCAGCCCGGAATGCCGGAGGCGAAGTGCTCATTGGCGTATGCGATGCGGCGATAGTGCTCTTCCTTGAATTCGTTTTCTTCGGTATCCGGCGTAGGATCGCGACGGAGCCAGAACTGCTCGACAAACTGCTGGCGCTCTTCGTCGGTATTCAGCCGCTTGAAGGCCTGCCGTTCCTCGTCGGTGATGATATAGGCGACGTCGACGTCAAGCCATTGCTTCCAGGGCGACTCCAGCTCCTTGCGCAGCTTTTTTTCGCGGGCTTTCCGCTCCTTTTCCGACATCGGCTTCGCGACGGTCTCGCGCTGATCCGGGGAAGCGTCCTTTTTATCCGCAAATGCCGTTTGCTCAACCGCAAGCACGGCGAATGCGGAGCTGATAACGAGCAAGGACCTGATATCCATACACTACTCCTGGAGTACGCTCGGAACTAGTTTGATTTTAAGGCGCTTATGGGTGGCGGTCAAGGGCGCTCGACTCGTATCCTGGAGTGACGCGCGCGGGTGTGGGGGAGTTTCAAGAATCGTGCGCATGGGGGGGATTGCAGCCGGACGCAATGGGCTAGAATGAAAAAAGGCGCGATTTTGGAAATGGTCAACCGGCGGCGAGCCGGCGCGGCTGGAGCGCGGACGCGGGCAGGTTTGACACGTGCGCGCCCAGTCGCTAAACTGAAGGAACCGCAAGTCTCGAACGGTGAAGGTCTGTTTCAATGAAAACTGCATTTCCGTCCAAAAACGAGGTGGTACGCCAGTGGCACGTGATTGACGCCAACGGCGCCGTTCTGGGCCGGGTGGCGAGCAAAGCGGCGAAGGTGTTGATGGGTAAGCACAAGCCGATGTACACGCCGTTTCTCGACACGGGCGATCACGTGGTGGTGATCAACGCCGGGAAGGTGCGTCTGACCGGCAGAAAAGAAGAGCAGAAGATTTATCGGCGCCACACTGGATATCCGGGCGGTCTCATTGAGATTCAGGCGCGAAGACTGCGGGAAACGCGTCCCGTGAAGATGCTGGAGGATGCGATTGCGGGCATGCTTCCGAAGACCAAGCTTGGGAAACAGATGTACCGGAAGCTGAAGGTTTACGCGGGGGACCGGCATCCGCATCAGGCGCAAAAACCGGTTCCTTTGGCCGTGGATTAGGGGTGAGGAGCGTGGCAGGTTTGGTTCAGTATCTGGGGACGGGCCGGCGCAAGTCGTCGGTGGCCAGAGTTTTTCTTCGGCCTGGAAAGGGCCAGATTACAGTCAACAAGCGACCGTTTGAAAACTACTTTGTGAACGAAACGGCGCGAGTGATCGTGCGGCAGCCGCTGCTTGCCACCGAAACCGCAGACAAGTTTGACATTTTGATTCTGGCAAACGGCGGCGGGCTGAGCGGGCAGGCCGGGGCAGCCCGGCTGGGCATTGCGCGCGCCCTGATTGAGTTCAACTCTGAGCTGCGGGGCAAGCTGAAGGGCCTGGGATTTCTCACTCGCGACCCGCGCGAGCATGAGCGGAAGAAGTACGGGCAAAAGGGCGCACGCAAACGGTTCCAGTTCTCGAAGCGGTAGTTTTTTGGGTGGTAGCGCTGGCTTCAATCGCTGGAAGTTCTCTCTGGCGGCCATCTACCCTCCGCACCTCGCAACGTCCGATCTGCAAATTCCGTTTGGGCGCAGTCGGACCAGGAAACACTCGAAGGAGGCTTTTTGCCGTCGATTAGCATGAAGGAATTGCTCGAAGCAGGCGTTCACTTCGGGCACCAGACCAAGCGCTGGAATCCAAAGATGAAAGAGTACATCTTTGGCGAACGCAATGGAATTTACATTATTGATTTGCAGAAGACGCTGAAGCTCTTCAAAGATGCGATGCGTTTCGTGGCCGAGCAGGCGGCGCTGGGCAAGACAGTGCTGTTTGTGGGGACCAAGCGCCAGGCTCAGGATGCGATCGCTGAAGAAGCCAACCGCTGCGGGCAATTCTATGTGAACCAGCGCTGGCTGGGCGGTCTGCTGACGAACATGAGCACGGTGCAGCGGTCCATCAAGCGTCTGAAGGAGCTCGACGCGATGGCCAACGAAGGCGGCTGGGAAGGCCGGGCGAAAAAAGAGCAGGCGCGGCTTGAGCGCGAACGCAAGCATCTTGAGCAAAACCTGGCCGGCATCAAGGAGATGAGCGGGCTTCCGGATCTGCTGTTTGTGGTGGACTCGAACAAGGAAGCGATTGCCGTGGCTGAAGCGCGCAAGCTGGGCATTCCCGTGGTGGCTGTGGTGGATACAAACTGCGATCCGGACCAGGTGGACTACGTCATTCCTGGCAACGACGATGCGCTGCGCGCGATCCGCCTGTTTACCACGAAAATCGCCGATGCGGTCATAGAGGGCCGTTCTCTGGCCACCGAACAGGAGTTCACGGCTGAAAAGATCGTCAGCGACGAAATGCCGATGGAAGAAGTTCCGGTGGATGCGCCATATTTCGATCCGAAGTACGCCGAACAGCTCATGTCGGAGACCTTGTCAGACGAGGATCTCCCTTCCGTGTCGCTGCCGCGCAAGGGTCCGGGCAGTGAGACGCCCGCGCCGGAAGAGGTCGGCACGACGAACGTCAGCGAGAAGTAAGGAAAGTCAACAGACGCAGCAAAGCGCACATGGCGCTCTGCGCAGGTGATTGGCGCCGCACGAGCCGCCCGGGGGGTGTTCTCTGAGGAGAGCGCGCCGGGCTCCATGGGCGGACCGTTCTGTTGTTGAGAGCGGTTCGTGTGCGCTCGAGGGCGCGGGAAAGCTGAGGATTCTGGACTGGACATTATGGCGGAGATTTCAGCAGCACTAGTTAAACAGCTTCGGGAGCGCACCGGCGCCGGCATGATGGAGTGCAAGAATGCGCTGGTTGAGGCTAATGGCGATATGGCGCAGGCCGAGATCATTCTGCGAAAGAAGGGTATTGCATCGGCGGCGAAGAAGGCGTCACGAAGCACAAGGCAGGGGGTGATTGGCAGCTACATTCATGCAGGCAATCAGATCGGCGTGCTGGTGGAGGTGAACTGCGAGTCGGATTTTGTGGCTCGCACCGACGATTTCCGCGAGCTGGTCCATGACATCGCCATGCAGATCGCGGCGGCGGATCCGCAGTTTATCCGCAAGGAGGACGTTACGCCGGAGGCGCTCAAGCGGGAGAAGGAGATTCAGCGGGCGCGGGCGCTCAGCGAAGGCAAGCCCGAGAATATCGTGGACCGGATCGTCGAGGGACGTTTGCAAAAATATTACGAAGAGGTTTGCTTATACGAGCAGCCGTTTGTAAAGGAGAATTCGATCACGGTTGGCGATCTCATAAAATCCAAGATCGCCAAGCTTGGCGAGAACATCAGCGTGGCGCGGTTTACGCGCTACAAAGTTGGCGAGACCGCCGCGGCGGAGCCGCCGCCGGCTGAAGGCGCCGCCCAGTAATTTTGAGACTCCGGCGGCCCGGCCGGTTCCTTCATGGCAAAGTACAAGCGCATCCTCTTGAAGCTGAGCGGCGAGGTCATGGCCGGCTCACAGAGCTTCGGCATAGACGCCGAGCGGGTGATCGGGCTCGCCGAGGAGATTGCGGAAGTATCCCGCGCCGGGGTGCAACTGGGGGTGGTGGTGGGCGGGGGAAATTTCTTTCGCGGCGTCGCGGCCGCAGCCAAGAACATTGACCGGGTGACGGCGGATCACATGGGCATGCTGGCCACAGTGATCAACGCGCTTGCGCTGCAAGACGCTCTGGAAAAACAGGGCGTGCCGACGCGAGTGCAGACGGCCATACACATGCAGCAAGTCGCCGAGCCGTACATCCGGCGCCGCGCGATCCGTCACATGGAAAAGGGCCGGATCGTGATCTTCGCGGCGGGCACGTCGAATCCCTATTTTTCGACCGATACGGCTGCGGTGTTGCGCGCGCTGGAAATCCACGCGGACATCATCGCCAAGGCGACGCGCGTCGAGGGAGTATTCGATAAAGATCCCTTGCTGCATAGCGACGCGGTGATGTACCGCGAAGTGACCTACCTGGAAGTGCTTTCCAAATCGCTGCGGGTCATGGACGGCTCGGCGGTGGCTATGTGCCGGGACAACCAGCTTCCCATCGTGGTTTTCAATCTCAATGTTCGCGGCAATATAATGCGTATGGTGATGGGCGAGCCCATCGGAACAATCATCCATTAACAAAAGAAAGACGGATATGAAAAACGATCAGACCGCGACCGCTCAGGCTTTCCAGTCGGTCAAGGATGTGTCGGCCAACGCGAAGATTCGCATGGACAAGGCTCTCGCCGATCTACAGCATGAGATGGCGAGCATCCGCACCGGCCGCGCCTCGGTTTCGATTCTCGACGGCATTCGTGTGGACTATTACGGCGCGCCGACTCCGCTGAACCAACTGGCCACGCTGCACGTCCCGGAGCCCTCGATGATAACCATCCAGCCGTGGGATGTATCGCAGATCGGGGCCATCGAAAAAGCGATCCGCAGTTCCGATTTGGGATTAAATCCGTCCAACGACGGCAAAATGATTCGGGTGCCCATTCCGCCCCTCACCGAGGAGCGCCGCAAGGAGATTGTCAAGCGCCTGCATCATGTCGCAGAGGATCACCGCGTGGCGCTGCGCAATATCCGCCGGGATGCCAATGAGCAACTGAAAAGGCTGCTGAAGGAGAAGCTCATCAGCGAGGATGAGGAGCGCCGGGCGCTGGATGAGATTCAAAAGATGACGGACGCCAACATTCAGAAGCTGGACCAGGCGGCGAAGGCGAAGGAGAAAGAGATCCTGGAGATCAAATAGGTCCGGCGGATTCCAAGGATGTACGCCCGCTAGGTCCGGCCGTGGCCGCG
>DASRCT010000003.1:0-25400 GCA_035652975.1 Bryobacteraceae bacterium | reverse complement strand
GGCCGGATTCGATTCAATTGACATCGAGCCCACTCGGGTCTATAGCGTTGCCGATGCAAAACAGTTTCTAGCGGCAGAAGGCATTGATGTCGAAGCGGTCGCGCCGCATGTGGAAGGCAGGTTCATCAGCGCCTTCATTCGCGCGGTTAAGCCAGTCTCGAAGGATCGCGATGGAGCGCCGTCTCGTAGCTGAAGCGCTCGGAACAGCCTTTTTGCTTGCGGCCATCGTTGGATCAGGCATTATGGCGCAACGACTCGCGAGTGGAAATGCAGGGATTGCACTGCTGGCTAATACGGTCGCAACCGGCTCATGCCTAAGTGCTTTGATTCTTACATTCGGTGCAATTTCAGGCGCTTACTTCAACCCCGCAGTGACCCTGGCATACGCTTTACAGGGCGCCTTAAAGTGGCGCGAAGCGCCGGCGTATGTTGCTGCGCAGATCATTGGCGCGTTCACGGGTGTTGCAGCCGCGCATGCGATGTTTGGTATGCCCTTGTTTTTTGCTTCTCGTCGGATTAGAGCCGGCAGCGAACAGATTTTCAGCGAATTCGTGGCGACATTCGGCTTGCTCTCTGTCATTTGGGGTTGTGCCCGATTTCGGCTGCCAGCAGTTGCTTTGGCGGTGGGCGCCTACATCACATCCGCATACTGGTTCACGGCGTCCACTGCTTTTGCCAATCCGGCTGTGACCCTTGCGCGTGCTGCAACCGACACGTTTACGGGAATCCAGGCGGCTAGTACTCCTGGATTCGTTGCTGCCCAGTTCGCTGGCGCGCTGGTGGCTACGGCCCTGTTTCGATGGCTTATCCCATCCCTTCGGAGGAACACCGAACAAATTGAGTTTCCAAATGACAAGGCGGAGACCGCCGATGCCAGATAAAAAACGAGTGCTTATTCTCTGCACTGGGAATTCTGCCCGGAGCCAGATGGCCGAAGGTCTTCTGCGCCATGACGCTGGAGACCGTTTTGATGTCTACAGCGCCGGAACCAATCCCCGGCCGATTCGCCCCGAAGCTGTTGCGGTCATGCGAGAAATCGGCATCGATATTTCCAATCAGAGATCGAAGAGCGTCGATGAATTCGCAGGCTGGACGTTCGATTACGTTCTCACTGTTTGTGATAGCGCGAAGGAAAGCTGTCCTGTTTTTTTCAACGCCACTGTCAAGCTTCATCAAAGCTTTGACGATCCCGCCGCATTTGAGGGCCCTGAAGAACAACGTCTCGCTCGATTTCGTCGTGTCCGCGACGAGTTGAGGCAATACCTCAGACAGTTTCCGCCGACTCTGTAATTCGCCACAGCCCAAAGCGTTTTACGGCGTTGTGTAATCTGCGATGTTCCCCCGTTGCCGGGCGGAGTACGCAAGAGAGCCAACTTTCCGTGTCCGAGAGTTCCCATCCCATTCCCCCTCCCAATAGGCACTCCAAGCCATGAGCCAGAGTGCCTGGGAGCGAATATGAACGAAAACACCGATCCAGAATCCATTTGCGCGCCGGAATTCGGCGCAGAACCCCTCGCCGATTCAGGATTTGAGGACGAAGAGCCGGACCCGGCATTCGATTCCGCCTCCACGCAGACAGTACACGAGGAGCGGCCATGACGGGCACAACACAAGTGCAAGCCGGCGTGAAGGCGGAAAAGCGCGACTTCCGGAAGGAAGTGACCGATTTGTCAACGCCGGTTGAAAATTGCCCATTTCGCCGGTCGAAAATTCCCCCACCCCACAGGCTCCCAGCCGGTGCTGGAAGCCGGTTTCCGATTAGCGTCCTTTCCCTCATCTTAGGAATCCATCGCACGGAGCGGTCAAGGGCGCGCCGATTTTGCGCGGCGCAGCAGACCCTTGACGGCGAGGACCGTTCTGCAAAGTTTCTGAGGAGGGAAAGGGCGCTGGTCCAACGGCAGGTATTCCATCATCGATGATCAGAGCCTTGGGCGCCAGGTAGACTCGGAATCCTCCGATCCAGCCGTCCTTCCCGGTAGGCGCGGCCGAGGTCCGTCACCAAGTCATGTGCGGTCATGAAGTAGGCTCCGAACCCGGCCTGGATGGCAGCTTCGGCCAAGGCCACGCTGAGATGCGTCTTGCCCACCCCCCGGCGGACCGAGCAATACCACATTGTGCTGGCTTCGTGAGTGAAGCGCAGCGTGCGAAGTTCGCGGACCTGGCGTTCATCGATGGAGGGCTGAAAGCTGAAGTCCGTCCAGCAACTGCAGACTGAACTGGTCCGCATCCCAGCGGGCGTCCACCACCTCATGCGTGGTTCCGTGTACGCGCCGATTCGCCACTGTCCAAACCCACTCCCGCAACTGCGTGTTGAGATCGCTCAAGCTGCTGGGTCATTTCAGAGTATCGAAATCAGCAATTCGTCCGTAAATCGATTCGATGCGGCGCTCCGCCGGATTGGCCGAAAGAGGTTCGTACTCAAGTTGCACTTCGTAGCGGCCCCGCGGATAGAAGCCGCTATTCGCGTGGTCCGGGCAGTTCCCATCAAAGTGCACTGTGAAATCATTGAAGGTCCGCATGGTCCGGACATTCGCGCCGCGTTCCTGGTTCATCAGGATGTCGTCTTTTACGGCCAAGTGGCTGCTTGCCGGGTTACCCGATGGGTCCCTTCCGCCCAGGTTCCGGCCATTCAACAGCGGCTCGGGAGCGGTCCGGCCGGCGGGCTCCAGACGCTTCAGGTCTGGCGCGGACTCCGGTAATCGGCGTCGAGACATCGCCGCGCTTCTGCATTCCCGTCAGCCTGTCGCCCGAAGCCTCGAGTTCCCAGGTGAGCGCGGGACGAACTTTCGCATACATTGCAGCTTACTACCGCGAGTCCGAAACCGAAGCCGCCTGGTCGCGCTGCAAAAGGCCGAAGGCGGACATCATGGCCGGGCTCATGTCGCCCAGAAACTCCCGGTAGGAACTCGTTGCTCCTCGTTCGAAGGCTTCCCGGATCTGCTCTGGGTCGCGGCTTCGCAGAGCGGCAATCAGCGGTTCGTGAGCCTCCACAACCGCCGGAAGCTTCTGAAGACCATGGCTGCGTAAAATGCTGATGAAGGCGAACAGCGGAACCGTGATGAGGTCCAGCGTCTGGCAAAGCGTATCGTTGCCCGAACATTGCCAGACGTAACGGTGGAACGCCAAGTCCGCTTGCGCCGCGTCGTAATAGCGGTTAGAATTGACCGCGATCTGAAGGTTGCCCAACCGTTCTTCGAGTTCGGCGAATTGCTCCGGCCCCATCCGCGGCGCCGCTTCCTGTGCCGCCAACACTTCCAGGAGCGCTCGCAGCCGCACTCGCTCGCGCACGTTCTTGGGCGATAGCCGCGTCACCTCCGATCCGATATTGGGAGTACGCGTCACCAGACCCGCGTGCTCCAGTCGTTGCAGAGCCTCCCGCACCGTGGCTTGGCTGACTCCCAGAGCCTTTGCGAGCGCCAGTTCGCGTAAAGGGGTTCCGGGCGCGTACTCGCCCTCGAAAATCTCCTCGCGCAGACGATCGGTCACCGCATCCACGCGTGAAGACGCTGTTCGTAAGCGAGCCATTGCGAAGAGCTTAGCATGCATTTCCGCTTGACCACAAGCGACGATCGAACATATTATCGATAATACAATCGATTAAACGTCGCTTGAGGAGGAGGAGCATGAGGCTTTCTGTTGCCGTCCTATGCTGCATATTCGCTGCGACTGCCCGCGGGCAGATCGGCGGAGGATCGATCGTCGGAATCGTCAAAGACCCCAGCGGAGCGGTTGTATCGGCCGTTCAAGTGACCGCCCGCAACCTCGCCACGAACGAGTCGAAGGCGGTGCACACCAATGAACTCGGCTATTATGAGTTCCCACTGCTTCCTGCAGGGCGGTACCAGTTGGAAGCCGAAGCTCAAGGATTCCAAAAATCGGTGAGCGGCCAGTTCGACCTGAATACCGGTTCGCGCCCCCGAATCGACCTGCAACTTCAGGTCGGCGCCGTAACGCAGACGGTCCAGGTGGATGCGACCGCGCCTCTGGTGAATGCCACGACCGCGGAATTGGGAGCCGTCGTCGATGAATCCCGCGTCAAAGAACTGCCGTTGAACGGCCGGAACTTCCAGCAACTGCTGAGCCTCCAGGCCGGCGTGGTGAACGCGCCCGCGAGCGGCATCGGCGGCCGGGGCGGGATTGAATTCCACGGCTCCTCGGCGCTCGGCAACAATCTTCTTCTCGACGGCGTGGATATGAGCTTCGGCGAAGAAAACGGCGCGGCCAACTTCGCGTCGGCCGGTGGGGGCGGCGTCCTCATCAACACTGTCAGCGTCGAGGCGATTCAGGAGTTTCGCGCGACCGGAAGTTCGTTCCCCGCGGAATATGGCGGATCGGGCGGCGGGGTTCTCAACATCACGACCAAATCCGGCACAAACCAGTTTCATGGCGCCCTATTCGATTACTTCCGGAACGATGCCCTGGACGCCAACGATTTCTTCTCCAACACCACCGGCGCTCGCAAGCCCCCCTTGCGCTGGAATCAGTATGGCGGCAACATCGGCGGCCCCATCCGAAAGGACAAGCTGTTCTTCTTCTTTAACTACGAAGGCGACCAGGTGCACCGGCTGAGCGCCGTGACCGGCAACACCGTAACTCCTGCCCTTCTCGCACTGGTGAAACCGGCCATTCGTCAGGAATTGACGGCCTATCTACCCAACACGTACACACCTACTTCCAACCCTTATCTCGGACTCCACCGCAGGAACGATCAACAAAAGAACGCCGACAATACCTATCTCACACACGTCGACGGCAACTTCGGAAAACACCGTCTCTCCGTTCGGGACAGCTACAACCACCAGGACTATTCCGTCCCGACTTTCGCTCCCACTATGCCCCGGCTGTTTCCTCTGCGCTTCAACAATGCTATGGTGCAGGACACCTGGACCGTCACGCCCTCCGTCCTGAACGAATTGCGGATCGGGTTCAACCGAGTAGACCTCAACCGGAGCGAGATCGGGCGCGGCCAGGCGCCCGCCTGGATTTCGGTAGCCGGAGCGGGATTCGATGCCTCACAGCCGAGCTATATCCATTTCCTGACGACGACTTATACGCTCGCGGATAATTTCTCGCTCATTCGCGGAGCCCATACCCTTAAAATGGGCTTCGAACTGCGTGAGGTCCGCAGCGCGCGGATCCAAGGCGGCCAGCCCACCTACTATTACAACAGCCTCAACGATCTGATCGCCGATAACCCCAACCGGATCCAGGTCCTTTTCGGCGGTGGCAAAGGGCTGCATACCCGTTATAACGGCTTCTATTTCCAGGACGACTGGCGCATTTCACCCCGCCTTCAGCTGAACATGGGGCTCCGCTACGAATACGAGCCGCCTCTCACCGGCGGATTCAATGTCGCCACATCCGACCCCTTTGGGCCTTTCATTCAACGCGGGCAGCCTATGTTTGCACCCGACTGGAACGACTTCGCACCACGCTTGGGGATCGTCTGGGATCCCAGCGGCAATCAGAAAACCGTGATCCGCGCCGGCGGCGGAATCGGCTACATCCTGCCGCAAGCTCTCTATTATTACGACATGGCGTTCATTGACCCGCTGCTGCCGTTCGTAGCCAACTTCGCGCCATCCGACGTGCCCGCCCAGTACACATCGTATCCGCTGCCGGCTGCGTTTATTGATCAGGTGGCTGCCGACCCTTCGCTACTGCCGAAGAACTTCGTCCTTTCCCGCTCGGTAGCGGATTACAACCGGCGGGACACCTACGCGGGCCAGTGGAATCTCACGGTTCAGCACTCGTTCACGCCTTCGGTCGCCGTTCAGGCCGCATACGTCGGCAGCCGCACCGTGAAGCTCATTTCCGCGCGGCCCCTGAACCTCGTCGACCCGGCGACCGGAAAGCGCCCCGACCCGCGCTTCGGAGATATCAACTTCGAAGAGAACGCCTCGAATATCAGCTATCACGCCCTGGAACTTACCGTTAATAAGCGCCTCTCCCACGGCCTCAGCTTCGACGCGTTCTATACCTGGAGTAAGTCGATCGGCTATTACGCTCCGGATAACATCGTGAGCTTCACAAACAATGCCATACAGGATCCGAACAACATCGCCGGCTCCAAAGGGCGGAAGGACGGCAGCGCCGGCCAGCGGGTGAGCGGCGTGCTCAGCTATGCCCTACCCTTCGGCGCGCACAGCGGCAGCGCCGTGGCAAGGAATCTCGTGGGCGGCTGGACCCTCGAAAGCATCGTCGGGGAACGTTCGGGACTGCCGCTGAACATCACGTCGAACATCGACGCCGTCGGGAACGGAAGAGCCGCCGGACAGCGTCCCGACCCGGTGTCCGGCATCGATCCCTACAACCGGCAGCCGGGGGCGCTACTCTGGCTGAATCCGGCGGCTTTCAACACCTTGGCGCCGAAGGCGCAGAAGCGGTTCGGCTATCTCGGCTATAATGCCCTGACCGGACCCACGGCATTCAGCATGGATCTCGGCATTCACAAGACCTTCTTTATCACCGAGCGGCGCCAGATCACGTTCCGCGCCGAGGCGTTCAACTGGCTGAACCACACCACCTTTGGCAACCCGGTGACAAATGCCAGCGATCCCAACTTCGGGACGATCCGGTCTGCCGGCACGCCTCGCAATATCCAACTTGCGTTGAAATATCAGTTCTGACCGCGGGCAAACAGCGGATGATACGCAAACTCTCTTTCCACCTGCTCTCCACCGCGATTGCGCTCCAGGCCGCCGAGCCTTTTTTGGAGAAAACGGACCTTTGGACCGGAGGCGAGGACGGCTACAAAATGTACCGGATCCCTGGAATCGTCGCCACGGCGAAAGGCGCCGTCCTGGCCTACGCCGAAGCGCGCCGTAATTCGGGCAGCGATTGGGACACGATCGACATCGTCATGCGGCGCAGCACGGATAGCGGCCGGACGTTTTCCCCACAGCGCGTGATCGCGCATATCGACGGGCCGACTCAGCGGAACCCGGTCGCTATCGAGAGGAAGCAGGCGCAGCCAAGCGACCGGACCTACAACAATCCCGTCGCGATTGCCGACCGCAACGGCGCCGTCCATTTCCTCTTCTGCGTCGAATACATGCGCGTCTTCTACATGCGCAGCGATGATGACGGCGAGACCTTCACCGCTCCGGCCGAGATTACCTCGGCTTTTGACGACCTCCGTCCGAAATATGCCTGGCGCGTGGTGGCGACCGGTCCCGGCCACGGGATCCAGCTTGCCAATGGCCGGCTGCTCGTGCCCATCTGGCTTTCTCTTGGCACGGGCGGCAACGGCCATCATCCTTCGGTTGCCGCTACAGTCTACAGCGACGATCACGGCGCTACCTGGCACACCGGCGACATCGCCGTACCGGATACTCCCGATTTCCCCGATCCCAACGAGACCACCGCGGCACAACTGGCGGATGGCCGCGTGATGCTGAACGTGCGAACCGAAGCGAAGGCCAACCGGCGGACCATCGTCACGAGCAGGAACGGCGCGACCGGCTGGTCGAGCCCGCGTCTTCAGCAGGATCTGCCGGACCCGATCTGCTTTGCCTCCCTGATGCGTCTTTCGACCAGGAAGACCGGAGGGCGCAACCGGCTCCTGTTTTCGAACCCCGATAATCTGACGCGCGCCGACGGCCGCGAGATCGTTTCGAAGGATCGCAAAAATCTGACGATTCATCTCAGTTACGACGAAGGAGAGAGCTGGCCGGTGAAGCGCGTTGTGGAACCGGAGTCGTCCGGTTATTCCGATTTGACCGTCCTTCCGGATGGCACTGTGCTCTGCCTCTACGAAAAGGGCGGCAGTCCCGGCAGCTTCCCAAACCGTAAGCTGGTGCTGGCGCGCTTCAATCTCGAATGGCTCACCGAAGGCAAGGATTCGTTTCACCCCCGAACCCATTGATGCCGCCTATCGAATATCTGAAGACGATTGATTCCCCCACCCTGGCGAACGCGATTGAGCGATTGCAGGTTCGCCCCAACGAGCGCGGCTTCACGCCGTTGGAGATCCGGTGTTTTTTTCCAGAACTGGGGAGGATGTGCGGATATGCCGTTACCGCGCAGGTCGAAACCGTGACGCAAATGGAGCCATTCCGGCTCGAATCGTTCATCGAGTTATACCGGCTCGTTGAGCAGTCGCCCAAGCCGGCTGTGATCGTCTTGCAGGAGATCGGCGGATTTCCCGACTACGCGGCGCATTGCGGCGAAGTGATGGCCTCGTTCTTCACTCGCCTTGGCGCCGCCGGGCTGGTCAGCGACTGCGGAGTTCGCGATCTCCCCGAAGTGCGCCGCCTTGGATTCCACTATTTCGCACGCGGGTCGGTGGCCAGCCATGCGAATTACCGGATCGCCAGGACCGGCGTCCCGGTGCAGGTGCGGGGAATGGTGGTCAGGCCGGGCGACCTGATTCACGCCGACGAGAATGGAGTCATCACGGTTCCGCCGGTGGATCTGGAGCGCCTCCGCGAAGCCGTGGATACAGTGCGTAGAAGGGAGAAGACGATCATGGATTTTGTACGTGGCGAGGCTTTCCGCTTGGATAACTTCCGGGACCTGGTGGTGGAATGATCGCCGGACTGCACGGAATCTTCCCCGCGCTGGTCACGCCCTTGACCGAGGAGGAGTTTGTGAATCCGGCCGCGCTGGCCGGGTTGCTCGAACACGTCTACCAAAATGGGGCCGATGGCGTATACCTCTGCGGCAGCACTGGGGAGGGTATGGCGCTGCCCGGTTCGGAGCGGCGCAAGGTAGCGGAGGTGGCGGTAGAGTGCTCCCCCAAAGGTAAATCAGTGATCGTCCATGTTGGCGCCCGATCTCAAAGGGAGGCGATCGAACTCGCCAAACACGCGGGCGCGCTTGGCGTAGCTGCAATCAGCAGCCTTCCCCCGGCAGGCGCCGCGTACCAGGAGATAATCAACTATTACCGCGACCTGGCCGCGGCATCGGATGTACCGGTACTTGCATACTACTTCCCGGCCGCTACGGGCGCGGCCTGGACATACGGCCAATTGGAAGAAATCTGCGGAATACCCGGGGTTAGCGGATTGAAGTTCACCGATTTCGACCTCTACACCATGTCGCTTCTGGCCCGAAGCGGGCATACGGTTTTTAACGGCCGTGATGAAGTGCTCTGCGCCGGATTGCTGATGGGCGCGGCCGGCGGTATCGGCAGCATCTATAACATCGTGCCGCAGTGGTTCGTCCGGGTGGCGGAACTGGCCCGCATTGGAGATTGGAAGCAAGCGCGCCGGGTTCAGGACCAAATCAACGACTTAATCCGCGTTCTGCTCCGCTATCCGCTGGTGCCGGCCATCAAGCGCGTGCTCTCCTGGCGCGGCATCGAATGCGGCGAGGCGGTGAAACCCCGCAGACCCCTCACGGAGACCGAAGAGCGGGAACTCCGTTCCGCGTTCGACCGCATGGAGGTAGCGGCTACCTTTCCATGAAATGGGTCCTGGTCGCGCTCCTGTGGGGCGTCGCTTTGCTCAACTATCTCGACCGGCAGGTCATCTTCTCGCAGTTCCCGCTGCTCGAACACGACCTCCATGCCACTCCTGCCCAACTCGGGCTCGTGAGTACCGTTTTCCTTTGGGTGTATGCGGCGTTGAGCCCGTTTGCGGGATATCTGGCCGACCTGTGGGGCCGCATTCGCGTAATCCTGGGAAGTCTGCTGGTCTGGAGCGCGGCAACCTGGTTCACCGCCAACGTGCACAGCGTAAGCAGCCTGCTTTGGTCCCGGGTGTGGATGGGGGTAAGCGAGGCGTTCTATCTGCCGGCAGCACTGGCCGCCATCGCCGACCGGCACGGTCCGGAGACGCGATCGCTCGCCACCGGGATCCATCAGAGCGGCCTCTACGCAGGCGCCGCGCTGGGCGGGGTTCTCGGCGGTTGGATGGGCCAGGTCTACGGCTGGCGGCTGACATTTGTCGTGCTCGGGATAGCCGGCGCCGCTTATTTCCTCATTTCGGCGCTGGCGCTGCCGCGGGACCCGAAGCGGCACGCCGAACTGAAATTCGGCGCCTCCCTCGCCGGCTTGCTGCGCACGCCCGGGTTTCTGCCCCTCGCCGCGGCTTTCGGCGCGGTCTCCATATCCAACTGGCTCATCTATACGTGGCTGCCTCTTTTCCTTTACGAACGCCTCCACATGAGTTTGCCGCAGGCGGGATTTTACGCCACCGTGTTCATTCAGGTCTCGAGCTATGTCGGCATGGTGGCCGGCGGCAGGACGGCGGACCACTGGTCGGCGAAGTTCCCCCGGGCTCGCGTCGCGTGCCAGATGGCCGGATTGGCCGCCACCGCGCCGCTGCTGGTGTTTTTGACATTCACAACGTCCCGGCTCGTATTGGCGTCCATTCTGATTCTCATCGGGCTCTGCCGCCCGCTTTTCGATATCAACACCATGCCGGTCCTGCGCCAGATCGCGCCCTCCGAATGGTGTGCTACCGGATACGGCATCTTCAATCTGGTGGGCTGCTTTTCCGGCGGGGTAGCCGCGCTCTTCGCGGGGTATTTGAAAGACAGATTCGGCCTCGCGGCTGCGTACCAGGTGGCAGCAATCGTGCTGCTGGCCGGAGCGGCGGCCCTGGCAAGAATTCAGGCGCCACAAGAGCAAGGGACCGGCGTCCTCTCTACCGCTCGATAGCGGCGATCGCTTTATACGGTAAGGTTCGAAGATGCCTCCCGTATCTCACGGAACAGGCAAAGAAAGCCGCCTGGGCAGTGGCGCTCCTCACCAGCCAGGGCCGGAGATGAATCTCGAATCGCAGCTGATCGGCGAGCTCTTTCCGTTATTGAGCAGGGCTGCATATTTCCGGGCAACGCCCAGGTAAATCGCCTGTTCAGCTCGCTGGAAGCACACACCGCGGCGGCGCCAGTCAGCTGCCAGTCGGCGGGGGAGAAGGAATTGGAGACGCAGCCGTGGCTTAGAAAGAGCCGCCGAACGCCAGCGATATGCGCCTCAGAGTCACTGGTTTCGGCTTGGGGCAGGTCGCGTCGATAAGGCCAGAATCGTTGCGCCCAGTTGCGATACAGTTCGCAAAACACGAATAGCTGTAGCGTGTGTCATGAAGCCGCTACTTGTTAAGACGACTTCGCTTTCTTGACCTCTTCAGTAAGCGCGGGCACGATTTCGAACAGATCGCCGACAATTCCGTAGTCTGCGATTTCGAAAATCGGTGCATTGGCGTCTTTGTTGATTGCGACGATTGTCTTGGCGCCCTTCATACCAACAAGGTGCTGGATGGCGCCGGAAATGCCGATAGCGAAGTACACTTTCGGAGAGACGGTCTGGCCGGAGCTGCCGACCTGACGCTCCATCGGCAGCCAGCCGTTGTCGCAGATGGGCCGCGACGCGGCGAGCTCAGCGCCCAGCGCCTGCGCCAGTTGCTCCACAATCGGAATGTTTTCCTTATCCTTAATTCCCCGCCCCACTGAGACGATGATTTCCGCCGCCGTCAGATCGACAGCACGCGCGGTCTCGCGGAACGGTTGCTCGGGGATAACGCGCTGCGCGACTTTTTCGAGGTTCGGCGTGAAGATTTCAACGGGCGCCGTTCCCGCTTGCGCATTGTCGGCTCGGAATGCGCCGGCCTGAATCGAAACGAAACAGGGTCCCGGACCAGCGGCGCGAAAGTCGGCGTTCAACTTGCCCTGAAAGAGCTGGCGAACAAAGACTGGCGAACCCTGCTGAAGATGATAACCGGTGACATCACTGATCAACGCCCGGTTGAATCGGGTAGCAAGCTTCGGGGCGAAATCGCGCACCTGGTAGGTGTGTGGGAACAGGATGAAGGAGGGGTTTTCCTGGCGGATGAGCTGCTCATATGCGGCCGTGAAGGCATCGGCGGTGTACTCCTTCAGGGCCGCGTGCCGCACGGCGTGAACCTTGGCAAGGCGCTTCTGCGCCAACTCGGCAACGGCCGCATCGATGTCCTCGCCGGCCAGCGCGGCGGAAACCGGCCGGTTCACCTCATCGCCCAGCCGCTGGCCCGCAGCGAGAGCTTCCCACGAGATGCGATGCCATGCGCCGCCCGTGCGCTCGACAATCACCAGAATGCCGCTCATAAGACTCGCGCCTCGAACTTTAGTTTCTCCACGAGCTTGGCCGCCGCGGTCTTCGCATCGCCTTCGAGTATGTGCGTCTGCTTCAATTTCTCTGGGAAATACAGGCGCTCTAACACGGCTGTGGCTTGCGGCGGAGCGCCGAGATCGGACGCACCAAGCCGCTTGATCTCTTTCGTCTTCGCCTTCTTTATGCCCATCAGGGTCGCATAACGAAGCTTGCTGATGCCGGATTGAATGGTCAGCACTGCCGGAAGGGGCAGGGTCAGGCGCTGGAACCAGCCGTTCTCCAGTTCACGTTTGACCCGAATGGAGCCGTCCAGCTTTTCAACGTCCATAATGATCGTCGCGCTGGGCATCGCGAGTAATTCGGCCAGGACCACCCCCGTCTGCCCATTGCCCAGATCGTCGGATTGGAGGCCGGTGAGAATCAGATCGGGATTTTCAGTCTTCACGGCGGCTGCGAGCAGATGCGCAACTCCGAGGGTATCGAGCGCGTTGAGATTTTCCTCTTCAATGTGAATAGCGCGGTCAGCGCCTTTCGCGAGCGCCTCGCGAATCGTCTGCGCGGCGCGCAAAGGACCGGCGCACAACGCGACTACTTCGCCGCCGTGTTTTTCTTTGAGCTGGAGCGCTTCCTCGAGCGCATAGGCGTCTGGCTCATTGATCTCGAAGCTCAGATCCTCTTCTTGAATCCAGCGCCCGCTTGCATCGACTCGCAACTGGGAGTCGCGGACCGGAACCTGCTTAATCGCGACGATAATTTTCATTTGTCACCAGCGCAGATCGCCAGTTGGAATTTCTAAGGGGGAGCGGCTGCGCATCATCGCTCATAACGCTTGAAAATAAGACACCCATTCGTTCCGCCGAAGCCGAAGGAATTGGAAAGGGCATAATCGATGGTCATCGGCCGGGCCTCGTTCGGCACGTAGTCGAGGTCGCAGTCCGGATCAGGAATTTCGTAATTGATTGTAGGCGGCGCGATCTGATCGCGAATTGCCAGGACGGTCAAGCCAGCTTCCAGTCCGCCAGCGCCGCCCAGCAGGTGGCCGGTCATCGATTTTGTCGAGCTCACGGCGATTTTGTACGCATGGTCGCCAAAAACGCGTTTGAGGGCGATGGTTTCGATCTTGTCGCCGACCTCTGTAGAAGTGCCATGCGCATTGACGTAGGCGATATCAGCCGGCTCCACCCCAGCATCGTGAATTGCGTTCTTCATGACGCGGTAGGCGCCATCGCCGTTTTCCGAAGGAGAAGTCATATGATACGCATCGCCGCTCATTCCGTAACCGGCGATTTCGGCGAGAATGCGCGCGCCGCGCCGCAGCGCAAACCCGAGCTCCTCAAGGATGACGATGCCGGCGCCCTCCCCCACAACGAAGCCGTCGCGCATCTTGTCCCAGGGCCGGGAAGCGCGCTGCGGCTCATGGTTCCGCTGCGAGAGAGCGCGCATGGCGGCGAACCCGCCGATGCCCATGGGGGTGACGGCGGCTTCGGCGCCGCCGCAGATCATCACGTCGGCGTCGCCGCGCTGGATAATCTTAAAGGAATCGCCGATTGCGTGCGCGCTGCTGGTGCATGCCGTTGCAGTCGCGGAGTTCGGTCCTTTGGCGCCGACGCGGATGGATACGTAGCCGGCCGCGAGATTGATGATCGTCGCCGGTATAAAAAAGGGCGATATGCGGCTCGGACCCTTCTCGATCAGGGTCTTGTGCTCGCGCTCAATCACTTCAAATCCGCCAATGCCGCTGCCGATATAAACGCCAGTGCGCTCGGCTATGTCCGGCGTCACCGTGAAGCCGGAGGACTGAAGAGCGAAATCCGTCGCCGCGATAGCAAACTGGATAAACCGCCCCATCTTTTTGATGTCTTTTTTTTCGATGTAATTTGCGGGGTCGAAATTCTTTACTTCCCCTGCAATCTGGCAGTTGAAGCTGGAGGCGTCAAACGACGTAATGCGGCAAATGCCGCTATGTCCATTCTTAATAGCCTGCCAGGTCTCTTCGGTGCCGATGCCCACCGAGCTCAGAAGCCCGACGCCTGTTACGACAACTCTGCGCGGCAAGACAATACTCCCCGATAACGCAGAAGGCGGCGGATTACTTGCTGCCCTTCTTGGTTTCGATGTAATCGATCGCGTCTTTCACAGTTTGGATCTTCTCCGCATCCTCGTCAGGAATATCGAGATCAAACGCCTCTTCGAAGGCCATGACGAGCTCTACGATATCGAGCGAATCCGCTCCGAGGTCGTCGACGAAGGATGCCGTGTTGTCCACCTGATTCTCATCTACCCCAAGCTGTTCGACAATAATCTGCTTCACCTTCTGCTCAACAGACATGAACCCTCCAAACTGTCAAATAAACTCCTGATTCTAGCACGTACCGGTTTGAAAGCTGAGCTAAAACTCCCGCTGTGGCTTGCGTTTAGAGCATCCGCCGGCGCCTGGGAAGGCGTTTGGCATCCAAGGAGACCCCATTACGCTCAATCCGTTTCAGATTTCGTCCGGAAGCGCCGCGGCAGCGCAAATCCGGCTTCCGAATTCACCATCGCGTTCTTACATGCCGCGTTCGAAGCGGGCGACGCGGCATTTCGAGTATAACGGGCAAAAGCATTCGGTTTGCAACTGTGGATCGCGCTGGCTCGACGTCGGAGCCGGGACGCCGCCGCGGCCCCGGGACCAGCATCCGGTTAGGTCACAATATCACGATGGCGTTCGAGCGCAATGCGGACCAACTGGCTGCGGGTCCGAACTCCAGTCTTGGCGAACAGTTGCTGTATAACTGCCTTGACGGAACTTTCGGAGGCCTGCAACTCGGCGGCGATCTCCTTATTCGCAAGTCCTTCCACCACTCCACGCAAGACCGCTCTTTCTTTAGGTGAAAAATTCTTCGACTCGCGCGACCGCTCCCAGGTACGCTCGACCAACGCGCGAAAGTCATCCTGGCTGAACCAGACTTCCCCAGCCATGATTTTGCGGATGGCGAGCACCAGCAGTTCCGGAGGATCAGCTTTCAGGAAGATGCCGGCGACGCCATATTGCATCATCGCCATGGCATGAAGGGGCGACACGCCGGCTGTAACGGCGAGGACGCGCGCCCGAATGCCTTTATTTTTCAGGGCCGAAAGGAATTCGGTTCCCCGCTCTGGTCCGAGATCATAATCGAGGAGGACGATATCGGCCGGCGTGGCGCTCATGCAGGCGAGCGCCTCGGCGGACGTGGCGCAGTCGGCGACAACCCTGATATCGGGTTCAGCCTCGAGAAGACGAACCAGCCCGCGCCGGAACAAACTGTGGTCGTCCAGCACAAGGATGTTGATAACGTCAGTCGCCGCTTGCCGCATCCGAAATTCGATTGTACGCCGCGGCGAGTTCTATGCTGAAACAGCTTCCTCCTGGCGCGGGCTGATACCGAAGTTCGCCGTCGAAGGACCGTACGATCGCGCGCGAAACATAAAGGCCCAGTCCGGCGCCCTGCGAATCGGGATGAAACGGCTGGAATAGTTTCTCAGGGCGGTCGACGCCGCCGGCCGTATCGATGAATCTCACAGTAACCGAATCTCCACTCCAGCATGCGCTCACCTCGAAGCGCTTCTCGCTGGCGCGAGTTAACGCGCGCTCGGCGTTTTGACAGATGTTCAACATTGCGTGGAGCAGGCCGTAATGTTCCGCGCACACGGTAGGCAGACCGTCAGGTACGCGCCATGCGAGCTCGATGCCATTGTCTGCAAAAGACGGCTCGATGATGACTCGCAGCTCATCGAGCAAGAGCGTCAGGTCCACGGCTGCCGCCGCGCGCTCGGCTGCGCGCGACAGCTCAACGGATGCGATGCTTTCCAGTCCGCGGATCAGCGCGCCGAGGGCGCGGAAGTCCTCATTGTCGGCAAGATCCGGCAAGCGCGAGAGGTTTAACCAGGCGACCTTGCTGGCGGCGCTGAGATTTCTCACAGAATGCGAGACGGCGCCCATGAGGATTCTGGAAGTCCGCATCAGTGACGCCAGCCCGGCGTCGCCGCGGTCACGCACGCTTTCGGAAGCATCCAGCAAGATGGCGGCGATCCGTGAACCAGCGTCGGTAGCATACGTTGAAAACCACACTTGGGCGAGAAAGGCGGAACCGTTTCGTCGACATCCGCGGCACTCAATTGTATTGCGCATAATGCGCCCTCCGCTCAGCGGCGGAGGCACCCTCTCTAGCGCCGGGACGTAAGTGAAAACATTCTGCCCGACCAGCTCTTCGTTCTCGAACCCCAACATATCGCGCGCGGATTCATTAGCGAGCAGAACAATCCCGTTCGAATCGATGATCAGAATCGCCGCCGGGCTGGTTTCAATGAGAACCGAGAGCTGCTCCTGCGCCGCCCGCCGCATCGCAATCTGTTCGCGCAGCTCCCGAACGTGCTCGGCCATCGCCCGGCGGCGCCGACTTAGTTCGGAGGCGAACAATCCCGCCGCCAGAAACCCGCCGAAGCTGATGAGAATACGCAGCGGCGCGTCCACGTCCAGCGGGTAGGCGTTGAAGCTCTCGTGCAGCAGCGAACACACGGCGGAGGCGGCGAGAATGGCCCAGCGCGATAAGTGGCCCGAGGCGATCAGAATGGGTACGAAATAGAGGACTCCGAGCGAGACCGGCGGAATGGCGTAGTCCACCGCCGCGATGACCGCCACTAAGATGACGGCCACCGAGATCACCGCGGTGCGCGAGGAACTGTGATGCGCCGTGGCGATATCCGACAGGAGACCCAAACGTGTCTTCGCGCAGTCAGAACCCGGACAGCATGGAGCCGGCCGCATGCTGCGCCGGGGCTCTTGCGCGCCTCAATCACTCACTACGTAACCTAACACACGCGGCCGTCCGGAACCGTCTACCCCAGTCTCTGGCCGAAAGATAGCTTGAAGGCGTGGGCGCCATCCGGCCTAATATTAAGTAGCTGTCGAACGCAGTGGCTGACACGGCCGTCTTCTTGTGAAGGAAACACGGGGGGAGAAGGTCAGGGCACTTCTCCCGGGGTGAAAGCCCTCGTTCGCAAAGCGCTTCTCAATCGTGTCCAAGGCCGCGAGCTACTGGTTCGCGGCCTCATTTTTGCTCCGATGCATGATTCGCGCATGCCGCCTTCGATATTCTGAGGGCTGGCGCCGTGGATCCTGTAGACCCGCGTTCTGAGTATTCCTCGCGTCTGGCCGGCTGGAACAGGCGAGCGACGGAGTACCAGCAGACATTTGTGCATCTGGGGAATGTGCGCCTCGGCATTGCCGGAGTCGCGGCCGTGATGGCTTGGGCGGCGTTCGCGCGCGAGGCGTTCAGCGGGTGGTGGCTGCTCGCCCCGCTGGCTCTGTTTGTCGCGGTCGCTGCTTACCATGAACGCATCGCGCGGCGCCAGCAGTTCGCGCAACGCGCTGTCGCCTACTACGAGCGGGCGCTCGCTCGCCTGGATGGAAGATGGGCGGGCGCCGGCTCGACGGGTGACCGGTTCAAAGATCCGGCGCACGTTTATGCGGAAGACCTCGACCTGTTCGGCCGCGGCTCCTTATTCGAACTCATCTGCTCGGCCCGAACGGCTGCTGGCGAAAGAAAACTCGCGGATTGGCTCCGATCGCATGCCTCTGTAGAAGAGGTTAGGGCGCGGCAGGCCGCCGTCAGCGAGTTGCGCTCACGGGTCCAGTTGCGCGAGGATTTGGCCTTGCTCGGCGAAGATGTACGGGCATCCGTTCATGCGAACGCAATCTCTGCTTGGGGCGCAGGGCCCCCGGTCGAGCTGTTTGCTGGCTCGCGCTGGCTGGCGCTGTTCGCCGCATGCGGAACGGTTGCCGCATTTCTCGCATTTATGGCGCACTGGGCCGGCTTCCGCCCGTTCGGCGTCATGATTCTCGCCGATCTTGCGATCAGCGCGCTCATGCGCCGTCCGGTGCTGCAAATCATCGCCAGGGCCGATACGCCTGCGCAAGATCTCCAAATTCTCGCCCTATTGCTGGCGCGACTTGAATCCGAGCCATTCGAGACTCCGCGCCTGAAGTCGCTTCAATCCGCGTTCCTCGCGTCGGGAGCGCCGGCATCGCAACGGATCGCACGACTCCAGCGCTGGATGGAGATTCTGGATTCTTCGGATCATCTGGTGGTCCGGATGATTGGCCTGTTCGTCTTATGGCGCGAGCAGGCCGCGCTCGGCATCGAGAGGTGGCGGCGCGCCTCGGGTCCGCAGATCCGGGCTTGGATCGAAGCGGTCGCTGAATTTGAGGCGTTATCATCCTTTGCGACCTTCGCCTTCGAGCGACCGTGCTGCACCTTCGCGGAGCATGTTGCAAACGGACCGCTGATCGAGGGCCAGGCGCTCCGGCATCCGCTGATCGACCCGCGCGTATGTGTGCCGAACGATGTACGCCTGGGCCATGACCGCCGCCTTCTGATCGTGAGCGGCTCGAATATGTCCGGCAAAAGCACTCTGCTGCGCGCAATCGGACTGAACACTGTGCTGGCATGGGCCGGAGCGCCGGTGACGGCGGCGCGCCTGCGGGTGTCGCCGCTGGCTGTGGGCGCATCCATTCGCGTGCTTGACTCCCTCCAGGAGGGCCGGTCGCGCTTCTATACGGAAATCACGCGGCTTCGCCAGATTGTCACACTGGCGAGCGGAGACCGACCCGTGCTGTTTCTTCTGGACGAGCTGCTGAGCGGCACGAATTCGCATGACCGCCGCATCGGCGCAGAAGCCGTAGTGCGGGCCTTGCTTCAGAGCGGCGCGATTGGGTTGATTACCACACACGATCTCGCCCTCGCTGCGATCGCGCAGACGCTCGATGGCGAAGCCGTTAACGTTCATTTCGACGATCGGATCGAAAATGGCCGGATCAGCTTCGATTACATTCTGAAGCCCGGGGTGGTGGAACACAGCAATGCTCTCGAGCTGATGCGAGCGGTAGGTCTGGAGGTGTGATGCAATGCCCGCGCTCTGGCCTGGGCGGCGGCCCGCAGGTTGTTCATAATAGGTGCATACGCCGCTGGAGGGCGGACCGATGCGCGCTATTTTCTTTGCCGCTTTTTACGCCGGCTCGATCGCTGCCGCGCCGCTGTTCACCACCACAAACGACGCCGCGTGGAAGAAATGGGAGGCGGTCCGCGGCTTGGCGCAGGTTGACAGCGCGGTGCGCCGCGAAGGCCGGGCGTCGCTGCGCCTCGAGTCCAACGGCAGCGATGCGTATGTGACGTCCGCGCCGGTCTCGCTCAAGATCGGGCAGCAGTACGAGCTGAGCGGCTGGGTCCGCACCGAGGCCGTCGTGGTCCGCGATCTTGATCGGACCCCCATCGCTGTGGGCGCCACGCTCTCGATGGCATCCATGCCGTTCGACGTCCATTCGGAATCGCTCGCGAGCACTCGGGACTGGACGCGGATTACGATGCGCTTTATCGCCGTGCGCGCGCAGGACCGAATCGCTCTTTCAGTGGGCAGCGGCGGAGCGTTCAGCGGCAAGGCCTGGTTCGACGGCGTCAGCATTGATGAGGCGTCCACTTCGGGGAGCTGGCCGTCGCGCGCGGCCCTAAAGACCTTTGGACCCGCGTACCGCTTTCCGAGCGGCGGATGGATTTACCTGCATATCGAAGGCGATCCGTATGAACGCGGCTACCAGCACGGCCGCCTGATGGCGCCCGAAATCGGCTCCTACATCGACCGGTGCGCAGCCCAACTGGACGCCTTCTCGCGCGAGACCGCGTGGCGAAACGGTCGCACCGCAGCCAACGCACTGTTTCTAAGAGGCTTTGACGCGGAAATGTTGGCCGAAATGAAGGGAATTGCCGACGGAGCCTCCGCGGCTGGCTGCAAGTATAATGGCCGGCCTGTCGACCTGATTGACATTGTCGCCGCGAATACGATCGTCGAACTCGGCGAGCTGAATTCGGCGGTCCGGGTCACGCCGACGGGCCTCGAAGGGCTTGGATTCAAGCGCCCGAGCTACGTCAGCGATAACACGCCCGCCAGCGAGCGATGCAGCGCGTTCGCAGCCACAGGCAAAGCGACGCGCGACGGCCACATGGTCATCGCGCACACAACGTTCTGGCCGCTGACCCTCGCCGAACAGACCAACGTCATACTCGACATTCAGCCTAAGAACGGCCATCGCGTGCTGATGCAGTCTTACCCGGGCGGCATCGAGAGCGGAACGGACTGGTATCAGAACGACGCGGGAGTGGTGTTGACCGAGACAACCATTGAACAGAGTCCGTTTAATGTCCATGGGACGCCCGTGGCGTACCGCGCCCGCAAGGCGATTCAGTATGGAGACAACATCGACAAGGTGGTCGAGTATCTCGAAACCAACAACAACGGCCTGTACACCAACGAGTGGCTGATCGCCGATGCGAAGAATGACGAGATCGCCATGTTCGAACTGGGCACGAACCGCACCAAATTATGGCGCAGTTCAAAGAACGAGTGGTTCGGTGGAACGGAAGGCTTCTATTGGGGTTGCAATAACGCCAAGGACCCCTCCGTACTTCTGGAATATCACCCCGACCCAAAAGGTGAACCGCGCTATGTGGGATTCACGCCCGGACCCCGCGACATCCAATGGCAGGAGCTGTATCGGAAATACAAGGGGCAAATTGATGAACAGTTTGCATTTACGGCTTTCCGCACGGCGCCGCTGGTGAGCGCATCCGCAATGGACGCCAAGGTCGTCACAGCCGAGATGGCCTCCAATCTTATGATGTGGGCAGCCTTTGGGAGGCCGAACCAGCGTGAATGGGTTCCCCGCGACGGTGGGCGGCGCGCCTACGCGGCCAATGAAGGCCTGTATCCATCCGGGTACAGGCTCTTTGACGCGCATGCATCTGATCGTCTCCGCAGTCGCATCGCCGCCGAAGCGCAAGGCAAAGACGGCGGCGGGCAGCAGCCTGCGAAGTCTGAACGCTTGCGCCCCATACCAGAGGACAAACTGTGGAAGGGGTGGATTCTGCCCGCCACGGACGCCGACATCTGGCTCAGCGCGGGCGCGGAAGCGTACTACGGCGCCGTACGCAGCGACAATCCCGGCCGCGCCATCGAGGCGCTGCGCGCGACATACCGCCGGGCTGCTCTTGAAGGCGACGAACCGCTGGCGCGGCTTCATCCGGACGTGCGGTCAGCAAACTGGCGTCGGCTGGCGTCGTCCAAGGGTGCGCTACTGCTGGACGCGCTTCGTTCTGAACTCGGCGATGAACGATTCGGCGATTTTATGCGCGCCTTTTTCGAGGCGCATACAACGCGGCCGGCGACAACAGCCTCGTTCCGCGAAGCTGCGGCGCGCGCCGCAGGCAAGCCGCTCAACACATTTTTCGAGCGCTGGCTCAACGATACGGGACTACCTAACGATCCGGGCGGTCCGGCTTACTTGGCGAGTGATATCTTGCAAAAATTGGGCTCCGCGCTCATCGTCTACGGAACCAATGCGGACGCGGGGGCGAATCGCTACGCGGCCGAACAACTCCAAACACATTTCTTGGACCGATTTGAAAGCGCAGCGCCCATCCGGAAGGACTTCGAAGCGACTGACGATGATCTGCGCGCACACGACGTTGTGTTCGTCGGCCGGCCGGAGGCGAACTCAGCGCTCGCAGCCATCGCGCAGCGTATCCGCCTGGAGTATCGCGGCGCTGAGTTCCGCATAAACGGGAGCACGTACGCGTCCGAGTATGACGCGCTGATCTTGGCAGCCTCGAATCCGCTGAACTCGAAACGCATGGTGGTGGTTTTTGCGGGGAACAGCGCGCTTGAAACGGTGAGGCTTGCCTCCGCGACGCCGCCGGGAGCTGAATATGCAGTGTACGCAAAGGGAACAGAAATTATGGCGGGATTTCGCCTGCCCGCGCGCTAAATGTCCGTTTCCTGGCACGATATTCGGGACCCGAACAGTCCCGAGCTGGACCGGCTGGCAGCGCGATATCATCTGCATCCGCTCCATATCGAAGACTGCCGGCACCGCAATCAGCGAGCGAAAGTTGAAGAGGGCGCCGGCTACATTTTTGTCGTCTTGAAACCGGTGGACGCGCAATCCGACGGCGGTCTCCGCATCGGCGACCTGGATGTGTTCCTTGGCCCGGATTACGTGATCACGGTTTGTGAATCCGCATGCGCCGCTGTGACTGCGCGACTCGATCAGCTGCGCAGCGCCAATACCGTCGATCGAGGCGATCAGTTGCTGTATCGCGTCTTCGACAGCCTGGTGGATTCGTACCTGCCGATCCTGGACGAATACAACGAGGAAATCGATCAAATTGAGGACCTGGCGCTGGACCGGCCGACTCCTGACGCGCTCCAGCGTATCTTTTCGACCAAGCGCGCTCTCATCGAATTGCGGCGCGTGCTCACCAATACGAGGGATGTCGCTGGTCATTTGCAGCGAACTGAAACGGATCTGATCCAGCGCGACCTGTGGCCGTTTCTGCGCGATATCTACGACCACGTCACGCGCAATTTGGACCTGGTGGAAATGCAGCGGGATCTTCTCACGGGCGCGATGGATATCTACCTCTCGAGCATCGCAAATCGCACCAACCAGGTGATGAAAGTGCTCACCGTGCTTAGCACCATTGCGCTGCCGTCCATCGTAATTTCGGGCTTTTACGGAATGAATACGAAGGGATTGCCGGGCGTGGATTCGCCTTACGGCGCGTGGATCGCCGTCGGCCTGATGGGGGTCACGACGGTTCTGCTGCTGTGGATCCTGAAGCGATTTGAGTGGCTATGAGCCGGCCGCGGGCGCGACAATAATGGGCTGCGTTGTAGGCGCGGCGGAGCCCGATTCAGGCTCCACGCTGACAGCCACGGCGCTGGTCGTGGACAGATCGACCGGCCCAGGCTGGAGGTGAACGGCGTTGCCGTGCTGGTCGGACTGAAACAGCCCGGCGGGCCTTGGCGCGCCGCCTTTCGGGATCACCCACATCTCGTAGGTTTTACCGCGCGGCAACGCCGGCAGATTCGCGGCAATAAAGAGGACTCCTTTAGCGGGATTCAGGAGCACACGGCCGCGCGGCGGCGACGGTTGTCCCGCACCGAAGCTGACTTGGCGCGTTTCGGGCGCGTCCAGAAAATCAAGAACTTGTTGAACACGGGCAAGCGCCGCATCCGTTTGAGCGACCTGGCGGCGCGCAATCGCAAGCTCCTCGGTTCGCTGCCGGCTAATGGCGCTATACCAGAGCGTTGCAATGAGCAGCGCCGCCGTCACAGCGCCCCATCCCGCGATCCATCCCCAGGCCGGCGTTTCCACGCCGACCGACGCCAGCACCCGTTTGCGGAGCCGCTTGGGTGGAGCAATATCCGGAGCGCAAGAGAGAATTCCGGCGTTGATCAGAAGGGCGCGGTGGACGCCGCGCTGGCAGTCGGGGCATCCGCGCGCAAGATGCGCGTCGATCTCTGCGCGCTCTTCCGATTCGAGCGCGCCCAGCGCGTAGAGTTCATAGAGGTCGCTCAGTTCGTCGCAACTCATGCCACCACCGCTTCGCCGAGTTCTTCACGCAGTGTTCGCAGCGCGGTTCGGACCCAGGTCTTGACCGTCCCCAGCGGCTGCTTCAGCCGTTCGGACATTTCAGTTTGCGACAGACCTTCCCAGTAGGCGAGTTCAATGACTTCGCGCTGGTTCGGAGTCAACTTTTCGAACGCCCGCTTCAGGCGCCGAACGCGGTCGGCGTTGAGAAGACCGCTTTCGACAGATTGAAACATGGCCGGCTGTTCCAGCGCCTCTAGTTCCAGCGCGGTTTCTATTTTGCGGCCCTCGGCGGATCGCAAGTAGTCGATCGCGCGATTGCGCGCAACCGCGAGCACCCACGGCCCGAGCGCGCCTTTCTCATCATCGAACGCCTGGATGCGATTCCAGATGCGGAGAAAGGTTTCCTGAACTAGGTCCTCGGCCGCGGCCTCATTGCGCACCATGCGAATAATGATCGAGTACGCGAGCCGCCCGTAGCGGTCATAAAGCTTGGCCATCGCATCCGGATCGCGTTGTTTGAGGGCTGCGACGAGTTCGCCGTCGTCGGCGAACCGCAACAGCGCCGAGAGAGCCGGCAGGATGAGGATGCCGAACAGCACATTAAAGATACGCATTGCGCAGACGCGCGGATTTCCGCCTGCGTGGATTATACAGGACAATTGCTCATCCGCAGTACCGGCTGAGCATCTCGGACCGGCCAATATGCGCCGCGCGGACGTGAGCTGAGCTGCAAAGGGTGGCAGCAGGAAGCGGCGCTGCGGATGCTAATGAACAATCTCGACCCGGATGTCGCCGAGCGGCCGGAGGAACTCATTGTCTACGGCGGCGCGGGTAAAGCCGCGCGCAACTGGCCCGCTTATCACGCCATCGTCAGATCGCTGCGAGAACTCGAACCCGATGAAACGCTGCTCGTACAATCCGGCAACCCGGTCGCGGTCTTTCGCAAGCATGCTCCGCGCGTGCTGATCGCGAACTCGAATCTGGTGGGGCGCTGGTCCCACTTCAAGGAGTTTCGCTGGCTGGAGCAGAGGGGGCCCATCATGTACGACCAGATGACCGCCGGCTCGCTCCTGGATTTACATCGGCAGCCAGGGCGTCGTGCAGCGCGCCTTCGAGACATTCGCCGCTGCTGCCAAGAAGCATTTCGGCGGGTCGCTGCGCGGCCGGCTCATCGTTTCAGGCGGAATGGGCGGCATGAGCGGCGTGCAGCCGCTCGCCGCAACGATGAACGGGGCTTGTTTCCTGGCCGTCGAGGTCGACCTGGCGGGGATAGAAAAACGGATTGCTTCGGGCTATTGCGACCGGATATGATCTTGACGACGCGCTCGCCGTAATTGATGCTGCGCGGGCCCGAGGCGAAGCCTTGTCCTTTGGCATGGTTGCCAGCTGCGCCGATATCCTCCCTTTGATGGCGCGCCGCGGCATTGTTCCCGACCTCCTGACCGATCAGGCCAGCGCCCACGACCCACTGAACGGCTACGTGCCAAACGGAATGACGCTCGAGGAAGCGATCGCGCGGCGGCGTGGGAATCGGATATGCGCAGCACGCGGGAATGGTTATCGTCGCAGATGGCACGCATGAGATGGCAACGCGCCTGGAGCGGGTGCTGACGACGGATCCCGGCTGCCTCGGCGTCGCACGCCATCTCGACGCCGGTTATGAGCGGCCTCTCTAATGGCAATCCGGTCCGGGCGCTATTACAGGAGGGCCTGAGCGGCAACATCATTGTTCAGATTGGCGTGCAGGCTTTTGCCAATTCGGCGATGTACGCGTCTGTTGCGGCCGAAGCCGGCAGCCGCGTCATCACGGCGGACACGAACGAAGGAATGCATGCGGCCGCCGCGGGTACAGTCTGATCGGCAATGTCCTTCTCGGGATCAACCTCGACAAAATCAATGGCCCGGGGTGTACGAAAAATGCTC
>DASRCT010000002.1:0-91583 GCA_035652975.1 Bryobacteraceae bacterium | reverse complement strand
TATCTGGCACTAGTCTCGCCGGTCCGCGGCAAGACCGCGCCGCCGCCGGATGACCAACGAAGCTATCAGGTCATTATCTCTTCCGATCCGGGCCGCTTGTCGGAAGCAGGGTGGGCGACAAAAGGCGAAGGCAACGGTTTCGTGGTTCGTCCTGATCGCTTGGTGGCCAGCCCTGCAAGCGCAGACGGCGCCGCAGCCGGGGTCTCCTCCGGCCGCGCCTGAAGTCCCGCCCGTTCACACGTCTATTACCGTGACCGGGCAGATCGCCACCGAGGCGCCGGCGAATATTACTGACCTCGACGCTGGCCAGCTGCGCGAGACGCCCGGCGTGAACCTGGATGACCGGCTGCGCCAGGTCCCGGGCTTCTCGCTGTTCCGGCGAACTTCCAGCCTGGTCGCGCACCCCACAACCCAAGGGCTGTCCTTGCGTGGTCTGGGCTCAACCGGCGCCAGCCGCACCCTGGTCCTCTGGGATGGTGTTCCGATGAACGATCCGTTTGGCGGCTGGGTGTACTGGACCCGCATCCCTCCGGAGCAGATTGAGCGCGCCGAGGTGTCGCGGGGAGCCTCGACAAGCGTCTTCGGCGACCGCGCTATGGCCGGCGCCATTTCGATCCTGTCGCGTGATCCTGACAGGCATCTGGTCGCCGCCAGTTATGAGGGCGGGAACCTGAATACGCACGCGCTGACCTTCGGAGCTTCGGAGGTTTGGCGCCGCGCCGCGGCTTCGGCCTTCATCCGCGCTTTTTCGACGGATGGCTACTTCATCGTGCCGCGCGAATTGCGCGGCGCCGTGGATACGCCCGCCGGAGTCCGCTTCGTCGCCGGCAATGCGCGCTTGGATCTGCTCGGCGCCGCCCACCGCTTTTTCGCGAAGCTCGACATCCTGGCCGAAGATCGCGCGAACGGAACCGTATTGCAGCGCAATTCCACAAGTATGGGCGCGCTGTCCGGCAACTACTCCTGGCAGGGAACGCGCGACGCGATTTCGGTCATCGGCTTTCATACGCGTGAGGAATTCCATTCGGCGTTCTCGTCGATTTCGGCGGACCGCAACACGGAGCGGCTCACGTATCGTCAGACCGTGCCTTCGCAGGCCACCGGCGCTTCCGCTTTCTGGACGCGTTCGGGCTCAACGCTCAACGCGCTCTTCGGCGCCGATCTCGAGCGGGATCAGGGAACCAGCATCGACAGCCTCGTTCCCGCGGGCTTCCGCATCGGCGGCGGCAACCGGCTGGAGCACGGCATCTTCGGGCAGGCCAATGTCGGAACGCAAGGGGCGCGCATCTTCCTCGGCGCGCGGCACACCTTCATCGGCGACGATACGTTTTTCAGCCCCAGCGGCGGGTTTGTGCTGGGCCGTGGACGTCTGCGGGCCCGCGGTTCGGTCTACCGCAGCTTTCGCGCGCCCACGCTCAACGAACTGTACAGAGAGTTTCGCGTTGGAAACACCGTAACGCTCGCCAACCCCGCTCTGCGTCCAGAGAGTCTGTTTGGGGCTGAAGCGGGCTTCGACTACACAGGGGAAGGCATGCGCCTCCGCGTGACTGCGTTCCGAAACTCGATGGACCGCCTCATTACAAACGTCACGCTTCAGAGCGGCGCCACCATAACCCGCCAACGGCAGAACGCCGCCGCTGCGCTGGCGCGGGGCTTCGAGGCCGAACTCCGCAAGAACTGGCGCAGCCTGAGCGCGGACCTCGCCTACATGTTCGTCGATTCCCGTTATGTTACGGGCTTGCGAATTCCTGAAGTCCCGAAAAATCAGGGCTCGGCTCAGTTGACCTACGCAAGAAACGGTACGCTGCTTTCAGCCGCGCTGCGCAGCTACTCCTCCCAATTCGACGACGATCTCAACCAGTTTCTGCTCGCCGGTTTTACTACCCTCCAATTCGCCGCGCGGCAGCGGCTCGGGCGCGGCTTGTCGGCGACGCTTGCAATCGAAAACCTCCTCGACCGGACCTACTACGTCGCCTTCACGCCCACGCCCTCCATCGGGGCGCCCCGCCTCTGGCGCGCCGGGTTGAGATGGGAAGGCCGTCTGTGGTGAGCGGTCTTTCATTCTTCGACCGCCGGCGCCGGACTTAGCGCGGTGAGCGCTCCGCGGCCGAAAACACGGTCCACGGATGCGCATCCAGATCCCGGACGACTGGCTTCTGCCAGGCGAATTCCGGATGCGCCGCAATGTGCTGTGCGGCTTTGAAATCCATTCCGCAAGGATGCCCCATGGCGGCGCTGAACGACATGCGCGCCGCCATCCGGGCGTCGGCTGCTTTCGCCTGCACCGCGCCCGCCGGGCCATAGGGCGGCTGCCAGGGCTTGCTCCCGCGCGGCGAGAGTTCGATGTGCCCGCAAAGCGTTCGCTCGCTCGGCTGCTCGCGGCGGTCAAAGGAGTCGAAATGGTCGGCGAGAAATCGCTGGCCGGCCGCGACGTCTATTTTGCCCTTGTTCTCCGCCATGAGCTGGTCCCAGCGGGCGTGCCGCGCGTTGGGACTGTTGCCTTTGTTCGTGAGATCGAACTCGGTTTCATCGCGCGCCAGCGCGGGATTGATGGGGAAGTTCGCGCCGACAAAGTAGCCGTCGCGCGTGCGTCTGAGCTCGACGTGCTTCAGACCCAGCTCCAGACTCGCAATTTCGTTCGTCTTGCGGTCCGCAATCAGCCAGTCGTTGGCATAGCCGCCGTTGTTGCCTTCTTTCATAATGCGGGCGAAATCATCGATCGACGCTGAATACTGCATGGCTTTGCGCGCGCGCGCAAACTCGGGCGTCCCGGCTGGATCAAAGCCATTGAACTGGCTGATGGTGGTTTCGGTAATCATGATCCCGGCGGAATTGATTCCGAAATCGTCGCCGCTGTGAATCAGCCCGGGCATGCCGTCCATGAGGAATCGGTAGCCGGATGAGGGCGCAACGTCGAATATGATGTTCCACCGCGATCCGGTCAGATAGTCGGTCCAGTTGTTGTGGCCGATGACCACTTTGCCGTCTTTGGTGTAAGAGCCCGTGGCCGCAAACGCGCTGCAATGCTCCGGCGTTGGCTGTTTCGCCGCGCCGGTCTTGTGTTGCTGGTCGTACCAATTCACGTAGTAGGGCGAGAATTCAAGCCATGCGTTCATGGCTGTGATGTCCCACATGTCCAGCTTCACGCCCCTCGCGTTGGCTCCCTCGGCGATGCCCCGGATCTCGGTCTGGTACTCGGCAGGAACGTGCGGCCAGAATATGGTCTGCGCCGCTTTCCGGAAAAACGTCCAGTCCTTGGAATCGTGCGTCAGCGAAAGCGCGATGGCGCGCTGCGCATCTTCGATTTCCTGCGCGAGCAGGTATCCGTGCTGATACCCGATTTCGGCTGGCGAACCCTCCAGGTGAACGAAAATCCATCCATTTCGTTGCGGCTCGCGAAACGCGTTTTTGAGGCGGGCGTCCGTCTGCGGCTGTCGGGCGGCGGGCGCCAGGGTCACGGCGGTCAGAACCAGGATGGCTCCAGCGGCATGCTGTCGCATACTGGTCATTATCCGGTATCCAGGCGCGGCTCGCGCCACCCCTCGCCCTTCCGCGCTCGGTGCGCGATTTCCGCCGGATTCAGACCCGCTTGATGGTACCATGATGCGAAGTGATCAACAGGTTGACCTCCGTCTGGCTCGCCGGATTCGCGCTCCTGTCAGCGGCTGCGCGAGGCGAGACTCCAAAGCAGGACAAGGCCGCTTCCAGCATGCGGGCGCTTCGCGCGCCGGAAGCGGTCGAACGTGGACGCAAGCTGTTCAACAGCGCTTGCAGCGGCTGTCACGGCTTGCATGGCGAAGGCGGGCGCGGACCGAAATTGAGTGACGGCGAGCTGGTGCGCGGCGCCAAAGACGAAAAACTGTTTTCTTCCATCAAGAACGGCGTTCCCGGCGCCGGCATGCCGCCATTTCCGCTGCCGGATGAGCAGATCCGAGAACTCCTCGGATTTATTCGCAGCCTGAGCGCGCCGGCCGCCGATGTAAGCGTTCCTGGAGACCCCGCAGCCGGACGGGCGCTCTTTGCCGGCCAGGCCGGATGCATTCGCTGCCACCGCATCCGCGGAGAAGGCGGCTTCCTCGGCCCGGATCTGACCAATATCGGGGCCGCTCGCACGCTGTTGCAGATACGCAACGCCCTGGTCAAACCGGAGTTGCGCGGCGACGGCGAATATCGCGGCGTCCGGGTGGTTCTCAAAACAGGCCGCGTCATCGAAGGAGTCATGCGAAACGCCACCAACTACGCCTTTGAAGTTCAGGACAACAACGGAGAGCTTCACCCTCTCGCCGCGCAGGAGATTGAAAAAATCGAGTACCGCAGAGATCCGCTGATGCCGTCCGACTATGCATCGAAGCTCTCGGCTGCTGAAATTGATCATCTGATCGCCTTCCTTTCTCGACAGACGGCAAGACCCCGTCCAAATCCGGATCAGGAGCAAACCACCGCACAATGAAAGTGATCATCCTTGGGTTGCTGTTATCGGCCGCGGCAACCGCCCAGGTGACGTATGAAGACATTCGTCAAGGTCCTGGCGAGAACTGGCTCACCTACGGAGGCGACTACGCCTCACACCGCCATAGCCGGCTGGCCCAGATCAATACGTCCAACGTCCGGAATCTCGTCGCCAAATGGACCTACCATGTCGCCGGCGCGAACCGGCTCGAATCCACGCCGCTCGTTTATAAAGGCGTCATGTACGTGACAAACGCCAACCAGGTCGACGCTGTGGATGCGCGCAGCGGACGCCGGATCTGGACGTATAAGGACGATGCCGCGCAGCGGCAATCGGTGAACCGCGGCGTGGCGTTGCTTGGCAATAGCGTCTTCTTCGTCACCGGCGACTGCCACCTGGTTGCGCTCGACCGGCGCACGGGCGGAGTCCTGTGGGACAGGCAATACGCCAGTATTCACGACGGCTACTACGCGACAATGGCCCCGCTGGCGCTGCGGGATCGCGTCATTGTGGGCGTTGGCGGCGGCGATGGGGGCATGAGAGGTTTTGTCGCGGCCTTCTCCGCTTCAACCGGCGAGGAACTGTGGCGATTCTGGACCATTCCGGCCAAGGGCGAACCCGGCTCGGAAACCTGGGGCGACTTCCAGTTGCAATACGGCGGAGGCGCCACCTGGATGAGCGGCTCCTTCGACCCGGACCTCAACGTGGTCTATTGGGCCACCGGCAATCCCTGGCCAGACCTGTTCGGAAAGGCTCGTAAGGGAGACAACCTGTACACCTGTTCGATGCTTGCCCTCGACGCCGGTACGGGAACGCTGAAATGGTATTTTCAGTTCACCCCCCACGATACGCACGACTGGGACGCCCAGTCCATACCCGTCCTGCTCGATCTGCCGTTTGAAGGCAGCATGCGCCGCCTGCTCGCGCATGCCAATCGCAACGGATACTTTTACATTCTCGATCGCGTCACGGGAGAGTTTCTAAAGGGAACGCCGTTCATCAAACAGCTCACGTGGGCGAAGGGTCTCGATGCGAAAGGCCGGCCCATTGAGCTGCCCGACACGGAGCCGACTCCGGCAGGCCGCTGGGTGTGCCCGTCGCTGCGCGGAGCTTCCAACTGGATGTCTCCAGCGTTCAACCCGCACACCGGGCTGCTGTACATTCCCGTGCTGGAGCAGTGCGATGTGTATACCGCCTCCGAAACGGTTCCTCCCCCGATGAAGGACATGATGGGCGGAGGCGGCGAGCCTCTGCCCACTCAGCCGGGCAAGTTCTACCTGCGCGCGATCCACCCGCAATCCGGAGAAACGCGCTGGGAATATCCAATGACCGGACCGGCGACCATGTGGGCCGGCGCAGTCTCAACCGAAGGCGGCGTGATCTTCTTCGGCGATGATGACGGGCAGCTCGTGGCGCTCGACGCGCGCAGCGGCCGCCATCTCTGGCACTATTCCATTGGACAGACGTTGACGGCCTCGCCCATGACCTACAGCCTGGACGGCCGCCAATATGTTTCCATCGCGGCCGGCGCCGACGTCTTTACGTTCGGCCTCTTCGAGCCCGCCGCGCCGTCGCCGCTTGTGCCGGCCACGACGCTGGACTGAACACAGACAACCGACAACGTGCTTGCCACGCCCCCGCTACAATACAAAGTTAATGCCCGAGTCCGAAAAACCCCAGAGCTTTGAGGCCGGTCTCGAAGAACTGGAGAAAATCGTCAAGGAAATGGAAAGCGGCGACCTGCCGCTTGAGCGCGCCTTAGCGCTGTTTGAGAAAGGAATTGAGCTCAGCGAATCCTGCCGAAAACAACTGGAAGAAGCGGAAACGCGCGTGGAAATCCTCACGCGGCGCGGCGACAAGGTCACGCCGCAGCCCTTCGGCAACGACAAGACATGACGCTCGACGAATACGTGCGCGAGCAACAGCGAATCGTCGACGCGGCGCTCGACCGGTGGATTCCGACGGAATCCACCCCTCCCGAAATCATCTTTCGAGCCATGCGCTACAGCGTATTCGCGGGAGGCAAACGGATACGGCCTCTGCTGTGCATCGCCAGCGCGCAATCCATTTCGGACCTCCCGCGGGGCGTAGAAAATGTCGCCTGCGCGCTCGAGATGATTCATACCTACTCCCTGATTCATGACGATTTGCCGGCCCTTGACAACGATGACCTCCGCCGCGGCCGCCCCACTTGTCATAAGGCCTTTGGCGAAGCGATTGCCATCCTGGCCGGCGACGCGCTTCTGACGCTGGCTTTCGAGGTCCTGTCGAAAGCGCCCGAAGTGGACTCGTGCCGGCGCGTGCGCCTCGTGCAGGAGCTGGCCGCTGCGGCGGGCGCCGCGGGAGGCATGATCGCCGGCCAGGTGCACGATCTCGAAGGCGAGCGCCAGCGCCCGAGCGCCAGTCTGCTCGAACGAATCCACCGCGCGAAGACCGGCGCGCTGCTGCGCGCGAGCGTGCGCTTCGGAGCCATTTATGCCGGCGCTGACGACCAGCAGCTGGCTGCCATCACTAGCTACGGCGAACATGTGGGTCTCGCCTTCCAGATTGTCGACGACATTCTCGACGTGGAGCGCTCTTCGGAGGAGTTGGGCAAGACCGCCGGAAAAGATGCGCAGCAGCATAAAATCACATTCCCGGCCGTCTACGGCATCGAGCGGTCGAAGGCTATGGCCGAAGAAGAGCGTCTTCGGGCGCACACAGCGCTCCGCCACTTCGACGACCGCGCCGACCGGCTGCGCGAGCTGGCGGATCTGGTGGTGCATCGCCGCGCATGACGCCGCTCAAGCGCGGGGCAGGGAAGAGACGCATCGACCAGCTTCTGGTCGACCGCGGCTTCGCCGAATCGCGCGAGAAGGCCAAGGCCCTGCTTCTGGCCGGAGCGGTTCGCGTGAATGGGCAGCGGGTGGATAAGCCCGGGCTGAACGTCGCCCCCGACTGCGCCATCGAAGTGGCCGCCAGGCTCCGCTACGTGAGCCGCGGCGGTCTGAAGCTCGAAGCGGCCCTGGCCCATTTTCAAATCGCTGCAACCGGCAAGGTGTGCATCGATATCGGTTCTTCGACCGGCGGTTTCACCGATTGTCTGCTCCAGCACGGAGCGGCCCGGGTGCACGCCGTCGATGTCGGGGCGGGTCAGTTGGATTGGAAGCTGAGGAGCGACCCGCGCGTGATCGTGCATGAAGGCCTCAACGCGCGCTACATCACTCCGTCCGATATTGGCGAGGCTGCCGAGCTGCTGACCTGCGACGTCAGTTTCATCTCCGTGACGCTCATCGCGCCAGCCTTTCCGCCATTATTGCGTGCGAATGGCGAAATGATTATTCTCATAAAACCGCAGTTCGAAGTCGAACGGGGCCAGGTCGGAAAGGGGGGTATTGTCCGCAATCCGGCGCTGCACGCCGCGGCCTGCGCGCGCGTCCGGATCGCCGTCCAGGCGCTCGGATTCAAGACCGATATTATGGAAAGCCCGGTTCGCGGAGCCGAAGGCAATCGCGAGTTTTTGCTGTATGCCCGACATTAGCGCTGTCGGAATCCTGTCGAAACCCGGAAGCAGCGCGGCCGGGAAGCTGGTCCCGCAGTTGCTCGAATGGCTCGAAAAGCGCGGCGTCGCCATCCGCTATGATTCCAACACCGCAGTCTATGCGGGTGTCTCCAACGGATTGCCGCGCGAACAGGTGCCTGATGGCGTGCAGTTGCTGATCGTGCTGGGCGGCGATGGGACGCTTCTGGCGGGCGCGCGCGCGCTCGGCGGCCGCGACGTGCCGATCTTCGCGGTGAATCTCGGCGGCCTCGGCTTTCTCACGGCCATTACCGTCGATGAGCTTTTTCCGGAGCTCGAACGCGCGTTTCGTAATGAACACCGCATCGCTCCCCGCCGGATGCTCCACTGCGAGCTGATGCGAGGCGATCGCGTGGTGGCGCAGTACGAAGCCTTGAATGACGCCGTGCTCACTAAGGCCGCAATGGCGCGTATGATCGACATCGAAACGTATGTTGACGCCCACTTTGTCTGCGCCTACAAGGCGGACGGATTGATTGTCGCGACGCCCACCGGATCGACGGCGTATTCGCTGTCGGCAGGCGGCCCGATCATCTTCCCCTCGGTCGACGCGCTGTGCATCACCCCGATCTGCCCCCACACGCTGACCAACCGCCCCGTCCTGGTCCCCGGCTCCAGCAGCATCCAACTCACGAATCTGGCCGCCGATTCGACGTATCTGACCATCGACGGCCAGATCGGCGAGCCCCTGGCTCACGGCGATCGCGTCATTTGCCGCGCTTCAACGCACTTTGTACAGCTGATCCGCCCGCCCAGAATGCTGTTCTTCGATGTGTTGCGCGCCAAGCTCAAATGGGGAGAGCGATGAGGCGCATTTCCCTCACCGGCTGGATCTTTGTCGGCATGGCGGCCGGCGCGGCGATCGGATTCGCAGCCCCCGGCCTCGCCCTGAAACTGGAACCGCTGGCCAATATTTTTCTGCGCTTGATCAAATCCATTGTCGCGCCGCTGATCTTCGCAACTCTGGTCTACGGAATCGCCGGCTCGGGCGACATCAAGGCCATGGGCCGCATCGGGCTCAAAGCCATCATCTATTTCGAAATTCTGACGACCATCGCGCTGTTCCTCGGCCTCGCCGCGGTCAATATCGTCAAGCCCGGCGTTGGCGTCCGGCAGTCTGCTGTGCGCGCCGCCCCCTCCGCTCCTGCGCCGACCCCGAGCCTGACCGGAATGCTCGAGCATACCTTTCCGGCCAGCATCATCGATGCCATGGCTCGCAATGAGGTGCTCCAGATCGTCGTGTTCTCGCTTCTGTTCGGCGCCGCGTGCGCGACGATCGGCGAGAAGGCCCGGCCGGTGACGCAGTTCGCCGCGTCGCTGTCGGAAATCATGTTTCGCTACACGCGATACGTCATGTATTTCGCTCCGGCGGGCGTGGCCGGCGCGATGGCGGTCACCATCGCCCGGAATGGAACAGACGTCTTGCTGCAGCTCGGCAAGCTTGTCCTGACCACCTATGGCGCTGAACTTCTGTTCGTTGTCGCAGTGCTCCTCCCGACGGCGCTTCTGACCCGCGTTCCGGTTCGACGCTTCTTCCAGGCAACGCGCGAGCCGTTCGTGATCGCGTTCTCGACGGCCTCCAGCGAATCGGCCCTGCCGCTGGCGCTCGAGAACATGGAGAAGTTCGGCGTGCCGCGACGCATTGTCGCCTTTGTCCTGCCGGCCGGATACAGCTTCAATCTCGACGGATCCACGCTCTATCTGTCGCTCGCTTCGGTCTTCGTCGCGCAGACTGCGGGAATTCCGCTGACGTTCGGCCAGCAGCTTCTCATGCTGCTGACGCTCATGCTCACGAGTAAGGGCGTGGCGGGAGTTCCCCGAGCCTCGTTCGTGATACTCACCGGCGCGATTGCCGCCTTCGGGATGCCGGTTGAGGCCGCCAGCATCATCCTGGGAGTCGACGCGCTCTTGGACATGGCCCGGACCTCCGTAAATGTTCTTGGCAATTGCCTCGCCGCCGCTGTCATCGGCCGCTGGGAGGGCGTCCGTTATCCCGACGTCGAGCCTGAAACGGCGGCCAGCGCGGCGTCCTGATGCATCCAACCGAATCCGTTACCATAGGAAAACCGATTTTTTAACTATGTCTGAAAACAACAAAAGCGAGCGGCAGTTTGGATTCAATACCCGATCTTTGCACGCCGGATATGCGCCCGACCCGACCACTAAGGCGCGAGCCGTGCCCATTTATCAGTCGACCTCATTCGCCTTCGATAATTCGGATCACGCGGCCTCTTTGTTCGCCCTGAAGCAGTTCGGAAATATTTATACGCGCATCATGAATCCCACCACCGACGTGCTTGAGCAGCGTGTGGCCTCGCTGGAGAACGGCGCGGCCGCCCTGGCCATGTCCAGCGGACAGGCGGCGCAGTTCATCGCCCTCAGCAGCCTCATGCAGTCCGGCGATCATTTCGTATCCTCCAGCACGTTGTATGGCGGAACCTTCACCCAATTCGACGTGAGCTTCAGAAAGTTCGGCTACGACGTGACGTTCGTCGAGCCCGACGATCCGGAAAATTTCCGTAAGGCGATTCGCCCGAATACGAAGTGTCTCTATGGCGAGACGATCAGCAACCCGCGCGGCAACGTGCTCGATATTGAGGCTGTCGCAAAAATCGCGCATGAAAACGGCCTGCCGCTCGTCGTCGACAATACCTTCGCCACGCCTTACGTCTGCCGGCCGATCGATTACGGCGCCGACATCGTGGTTCATTCGCTCACCAAATTCATGGGCGGGCATGGAACCAGCATCGGCGGCATCATCGTCGACGCCGGTCGGTTCGATTGGAGCAGCGGCAAGTTCCCCCAGATGAGCGAGCCGTCGCGCGCCTATCACGGCATGCGGTTTACCGAAGCCTTCGGCAACCTGGCCTTCATTATTCGCGCGCGCGTCGAGGGCCTGCGCGACATCGGCTCCTGCATGAGCCCGTTCAACGCGTTCCTGTTTCTTCAGGGCATCGAGACGCTCAGCATGCGCATGGACCGGCATCTTCAAAACACGCTGGCCGTGGCGAAGCATCTGGAATCGCATCCGCTGGTTGCGTGGGTGAAATATCCCTCGCTGCCCTCCAGTCCGTATTATTCGCTGGCTCAAAAATACACCCCCAAAGGCGCCGGCGCCGTTTTCTCATTCGGCATCCGGGGCGGCTATGAGGCGGGGCGCCGCTTCATCGACAATCTCAAGCTGTTTTCGCACCTGGCGAATGTCGGCGACGCGCGAAGCCTGGTCATTCATCCGGCCTCCACCACGCACCAGCAACTGCCCGCCGCCGACCAGGAAGCCGCAGGCGTCACCCCCGAGCTGGTGCGGCTGTCCGTCGGCTTGGAGGACCTCGATGATATCCTGTGGGATCTCGACCAGGCCCTTACGGCGTCGCAGGGAGGGTCGGCTCAAGGCGCGAGTCAATAGCATCCCCCGGCCTTCGGTACTTCAGCGCGTATTCGGGCGGTTGCACATTCTCAAGCAGCCGCCCGTCGTCCACAGGCGCTCCGTAAACCGTCCGCACCGGCAGTACGCCGCCCCAGATCGGCAGCTGATAATCCTCCTCATCATCAATCGGCGGACCGCTGCGAACTTTGGCCGAGGCTTCTGAAATTTCAAGCCCGAGTACAAGGGTCGCTTTCAACTCCAGCGCCGTCGGCGCACGCACGTCTTGCCACCGGCCGGGAACAATGTGCTCGGTAATGACGCGGAGCGCAGCCCGCTTCTCCTCCTCATCCGTGATCGCCCGCGCTCTTCCAAACACTACAGCCGAGCGGTAATTCATCGAGTGGTGAAACGCCGAGCGGGCAAGTACGAGACCATCGAGCAGCGTGACCGTCACGCACAGATCGACGCCATCCTTCGCCGTATTGAGCATCCGGCTGGCGGCCGATCCGTGAATATAAAGCCGGTCGTCGCACCGCCCGTAACCGGTCGGAATGACGAATGGCTGTCCGTTCGCGATGAACCCCACGTGGCAGACCAGCGCTTCATCGAGAATGGCATACAGACGCTCGCGCTCGTATACGGCCCGCTTGGGGAGACGCCTCACGCGGGTTCTGTCAGTAATTGGAAATTCAGTCATCGAAACTGTTCCTTGATTGTCGCACGAGGGGATTTCGCGCCCCTATTGAAAGTTCGGCGGCGCGAAAAACGAAACGGGTTCGAGACGCTCCACGCGCCAGCGCTTGCCGTGGAGCGCGACGTCGCAGCGGATGATTTGCCGCCGCTCCAGAGTCCGGTCTCCGGCGCCCCGCCGCTTCATTTGAAGAAACCAGTCCAGCTGCAGCGAGCGGGACCGATCGTCGCCGGTATCGCTGATCTTTTCGATGATCGAGCGGACTTCCGACTGCTGGATCATGCCGTTCACATACTCGCTGAGCTGGTCGTAGCCGGGCATTTGGGGATCGATCGCCTCCAAAAACCCGGAGACGTTGTCTTCCGCCAGGGCCGCCGCCATTTTGACCAGCAGCTCCCACGCCTCAGCGGCGGCGTCGCCGCGAGCCAGCGCCGCGCTCGCAGCCGCTGCAAGAAAAACGCGGCGCCTCACGTGCGATAGCTCGCGTTAATGCGAATATAGTCTTCGGTAAGGTCGCAGGTCCAGAAGCGGCAGCGCCCCTGGCCCGATCCGTTCACCACCAACCGGATGGCGCACTCGCGCTTGTCGAGAAGCTCCTTCATTTCCGGCTCGGAGAATTCGGCCGCAAGACCCCCCCGGCACACAAGCGCGTTCTGAAGATAAATGTCGACCTTGGCGGGATCGAAGTCCACGCCCGCGTTGCCGGCGGCGCAAAGAATCCGGCCCCAGTTGGCGTCGGACCCGGCAATCGCCGTCTTGACCAGCGGAGAGTTGGCGATCGCGCGCGCAATAGCCTGCGCGGCCGCGTCGTCGCGCGCGCCCTCGACATCGATGGTGATCAGCTTGCGAGCGCCCTCGCCGTCACGGGCGATCTGGCGCGCCAGATCCTCCAGAACGCCGGCCAGCGCCTCGCCAAACAAAATGCGCTCCCCATCGCCGGGCTCCACGCCCGACGCCCCGTTCGCAAACACCGCCACCGTATCGTTCGTTGACGTGTCGCCGTCAACGCTGATCCGGTTGTAGCTGCGCTCAATCCCGTCATGCAGCATCTGCTTGAGAACAGAGGGTTCGATGTGCGCGTCCGTCGCCACAAAGCCCAGCGTCGTCGCCATGCGCGGCTGGATCATGCCAGCGCCCTTGGTCATCCCCGCGATGCGAACGGTCCGGTTGCGGATCACGATCTCGCGCGAGGATGTCTTCGGAACCGTGTCGGTGGTCATGATCGCGTGCGCGACGTCCATGAAGCGGTCCGCCGAGAGCTTCCGGATTAAATTCGGCAGCGCCCGGATAATCCGTTGCGCGTCGAGTTCCACGCCGATGACTCCCGTGGACGCAGGCAGGATCTGTTCCACCGGCGCCTGCAGCCGCGCGGCCAGCGCATCACAGACCGCGCGGGCCGCCTGTTCGCCGGTTCGCGTCGCGCAGTTCGCATTGCCCGCGTTGACGAGAATGGCGCGCATCACCCCATGCGAGAGACGCAGATGCCGGCGCGCCAGCTTGACTGGAGCAGCCTGCACCCGGTTTTGCGTGAACACGGCGGCCGCCGACGCCGGCGTTTCCGAAAGAATCAGCCCCAGGTCGTCCCTTTCGGCCTTGCGAATGCCCGCGTACACGGAAGCGAAGCGGTATCCAAGCGGCAGCTTCACCGGGCCCCCAACTGCTCCGCGGCGTTCAACGAAATGCCGTTGAGAAATGCCTCAGCAGACATGCGCTTGCGCCCTTCCAACTGCACCTCCAGCAGTTCAATGGCGGTCCGGCCTCCACAACCGACGATCAGACTCCGGCCGCGCCTTTCCATGCTGCCGGGCGGCGGACCTGGGTCCGCGTTCCGGGCCTTGCACACATGAAACGTTCGCCCCCGAAACGTCGTGTAGGTTCCCGGCCACGGCAGAAACCCTCGCACGCGGTTCAAAATTTCAACGGCCGGCATCGACCAGTCAATCACGCCGTCCTCTTTCTTCAACATAGGCGCATACGTCGCCTCCGCGTCGTTCTGCGGAATCGGCTCGAGCGTCCCCGCTTCAAGGCGCGCCAGCGTCTCTGCCAGAAGGTCCGCCCCCGCGACCGCCAGCCGCGCCGAGAGCTCCGGCGCCGTCTCCTCCGGGCCGATTTCGGTCTCCCATTTGAGCAGCATGTCGCCCGTGTCGAGTCCCGCATCAATGCGCATCGTGGTCACGCCAGTGATGCGTTCTCCGCGCGCGATAGCCCACTGGATCGGCGCGGCCCCGCGATACTTCGGAAGCAGCGAAGCGTGCACATTAATGACGCCCAGCCGCGGAATATCGATAATGGCCTGCGGAATGATCTGACCGTAGCCGACTACGACCATCGCTTCCGGCGCGAGCGCGGCCAGCTCGGCCACCACCTCCGGCCGCCGGATGCGCTCGGGTTGCCGTACATCCAGGCCCAGCCGCAGCGCGGCCTCCTTCACAGCCGGGATGGCCGGCTTGCGCCCCCGCCCTTTAGGCCGGTCCGGCTGCGTATACACCGCCACAACCTTGTGCCCGGCTTCCACGATTCGCTCGAGCGTGGGCGTCGCAAATGCCGGCGTGCCGAGAAACACCAGATTCATCCGCCGACCACCGGCCCCCCGCTGCCAGCCGCGCTCATGACCACTCCCCCGCCTTCTGCAGCTTGCGAATCTTGCGGCGGATCAGATCGCGCTTGAGCGGGCTCACGTGCATGATGTACAGAGTGCCGTTCAAGTGATCCGTCTCGTGCAGGAACGCTCGCGCCAGCAGATCCTCGCCGGTCATCTCGAAAAACTCGCCTTTGACGTCCTGCGCCCGCACCGTCACTTTCTTGGCGCGCGTCACCTGCTCGCGAAATCCAGGAATGCTGAGGCAGCCCTCCTCGCCCGATTGCGAGCCTTCACGGCCGATGATTTCGGGGTTGATCAGGACGATTTTCTGCCCATGATCCTCGCCCACCGTGGTGTCAATCACCGCGATCCGTTTCCCGATTCCGATCTGCGGGGCGGCAAGTCCCACGCCCTTGGCCGCATACATCGACTCGAACATGTCCTCGATCAGCTTGTGCAGCTCCGGCGTGTCGAACTCCGTCACCGCCTCCGCTTTCGTCTCAAGGACGGGATTGCCGTATTTGACGATGGGATAGATCATCAAAAATTCTTTACCTGTTCGATATAGTGATCGAAATTGCGTTTCGTCTCGCGAAGCGAGTCGCCCCCGAACTTTTCAAGAAACGCCTGGGCGAGAATGAGGGCCACCATGGCCTCGCCGATCACGCCTGCCGCAGGGACCACGCACACATCGCTGCGCTCATACGCGGCAAGCGCCGGCTCGCGCGTCTCGAAATCAACCGACTCGAGCGGCCGGCGCAAGGTCGAGATGGGCTTCAGAAATCCGCGCACGCGGATCTCCTCGCCGTTGGTCATGCCCCCTTCCAGCCCGCCCGCGCGATTTGCACCGCGCCTGAAGCGCCGCTCCGCGCGGTCATAGTGAATCGTGTCCTGCACCTTCGAGCCGAACGAGAGCGCGCCCTCTTCCGCAAATCCGATTTCAACCCCTTTGACGGCCTGGATCGACACGATCGCCTGCGCCAGCCGGCCGTCCAGCCGCGAATCCCAGGTGATGTGCGACCCAAGGCCGGGCGGCACATTGTGCGCGATCACTTCAAAAATTCCTCCCGCCGTGTCCCCCGTGCGGTAAGCCTCGTCGACGACTTCCTTCATCCGCGCTTCCGCATCAGGATCCACGCAGCCGAGTATGACGGTTTCCTTCTTGCTTAAGGCGACGACTTCGTCCCATTCGGCGATTCGTTCCAGGCGCGCCCCGCCGACGGCGATGACGTGGCTCAGAATCTCGATGCCGAACTGGCAAAGAAACGCCTTTGCCAGCGCGCCCACCGCCACTCTGGCCGTGGTTTCGCGGGCGCTGGCGCGCTCCAGAATATAGCGCGCATCGCGGAAATCGTATTTGATGGCGCCCGCTAAATCCGCGTGCCCCGGGCGCGGTCGGGTCACCGGTTTGCGCTTGTGCGGATCGCCGCCCTCGACCGGAAGCGATTCGGTCCAGTTCTTCCAGTCTCGGTTCCGAATAATGATGGCGATCGGCGAGCCGATGGTGATCGAGTGCCGCACGCCCGACACAATCTCGGCTTGGTCGGTCTCGATCTTCATCCGCCCCCCGCGCCCATAACCCTGCTGGCGCCGCCAGAGCTCGTGATTGATCTTTTCGATGGAAATCGGAATTCCCGCCGGGAGCCCCGTCAGAGTGGCGACCAGACACTCGCCGTGGGATTCCCCGGCGGTTTCAAACCGCAGCATTGGTAAAGCTTTATGGTAGCAGGCGCAGCAGCCGCGTACCGGGATTTTGCGCCTCCCGCCAGGCAGACTCTCTTAGCAAGGACCTCCCCTGTGAGCGCCCCTCTCGTGCGTTCTGTCCATCACATCGTCCGCGATGTAGACTCTTGTATTAAGGACCTAACCCTCCGTGAAGTTATCCGAGATCTGCGTCCAGCGGCCGGTGTTCGCCTTCATGCTCATCATGTTTCTGGTCGTGATGGGCTTCTTCAGCTTCCTCCAGCTCGGCGTGGACCTGTTTCCAAAAAGCGACCCCGCCACCTGCTTTGTCCGCGTGCAACTGCCCGGCGCAAGCCCCGAGGAGGTGGTCTCGCAAGTGATTTTACCGCTCGAAGAATCCATCGCGGCGGTCAGCGGCATCGACGAGCTCCGCGCCGTTGTCTCCGAGGGACAGGGCAACATCATCGTCACCTTTGTGCTGGATCGCGATATCAGCGACGCCACCGAGGATGTCCGCGAGAAGGTGAGCTCCGCCATGCGGAAGCTGCCGCCCAACGTCCTGCCGCCGACCGTCGCCAAGGCCGATCCCGATAACGACCCGGTGATCACGCTCTCGGTCAGCGGCCAGCGGTCCGCCCGCGAGCTGACCGAAATCGCGGATAAACAGATCCGGCGGGCTCTCGAAACGGTGGACGGCGTTGCAGCCGTGGACATGAGCGGCGCGCAGATGCGGCAGATCAACATCATGCTCGATCTGAACAAGCTCAACGCGTACAATCTCACGCCCCAGGATGTTCAAACCGCGCTCGTAGCTGAAAATATTGAAGCGCCCGGCGGCCGCATCGTGCGCGGGCCCACCGAGCTCGGCGTCCGCACCCTCGGACGGCTCGAGGATGTCAGCGAATTCGGAGGCGTGATCATTAAAAACGTCAACGGCGCGCCGATCCGCATCCGCGACGTCGGCTACGCCGAAGATGGAACCGCCGAGCGCAGAACATTCGCCTTCTATAAGGGCAAGCCCGCGGTCGTGCTCGACATACGCCGCCAGATCGGCGTCAATACAGTCAAAGTCGTCGAGGATATCGAAAAAAAACTGCAAACCTTGAACGCCATCCTGCCGGCCGGCGTGAAGGTGGATGTCATCAAGGAGCAGGCCACCTACATCAGGAACTCCGTCGAAGCGCTCGAGGAGCACCTGGTTCTCGGCAGCCTGTTGGCCTCGGTGATCGTGTGGCTCTTCATACGCAACTGGCGAACCGTGCTCATCAGCTCCATCGCCATCCCCACCTCGATCATCACCACCTTCACGCTGATGCGGCTCATGGACTTCACCTTGAACTCCATGACCCTGCTCGGGCTGACCCTCGCCGTCGGCATTGTGATCGATGACGCGATCATCGTGCTCGAGAATATCTACCGCTACATCGACGAGAAGGGCATGGCCCCGATTCCCGCGGCGATCGCGGCCACCAAGGAAATCTCGCTGGCTGTGGTGGCGACCACGATCTCGCTGGTCATCATTTTTGTGCCCATCGCCTTCATGACCGGCTACGCGAAGCGCTACCTGAACCAGTTCGGCTGGACCATGGCCTTCAGCATCATGGTCTCCATGCTGGTGGCGTTCACCCTCACCCCGTCGCTCAGCTCGCGCATCCTCAAGCGCCGCGCCAGCGGCGCCGGACCGCACCAGCACCAGGAGACCTTCATCGACCGGGCGTATGTCCGCGTGCTCGACTGGGCCCTCGGCCGGCGCTGGCTGATCATCGCTGTCTGCGTGCTGGTGTTCTGCTCCACCTTCGTCGTCAACCGCTACATCGGCCGCGACTGGATGCCGCAGGAGGACCAGAACGAGCTCGCCGTCAACCTCGAAATGCCCGAAGGCTCGTCGCTTGCCGCAACCGAACAAACCGCGCTCGAAATGGCGCGCCGCTTCGAGAAGATCGATGGCGTCGTCGCCGTCCTGCCGCAAACCAATACCGGCTTCATGGATCGCGTGAACATGGCCAATATCACCGTCCTGCTCAAGCCGACGAACCAGCGCGCCGACATCCTGACAATGGGCCAGAAAGTCCGCGAGATCGCGCGCGATTACTCGTTCGCCCGGCCGCGGGTCACCTTTCCCAATGTGCTGGGCGGCCGCGACACCTTCGCGCCCATCCGCGCCCAGTTGCTCGGTCCGGACATGAAGACCCTGGTGGCCTATGCGAAAGAGGCCAACATACGCCTGATGCAGGAGCCCTCGCTCGCCGACGTAAAGGCCAACCTGAACCTGAATAATCCGGAATTCCAGGTCGAGATCAACCGTCCGCTGGCGTCCGACCTCGGCGTGCGCGTCGCCGATATCGCCGGCGCCGTGCGCCTGCTCATGTCCGGCGACGATGAAATTTCCACCTTCAAGGAGGGATCCGAACAGTATCCCGTAACGATGCGGCTGCTGCCCGAGCAGCGGGATAACCCCGCCATGCTGAGCCGCCTGCTCGTGCCCTCAGCGCGACTCGGCTTGATCCGGCTCGATTCGGTCGCAAAGCTCGAACGCGGACTCGGCCCCAGCCGCATTGACCGGTTCAATCGCCAGTTCTCGGTGGGAATCTACGCCAACGTCGCCAATGGACACGCGCTCGGCGAGGCCGCTGAAGCCACCCAACGCGTGCTCGACGGGCTCGGCATGGCCCCCGGATATCACGCCACCTTCTCGGGTCAGGTCAAAATCCTCGAAGAGACTACCTCGAACATGATCATGGCTTTCGCGCTGGCCTCGATCTTCATGTATATGGTTCTGGCCGCCCAGTTTGAGAGCCTGGTCCATCCCTTCATCATTCTGCTCACGCTGCCGCTTTCCCTGCCGTTCGCGCTCCTGTCGCTGATTGCCACCGGCCGCAGCCTCAATCTGTTCAGCGCCCTGGGCGTTTTGCTGCTCCTCGGCATCGTCAAGAAGAACGGCATCTTACAGATCGATTACATGAACCGCCTGCGCGCCGAGGGCGCGCCGCTCAAGCATGCGATCCTGGAGGCCAACCGCGTGCGGCTCCGGCCTATCCTGATGACGACGTTTTCAATCGTCGCAGGCCTGATTCCAACTGCCATCGGAATCGGCGCCGGCGCCTCGCAGAGGTCCGCGATTGCGGTCACGATCATTGGCGGTCAGACGCTTTGCCTGCTGCTGACCCTGCTGGTGGTGCCGGTCGGATATTCGCTGGTCGAAGACGCCAAGCGGCTGCTTTCCCGACACAGGGCGCCCGCGCCCGCCGCCGAAGCCCCCGCGGTCGGGGATTAGCGCCATACCCTCCAGAACGCTTCTCGCGCCGCAATTGGGCAAATAACCGTTGCTCGGCGAGTTCGGGAATCTTTCGGCCATCCATTTGCGTCTCTATGCGCAGAGGAGAGGAAATGACAGCACGAGACAAAGTCCCCACCACGGCGAAAGCAATCACCGACAAGGGCGCCGTGCATTGTCCAATCTGCACCCACACCGTCGAAGCCGAGGTCACCCAGATCGGCCGCCGCGTGTTTGCAAAGCCAGGCCAGAAATGCCCCCGCTGCTCGTCTCCCTTGGATGCGGCGGCGGTGGTACGGTTCGACCGGGCCGCCTAGAACAGGCCGCTGGTACGCGGGCGGGGGCGCCCCGCCGCTGGCGTGTTCTATAGTAAAGGCAAGGGAGACGTGGATTGAAACGCAAACAAACCCCGTTGTCAGACCCGGTCATCGAAGGCCGTCTTCTCGAAAGCGCAAAACGCTCCGTGGAGTCTGACACGCTCAAGCGCGCCGCCAAGTGTGTTGTGTGCGGGGGGCAGTGCGCGCCCAATTCTGTAGAGGGTCTTTGCTGGGTTTGCCGCCGCCTGAAGATCAGCGCCTGGAAAGAATCCGACCAGCAGATATCGGCTCAGGAGTAGAGCCTCCGGCCGGCGCCCTCTGCTCGCGCCTTCTCATATACGTAAGCGCCCGCAGCCACGTCTTCCACGCCTAATCCATTCGATTTGAAGATAGTCAGCTGCTCCGGATGCCTCCGCCGAGCCGGCGCGTCCTTCAGCTCCATCACCCGCGCGCTCTTCCAGTCCTCCGCCGTCCAGGCCAGCAGCAGGTCCCCCGATTCCATCTGCGCCTGCTCCAGAGAATCCACCACGATCAGATCCGCCCGCGCAATCAGCCCAGGCGGCAACTCGCGGCGCTGCGGATTATTGGAGCCGATGGCGTTGATATGCGTGCCCGGGCGGATCCATGCCTCCTCGAGCACCGGGTCCTTGGCGAATGTAGCGGTAATTACAATGTCCGCCTCCCCAACCGCTTGCTCAGCGCTCTCAACAGCCTCGACAGCGGCGCCGAAGGCCTGCCCGCACTCCTCAGCGAACGACTTCCGCCGGTGTTCGTTCCGGCTCCACACATAGACCCGCTGAATCGCACGCACACAAAGCATCGCCTCAACCTGGCTGCGCGCCTGGAATCCCGAGCCGATGACGCCCACCACCGCCGAGTCCGGGCGCGCCAGAAGATTGGTTGCATGGCCCGACGTCGCGCCGGTGCGAATCTGCCCCAGCCAGTTCGCCTCCATCAGCGCCACCGGTTCCCCCGTCTTGGCGTCGAATAGGTGGAACCAGAAGTGAGCGCCGTGTTTCGGATGCGTCGAGTAAAGCTTGGTTCCAAAGTAATCGCCCACCGCGCCCGCCATCTGATGCAGCACTGCGCCGGTCGGCAGATGCAACCGGCGCCGCGGCTGGTTCACAGCCTTCCCTTCGGCCAGCGACCCGAACGTGTCGCGCATGATCTCGATGCAGACCGGCATCGGCAGCAGCGCGCGGACCTCGGCTTCGGTGAGATAGAGCATCGACTTGTGAGTAGTGAACAGCTTTGCGCGCCCCGTCCGCTGGCTTGCCCGAGGCGCCGCAGACTGACGCCAGCCCCTATCGCGTGGCCGGATCTGCGCTCTCCGGATCCAGGCCCAGCTCCCGGATCGCGGCAGCAGCCCGCTGCGCGTCGAACTGGCCGTCCCGGGCGAGGCGCGAAAGCGCCGCCGCGGTGATCGCCTCCGCCGAGACCTCGAAGAAGTTTCGCAGATACTTTCTGTTATCGCTGCGGCCGAAGCCGTCCGTCCCTAGCGAGACCAAACGGCCGCGGAGCCACGGCGCAAGCTGATCGGGCACGATCTTCATGTAGTCTGTCGCCGCGATGATCGGCCCCTCCGCCCCTTCGAGCGCTTCGAGGATGTACGGCTTCCTCTCCGGCTCGTTCGGATGCAGGCGGTTCCACCGTTCGACGCCCAGCGCCTCGCGCCGCAGCTCGTTGTAACTCGTGACGCTCCAGACGTCGGCCTGAATACCGTATCTCTCGTTCAAAATCTCCTGCGCCCGCAGCGCTTCGTTCAGAATCGGCCCGCTGCCGAAAAGCTGCAGCCGCGCCTTGCCGTTCAGCGCCGCACGGTAGCGGTAAATGCCCTTGAGAATCCCTTCCCGAATGTCGGGAGAGGGCATCGGCGGCTGAACGTAGTTCTCGTTGTAAATGGTCAGGTAGTAGAAGCGGTCTTCCTTCTCCTGATACATGCGCCGGATGCCGTCCTGCACAATAACCGCGATCTCGTATGCATACGCCGGATCGTAGGCGTGACAGGTCGGAACCGTGCTGGCCAGCACATGGCTGTGCCCGTCCTGATGCTGCAAGCCCTCCCCAAGCAGCGTCGTGCGTCCCGCCGTGCCGCCCATCAGAAAACCCTTCCCCCGCGAATCGGCGAAGGCCCAGATCAGGTCGCCAACCCGCTGGAAGCCGAACATGGAGTAATAGGTGAAGAACGGAATCGTCGGAACGCCGTAGTTGGCGTAGGCGCACCCCGCCGCGATGCAGGAAGCCATCGATCCCGCCTCCGTAATGCCCTCTTCGAGTATCTGACCGTTCTTGGCTTCCTTGTAGTACAGCAGCACATTGCTGTCCACCGGCGTATACAGCTGCCCCTGGCTGGCGTAAATCCCGATTTCGCGGAACATCGACTCCATGCCGAACGTCCGCGCTTCGTCGGGAATGATCGGCACCACGTATTTGCCAATCTTCGGGTTCTTGATCAGCGCCTTCAGAATGCTCACGAAGCCGGATGTCGTGGACGCTTCCCGCCCCCGCGAGCCTTGAAGCGCATCCTTGAATTCCTCAAGAGGCGGCGCATCCACGTGGTACTCGCGAACCTCGCGCGCCGGCAGCGGCCCCCCCATTTCAGCCAGCCGCTCGCGCAGATACTTCATCTCCGGACTGTCCTCCGGCGGCCGGTAAAACGAAATCGTGTGAACCGCCTCATCCGGAATCGGAATGTCGAAACGCCGCCGGATATACACCAGCTCATCTTCGTTCAGCTTCTTCTGCTGATGCGTGATGTTGCGGCCCTCGCCCGCCTCGCCCAGCCCGTAGCCCTTGATGGTGAAGGCGAGCACCACGCTCGGCATGCCCGTCGTCTCCACCGCGCGTTTGTAGGCGTTGTACACCTTCACCGGGTCGTGTCCGCCGCGCCGCAGCCGGCCGAGTTCTTCGTCGCTCAAATGCTCGACCAGTTTCAGCAATTCCGGATATTTGCCGAAAAATTCCTTGCGGATATACGCGCCGCCCCGCGCTTTGTACGCTTGGTACTCGCCGTCCACGCACTCGGCCATGCGCTTGACCAGCAATCCGGTGTGATCGCGCGCCAGCAGGTCGTCCCAGTCCGACCCCCAGATCACCTTGATCACGTTCCATCCCGCGCCGCGGAACGAGCCTTCCAGCTCCTGAATGATGCTGCCGTTGCCGCGCACCGGACCATCCAGGCGTTGCAGATTGCAGTTCACCACAAAAATCAGATTGTCCAGCTTCTCGCGCGACGCCAGCGTCAGCGCGCCCAGCGTCTCCGGCTCGTCCGTCTCCCCGTCGCCCACGAAGGCCCACACCTTGCGCGGCGTCTTGGGCAGAATCCCCCGGTTTTCCAGATACCGCATGAAACGCGCCTGGTAAATCGCGCAGATCGGTCCGAGGCCCATCGACACCGTCGGAAATTGCCAGAAATTCGGCATGAGCCACGGATGCGGATAGGAGGATAACCCCGGATGTTCGCGAAGTTCATGCCGGAAATTTTCCAGATGTTTTTCGGTCAGACGGCCTTCCAGGTAGGCCCGCGCGTACATGCCCGGCGAAGCGTGGCCCTGGAAATAGATCAGGTCGCCCGGCTGATCTCCGTAGCGCGCTCGGAAAAAATGGTTCAGGCCGACTTCCGTCAGCGTCGCCAGCGACGCGTAGGTGGAAATGTGGCCTCCAATATTCGGGTCGTATTTGTTGGCACGCACCACCATCGCCATCGCATTCCAGCGCACCAGACTCTTGATCCGCCGCTCTATCGCGCGGTCGCCCGGATAAGGGCTTTCTTCTTCAACCGGAATCGTGTTGATATACGGAGTGTTTAGCCGCAGAGGCGCGGTCACGCCAAAGCTTGCCGCCCGCTCCAGCAGCGACTGGAGCAGGTATGAGGCCCGGTCGGGCCCCTCTTCATCGATGACCTGATCCAGCGCTTCCAGCCATTCGGCGGTTTCCGCGGGATTCAGATCCTCGGCTGTTTCGGTCTTTGTTTCGAGCATTTTTCCCAGGTTCCTTCTCAGGGTACCGTGGCCTTGCCGGGCGGCGCAAACCTGCCGAGACATGCCGCAGCCGGCGCCACCGCCGCGGGCCCTAGCGGAACTCAATGGCCGTCACTTCGAACGTATTCGCCCGGTATTCGACGGCCACCCGACGGTCGCCGCTCGGCCCACACGCCAGTTCCGTGCTCGCCCGACCGCCCTTCAACACCACCGCCTGCGGATCGGCAATTCGCAGATCAAGAACATCGCTTCCGAAGCGGACGCGCAGACGGACCGGGCGGCTCGCGCAATCGAGCGCCACCAGCCAGCCTTCCACGCGCCGGTCGCCCTCAGGGTTGTTCCAGCTCGGCGGCGTGATCACCGCCGCAGACCGCGATGCCACAGGGCCCCGCTCCTCCGTAAGCTGGACCGCCGCGCGCGCCATCGCCTGCTCCTGCCGCGAGCCGGCCGCGTTCACAGCGCGCTGCGCTGCGGCCCGCGAGGCTTCTCTCTCACCCAGCTTGTAATAGGCGTAGGCCAGCGCCTGCCAGAAGTAGGCCTGCCGCGGCAGAATCGCAATGGCCCGCCGCAGATGCTCCACCGCCTTCGAATAATCGCCCCGATCCGAGGCCCGGACGCCCAGTATAAAATGAGCCTCCGCCAGTCCCGGACTCGCTGCAACTGCTTTCGCCAAAAATTCGTCCACCTGCGCGGCTGGCGCCTTCATGTCGCGCAACAGCATCGCGTACTCGAAATAGGTCGGCCCGTCCGAGGCGCCCAGTTGAATCGCGCGTTCGAACCGCCGGCGAGCCTCCTCGTAGCGCTGGGCGCGCAGCGCGAGCGTGGCGAGACCCGTCTCCGCCGCCGGCGATTGCGGAAACTCCCTGGCCAGCTCCTCCAACAGGCTGGCCGCCTGATCCCCACGTCCCATCGCCAGCAACAGCTCTGCCTCCGCCGTCAGCGCCTGCTCCCTGCTGATCGACGACATCAATGGCGTCGATGCAGCTTCGGAGAGAGCCATCGGCGCTCGGAGCGGCGCCCAGTTCCCTTCTAAGTGCGCCCGCGCTTCAACCAGCGCCTGGTCCATGGTGGCGCCAAATGCCTCCTCAAACGCCCTGCTCGCCGTCTCCCCGGCTGCGATCCGGTTGAGCAGCCCCGGCAACTTGCCTCGATACTGCTGCGCAAGCGCCAGCGCCCGCGTCAGCGCCCAGCTCTCGGCGTAAAACAGACCCACCTTCGATTCTTCGTTGTACTCCGGCGAGTCCTTCGTCACAGCGCTGAGTTCCGCCCCGCTCAGCCAGCGGTTCGAGGCCAGCGTTTGCAGATGCGCCCGAATCGGGTAGCCGGCCGTGACCCAGCCGTCCTCCCCCTCTACCGTCGAAAAGAACTCGGCAAGCCCTTCCTCTAACCACGTCGGCAGCTTGGGCGCGCTGTGGTTCAACGCCAGATGCGCGTACTCGTGAAACACCACCCGGTACAGCTCCGGCGCCCCGTCCAGCATCGCGATGTAATCCCGCTCCGGACCGCTCTGGTAAAACGCTGCTACCGCCGCGCCGGGACGCACACGGTCATAATCGCGCCGCGATGCGAACACCATCACCCGGCACGGAAACTCGCCGCTGAACCCCGGAATCAGCCCTGTGAAAATGCGGCGCGCCTGTTCAAAACGCTCTTGCACGCGCCGGCCCGTACGCTCGCCCGCATCCGTGAGCACTTCAATGTGGGTGGACGCCGCGCGAACCCATCTCGCGGCGCTCCATGCGGGCGTAAGCGCAACAAATAAAAGAGTCAGAAACGCCGCCCCCACACCCCGCCAATATGAGGCCGATAGAAAGTTTCGATTGGACCTCGCCCGCATCCGACCTCTACGCTGAATTATGACATCGACGTCTGCTATGGACCATGAGGCGTCCCCAGTCAGCATTCTCCACCGCATCAGCAGCATTGTGAGTTCACAGCTCTCTCTGGATGAGATGCTCGGCGAGATCATCGGTCTGACGTCGCAGGTGACGGGCTGCGATGCGTGTCTGGTGTACTTGATTGAACGCGAGAGCGGCGAAATCGTCCTGCGGGCGTCGCAGGTGCCGCATGCATCCGATCTGGGCATTCTTCGGATGAAGATGGGCGAGGGCGTCACCGGATGGGTCGCCGAACACAAGTCCGTTGTCGCGCTGGCGCAAAACGCAGCCGCCGATCATCGCTTTAAACGCTTCTCGCGTCTCGTTGAAGACACCTACGAAGCGTTCCTTTCAGTGCCCCTCGTCAACAAGGGCGACGTGCTCGGCGTGATTAATGTTCATCACCGGGAACCTCACGAACATACCCCCGATGAGATCGCCCTGCTGACATTTGTCGGCGAGCAGATGGGCTCGGCGATCGCAAAATCGCTGCTCGAGGAAGAAAACGCGCGCCTGATGGAAGAGACCCAGGAAATGAAACGCCAGCTCGAAACCCGAAAAGTGGTCGAGCGGGCCAAGGGCATCCTCCAGCATCGCCAGGGGCTCACCGAGGAGGAAGCCTACCTGCGGCTGCGAAATGAAAGCCGGCGCCTACGACGCCCCATGCGCGAACTCGCTGAAGCCATCATCCTTGCCGAAGAAATGGCCCGCAAAAACGACGCGGGCGCCGGCTAGCGCGGCAAGCCCCCGCCCTTGCCCGGACGCCATCGGCGGCGGAGCCAAATCCCGCCCCATCACACTCCGCAACCCTCGCCGCCCTGCGCCGCCCGGCGGCGGCCCGAAACATCTACTTCCCGCCCTCGCCGCGCACGGTCGGATATTGAATGCCTAATTGCTCAAGGTAGGTCTTGTAGCGAGTCGCATCGTAGTAAAACCTGCGCATCTGCGGCGCGAACTTCTCCATCTTCTCTTTGTTCAGCTCGATCGCCGGCGTATCGTCGGAGCCGATTAGCGGCTCGTATTTGATCTCCTTGGTTTGTACGTTGCGGAAATAGTCCCAGGCCTGCTTGATCAGCTCCGGGCGGAGCAGCAGATCAAGCGCCGTTGCAACCTGAACTTTCGCTCCCGCCGTCGATCCCTTGTGCGCAATCGGCGTCGCTTCCGCCACCGCGTTCGGCCAGCTATGACCCGGGAGATTCGGAATGTTCGCCGGATAGTACAGGTACACCATCGGTACATTCCACGAAATATCGCCGACATCGTCGGATCCTCCGCCCCGCGGCGCCTTCGGCGCCTCAAGCGGCTGTACCTTCATCGGGAGCCCTTCTGCTTTGGCGCCGATCTCCGCCTGCAACGCTCTGGCCAGCGTTTGATCCGCCTCGCTCCATTCCGGCATGCCCACCATCTCGATGTTCTTCTGTTGAATCTCGGCGATGACTTTGTTGAAATGCTCCGGCCAGGCGGATCCCACGATGCGGCGCGTTACCGTGGTGTTGGTCTGTAGCGCCGCGCCCTCGGTGATTTTGTTGCCCGCCTCAAACAATTCCTTGATGTGCGGATAGTCGAGCTCGCGGAAAAAATACCATACCGTGGCTTCCGGAGGAACCACATTGGGCTGATCGCCGCCATTGACGATGACGTAATGCGAGCGCTGCTCCGGCCGCAGATGTTCCCGCCGGAAGTTCCACGCGATATCCATCAGCTCCACGCCGTCGAGCGCGCTGCGGCCCCGCCATGGCGCGCCCCCGGCGTGCGCAGCGACGCCATGAAACGAGTATTGGACCGACACCAGCCCGCTGCTCTTCTCGCCCTGTCCGTAATGCGTCGAGAACTCCGCGCCCACATGACAGCCGAGCACGGCGTCAACGTCTTTGAACAGTCCCGCGCGAACATAAAAGGCTTTGGCCCCGAGCAGTTCCTCCGCGACGCCCGGCAGCAGCCGGATCGCGCCCGGAATCCGGTATTTCACCATCAGATCCTTTAACGTCAGAGCGGCTGTGATATTCACCGCGTTGCCCGTGTTGTGCCCTTCGCCGTGGCCGGGCGCTCCCGGAATGAGCGGATCATGGTAGGCCACGCCCGGCTTCTGCGACGCCTGCGGAATGCCGTCAATGTCGCTGATGAAGGCGATCACAGGCTTTCCCGATCCCCAGCTCGCCACCCATGCCGTCGGAATGCCCGCCACGCCCCGCTCCACCCGGAAGCCGTTCTTCTCCAGGATCCCGGTCAGATATCGCGAGGTCTCAACTTCCTGGAAGCCAAGTTCGCCGAAGCTGAAGACCGTGTCCACGATCTGCTGCGTCACAAGCCGGCGCTGGTCCACATCCGCAAACGCTTCTCGTTTGAGCCGGGCGAGATCGGGCCGCTGCGCGTACCCGCAGACGGCGGCGGCAAGCGCCGGGATCGCGAATCTCCGGAGCGATTTCATATGTGCGTAGTATACCGGCGCGCGCGCTACGGCTTGTGCGCGGCCGCTTCCAGCACCGCTCGGAACTGGAACTCGACCAGCTTGTACAAAGAGCTCTCGGCCAGCCGCTCGTCGTCCGTGTGCGCCGCCCCGATCTCCTTCTCCGCCTCCTCCACCATCGGCCCGATGCCGTAGGCTTGCACGCCCCGGGCGCGAAGCTGGGCCATATCCGTGGCGCCCGTGAGCATCGATGGGAGCACGATCGCCCCCGGAAACATCTGCCGCGTGACGGTTTCGAGCGCGCGAAACATCTCCGTGTCAATCCGCGATGGCGGCGCGGCGGGACGGGCCGCGTCGCTGGCGGGAACGATTTCAATCGACGGGTCGCCGATCACGCGCCGCAGCTCCCCATAGAACTTCTCCATATCCTCATCGGGAAGCGCGCGGATGTCCAGAATCGCCTCGCCTTCGGAAGGAATCACGTTCTGCCGGAAGCCGATCCGCATGAGGGTGGGGACCACCGACGTCCGAAGGATGGAGTAATGACCGATTTCATGCTGCGCAAAGTAGCGCTGAATCTCCGCCGAACGCGCCGGATTCGCGATGTTGTTGTACCGCTCGGCCTCCTCCGCGGAGCTGATCGTCGCCAGCCGCTCAAAGTATGCGCGCGTTGTGTCATTTAACCGCATGGGAGTTTCCCAGGCCCCCGCCTTCGCCACCGCCGCCGCCAGATGCACAACCGCATTGTCCATGCGCGGGCGCGAGCCGTGTCCGGCTGTGCCGTGCGCAACCAGGCGCGTCGTCCGCGGAACTTTCTCCGTCGTGGTGACCTCCACGTAGCGCACCCTCCCGTCCCGCGCCCCCATCGATCCCCCTTCGGCCAGCGCATACTCAGCCCCGATCGCGTCCCAGTGCCGGTCCACCAGGAAATTAATGCCCACCGCCGAGTTGCCTTCCTCGCCCGCCTCCGCGATGAAAATCACATCACGATCGAGCGCCGTCTTCATCCGCTTCAGCAAAATCACGGTCATCAGGCTCGCCGTGAGATTGTCTTTGTCGTCATTGGCGCCCCGCCCGTAAATAAACGCGCCCTTTCGGATCGCCGCAAACGGATCCACCGTCCATTTCTCGCGCTGGACGCCCACCGTGTCCGTGTGACCCATCACAATGAGCGGCTTCCGGGTTCCATTCCCCCGGATGCGCGCCACCAGGTTGGCGCGGTCCGCTTCTAGCGCAAACACCTGGTAAGATATCCCCTCGCGGTCGAGCACCCTCTTGATGTAGTCCACCGCTTTCGTCTCGTTGCCCGGCGGGTTCGTCGTATCGATCCGCAGCAGATTCGTGTAGTGCTCCAGAATTTCCGGGTGGATCCGGTTCCAGTCCACGCCGGGCTGCGCCGCTGCCGCAGCCGCCAGCGCCAAGGCGAAAAAGATCAGCATGCGAACAGGATAACCGGGATCGAACGGCATAAAATTAATCCAGAGGGCATCGATGAACGTTTTCCCGTCCGCGCTGGCTGCGGCGCTGCTTCCGGTTGCGCTCTTGGCGCAGGTTCAAGCCGTTCGGCCCGTCGATTTCGCCACGGAAATTCATCCGCTGCTCCAGGCGCGCTGCGTCTCCTGCCACAGCGGCGATTCCGCCCAGGCCGGCCTGCATCTCGACAGCCGCGAGGGCCTGCTGCGAGGCGGCAAGGATGGCCCGGCGATCGTGCCTGGCAAGAGCGCCGAAAGCCTGCTGATCCTCAAGGTCACCGGACAGCATGGGACGCCCATGCCCCCCTCCGGGCCGCGGCTCACCCCCGACGCCATTGCCGTGTTGCGGGCATGGATCGATCAGGGCGCTAAGTGGGACTTGAAGGCCGGCAGCGCCGATCAGCCCGCCAATATCGCCCCGCGCAATCCGCCCCTGCCCCCCGGCGACAGCCCCAACCCGATCGACCGGTTCGTTGAAGCCTACTTGCGCGGCAAAGGCATGGCCATGCCGCCGCCTGTTTCCGACGCTGTGTTCGCCCGCCGCGCCTACCTCGATATCCAGGGGCTGTTGCCGACGCCCGAACAGTTGCAAGCCTTTCTGGCCGACAAGAACCCCCGAAAACGAGCCGCGCTCATTGAGCGCCTGCTCGCCGACCGCGAAGCCTACGCCGAAAACTGGATCAGTTTCTGGAACGATCTGCTGCGCAACGATGAGGGAGTCGTCTACGAAGGCGAGCGCAAGAGCATCACGAAATGGCTCCTGAACGCGCTCCGCTCCAACATGCCCTATGACCGCATGGTTCAGGCCTTGCTCAATCCGGTCAACAAGGACGATCCCGATGGGTTCCTGATCGGCGTAAACTGGCGCGGCGTGGTCAGCGCCAGCCAGTCCCCGCCCATGCAGGCCTCGCAAAACAGCGCCCAGGTGTTCCTGGGAATGAATTTGAAATGCGCCGCCTGTCACGACAGCTTCGTCAATCGCTGGAAACTCCGGGATACCTATGGACTGGCGGCCATGTTCTCGGACGCCGAGCTGCAAATGGTCCGCTGCGACGTGCCCACCGGCAAAATGGCTGAACCGGGATTTCCACTTCGCGACTTTACGGTCCCGTTTGACAAGTCGCTCGCCTCCCGCCGCGCCGCCGCCGCGAAGTGGTTCACCGCCCGCGAAAACGGCCGCTTCGCCCGCACGCTCGTGAATCGGTACTGGAAAGCGCTGTTCGGGCGGGGCCTCGTCGAGCCCGTCGATGATATGGACGCCGCTCCCTGGTCCCAGGACCTGCTCGACTGGCTCGCCTGGGATTTCGCTGAGCACGGCTATGACCTCCAGCGCCTCATCTCCCTCATCATGACCTCCCGGGCATACCAGATGCCGTCCTCCACACAAGGCGAAAACGCGAAGGAATACGTGTTTTATGGCCCTCGCCCGCGCCGTCTCACCGCTGAGCAATTCGAGGATGCGCTCTCCTGCGTCTCCGGCGACTGGCGCGTTCTCACCCCGCGCAATGAAGCCTTTGCTCAATACACCCGCGAGTGGCGGCTCAAGTCCGACCCCTTGAGCCGGGCGCTCGGACGTCCCATCCGCGATCAGGTGTACACGGAAAGAAACACCCAGGCCTCCACGCTCCAGGCGCTTGAACTCACCAATGGCCCGCTGCTGCGGGAACGCATTGAAAGAGCCGCTAAGGCGCTTCTGGGCGAGCTGCCCCCGCCGCCCCAGAATGTCTACGACAGCAAGTTCATGCGCCACGGCGCCGCGCCCGTCGACGTCGATATCACCGGCGCCAGGGACCTGTGGCTGGTCATCGAGGATGTGGACTCCTACGACCCGGCGCGCGTCGTCGCCGGTTGGGCCAACCCCGAACTGAGCGGACCCGACGGATCGGCGCGCCTCAGCGATTTGCCCGGTCCCGCCGCGCCGCTTCGCCAGTTCACAACCGATGCGGGGTCTTTTTCAGGCATTCAGGCTGCTGCGCCGTCCGTTCTCCACTGGTCGCTCCAGGGAAGAAATTTCACCCGTTTCCGCGCCGCCGCCGTCATCGACCGGGAGTCCAACCGGAGCGACATCAACGCCGCGCTCCGCTTCTTCGTCTTTACCGAGAAACCCGAAATGGACCGCCTGGTCCGGATTCAGGGCGAACCCCCGCAGACGCCTCCGCGTACGGAGCGTACCGCCGAGGCCCTGGTCGACCGGCTGTACCTGCATATGCTGTCCCGATTTCCCTCTGCCGGCGAAAAGGCGATCGCCATACAAATGGCGACCGCCGGAGGGCGGCAGCCAACCGTTGAGGGGCTCGAGGATCTGCTGTGGGCGATGCTGATGAGCCCCGAGTTTCAGTTTATCCTGTGAGGGCATTATGGAGTCGAAATCAGTTCTGTTTCGTGGGATGACGCGCCGCGACTATATGCGGCAGACCGCCGCGGCGGCGCTTGCCGCGCTGTATGGCCCCGCGCCGGAACTGCTGGCCGAGCCGGCGCCGAAAGCCTCCGCCGACGCGCTCATCCTGCTGTGGATGGCGGGCGGCATGGCCCAGACCGAAACCTTTGATCCAAAGCGCTACACGCCGTACGAACCGGGGCTCGAAAGCAGCCGCGTGCTGAGCACCTTTCCCTCGATTCCTACCGTGGTCGACGGCGTCCGCATTTCTCAGGGACTCGAGGAAATCGCAAAAATCCTCGATCGCGGCGTGCTCATCCGCTCCCATCGCGTCGGCGACTTGGGATTCATTCTCCATTCGCGCCATCAGTATCACTGGCACACCGGCTACGAGCCGCCGCAGCCGCTCGCCATGCCCCACATGGGCGCATGGATTGCCAAGCTGCTGGGCCCCAGGAATCCGGATATGCCGCCCTTTATCGCCATCGGACAGAACATGGAAATTGGCGCCGAAAGCGACGGCTTGAAGGCGTTCCACACCGCCGGATTCCTCGGCAGCGAGTATGGCCCCTTCATGATTACCGACCCCCGCGACGCCGTCGCCAGCGTACAGCCGCCCGAGAGTATGCGCGGCGGCCGCTTCGAAAACCGCTACCAGCAATACCGCAAACTGATTGCCGCCAGCCCGGTGCTGCGCGAGGCCAGCGATTACCAGCGCGAGTCGTTCCTGCGCTCCATGGACAACGCGGACCGGCTCCTGCGATCGCCCGCGGCTAAGGCTTTCGATCTTACGCTTGAACCCAAAGAGTCCTACGACGCCTACAATACCGGCCGCTTCGGACTGGGCTGCCTGCTCGCGCGCAGGCTGGTCGAGGCAGGCGCGCGCTTCATCGAAGTGTCGTCTGAGTACATTCCCTTCCGCCATTGGGACACTCACGAGAACGGCCACGAGCGGGCCATCGGCATGAAGCAATGGATCGACCGGCCGGTATCCCGCCTCATCCGCGACCTCGAACAACGAGGCTTGCTGTCGCGAACCGTGGTGGTGCTGGCGAGCGAGTTCGGCCGCGACATGATGACCGAAGGCAAACCCGGCCGCGAAGTGAAGGACCAGGTCAAACAGCCGGCGGTCATGACTTCGCCCCAGCACTACGGCATGCACCGCCACTTCACCGAAGCCGGCAGCGTGCTCGTCTTCGGCGGCGGTTTCCGCCGCGGGCTGCTGTACGGCGAAACAGCGCCGGAGCGGCCGTGCAGCATCGTGAAGGATCCCGTCACCATTCCAGATCTTCACGCCACCTTGTACGCCGCCTTGGGAATCGCTCCCACCGCCGGCGTCACCATCGAGCAGCGGCCCGTCTATGTGACCAAGGACGGCAAAGGCAAGCCCGTCCAGGCGCTGCTCAGCACGGCCTAGGAACATTCGCGCCCCGCGTCCGTATTATCCATCGAGATGCAATCCGAGCAGGCGATCGTTGCCTCGAACCTCACCAAGGTCTACCGTTCGCGCTGGACCGGGCGCGAAGTTCGGGCCATCGACGGCGTCTCGCTCGCCGTCCCGCGCGGCGCCGCCTACGGCCTGCTGGGACCGAACGGCGCCGGTAAAACAACCTTCGTCAAATGCCTGCTCTCTGCCGTGCATCCCACCGCCGGCGCCGCCTACGTCTTCGGCCGGAACACCGCCGATCCCGCGGCGCGACAGCCCATCGGATACCTCCCCGAAAACCATCGCTTCCCGACTTACTTCACCGGCGAAGGTTTGCTCGATTTCTACGCCGCGCTCTCGGGACTTCCCGCCGCCGAGCGGAAACGGCGCATCCCGCGGCTTCTGGATCTGGTCGGTTTGGAGCAGTGGGGCCGCGTTCGGATCGGCAAGTACTCCAAAGGCATGCTCCAGCGCCTCGGACTGGCGCAGGCCCTCATTCACTCCCCCCAGCTGCTGGTGCTCGATGAGCCGACCGACGGCGTCGATCCCGTCGGACGCCGCCATATCCGCGATATCCTGCGCCAGCTCGAATCGCAGGGCGTGACCATCTTCATCAATTCCCACCTGCTCGCCGAAGTCGAGCTGTTCTGCGATGAGGTCGCCATCCTGCGCAAGGGAAAGCTGGTTCTCACCGGCGCGGTTCGCGAGCTTGTGGCCGGGAAGGGGTACCGGCTGACCGCATCCGGCGTCACCGAGCGGCTGTACGATGAGCTGCGGGCCCGGGCCGCGGCCGCCGCGTCCCGCGACGGCTATGTCGATTTTCAATTCACCACTCGCCAGCAGGTGAACGCCGCCGTCGATGCGCTGCGCGCGGAAGACTGTGAAATCGAGGCCATCGTCCCCACCGCAAGCACCCTCGAGGAGGTCTTCGTGCAGGCCGTAGAAGGTGCCAGCGAAGAGCGCCCGGAGGCCGCCCGGGCATGATGATCACTACAGCCGCTCTCATCCGCGATACTTTCCGCGAGGCCTTCGCGCGCAAAATCTTTTGGGGGCTCTTCGCGCTCTCCACCCTGATGATCCTGTTTTTTCTGTTCATCCTCAAAATCGACGTGGTGGAGGGCGCCATCGCCACCGTCACCCTCTTCGGCCGGCCGGCCGGCCCGCGCGGCGGTGTGGATGTCGATCGCTTGGTCCGCAACGTCTACGGCGGCATCGCGACTTTCCTCTACACCTGGGGCATGGCCCTGTCAGTCTTCGCTTCGGCCGGACTGATCCCCAGCGTGCTCGAGCCCGGCCGCATCGAATTACTGCTGTCCAAACCGGTCTCCCGCCTGCACATCCTGCTCGGACGCTTCCTGGGCAATGTCGCCGTGGTCGCCTGCAATGTCGCCTATCTCGTGCTCGGCATCTGGACTATTTTCGGCGTCAAGACCGGCGTCTGGGGCCCACAGTTCCTGTGGGCGATCGCAACCACCGTGTTCATCTTTGCCGTGCTGCTTACCGTGGTCGTCCTCGTCGGCGTTGTGTTTGAGAGCGCCGCGCTGGCGACGATGGTCACCATCGCGCTCGGCTTGGTCAGCCCGATTCTGGCCCAGACCACCACCATGGTGCGCCTGCTGAGTTCCGAACTGGCCCGCGACGTCTGGCGCGCGCTCTATCACGCGCTGCCCAAAGTATACGACCTGGGACGGCTGACGCTGGACCTCGTGCGCCGGGAGCCGGCCGGCGATCTGACCCCCGTCTTCAGCTCTGCGCTGTTCGGAGCCGCTGCGCTCAGCCTCGCCTTGTATATCTTTTCCCGAAGGGATTTCTAGTGCGTGAATGCGGAGTAGCGTTAATCGCCATCCTGCTGTCGGCGGCTTGCCGCCAGCTCCAGCCTGCTGCGGGTCCGCGCATCGACCCCGCGCTGGCCATGCTCGTCCCGCCCGATACGTCCATCCTGGTCGGCGCGCGCCTGGACCAGCTTCGAAACACCGCCGTCTATCAGCGCCACGCGAGCCGCATCGCGCTTCCCCGCATCGACGAGTTTGCCCGCGAAACCGGCGTCGATCCGCGCCGTGATCTCCAGGAAGCGCTGTTCTGCTCCAACGGCCGGGATCGCGCCGTCCTCCTCGTGCGCGGAACCTTCACCCCCGCCCAAATCGAGCCGAAACTCCAGAAACGCGGCGTCAAACCCCAAAGCTACAAAGGCTACACCCTGTTCGGCGATGAGCGGGGCGCCGTATTCTTCTTGAACGCGGCTACAGCCCTGGCCGGCGCCACGCCGGCTCTGCGCGAAATCATTGACGGCCGCGGCCGCAATTTGCTGGGCATCCCCAAACCGCTTCAGCCGCTGCTGGCCTCGCTCCGCGCCAGCGACCAGTTCTGGACTGTATTCAACGGATCAGCGATACGATTGCCGGCCCCGGATGACAGCAATCTCGGCAACATCAATCGCCTGGCCCGCGCTGTTCAAACCGGCGCCGTCGGCGCCGATCTCCAGTCCGGGCTTTCGCTCCGCGCCCATGCCGCCTGCGCCGACGATTCGTCAGCCCGGCAGATTCACGACGCCCTCAAGGGCCTCATCGGCCTCGGCCGCCTGAGCGCGCCCGATTCGCAACCCGACCTGCTCAAGGTCTACGATTCGATTCAGGTCCGCCTCCAGGGCCGCGAGGTGAGCCTCTCGGCCGATGTGCCCCAAGACCTCGTGGACCGCTTCGTCAACATCTTTGTCGAAGAACGCAGACCCTGATTATCGTTTCGCCGCCGGCACGGCGTCGCCCAGCATCGAAGCGCCGCTTTCGCTGACGTAGTTGCGGTTCCAGGCCGGAATCTCCACCACCACGTCGCCCTTCACTACGCACTGGCAGCCCAGACGGGAGTTCAGTTGAAGGTCCGCCGCCATGTCCAGCCGGTCCGCTTCATCGTCGTCCATCGGCGACAGATTTTCCTCGCCTTCTTTGACCCATACGTGGCACGTTGTACACGCGCAGTTGCCGCCGCAGGCATGCTCCAGGTGCAGACCAAAATTCAGAGCCACATCGAGAATCGACTCCGGCTTGCCGTGCTCGCTGTAGGGCAGCTTCCCAGATTCGAATTCCACGGTCTTGCCGTAGTTGACAAACGTGACCTTGGGCACAACACCATTTTAACTGCCCCCTGCTTGGCGCCGCTCATCAGCGGCCTGGCTGCTGCAATACTAATCGGTAGTGTTCCACCGCATCGAAAAATCACTGGCGCGATCTGTCTCCGCGCACATCCAGGCCCGTTATGGAATCGAAATTCCCGTCATTTTGGCGCAGCCCAAGCAGCCCTCCTTCGGTGAGCTGGCCATCTCTGTTGCGTTCCAGCTGGCGCGGCATTTGAAGCAGCCTCCCCGCTCTATCGCCGAGCAGCTCGCTGCCGAGCTGGGCGGAGTCGAAGGCGTCGATAGACTCGAGGTCGCCGGCAACGGGTATATCAACGTCCGCCTCAACCGCGCGCGCTACGCCCTCGCCCTGCTTTCCGGCGAACGCGACCTGCCCGGCGGCGAGGACGGCGGGAAAATCGTCGTCGAGCACACCAACATCAACCCCAATAAAGCCGCGCATATCGGTCATTTGCGCAACGCCATCCTCGGCGACACCTTCGTCCGCATGCTGCGCGCCGGCGGCCGCTGCGTCGAAGTGCAGAACTATATCGACAATACCGGCGTGCAGGTCGCTGACGTGGTGGTCGGGTTCCACCGGTTGGAAAACCGCACCCCGGACCAGGTGCGCCAGTTGATCCAGGATTCGGACCGGCGCTTTGATTACATCTGCTGGGACCTCTACGCCCGCGTCTCCTCCTACTACCAGGACCATCCCGCCGCCCTGGCGTGGCGCGCCGAGGTCTTGCACGCCATCGAAGCCGGCCACGGCGTCGAGTCCGATCTGGCCCACATGGTCTCCGACGCCATTGTGCAGGCGCATCTCCGCACCATGGCGCGCCTCGGCGTCGAGTACGACCTCCTGCCGCGCGAAAGCGAAATCCTGCGCCTCCAATTCTGGGCGACGGCCTTCGAACAGTTGAAACAGCGCGGCGCCGTCCATCTGGAAACCGGCGGCAAAAATGCCGGCTGCTGGGTCATGCGCGGTTCCGCCTTCGGCGCCGACGATAGCGAAACCGGCGACAAAGTCATCGTGCGCTCAAACGGCACCGTCACCTACGTCGGCAAGGATATCGCCTATCAGCTCTGGAAATTCGGGCTGCTCGGCCAGGATTTTCACTACCGGCGGCTGCTGACGTACCCGTCGGGAAGGGAACTCTGGGTTACGACCGGTGAAGCGGATGAGCCGGGCGCCCCCCGGTTCGGCCATGCCTCCCGCGTGTACAACGTCATCGATTCGCGGCAGTCCTACTTGCAGGACGTCGTGGTCGCGGGCCTCCGCGCGCTCGGCTATGACCAGCAGGCAGACCGCTCCGTTCACTTCTCCTATGAAATGGTGGCGCTCTCTCCGCGCACCTGCGCCCAGCTCGGCATCGAGTTGTCGGAGGAGGACAAGCGCCGCCCCTACGTCGAAGTCTCAGGGCGCAGGGGTCTCGGCGTCAAGGCCGACGACCTTATCGACAAACTGATTGAGACCGCCCTCGAAGAAGTGAACGCCCGCCATCCCCACGAGCCGGAGCAGGAGCGCCGCTGCGTCGCCGCCCAGATCGCTGTCGGCGCGCTTCGCTACTTCATGCTGAAGTACACCCGCAATTCCGTCATCGCCTTTGATTTTCAGGAGGCCTTGAGCTTCGAGGGCGAAACCGGGCCGTATGTGCAGTATGCGGCCGTTCGCTCGCGCAATATTCTGCGAAAGCTCGCCGGCCGCGGTGAAACGCTCCCGGACTTCAAAGCCGCCTTGTCGCACGACGCAATGAGCCGCCAGCTTGCTTCAGAGGACTTCTGGCAGCTGTTGCTTGCGGCCTCAAAGGTGGATGTGGCCATCGCCCGCGCCATCGAGTCGGGCGAGCCGGCCCATGTCGCCAAGTACGCGTTCCAGCTTGCGCAGGCGTTCAACAACTTCTACCACGAATATCCCGTCATCCACGAACGGGATCCGGAGCGCAAAACCTTCCTGCTGTGGATGACGGCGTTTTTCAACTCGCAGTTGGAGCGCACCCTGGGAGTGCTCGGCATCAGCGTGCCCGAATATATGTGACGCGGCTGGCCGCCAGCGCCTCAGCCTGCGCCGGCGATGCTGCCCCCCGCCGCCGCGCCCCACGCCTCGCGCGCCGCCTTCACGGTCGCCTGGATGTCGTTCTCCGTGTGCGCCGCCGAGACGAACGCCGCCTCAAACTGCGACGGCGCAAGATAAATTCCGCGCTCCAGCATCGCGTGGAAAAATCGCCCGAACTGCCCAGTGTCCGAGCGCTTCGCCGAATCCCAGTCCCTCACCGGCCCCTCCGTGAAGAAGAATGTGAACATCGAACCCACACGGTTGACCGTAACCCCGGGCGGCGCGTACGCCGTCAGCTGCGCCGTGCGCGCCTCGAGCTGATCGTAGATCTCCGGCTGCTCTTTCAACCGCCGCACCGTCGCCAGTCCCGCCGCCACCGCCACCGGATTGCCGGAAAGCGTTCCGGCCTGGTATACCGGCCCCGCGGGCGCCACCTGCCTCATCACCTCCGCGCGCCCTCCATACGCCGCCAGCGGCAAGCCGCCGCCGATGATCTTGCCGAGCGTCGTCAGGTCCGGCCGGATGCCAAACAGCTCCTGAGCGCCGCCGCGCGCGACCCGGAATCCGGTCATCACTTCGTCGAAGATCAGCAGCGCGCCATAGCGCTCCGTCAGCGCCCGCAGCGCTTCCAGAAATCCCGGCGCCGGCGGCACGCATCCCATGTTCCCAGCCACCGGCTCCACGATCACCCCCGCAATCTGATCCCCGCGCTCCCGGAACGCAATTTCAACCGCGTCAATGGAGTTGTAGGGCAGCACGATCGTCGTGCTGGCGATGCTGCCGGGAACGCCGCGCGTGTCCGCAATCCCCAGCGTCGCCATACCCGATCCCGCCTTCACCAGCAGCGAATCCACGTGCCCGTGATAGCAGCCTTCAAATTTCACCACCAGGTCGCGCCCCGTGAATCCGCGCGCGACGCGCAGCGCGCTCATCGTCGCCTCTGTGCCGGAGTTGACCAGCCGCACCATCTCCATCGACGGCACCGCATCGATGAGCTCTTCCGCCAGCAGCACCTCGCGCTCCGTCGGCGCGCCGAATGTCGTTCCCACCTCGAGCGTTTCCCGCACCGCGTCCAGCGCCTCCGGAGACCGGTGTCCCAGAATCAGCGGACCCCACGAGCATACGTAGTCGATGTATTCATTGCCGTCTGCGTCGTAGATCCGCGACCCTTGCCCGCGATCGATGAATAGCGGCCCGCCCCCCACGCTCCGGAATGCGCGGACCGGCGAATTGACCCCGCCCGGCATCAGCTTCTGCGCGCGCGCAAACAGCGCTTCCGACCTTCGAGTTTGCATGCATCCACCATTGTGCCCGGAATGCCCCAATCTCCACCGCCGCCGCCCCGCCCCCTGCCGCCGCTGCTCCTGGTTCCGACCCCGGCGAAACTCCGTTCACACGACGCAACCTTCTGTTTATGCTAGACTTCCCGCGAGTCCGCTTTTTTCGCCATGCCACACTGGTACTAGAAGGACACTCTCGATGCATCCTCAGACTGAAGTCACTGTTATCCGCCGGACCGGCCCGAAGACGCCGGAAGGCAAAGCGCGCTCGTCCGCCAATGCGCTCAAGCACGGACTCACCAGCCGTCACGTCGTCCTGCCCGGCGAAAACCGCGCCGAGTTTGACGCCCTCGTCGCCCGCCTCATCCAGGAGCATCGCGCCGCAACGGCTCTGGAGATCGAGATGGTCCACCACATCGCCGGCTGCCTCTGGCGCCTGGACCGCGCCCGCAAGGCCGAAGCCGAATACTTCTACGTCAACTTCATCGCCGACCAGCCGACCCGGGATATGGAGCGCCGCTTCGCCCTCATTCTCCGCTACGCTACGGCGATCGAGCGCGAACTCCACCGCGCCATCGCCAGGCTCCAGCAACTCCAGAAGGAGCGCAGCAAAACTCCACAAAACAAACCCGAAATCGAAGACCGGCCATCCCCGGCTGAATTCGTTTTGCAAAACCGCGCGGCCCAATCCGCCAGCGCCGGGCCAACCGCTGAAGACGGGCTGCTGAACACTCATGAAACTGCCGCTGCTTACCCTCCTGACGCTCGCGCCTCTTAGCGCCGCGACCCAGTCCCCCCTGACGCTCTGGTATCGTCAGCCCGCTGCCGCCTGGGTCGAAGCCCTTCCCGTCGGCAACGGTCGTCTCGGCGCCATGATCTTCGGGACCGTTGCGCGCGAGCGCATCCAGTTCAACGAGCAGACCGTCTGGACCGGCCAGCCTCACGATTACGCCCACCACGGCGCCTACAGGTATCTGCCGGAGCTCCGCCGCCTGCTGTTTGAGGGCAAACAGGCCCAGGCCGAAAGGCTCGCCATGCGGGAATTTATGAGCGTGCCGCTGCGGCAAAAGGCCTACCAGGCCTTCGGCGATCTGTTCCTCGACTTTCCGGATCTCGACGCGCCGTCCAGCTATCGCCGCCGGCTCGAGCTCGACCGCGCCGTCGCATCCGTCGAATTCGTTTCCTCAGGCGTCCGCTACCGACGCGAAGTCTTCGCCAGCTACCCCGCCCGGGTTATCGTAGTCCGGCTCACGGCCGATCGGCCCGCCAGCATCAGTTTCCGCGCCTCGCTCCAGTGCGCCCACCCCGATTGCGCCGCCCAGGCCCGCGCCGGCGAAATCGCCATGAACGGCCGCGTCCGCGACTCGGCAATTCGTTTCGAAGCGCGCCTGCGCGTGATCGCCGAAGGCGGACGCATCGATGCCCAGGGCGCCCAGCTCGCCGTCGCCGGCGCCAACGCCGCCACGCTGTTGCTCGCCGGCGCCACCAGCTTCAGGAATTTCCGCGACGCCTCCGCCGATCCCCAACAGCGCAACGACGAAACCCTGCGCGCCATCCGCGGCAAGAGCTACGACGCGCTCCTTGCCGAGCACCTCGCCGACTACCAGCGCCTGTTTCGCCGCGTCTCGCTCGACCTCGGCGTCACCCCCGCCGCCCGCTATCCCACCCGCCTCCGAATCCACAATTTCGCCGGCGGCAATGACCCAGCGCTCCTCGCGCTGCTGTTCCAATACGGCCGCTACCTGCTCATCTCCTCCAGCCGCCCCGGAGGCCAGCCCGCTAACCTGCAAGGGCTCTGGAACGACTCCAACACTCCGCCATGGGATAGCAAATATACGGTCAACATCAACACCGAAATGAATTACTGGCCCGCCGAGGTCGCCAACTTGCCCGAGTGCCATCAGCCGCTGTTTGACGCGTTGAAGGAAATCGCCGAATCCGGCGCCATCACCGCCAAGGAGCACTACAACGCCCGCGGCTGGGTCCTCCATCACAATTTCGATCTGTGGCGCGGAACAGCGCCCATCAATGCGTCCAATCATGGCATCTGGCAGACCGGCGGCGCCTGGCTGGCCCTCCACCTCTGGGAGCATTACCGCTTCACCCTGGACCAGAACTTCCTTCGCTCAACCGCCTACCCGCTGCTGCGCAGCGCCGCCCTCTTCTTCGTCGATTCGCTCGTCCGCGATCCTCGCCATGGCTGGCTCATCACCGGCCCGAGCAACTCGCCTGAACACGGCGGCCTGGTCATGGGCCCCACCATGGATCATCAGATTGTCCGCGCCTTGTTCGGCGCCGTCATCGAAGCCGCCCGCATTCTGAATACCGACGCCGCGCTGTGCTACACCCTCTCTGACATGCGCGCCCGCATCGCCCCCAATCGGATCGGACGCTACGGCCAGTTGCAGGAGTGGCTCGAGGATAAGGATGATCCCTCGGACCAGCATCGCCACGTTTCGCACCTGTGGGGCGTCTATCCCGGCGCGGAGATTACGCCCGAAACCCCGGATCTGTTTGAAGCCGCCAGGAAGTCTCTCGAATTTCGCGGCGACGCCGCCACCGGCTGGTCCATGGGTTGGAAGGTGAATCTCTGGGCGCGCTTGCTCGACGGCGATCACGCCTATCGCATTCTGCGCAATCTGATACGTCCCGCCGGACCCAAACAGGCCGGGCTCTATCCGAATCTCTTCGATGCGCACCCGCCCTTTCAGATCGACGGCAACTTCGGCGCCGCCGCCGGCATTGCCGAGATGCTGCTCCAAAGCCACCGCGGGTTCCTGGATCTGCTGCCGGCGCTGCCCGCCGCGCTCCCCAACGGCGCCGTAACCGGTCTGAAGGCGCGCGGCGCCTTCGAGGTCGACATCGCCTGGCGCAAGGGCCGGCTGACGCGGGCCGTCATTCGCTCCTTGCGCGGCGCGCCCCCCCGGGTCCTGTACCGCGGCAAGGAGCTGCCCCTGCGGAGAACCGGAGATCGTTTCGAATTCAGGGCTTCTGAATGACCGGCTTGACCACCGCTATGCCGATCCGGCGCATCGCCTCTTCCAGCCTGCGGTATACCGCCTCGTCCGCGTACGCCCCCACAATCGCGCCGCCCGATCCTGCAAAGTTCGCCGACGCGCCCGCCGCCCGCGCCGTCTCGATCATCTCGATGTTGCCCGGATCGATGCGGTAGATGCGCTGCCGCAAATCGAAGTTCTCGTCAATCAGCCGGTTCAGGCGGTCGTAATCGCGCGCGAGCAGCGCCTCGCGCCCCTCCGCCGCAATGTCAGCCCAGCGCTTCATCGCGTTCACCACATCCGGGTCTCCCCGGTTCCAGCGCTCGCGGACGTTGTTGTGGAACACTTCCGTCCCTTCGCTCAGCGAAGTCCGGTACGCAAGATAAATGTTCGGCAGCAACGCCGGATCCAGCCGCTCGTATTCGCCGTAGCCCCGCCCCTCCATCAGCTCGCGCGCGAAATCCATATAGACCAGGCCTTCGTAGACCTGAATTACGCGATCCTGCGGCCCCGCCGGAACGCCCAGCTCCTTCGTCTCCGTTTCCAAAGCCAGCTTGGCTTGAATCGGAAGCGGGATGTCGACGCCGAAGTACTGCGACACCGCCCGCAGCGCTGCAATGATGATCGAGCTCGATCCCCCCATGCCCAGCCGCAACGGAATCGTGGTCTCGTATTCGACCGTGAAGTTCCGGTTCTCGAGCTCGAACCCCTGCTCCCGGCAGTAGTCCATGAACCGCACCAGCAGCGCCTGGATGATGCGGATGCCCCCGTAATAGCCCCGCCACCGCGTCGTGGCGTACAGATCCTGGAGGCTCTCGAACACCGGCATGTCCGCTTTCGACGGCTTGATCTCCAGCCGCGCGCTCGGATACAGCAGCACCCGCGCACGGAAGTTGCGCGCCGTCAGGGCGATGGTCTTGCCAAAGTAGCCGTCGCTCGGATTCCCCAGCAATCCGGCGCGCGCGTAAGCGTAGGTCTCGATCATGGCCGCCTAGCTGCGCCGCGTTTTCCCGGCCTTCAGTTCTTCAATGTTGATCAGCTCGGTCGGGTAGTCGCCCGTGTAGCACGCATAGCAGTATTGCCGCTCATCATCGCCCACCGCCTCGCGCAGACCCCCCAGCGACAGATAGCCGAGCGAATCCGCTTCGACAAAGCGTCGGATCTCTTCAACCGTATTGTTGGCCGCGATCAGCTCGCTCTCGCTCGGCGTATCCACTCCGTAAAAGCACGGCGATTTGGTCGGCGGGCACGAGATTCGCAAATGCACCTCCCGCGCGCCGGCGTTGCGCACCATGCGCACAATCTTGCGGCTGGTCGTCCCCCGAACGATCGAGTCGTCCACCAGCACGACGCGCTTGCCTTCGAGCAGGCTGCGCACCGGGTTTAATTTCAGCTTCACGCCGAAATCGCGAATCGCTTGCGTGGGCTCAATGAACGTGCGCCCGATGTAGTGATTGCGAATCAGCGCCTGGCGGTACGGAATGCCCGATTCGGCTGAATAGCCGAGCGCAGCCGGCACGCCCGAGTCCGGTACAGGCACGACGATATCGGCGTCAGCGGGCTGTTCGATCGCCAGCAGCCGGCCCATGCGTTCGCGCGACTCCTGCACCGGCCGCCCGAACACGATCGAATCCGGGCGCGAGAAGTACACATGCTCGAAGACGCACTGCGAACGCTCCCGCGCCGGCGCGTACTGCTCGCGCGTCATGCCCTCCGGCCCCACCATCACCATCTCTCCGGGCTCCACATCGTTGAGATAGGTCGCCCCAATCAGGTCAAACGCGCACGTCTCCGACGCGAACACGTACGTCTTGCGATGTCCGGACAGCTCCATCTGTCCGAGAGCGAGGGGACGAAATCCGTGGGGATCGCGCGCCACGATGACGCGATCCTGCGACAGAAAAACGAGAGAAAAGGCGCCCTCGAGTTGCAACAGCGCATCGCGCAGCGCGCCCGCCAGCGCCCGCTCGCGCGACCGCGCCACCAGGTGCAGGATCACCTCCGTGTCGCTCGAGGCCTGGAAGATCGATCCCTCATGCTCCAGCTCCCGCCGCAGTTCGGCCGCGTTCGTGATGTTGCCGTTGTGCGCCACGGCGATCCGCCCCTTGTTGCAAGAGACCATGAACGGCTGCGCGTTCAGCAGGACCGTATCGCCGGCCGTCGAGTAGCGCGTGTGCCCGATCGCCGTCTCGCCGGGCAGTTCGGCCAGCACGGGCGGCGTGAAAATATCCGCCACATGGCCCATCGACTTGTAGCAGTGCAGTTCGCGCCCGTCGCTGGTCGCGATGCCCGCGCTCTCTTGCCCACGATGCTGCAGCGCATATAGGGCCAGGTAGGCGAGGTTCGCCGCCTCCGGGTGGCCGTAAATGGCCACGACGCCGCACTCCTCGTGGAACCCGTCAGGCATGTTCCGGATGGAGAAGCTGTTCGAGCCCCTGGTCCCAGGTCTCGCGGAGAATGTCGAGAGCGCAATCGACGAGCGTGGTCGGACCGTTACGGATCTGCAATCGCTCTCTCATTGTAACGCCGATCCGCGGAGCTTCGACCCCGTAAAACACCGCGATCTTCTTCACCTCGTCGGCATCCGGCGTTGAAACCAGAATGCGGCTCGGACCTTCGTGAAACAGCAGCAGCTCCGGCCGGATATCCCAGTCCAGCTCGATCTTCGCCCCCACGCCCCCGAAGGTGCACTCGGCGAGCGCCACCGCCAGGCCGCCGTCGGAAAGATCGTGCGCCGATTCGGCCAGTCCTTTGGCGATGATCTCGCGAATAGCCTGCTGCACGCGCTTCTCGTAATCCATATCGAGCTCCGGCGGAGCGCCCCACATCTGCCGCAGGATCTGCTTGGCGTACTGCGTCCCGCCGAACTGCCGCAGGTCCGGCCGGCCGAACCCCCCCAGCAGCAGGATCGCCCGGCCGGCGTTCTTGAAGGGCGCCGTCGCCGGCCGCCCGCTCTGCATCAGACCCACTATGCCGATCACCGGCGTCGGGAAGATCGCCTCGCCCAGCGTCTCGTTGTACAAACTCACGTTGCCGCCCGTGATCGGCGTCTCAAAGAACGCGCAAGCCTCGGCCATGCCTTCAATCGCCTCCACCAGTTGCGCCATGATCTCCGGCCGCTCCGGATTTCCAAAGTTCAGATTGTTGGTGGCCGCAACCGGCGCCGCTCCGACCGTCGAGAGATTGCGGCAGCATTCGGCCACAATCAGCTTCGCTCCTTGCCGCGGGTCCAGCGCGCAATACCGCCCGTTGCCGTCCAGCGACATGGCCACCGAGGTCCCCGTTTCTTTGATGCGCACCACGGCGGCGTCGCCTCCCGGACCTTGCGTCGTGTTCGTCCGCACCATGTAGTCGTATTGCTCCCAGATCCAGCGCTTGGAGCAGAGATCGCCTGAGGCGAGCAGCCGCAGCAGATCGCCGCCCGGATCGGAGCATTCGAACTCGGGAGCCTCGAGCGGCGCCGTCCGCAACGGCGTCGTGTACGGGCGGTCATATAGCGGCGCTTCCTCGGCCAGCGCGCGGTTCGGAATCTCGGCGACCACCTTGCCGTGATCCTTGACGCGCAGCATCCCGTCGCCAGTGACATGACCGATGGTCGCCGCGTCCAGCCCCCATTTGCGGAATACGCGGAACACTTCCTCTTCGCGCCCCTTGGCCGCCACCAGCAGCATCCGTTCCTGCGATTCCGACAGCATGATCTCGTACGGCGTCATGCCCGACTCGCGCTGCGGCACGTATTGCAGATCGATCTCGATGCCGGTGCCGGCGCGGCTGCCCATCTCGCAGGTCGAACAGGTCAGCCCCGCCGCGCCCATGTCCTGAATGCCCACGATCGCGCCCGTTTTCATGGCTTCCAGGCACGCTTCCAGCAGCAGTTTTTCGAGGAACGGATCGCCGACCTGAACGTTGGGACGCTTCTGTTTGGCCTCCTCGGTGAACTCGGCCGACGCCATCGTGGCCCCGTGCACGCCGTCGCGCCCGGTCTTCGCCCCCACGTAGATCACCGGATTGCCGACGCCCGAAGCGCGCCCGTAAAAGATCTCATCCTGCTTGAACAGGCCCAGCGCGAACACGTTCACCAGCGGGTTGCCGCTGTAGCACTGCTCGAACACGCACTCGCCGCCGACGGTGGGCACGCCGAAGCAGTTGCCATAGTGCGCGATGCCGGAGACCACGCCTTCCAGAATGCGCCGGTTGCGCGCCCCGGTCTCCGGATCGTCCAGGGGCCCGAAACGCAGCGCGTCCATCACGGCGATGGGGCGCGCGCCCATGGTGAAAATGTCGCGCAAGATGCCGCCGACGCCCGTGGCGGCGCCCTGAAACGGCTCAATGAAGCTGGGATGATTGTGAGACTCGATCTTAAATGCGATGGCGTAGCCGTCGCCGATGTCGATGATGCCGGCGTTCTCGCCCGGGCCCACCAGCACGCGCTGGCCGCGCGTCGGCAGCTTCTTCAAATGCAGGCGCGAACTCTTATAGGAGCAGTGCTCGCTCCACATCACGCTGAAGATGCCAAGCTCGGTGTAGGTCGGCTCGCGGCCGAGCAGCGAGACGATTTTGTCGTATTCCTCCGGCGTAAGCTGGTGCGCCGCGATCAGGTCGGGAGTGAGAGCGGTCATTCTAGCGGGCGGCGGTCGCGAGCGCCTGCGCCATGGATTCGAGGATTACGCGGCCGTCGGTGGATCCCATCAGCGGATCGGCGGCGCGTTCCGGGTGCGGCATCATGCCCATCACGTTGCGCCCTTCATTCAGCACGCCTGCGATGGCCCGCGCCGAGCCGTTGACATTTTCGAGATAGCGCAGCGCGATGCGATCCTCGGCTTCCAGCTGATCGAGAATATAGTCCTCCGCAAAGTAGCAGCCTTCGCCATGCGCAATCGGGATGCGGAGCGCCTGGCCCTTTTGCGCCGCGGCAGTGAATGGCGAGTTCGTGGTCTCGACGCGGATCGCCAGCTCGCGGCAGATAAACTTGAGGTTGCGATTGCGCAGCAGCGCGCCGGGAAGCAGCCCGGTTTCCACCAGGATCTGGAAACCATTGCAGATGCCGAGCACGAGACCGCCGTCCGCGGCAAAACGCTTCACCGCGGCCATCACGGGCGAGAACTTGGCGATCGCGCCGCAGCGGAGGTAATCGCCATACGAAAAGCCGCCGGGCAGGATCACGGCGTCGACATCGCCAAGCGAAGCCGAATCGTGCCAGATCATTGTGACGGGCTGGCCGAGATTGTGCGAGAGGGCGTACCACGCGTCGTGGTCGCAATTGCTGCCGGGAAACACTACGACGCCGAATTTCATGGGGGACGGCTCTATTTTACCGAAACCTAACCGCACGATAATCGGGCAGTCTAAAGGGCTGGATGGACGAGATGGACGACGTAGCAGTCGCCCGAGCCCGAGCCGGCGATAACGATGGCTTTCGCCAACTCGTTGAAAAGCATAGCCGCAGTGTCTTCCGCCTCGCGTTTCGTATGACCGGCAATGAACAGGACGCCGAAGACATCGTGCAGGAGACGTTCCTGCGCGCTTACCGGCAGCTCAATCGCTATGAATCGCGCTCGAGCTTCGGGACGTGGCTGTACCGGATCGCCGCGAACTGCTCGCTGGACCTGATCCGGTCGCGCAAGCGGTCGCGAGATCACGACGACGCGGAGGTGCTGCAGGTGATGCCGGCCGCGGACCCTGGTCCGGACCGGCTGGCGCTGAGCGGCGAAGTCCAGCAGCGACTGACGGCGGCGATGGCAGAGTTGAGCCAGCAGGAGCGCACGGCGTTCGTGTTGCGGCATTTCGAGGGGCTTTCGATTGAAGAGATCAGCGGGATGCTGGGGGTCGGCGGGAACGCGGCGAAGCACAGCATCTTCCGTGCGGTTCAGAAGCTGCGCAAGGCATTGGAACCGGTGGTGACGGTATGAGCGAGCACAAACACATATCCGAGGAGGAGTTGATCCTGCACTACTACGGCGAGGCGAGCGATGTTCAGGGCCGCCTGGCCGAGTGCGAATCGTGCCGCGCCGAGTACCGGACGCTGCAGCGGGTGTTGAACACGGTCGACAGCCTGCCCGTGCCGGAACGCAACGGCGAATACGGCGCGCACGTGTGGCGGCGGATTGAGCCGGGCATCGGGCGGGGAGCGCGTACGCGGTGGTGGACAGGCCAGGGATTCCGTAATTGGGCGCTTGCAGCGGGAATGGCCGCAGTGATCGTGCTCGCGTTCGTGGCGGGGCGGCATCAGGCGCCGCCGCGGCCGGCGCAGACGGCCGATAACAGGCAGGCGCGGGAGCGGGTGCTGCTGGTCGCGGTGGGGGATCATCTCGAGAGATCGCAGATGGTGCTTGCCGAGCTCGCGAATGCGGGCGCGCCGGGAAAAGGCCGGCTCGATATCAGCTACGAGCAGAGCGCGGCGCACGACCTGGTGGAATCGAACCGGCTGTACCGCATGACGGCGGCGAGCACCGGCGACACAGCGACGGCCAGCGTGCTCGAAGAGCTCGAGCGCGTGCTGCTGGACGTAGCCAACGGTCCATCTGACGTGACGGCCGGACAGCTTGAACAACTGCGCCGGCGGATTCAGGATGAGGGCATTTTGTTCAAGGTCCGCGTATTCGCTTCAAAAGTCGAACAGCGCGCGGACCGCCCGATGATGACTACGAACTGATCAGGGAGATGAACGTGAAAACGACATGGATTCTTGCGCTTACGGCGCTATGGGCGCCGGCATATGCGCAAACGCCCGGATGGGAATTGCTCGCACAGGATCGGGGCCGCGAAGCCGCCGAGCGGGCGCGCGAGGAACGCGACCGGTCCGAGCAGCGGAGCGGCGATCTGTACCGGCGGGGGACGAACGCAATCGAGAAACGCGATTATGAGCGGGCGATCGGCTATTTCGACCAGGTCATCGAAAACAAGGGGTCGCGAGCCGATGGCGCGTATTACTGGAAGGCGTACGCGCAGAACAAGCTCGGCCGCCGCGACCAGGCGCAGGCGACGCTTGCTGAGTTGCAGAAGGCTTATCCGCAGAGCCGCTGGCTGAATGACGCCAAGGCGCTCGCGGTGGAGGTGCGGCAGGCCGCCGGACAGCCGGTTTCGCCGGATGCCGAAGGCGACGAGGATCTGAAGCTGCTGGCGCTGAACAGCATCATGAACTCGGATCCATCAAGGGCGATTCCGCTGGTTGAGAAGGTCCTGCGCGACCCGAAGGCTACGCCGCGAGTGAAAGAGCGCGCGATGTTCGTACTAGCGCAGAGCCACGATCCGAGCGCGCGAAACACGCTGATCAGTCTGGCCAAGGGCGCGGGCAATCCGGATGTGCAGCTCAAGGCGGTCGAATTTCTGGGGATCTACGGGCGTGAGAATACGCAGGCGCTCGTGGACGTCTATAAATCCACATCGGACCCGGCCGTCAAGCGCGCGGCGCTGCGCGGCATGATGATCGCCCGCTCGGCGGACCAGTTGATCGACGCCGCGAAAAGCGAGAAAGACCCGGATCTGCGGCGCGAGGCGATTCGCCTGGTAGGCGCCATGCGAACCGACAACACGAAAAATGCGCTCATCGCAATGTACGGTTCGGAATCGGACCCGGGTATCAAACGCGAGATCATCAACGCGCTCTTTATCCAGCAGGACGCGAAGCCGCTGATCGAGCTGGCGCGCAAGGAGCAGGATCCGGGATTGAAGCGTGAGCTGGTGTCGCGGCTGGCGCATATGAAGTCGAAGGAAGCCACCGATTACATGATGGAGATTCTCAACAAATGAGCGGGCGAATTGTAATCGCGATCTTTGCCGCGGCTGCGTGCCTGGCGCAGCCGCGAATTCAGAATGCGCAGGTTCAGACGCGCGCGGTGACGGGCAGCCTTGCGCAGACGGTCAACTCGATCGTTTCAGCGCAGAGCTCGCCAGCGTGGATCGGTTGGTCGGTTCCGATGGTCGCGGGCGGCCGAAGCGTGTGCTGGAGCGATCACGACGGAACGAAAAAGGCGATCACGCTCGAGCCGCCGCGTACGCTGAACCTGTTCCTTCGCGTAGAGGGCGGCAAAGTTGCCCGAGTGCGGCCGGCGACGCCCGATTGCGAAATCGACGGCAACGGCGCGGCGGTGACCTGGCTGACCGCTGTGCGGCCGGATGACAGCGTGGCGCTGCTGTCTACGCTGGTGCATACGGGCGAATCGCGCGAGGAGCAGAAGATTACGGATGGCGCCGTGTGCGCAATCGCGCTGCATGAGGGCGCTGCCGCAGACACGACGCTCGATGCGCTCGCGTCAGCGCAGCAGCCCGAATCCATCCGGCGCAAGGCCGTGTTCTGGCTCGGCAACGCCCGCGGGCGGCACGGTTACGAAACGCTGTCGCGAATTTTGCGCGAAGATCCGAGCGACAAGGTCCGGGAGCATGCGATCTTCGCGCTGACGCAAAGCAAGGAGCCGGGCGCGATTGAAGGCATCGTAAAAGCGGCTCATGAGGACAAGAGCGCGCGCGTGCGCGGGCAAGCGCTGTTCTGGCTGGCTCATGCGGCGCAGCGCAAGGTCGCATCCGACGAGATTGCGCGCGCGGTGGAGAGCGACCCGGAGACTGAGGTCAAGAAGCGCGCGGTATTTGCGCTTTCCCAACTGCCGAACGGCGAGGGCGTGCCGAAGCTCATCGAGGTTGCGAGGACGAATCGCAACGCCGAGGTGCGCAAACAGGCGATGTTCTGGCTCGGGCAGTCGAAAGACCCGCGCGCGCTGGAGTTCTTCCAACAGGTGTTGTCACATTAGCGGCTCATCATGTCCACGAGGCCGTTCACGATCGCGTTTTCGGCGCAGCCGGGCTTCAGGTGCGAAGTGGTGACTTCGTACCCAATCTGATCGAAGCCGGCGTCATCGGGGATGTATCCGCTGGCGCCGTTGGTATGGGTGAGCATCAGGGTGCGACTGAACGGCGATTCGCGCTTGAGGTGAAGATAAATGGGAGTGAGGACTTCGCCGGAAACCCCGGTTAGCGCGATGTCGTTAATCATGAGCAGGCTCAAGCGGATGTCCACGGGATCGGCATCCTGGAATTTGTACTCGCGGCGGGGGCGCGGTCCCTCTTCCACCTTGCGCCCCGGGCAGGTGACAACGCGCTGCGCGGCGTGGAGGCGGACGTCCGGCGCGGCGGCGATGGCGTTGGCGACGCGGACCGATTCTTCGCCGAGGATCTTGCCGAGCGCATCGACCATGGTGAAATCCCTGCTGGCCATGGACACCGGGTTCTGATCGCCGGCGGCGCCGCTGGTCCATAGCGCGACCACGTCAGCCGGCGCCTGGCCTTGCCGTGGACGGAGCCCATAGCCGGCGTCGCTGCGGGGAGGATCCGGCAGCGTGCGCGCATAGTACTGCTCGACGTAGCGCGACGTGGCGCCGGCGATGTCGCCGCTGATCTGGTAGTTCTCCGGGCCCATCACGACCGCATGCACGGCGTAATTGATCAGAAAGGCGATGGGGACGCCTGCGTCGGTTTCGAATCTGAGCACAGCGAGCGTTTTGTCGGAGACGCCGTCGGGGTTGAAGCCGAGCCACCAGCCGCGGTCGGGCGTCAACTCCCGCCGGTTGACATTCACGTAGGCGCGGCCGGCGCCGTAGCCAACCCGCGCCGGTTGCAGTCTGGCTTTGGCCTGGCGCACGGCCTCCACCGTCGCCTGCTTGAGCTTTTCCGTGTATTCGGCCGACTGGGGCGATGCGTTGCCGTAAATGCCGGCGGGCGCAGGGGCGCTATGGTCATGAACGGCGGCAAGCAGGAGGTGATCGACGGGAATGCCGCACTCCTTGGCGATGCGCGCGGACACATCGGCCCAGGCGGGATTGGGAACGCCGATGAGCTCCCAGCCCACAAGGGCCGCCGTTGCGGCCCCGTCGCTCAACACAATAGCGCGGGCGTAGATGTGATCATGGACGCCCTCGAATCCATGGGTGCGGCCAGCGTAGCCGCTCATCGGCAGGGCGGCGCCGGCGGGCGGCGTGATGTCTACGCGCGCTGCGCCGACCTGAAGACGGCCGGCACTGGCGGCAGGGATGGCGAAACAGGCGCTGGCCACGATGGGGAGAACTGTCCGGAGCATTATTGACAGTCTACGGCGGGTTGTTGCCGCCGCGCTGTTGTCGCCACCACGGCGGTAGCGCGCCGGGCGCCGATGCGGCGGTATCCGTGAGCGACCGACGGATCGAAGTAGATGGAATCGCCGGTCCTCAGCTGGTGCCGCTCCGCGCCGATCCGCAACTCGATTCTGCCGGAGATGAGGTATAAGAATTCAATGCCGGCATGCTGATGCAGCCGGCAGCGATCCGCGGCCACGGGCTGAAACTCCACGAAATAGGCATTCAACGCCGGATTCGAAACGGGGAAATCGAGGCTTTCGAAGAAATACGCGGGCTCGCTGCTTTCGGGCGACTCCGGGAAGCGCATCCGGTCCTTTCTGCGCACGATCTCGAGGACGGGCTTGGGTTCCGGAGTGAAAAAATAATCCAGCCCTACGCTGAACACCATTGCGATTCGCAGCAGGGTGGGGAGCGTGGGATACAAGACGTCCCGCTCGAGTTTGGAGAGCAAGGCGGGAGAAAGCCCGGTGTGCCGGCTCAATTCCAGGAGCCCCATGCTCTTGCGCAGGCGGAGGCGCCGCAGCCGCGCGCCGATGGCATACCGCTTCAGGCCGGCGGTGATGGTTTCCGACAACATGATTTTCCTCCGAGTCCCTGTTTTCGACGATTCTTTTCGCTCGGTGAAAACCACCTCGCGCCCGATTCTTCACAATAAAACAGATTTTCACTATGATCAAAGCAGACAAGCCGGAAGTCGCCGGCGGAAGGAGCAGAAATGAAGCAGATCGATGTCATCGCGGCAGCGCTGGTCATTATCGGAGCGCTGAACTGGGGCCTGGCCGGAATCTTCCATCTGGACCTGGTGGCGTTCGTATTCGGCATGAAATTTGGCGAGACGTCGCCCCTAAGCTCGGTTGTGTATGGGCTGGTGGGGCTGGCGGGGCTGTATCAGGCGCTCACCTGGAAGTCGATTCAGCGCCGCTGGCAGCCAGCCGCGGCGTAGACCGGTTTCACGGAGCCGTCCGGGTGAACGATGTTCCTGGTGACGGGGGCGACGGGTTATATCGGAGGGAGGCTGGTGCGGCGGCTGGAGGCGGAGGGCGCGCCGGTGCGATGTCTGTGCCGCCGCCCGGAGGCGCTGCGCGGCCGCATCCAATCGACGACCGAGTTGCAGCAGGGCGACCTGCTGGAGGCGGCGTCCCTGGCGGGCGCGTTTCGCGATGTGGACGCCGCGTATTATCTAGTTCACTCGATGAACTCAGGCCCGGAGTTCGCGGACAAAGAAGTCCGGGCGGCGCTCAACTTTGCCGCGGCGGCGCGCGACGGCGGGGTGCGCCGGATCATCTACCTGGGCGGTCTGGCGCATGGAGGTGAGCTGTCGAACCACATGCGCAGCCGTCTTCGGACGGGACAGGCTCTGCGCTCGAGCGGCATACCGGTCATTGAGTTCCGGGCTTCGATCGTCATCGGTTCCGGGAGCGCATCCTTTGAAGTGATCCGCGCGCTGGTGGAACGTTTGCCGCTAATGATCACTCCGCGCTGGGTAAGAACGGCTGCGCAGCCGATTGCGATCGAAGACGTCATCGAGTATCTGATCGCCGCCCTTCGCATTCCGCTCCGGGGGAGCGCGATTTACGAGATCGGGGGCCGCGATGTGACTTCGTACGCCGGAATCATGCGCGAATTTGCGCGGCAACGGGGACTGCGGCGGTGGATCGTTCCTGTTCCGTTTCTGACTCCGTCGCTGTCCAGCCGCTGGCTGACGCTGATCACGCCGGTGTATGCGGGCGTGGGGAGATGCCTGATTGAGAGCGTGCGCAATCCGAGCGTGGTCCGCGATCCGGTTGCGCTCAGAGATTTCGACGTCCGGCCCATGGGCGTCGCCGAAGCGCTGGAGCGAGCGCTGGCGAACGAAAAGCGGCAGGCGGCGGAGACGCGCTGGTGCGACGCGGGCTTTCGCGGAGCGGCGGCCGAGGCTCCGTGGCGCAGAGTTTTGACGTACCGGCGAGAGATGCGAGTCCCGTTGCCGCCGGAGAAGGTGTTTGCTCCCATCCGCCGCATTGGCGGACAGGCCGGATGGTATTTTGCCAACACGCTGTGGCGGATTCGGGGGCTCATTGATCTTCTGCTGGGCGGCGTGGGGATGCGGCGCGGCCGCCCCGATCCGGAGAATCCGCTGCCCGGTTCGACGCTGGATTTCTGGCGCGTGGAAGCATACGAGCCCGGCCGCCGTCTGCGCTTGTCGGCCGAGATGCGGTTGCCCGGGCGCGCCTGGCTGGAGTTCGACGTTGAACCCGCGGGCGCTTGTACGGTTTTGCGGCAGATTGCGACGTTTGAGCCCCGAGGCCTGGTCGGGCTGCTGTACTGGCGCCTTCTGTATCCCGTGCACAGCGTGATGTTCCGCGGCATGCTGCGGCGCCTGGCGGAGGCAGCCTTGAAAGCCGGGTGAGGAGAGAGAGAGCACGTCATGCCATCGCTTCGAAGCGCTGGGCCGGGATCGCCGCCGGGCTGACGGGAGCGGCGGCGATGCACTACGGGCGCGCCTGGGGGTGGCGTACAGTCCGGCGCGGCGCCGCCGCGGGGCGGTCCCCTGGTGACGGAGGGGGACGCGGTGGAACCTGCTAGGGGCGGAGCCGTTCCGGGGAAACGATTCGCCGGGCCACGATCTCGGCCACAGGCCGGCGATGCGCCGGGTCGCGGGAGGGGCCTTCGTAGTCGTGGAGGAGTTCCCAGCCGTTGAAAATGCTCCGAAGCTCGCCGGGCGCGGCCCGCTTGCCGGTTGGCGGCTCACCGGGATCGGGGATATGGACGATGGCAAGAACCAGCCCGTGGTCTCGCAAGGCCGGGGTGATCTTTTGAAACAGATCGCGTTGCAGATAATACGCAATGACGATGAGATCGTAGGCCGCGATGGGGAGCGAGAACTCCGGGCTGGTCAGGTCCGCGACTTCCGCGCGCACAGGCAGGCCGCGCTGAGCGGATCTCTGTCTGAGGATGCGTATAGCGGTTTCCGAGCCGTCGAGGGCTGTGACCTTCCAGCCCAGCCCGGCCAGAAACAACGCATTTCGGCCTGTGCCGCAGGCCAGATCGAGTGCGCTTCCGGGCTTCAGTCCTGCTGCAACATCGATCAGAAGGCGCGTGGGCTGGTCTTCTGCGCCTCGCTCTCCGGAGCGATATAAGTTCTCCCATCCTGCGATGTCCACGTATTTCATATTCGGACAAGGGAACGGCGGCTGACCGCGGCGCGACGCAGGGAGGATCCAGTGATGCGTGAGGGATATGGGGGGGCGTGTGGGGCCTGCGCCCGCGGGGCGTTGTATGTAACTTCATAGCGCGGCCAGCGTCTCCCCATGTAAGGGACAATAGTAGGGAACCCTGTTCGTCTTCGCGAGATGGCGCAACGAATCGAGACGAGTCCTCCGCAGTACGCGCCCACCGCATATCCCGAGCCGCCCGCCGCGCCACCGCCTCCCGAACGACCGCGGCGCCGTTTGTTTGCATGGTTGTGGCTGCTGGTCCTGGCCGCGGCCGGCTATGGAATTTACCGCTACTACGAAAGCGCGCAGCAGGCTCGAAACGCCGCGGCGGCCAAGGCGGAAGCGCGAAATGCAAACCGGCGGATTCCGGTGGCGGCGGTCGCTGCGCAGCGTGGAGACATGCCGATTTATTTGCGGGGTCTGGGCAACGTGGCTGCGTTCAACACAGTGAACGTGAAGACGCGCGTTGACGGCCAGCTCATGGCGGTTCACTTTCAGGAAGGGCAATTTGTCCGGGCGGGGGATCTGCTTGCGGAAATCGATCCGCGGCCGTTCCAGGTGCAACTGGAGCAGGCCGAGGGTCAACTGGCGCGCGACCAGGCGCAATTGAACGACGCCAAGGTCAATCTGGCGCGCTACCAGGCGCTTTGGCAGGCTCAGGTGATTCCCAAACAGCAACTGGATACGCAAGCCGCGCAGGTGGGGCAGTTCCAGGGGACCATCGAGGCCGACCGCGCCGCGATTGATAACGCCAAACTGCAACTCACCTACTGCCGGATCACGGCGCCGATTGGGGGGCGGGTTGGTTTACGGCAAGTGGACGTCGGCAATATTGTGCATGCGTCGGACGCCAACGGCATTGTAACGATCACCCAGGTGGAGCCCATCGCGATTCTCTTCACGATCCCGGCCGATGAGCTTCCGAGGGTGCTGAAGAAGCTGCGAGCGGGCGCGAAGCTTCCCGTGGACGCCTATGACCGCAGCGACGAGAACAAGATCGCATCGGGGACGCTGCTCACCGTAGACAACCAGATTGACGCGAACACCGGGACGTCGCGTCTCAAGGCGGTGTTTGACAACCGCGATCATGCGCTGTTCCCGAACCAGTTTGTGAACTGCCGGCTTTTGGTGGAGATGCTGCGGGGCGCGGTGATCATTCCCTCGGCGGCGGTTCAGCGGGGACCGCAGGGCGCCTATGTCTACGTTGTACAGGACGACACGGCGGCGCTGCGCGTGGTTCAGGTCGGAACGACGGAGGGCAACCGCTCCGTGATTGAATCCGGCTTGCAGCCCGGCGAGATGGTGGTGGTGGATGGACAGGACAAGCTTCAGGAAGGCTCGAAGGTAGACGTCCGGGCGCCGAACCCCAACCGGGCGCGCAGCCGCGCGAACAAGCCATGAGCCCTTCGCGACCGTTTATTTTGCGGCCGGTCGCGACCTCGCTGCTCATGATCGGCATTTTGCTTGCGGGTTTTGTTGCTTACCGGCAACTGCCGGTATCGGCGCTTCCCGAGGTTGACTATCCCACCATACAAGTGCTGACGTTCTACCCCGGCGCAAGTCCGGAGGTTATGGCTTCGTCGGTGACGGCGCCGCTCGAGCGGCAGTTTGGACAAGTGCCGGGGTTGAAGCAGATGACCTCGACGAGCTCGTTCGGGGCGTCGATCATCACGCTGCAATTCGATCTGAATCTGAACATTGATGTGGCGGAGCAGTCGGTGCAGGCGGCGATCAACGCCTCCGGGACGTATCTGCCGCGCGATCTGCCGAACCCTCCGATTTACAGCAAGAGCAACCCGGCGGACGCGCCGATTCTCACGCTGGCGCTGACTTCCGACACGCTGCCGCTGTCGAAAGTGGAAGACTACGCCGACACGACGCTGGCGCAGAAGATTTCGCAGCTCTCCGGCGTCGGACTGGTGAGCATCAGCGGGGGGCAGCGGCCGGCGGTGCGGATCCAGGCGAATCCGACGGCGCTGGCGGCCTACGGCTTGAGCCTGGAGGATCTTCGCATCGCGCTGAGCCAGGCCAACGTCAACCAGGCCAAGGGCAACATTGAGACGCCGCGCCAGGCGTTCACGATTGGCGCCAACGACCAGCTGATGTCGAGCGCGGATTACCGGACGATTATTGTGGCGTACAAGGATGGCGCGCCGGTGCGGCTGACGGATGTGGCGACGGTGATCGACGGGGTGGAGAACGCGCGGCAGGCGGCGTGGATGAATACCACGCCGGCGGTGATTCTGAACATCCAGCGCCAGCCGGGGGCGAACATCATCAGCGTGGTGGACCGGGTGATCCGCCTGCTGCCGCAGCTTCAGGCGTCGCTGCCGAAGGCGGTCCACGTGCGGGTGCTGACGGACCGCACCACCACAATCCGCGCGTCGGTGCGGGACGTTCAGTTCGAACTGATGCTCACGATTGCGCTGGTGGTGATGGTGATGTTCCTGTTTTTGCGCAACCTCGCGGCGACCATCATTCCGAGCGTGGCGGTTCCGCTGTCGATCATCGGCACGTTCGGCGTGATGTATCTGGCGGGCTACAGTTTGAACAATCTGACGCTGATGGCGCTGACGATCTCGACGGGATTCGTGGTGGACGACGCGATCGTCATGATCGAGAACATCGCGCGGTTCATCGAGGAGGGCGATCCGCCGCTGGAGGCGGCGCTGAAGGGATCCGAGCAGATCGGGTTCACGATCGTGTCTCTGACGGTGTCGCTGATCGCGGTGCTGATTCCGCTCCTGTTCATGGGGGATATTGTCGGGCGGCTATTCCGGGAATTCGCGATTACGCTGGCGGTGACGATTTTGGTTTCGGCGGTGGTGTCGCTGACGCTGACGCCGATGATGTGCGCGCTGCTTTTGCGGCATAAGCCCGTCTCCGAGCAAGGGTGGTTTTACCGGATCTCGGAGCGTGGTTTCGAAAAGGCGATTGAATGGTACGGCGCCACGCTGCGGATGGTGTTGAATCACCAGCCGGCGACGCTGCTGGCGACGGGGGCGACGCTGGCGGGGACGCTGATTCTGTACGCCGTGGTTCCGAAAGGATTCTTTCCGATCCAGGACACGGGCGTGATTCTGGGTATTTCCGAATCGCGCGAGAGCACGTCGTTTGCGGCGATGGCGCAGCGGCAGCAGGAGCTGGCGCGCGTGATTCTGAGCGATCCGGACGTCGAGAGCCTGTCGTCGTTCATTGGCATCGACGGAACGAATGCGACGCTGAACACGGGGAGGATTCAGATCAATCTGAAGCCGCTCGAGGAGCGGAGCGCGGGCGCTTCGGACATCATTCGCCGGCTGCAGCCGAAGCTGGCGGCGGTGGAAGGCATCACGCTGTACATGCAGCCGGTGCAGGATCTCACCGTGGAGGACCGCGTGTCGCGCACGCAGTATCAGTACAGCCTGGAGGACGCGGATGCGAATGAACTGAACCTGTGGGCGCCGCGGCTGCTGGCCAAGCTGCAGGCGCGGCCGGAGCTGCGGGACGTTGCGACGGACCAGCAGACCGGCGGGCTGAAGGCGACGCTGGTGATTGATCGCGACACGGCTGCGCGCCTGGGCGTTACGCCGCAAATGATCGACGACACGCTGTACGACGCGTTCGGACAGCGGCAGGTCTCGACGATCTTCACGCAGCTGAACCAGTATCACGTAGTTCTGGAGGCGCTGCCGAATTTTCAAAATGGCGTCGAGGACCTGAAGCAGATCTACGTGCGGTCTTCGACAGGCGAAGTGCCGCTGAGCGCGTTCACGCATTTTGAGCCGTCCAACACTCCGCTGGCGGTGAATCATCAGGGGCAGTTTCCGGTGGTGACGCTGTCGTTCAATCTGGCGCCGGGCGTTTCGCTGGGCGAGGCGGTGCAGGTGATCCAGCGGGCGGAGAGAGAGATCGGATTTCCGGCGAGCATTCAGGCCAGTTTTCAGGGCACGGCGGCGGCCTTTCAGAACTCGCTGGCCAATGAGCCGCTGCTGATTCTGGCGGCAGTGGTGACGGTGTATATCGTGCTTGGCGTGTTGTATGAAAGCTACATTCACCCGATCACGATTCTTTCGACGCTGCCTTCGGCGGGGGTGGGGGCGATTCTGGCGCTGCTGGTTACGGGCAACGATCTGAACGTCATCGCGCTGATCGGCATCATTCTGCTGATCGGCATTGTGAAGAAGAACGCGATCATGATGATTGATTTCGCGCTGGAGGCGCAGCGGGAAGAGGGCCGCAGCCCGCGCGAGGCGATTTATCAGGCGTGTCTGCTGCGTTTCCGGCCCATCATGATGACGACCATGGCGGCGCTGCTGGGCGGGGTTCCGCTGGCGATGGGGGCGGGCACCGGGTCGGAGTTGCGCAGGCCGCTGGGCATCACGATTGTGGGCGGGCTGATCGTGAGCCAGGCGCTGACGCTGTACACAACGCCGGTGGTGTATCTGTTCTTTGACCGCCTGGCGCAGCGGTTCCGCGCGCTGCGCGCGGCGAATCCGGTTGACGACGGGATTGGAGCGGAGCCGTTGTGAGTCTCTCGTCGCCGTTCATCCGCCGGCCGGTGGCGACCTCGCTGCTGACGGCGGGGCTAGCGATCGCGGGCGCGATCGCGTACACGATGCTGCCGGTGGCGCCGCTGCCGGAGGTGGAGTTTCCGACGATCAACGTGTACGCCGGCCTGCCGGGCGCGAGCCCCGAGACGATGGCCTCGGCGGTGGCGACGCCTCTGGAGCGGCAATTCGGGCGGATCGCCGGGGTGACGGAGATGACTTCGTCGAGCGGCTACGGTTCGACGTCGATCGTACTGCAATTTGATCTAAACCGCGATATTGACGCCGCCGCGCGCGACGTACAGGCGGCGATCAACGCGGCGCGGGGCCAGCTTCCTGCAAATCTGCCAAACAATCCGACCTACCGCAAAGTAAATCCGGCGGACTCGCCGATCATGATTCTGGCGCTCACCTCGGACCGCTACGACGTGGCGCGGATGTATGACGCGGCGGATTCGATTCTGGCGCAGAAGCTGTCGCAGATCGAGGGGGTGGGCCAGGTGACGGTGGGCGGGGGGGCGAAGCCCGCGGTCCGCGTGGAGCTGAATCCCTATTTGTTGAACAGCTACGGCATCGGACTGGATCAGGTGCGGACGGCGCTTGCCAGCGCCAATGCGAACCGGCCGACGGGCTCGATCGAAGACCGGGAGAACACGTGGCAGCTCGACACGACGGACCAGCTTTCGGAGGCGCGCGAATATCAGCGGCTGGTGATCGCCTACCGGAACGGCGCGGGAGTGCGGCTGGGCGATGTCGCCCAGGTGTACGACTCGGTGGAAGACCGCCGCAACGCGGGTCTCGCCAACGGGCAACCGGCGGTGCTGGTGATTCTGTTCCGGCAGCCCGCGGCGAACATGATCGCGACGGTGGACCGGGTAAAAGCGCTGCTGCCGCAGCTGCAAGCGTCGATTCCGCCGGCCATCAAGCTGTCGGTGGTTCTGGACCGGACCACCACGATCCGGGCTTCGGTTGAGGACGTGCAGTTCACGCTGATGATCTCGGTCGGGCTGGTGATCCTGGTGGTCTTCATTTTCCTGCGCAATGCGTGGGCGACCATCATCCCGAGCGTGGCGGCGCCGCTGTCGCTGCTGGGCACGTTCGGGGTGATGTACCTGGCCGGCTATACGCTGGACAATCTGTCGCTGATGGCGCTGACGATCTCGACGGGATTCGTGGTGGACGACGCGATTGTGGTGATCGAGAACATCGCGCGCTACCTGGAGATGGGGCTCCGGCCGGTGGAGGCGGCGCTGCGCGGCGCCCGGGAGATCGGATTCACGGTGCTGTCGATGAGCGTATCACTGGTTGCGGTGTTCATTCCGATCCTGCTGATGGGCGGCATCGTGGGCCGGCTGTTCCGGGAATTTGCGATTGTGCTGACGGCGGCGATCGGCGTGTCGCTGATGGTTTCGCTGACCACGACGCCGATGTTGTCGGCCCGATTTTTGCGACCGCAGGGCGGGCGGCGGCACGGGCGCGCTTATCGCATCAGCGAGCGGGCGTTTCATGCCATTCACTCGTTTTACGAGGAGACGCTGGGCTGGGTGCTGCATCATCCGCAGCTCATGCTGCTGGTGACGATTGGCACGGTATGCCTGAGCGTGTACCTGTACATCATCGCGCCCAAGGGCTTTTTCCCGCAGCAGGACACGGGCCGCATGTCGGGATCGATTGTAGGGGCGCAGGACATCTCGTTTCCGGCGATGCGGGAAAAGCTGGCGCAGTTTGTGGCGATCATCAAGGCTGATCCGGCGGTGCAAAATGTGATGGGGTTCACGGGCGGCAGCTCCATCAACACGGCCCGCGCCTTTGTGGAACTGAAGCCGCTCTCGGAGCGGAAGGTGAGCGCGGACATGGTGATTGAGCGGCTGCGGCCGAAGCTGGCGCGGATTCCGGGCGCGACGCTGTATTTGCAGGCGTCGCAGGACATCCGCGTTGGCGGCCGCGGCAGCAACTCGCAGTATCAGTACACGCTGCGCTCCGACAATCTGCGGGATCTGGACGAGTGGTCGCAAGCGCTGCTGCGCAAGATGCGGACCATCCCCATTCTTCGAGACGTCAATACCGATCAGCAAACGAAAGGGCTCGAACAGCACCTGGCGATCGACCGGGACACGGCGTCGCGGCTGGGGATTTCGCCGCAGATCCTGGACGAGGCTCTGTACGATCTGTTCGGGCAGCGGCCGGTTTCCACGATTTACAGCACGCTGAATCAGTATCACGTCGTCATGGAGATGGAGCCGGGATTGCAGCGCAGCGTGGACGCGCTGCGGAATGTTTTCGTGCGGTCGTCGACGGGGGCTGAGGTTCCGCTGAGTCAATTTGTGCATTTCGAAGAGCGCAACACGACGTTGTCGGTGAACCATCAGGGGCAGTTTCCGGCGATCACGCTGTCGTTCGCGCTCGCGCCGGGGGTGGCGCTGGGGGACGCCGTTGAGGCGATTGACGCGGCGGAGCGCGAAATCGGGATGCCCGCGAACGTGCAAGGGAGCTTTCAGGGCACGGCCCAGGCGTTTCAATCCTCGCTGGCCAATGAGCCGATCCTGATTCTGGCGGCGCTGGTGACGGTGTATATCGTGCTCGGGATTCTGTATGAAAGCTACATTCACCCGCTGACCATTTTGTCCACGCTGCCTTCGGCGGGCGTAGGCGCGATTCTGGCGCTGCTATTGACGCATGTTGAGCTGAGCGTGATTGCGCTGATCGGGATTGTGCTGCTGATTGGCATCGTAAAGAAGAACGCCATCATGATGATCGATTTTGCGCTGGAGGCGGAACGCAAGGAAGGGAAGAATTCGGTGGAGGCGATCTATGAGGCGGCGCTGCTGCGGTTCCGGCCCATCCTGATGACGACTATGGCGGCGCTGCTCGGCGGCGTGCCTCTGGCGGTGGGCGGGGGAACGGGTTCGGAGCTCCGGAGGCCGTTGGGGATCACGATCGTGGGGGGGTTGATTGTCAGCCAGATGCTGACGCTGTACACGACCCCGGTAATTTACCTGTACCTGGACCGGTTGCGGCTGTGGGCGGCGCGGATGCGGCCGCGCCGGACGGCGCGGCCCTTGCCGGAGGGACTGGGGTAGACGCGCTAGTCCTCTTTTTTGCAGCCGTAATCGTCGATGACTTTGTTGCAAGTTGCTGCACCGTCATGACGGGAGACCGCCGTTCTTCCTGCTTGCGTGCTGAAGCCACTCGGACGAAGCTGGGTGAATGCCGGAGAATCGACGTCCACTTTCCGTTACAGTGATCAGCGTCGTGTTGATCGCGGCGGGAGCAATGGGATTCGTGTATCATCTTGCGGATTTCAAGGCGCAGCACTCGGCGCACTCTGAACTAGTATGGATTTCTGTCGTGCGCTTAGCGGCGATTGTTTGTGGCGCATATCTGCTGATCGGTAAGAACTGGGCGCGGTGGGCCGCTCTCGCCTGGATGGCATACCACGTCATCGTCAGCGCATTCCACTCGCGGTTCGAGCTGGCGGTACACGCAGCCATATTCGCGATATTGGCGTATGCCTTGTTGCGCCCCGAAGCATCGCGATATTTTTGCGTGAGCACAGCGCCGGCAGGCCGGGACGCAGAGGGGTATTGACGGCAGCGGCATTTTGCTGGATAGTGCACCCGTTCAGTTTCTAATTCGAGGTTGAGTAGTCAATCGTCCGGTGCAGGCGTGCGACCGGCTCATCGACCTGAGCGCGCGGGTTTCGCTCTACGGGCGTCGTTAGCGTCCAGTTCCCCTCGGCAGCACGGCGCTCTATTCGAGAAGACGTCGCTGGCTTGTTGTGCGGATCGTCCTCCAACAATACGCGAGCCAGTTCATTGTCCGCTCCGTCTTCCGTGTATACGGTCGAGATCAGAACTGTGGCCGGACGCGCAGCGCCGGCGTGGGGCGCGGCGCGCCATGGGAGAGCTCCCGGGCGGCGGCTTCGCGGCCGAGGTCATGCAGTCTGGCGGTGATGGATTGGGCGTAGGTTTCCTGGGTGGCGGTGAACGGATAGCTGGCCGGCGGAGCGGCGGGAGGGCGGGCAATGAGCTCCTGATAGGCGCGGTCGCCGGGCTGCGTCTCATCGAGCGCTCTTTGAAAGGCTGACAGGAAGTCTTCGAGCACGGCCATGGTGGAACGGTAGCGGATCCAGCGCTGGTTCTCCCAGGTCATGGGCGTCGGCTTTCCGCCATCGGTTCCGTAAACGAAGCGCTCGATCAGCTTGGCGGCGGCGCGTTCTCCGTAGCTCGCAATGCGCTCCACGCGATGGCGGGGCATGTCGAGGTTGAGCCCGCCTTCGTTGCGATCCAGATAGATGTGGGCAATGCGGTCGCGGTACCCGGGGACCATGGTTTGCAGCGCGTCGGTCCAGCTTTGGGCGGCGGAAACAACGGCGGCGAGGAAGCCGGAGAGAGAGTGAAGGCGCTTCCAGCGGTGTGCAATGCCGCTTCGATTGGTTTGCGGCATCCAGACGCGATCGGCTTCGGAGCTGCGATCCGGGCGGAGGTCATCGAGGTCGATGCCAAAGGTAGGCCACCGTGGGATGGGAGCGTCGAACAGGAAAAGCGGGAAATTGCTGCACAATCCGCCATCAGAGAACCACACGGGCTCGGGGCGGCGCGGTTCGTCGTGCTCGATCGCGTCGCCCGGGGCGCGTTGAGCGGCCGGGGGTTCGGCGGGGGTTTTTCTGCGGCGCGTCCAGTCGATGGCGTACAGGGGGACGGCGGTGAACAGAACGGGGAACCCAAGGCTGAGGCGGGCGGCGACGATGACGGGCAGATCGTCGGCTGCGGGCAGCGGCTTGAGGCCGTTGAGGTCCACGCGGTCGCCATGGGTCGACAGGGGGCAGGGATGCTGCTCCATCCAGGAGACGATTTCGGGAGGGAAGTAGAGGCGCATTTCATCCGGGGAGAAGTAGAACTCGGCGGCGTGGAAGGGCAAGGTGTAGGGTCGGCCGAAGGTGAGGGCGGTGGCGATCATTTGCAGATGGATTCCGGCGCGCCGGAGATCGCCGAAGGTGAGGGGCTGGTCCGGAGGGCGCCCGGCGAGGGCGTTGATGCGATTATTCAGCCATTCGATCAGCGCTTCGGGTTTGCCCGGGCGCGGCGGCGCATATCCGGTGCAGAGGCCGAAATGTGCGCGGGGCAGTCTGGAGCAGCGGAGAATGGCGCCGGCCAGCCCGGCGACGAGCGCGCCGGCGAGAGCGATAAAGACGCCCAGCAGAGAGCCGGCCAGCGCGTGCGTAGTGGAGGCGAGAGCGATGACGAGAAGGCCGGGAATGGCGCCCAGGATGAGCTCCGGCCAGGAGGCGAGTCCGATATGCGCGATGCGGCGCGGCCAGGATTTGACCAGCAGCGCGGCGGCGATGCGGAACAGCCGCCGCATTTTCTTTTGCGGCTGGAACAGGTTGAACAGATTTGCGCCGGGCGCGGAGGCGCAGGGGCTGCCAAGCCAGGCGGGCAATTCGGCGAGTTCGTCGAAGACGAATTGACCGCGCGAGCGCCGGTATTCGGCGGCAGCTGTGAGGGCGGCGGCGATTGCGCCGGCCGAGGTTCCTCCGATGGAATGGAAGCGATACTGGCGCGCCAGGCAGGCGATGGCGCGAGGGTAGACGAGGCCGGAGGCGACGCCGCCTTTCATGACGATGTCGCATTTTCGGACCGGCGCGGGGGGATCGATCATGGGATGAGTCTAACAGCGGCTGAGCGCGTTTCGTACAATTTTGGATAGGTGTCTCGGCTCGATTCGCTGCGGGGGCAGTCGTTCGATATCGCGATCATTGGCGGCGGCATTATTGGGGCCGGGATCGCGCGGGACGCAGCGCTTCGCGGCTTCAGCGTCGCTCTTTTTGAAAAATCGGATTACGGCAGCGGCGCGACGTCGGGGTCGACGCGGCTGATCCATGGCGGGCTGCGCTATCTCGAAATGCTGGATTTCGGGCTGGTGCGGATGGACCTGCGGGAGCGCGAGATCCTGCTGCGAATCGCGCCGCACCTAGTGCGGCCGCTTGAGTTTCTCATTCCGTTCTACGACCTGAGCCTGTTGGCGCGCGCGAAACTGCGCGCCGGGATGCTTTTGTACGAAGCGTTGAGCTTCGATAAGAGCCTTCCGTCCTACCGGATTCTCTCGCGGAGGGAGATGCTGGGACGCGAGCCGGGTCTGCGCGAACAGGGGCTGCAGGGCGGAGCGGCGTACTTCGATGCGCAGGCCGCCTCGCCGGAACGCCTGGCGATTGAGAATATTCTTGATGCGCGCGCTCACGGCGCCCAGGCGCTGAACTACTGTGAGGCGACGGGAGCGTTGCGCGCGAGGTCGGGCATAGCGGGCGTCCGCGTGCGCGATGCGCTGACCGGCGATGAAGCGGAGGTGCGGGCGCGCGTCGTGGTGAACGCGTCGGGAGCGTGGTTTGATCGTGTGGCGCAGGCCATTGAGCCGGGGGCTGCGCCGCGGATCCGCACGACCAAGGGGATCCATCTCGCCTGCCCGCCGGTTTCGCGGAGCGCAGTGGTGTTGTTCTCGCCGATCGACGGGCGGCTGTTCTTCGCCATTCCGTGGCTGAATCTGGGGTGGATCGGCACCACGGACACAGACTTCCAGGGCGACCCGGGGGCGGCTTGCGCGACGGCGGAGGATGTGGACTACCTGGTCCGTTCCGCGGCGGCATTCTTTCCGGAGGCGGCTCGCGCCGAAATTTATTGGACCAACGCGGGCGTTCGCTCTCTGGTGATGCAGCCGGGGAAGCCTTCGGCGGTGTCACGGACGCACCGGCTGGAGATCCGGCCGGGGCTTGTTTCCGTGCTGGGAGGAAAGATCACCGGATACAGAGCCATCGCGGAACAGGCCACCGACGCGGCGGCGATCCAGCTCGGCGCGCGACGAAAATGCGCGACGGGATCAGAGCCGCTTCCGGGCGCATCCGAGAAGCTGCGGCAGGACGATATGGAGCAGCTAGCGTCGCGCGCGGCGAGCGAACAATGCGTGCACCTGGCCGATTTCATGCTGCGCCGCACTACGCTGGGGTTCGCGCCCGACCAGGGCGCCGCAATCGCCAGCCGGGCGGCTTCGCTGCTTGCGTCGGCGCTCGGGTGGGATGAAGCGCGGCAGGAAGCCGAAGTGCAGATGTACATGGCTTACATCGAACGAACGAACGCCTGGCGGGCGGCGGCGCATTCCAGCAACGTGTAAGCCGGAATTGTTCGGCAGCGCTGATGACGCGTTTTTGCTCGCATATCGTTAAGGGCGAGACCGTGGCTGAATCCCTTCGCGCTGCGCAAACGGATTTTCTGAAGGAATCTCGGCCGAACGCCCTCGGTTTAGCGGCGGCGCGCTCGCGCGGCCGTCGGTCAATGCGGTTGCGGTGTGCGGCGGTCGGCGTTCGCCTTTCATGGGCGATACAGCCACGCCGAAGACCGCGGCCCGGCGCCGTTGCCGTAGCCCCCTGCAATCAGTACGCCGCCGTCCTTGAGCGGCGCGACGGCAGAGAAGGATCCCGCCATTCGCGGCTGCCCCGGAACGATGGCGAAACTCCGACTTGCAGCGTCGTATATTTCCGCCTGAGGCGCACCTCCAGCGATCAACGCCAAACCGCTCGGGAGAACAACGCTCGCGCCCCTGTGCTTAAAACGGCCAAGCCTCATCGCCGGGCCAGGGATGAACACCCCAGTCTTCCAATCGAAGAGCTCTGTCGAGTTGTAAATGCCGCGATCGTCCCGGTCGTCGGAGCCGCCGGTAATTAAAACCGGGCCGTTTGAAAGCAATACCGCATCGTGCTTGTGGCGTGGGACGCCCATCGCGCCCGCTCGAGTAAACATGCCTGTCGCAGGGTCGTAGATCTCTGCCGAGGCCAGTATGGTGAGATTTCGCCGTTGCCCGTTGTGTCCGCCAACGATCAACACGCGTCCGTCCGGAAGCCGCACGCCCGCATGGCCGCCACGCGGCGTAGTCAGGCTTCCCGTGGATGAGAAGCGGCCGGTAAAGGGATCGTAGAGCTCCGCGCTGGCCAGGAAAGTCCAGCCCGATCCCTCGCCTCCGGCAATGAGCACTTTGCCGGTCGCGAGTGGGATTGCCACATGGTTTGCGCGAGCGGTTAGCAGTGATCCGGTCGGGCTGAAGGAGTTCGTCGCCGGATCGAACAGCTCCGCGGCGGCCAGGGTCGCTGCGCCTGCGCCGTAGCCGCCGGCGATCAGCACTTTTCCATTGGGAAGCAGCGTGGCCGTGTGGCTGTGACGTCTCGTAACCATGGGCGGCAACGGGGCGAATTGTCCTGCGCCAGGCTCGTAAACTTCAGCCCCCTGCGGCGATGCCTCTTCGATGAACCCGCCTGCCACTAACACGCGGCCGTCGGTCAACGCGGTTGCGGTGTGCGCAGCGCGGCTGACCTGCATGGCCGCGGTCGAGATCAATGTCCCCCGGGGCTGCTGTTCGCGCACGTCCGCGTTGGGCGCGATGCCCGTAAAGCGACCCAAGCTGCACGACGCCGCGGCGGCGATCAGCGGGGCTCCGACCAAGATTTTCCAATCCATAAGCTGCCTTCTCGAAGATCGAACTTCGGCGGCCATGCGCGAATTTCGATCAGCATAACGGATGAACTGATGTAAGAAGTACCATGTCGGCGGCCGGAATGCATGCCCGGCGGCGCGTAACACGCTGGAAATCGCAGTGGCAGCGCGCGTGCTTGGGTGTGACGCAGTGATTTTTACGACAAAGCCGGCGACGTTTGAACCGCGGCGCATCCAGATCCGGGAGTGGATGAAGCGGTTGAATGGCCGGTGGTCGGAGTGGGGTTCGCGGCGGCTGTTGCTGATCCCCGCGGCGGTGATTCTCGCGTTGCTGCTGCCGGCGGCGTATGTGTACGCCAAATACAGCGCTATTGTCGACAACTCGTTACGAAATGGTCCTTACGCCGACGCATCGAACATTTACGCGGCGCCGCGGACGCTTCAGCCGGGCGATCCGATCAATCTCGAGTCGGTGGTGAAGAGTCTTCAGCGCGCCGGGTACTCGACCTCGGCATCGAATCCGCTGGGGCACTATGTGGCGCGCGCCGACGAAGTGGAGGTATATCCGGGGCCGCACTCGTATTTCCGCCCGGAACCTGCCGCCATTCACTTCAAGAACGGGGTGATCAGCGGGCTGAGGGGATTGCAAGGCGGGCAGACGCTGGCCGAGTACAGCCTGGAGCCGGAGCTGATCACGAACGTAGTGGCCGGCGAGCGCGAAAAACGGCGGCTGGTGCAGTTTCATGAGATCCCGCCGGCGCTGGTAGAGGCCGTGGTGTCGGTCGAGGACAAGCGCTTTTTTGAACACCCTGGCTTCGATCCGCTGCGAATTGTGAAGGCCGCATGGGTCGATCTGAGGCAGCATCGGAAAGAGCAGGGCGCATCGACGCTGACGATGCAGCTCGCCCGGGGGCTGTATCTGGAGCCGCAGAAGCGTTGGCGCCGCAAATTCAGCGAGCTGATGATCACCACCATACTCGAGCAGCGCTTGTCGAAGCAGCAGATCTTTGAGCTGTACGCGAACTCGGTGTATCTGGGCCAGCGCGATACGTTCGGCATCCATGGATTCGGAGAGGCGGCGCAGGCCTATTTCGGCAAGGAGATCGGGCGTCTGACGCTGCCGGAAGCGGCGCTGATCGCCGGTCTGATCCAGCGGCCCGTTTACTTCAATCCGTTCCGTTATCCGGATCGCGCGATGGCGCGCCGGAATCTGGTTCTGAGGCTCATGCGCGAAAACGGATACATCACGCCGGAGCAATGCCAGGCTGCATCGCATGCGCCGCTGGGCCTCGCGCCCGAGAGCAGGGATGGGGGCGACGCGCCATATTTCCTGGCTTTGATGAACGATGAACTGGAAAGTCGGCTGCCGGACGAGGAAGAGAATTCCGGATTGAACCAAGTGTACACGACGCTTGATCCTGATTTGCAGCGCGCGGCGGTCGAAGCCATTGACAAGGCGATGCCCAAGGTGGACGCGATTGTGAGAAAGAAGCGGATTGCAAAAGACGGCGCGCTTCCGCAGGCGGCGCTGATTGCGCTCGATCCGCACACGGGGGAAATCAAAGCGCTGGTGGGCGGCCGCGATTACCGGAAGAGCCAGTTGAACCACGCGATCGCAAAGCGCCAGCCGGGCTCAATCTTCAAACCCTTCGTTTACGCCGCCGCGCTCAACACTGCGGTTGAAGGGGGGCGGGAGGTTTTTACGGAGGCGACCACGCTGATTGACGAGCCGACTACTTTTCAATTTGCGAACCGGATCTACGAGCCCGGAAATTTTCGCCATGATTACATGGGCGTGGTCACGCTGCGGCGCGCGCTGGCTCATTCGCTGAACGTGGCGACGGTGCGTTTAGCGGAGAAGGTCGGCTACGCGAAAGTGGTCGAGGCGGCGCGGCGCGCCGGTCTGAACGACAAGATTCAAGCCACTCCGGCGGTCGCGCTGGGAGCGTACGATGCGACGCCGCTTGAGATGGCGGGCGCATATACGGTTTTCGCGAACGGAGGCGAGTTCGTGAAACCGACATTTCTCAAACAGGTGCGGACGGCCGACGGCCGGGTGATAGTGAGCGGGTCTCCGGAGCGGCGCCGGGCGCTGGATCCGCGGGTGGCCTACCTGATGGTGGACCTGCTCCAGGAGGTGCTGCGAAGTGGAACGGCGGCGGGCGTGCGAGGCATGGGCTTCAAGGGCGTGGCGGCGGGCAAGACGGGCACGTCGCACGATGGCTGGTTTGCGGGGTTCACGCCGGACCTGCTGTGCGTGGTGTGGGTCGGCTTTGACGACAATCGCGAGTTGAATATTGAGGGCGCACGCTCGGCGCTGCCGATCTGGGCAGAGTTTATGAAGCGCGCGGCGTCGTACTATCCGGGCAAACGGGAGTTTGGAGCGCCTCCGGCGGGCATCGTCGCGGCGAAGATTGATCCTGCGACAGGCGAGCTGGCAGGGCCTTACTGCCCGGAGCCGCGTGTGGACTACTTTATCTCGGGAACCGAGCCGCAGGAAGCCTGTGCGCTGCACTTGAACCCCTTTGTGGAGGCGCTTCCCGGCGGCGCGGGTCTGAGCGAGCCGAGACCGGCAGGCGTGGGTCCGGCAGGAGCGGCCGACAGGATAATCCCGTGGCGGTGATCAGGACCGCGCTTCGAAGCGGGTAGTCAGATATTGTTTGCCCGCAGAGCGAAGGAAGCCGGGACGGCAGCGCGGGCGCGCAGCTTAAAGGCCGCGTTTCACTGATCAGATGGTCTGCTGTTCGCGACGCTCGCGGCGTTCCGGAACGAATGGTTTAGCCAGAACGCGCAGGACGGATCGGAATCGAGACGAGCGCGGAGGAGTTAACCGCGGGATCTCGTACGGAACGGGCGGTGGATTCAACTCCAGGTGAAGGCGCGGAGAAGCCGGCGGAATGAGCGGGTCATTGTGGGCCAGCATCACGGGCTGAGCCGGAGGAATAAAAACGCGCGCCAACAGGACAGGCCTGGTGTAGTTGATGCGCAGATTGGGAATGCTTTTGATCCTCGCCTGATCGGCTTCGAGTTGAAGCGCCTCGTCGAAGGGGGGGCCGAACTGAAACGCGCGCGACGCATTCGCAGCGGGCATGCGCGGGACGACGGCAGACTCCCAAGCGCGGTTGACGGAATCCTGTTGAGCGCGGGTAATGGGGAGGGCGAAGCTCAGCGCCAGGATGGCAGCGGATGCGACAGCCGTGGCCCCGATCAACTGATCCGAGCCTGTCAGGAGGCTGAACCTGGTGAGCGCCGATCCGAACGCCCGCTGCAAGAACGGAGCGGCGGTGGGATCCGTGTCAGGGACGGATCGTGAACGAATCGTAACGGGTGGATTCAGTATGGCGAAAGCTCCGTCGCGTGCGCCTGGGAACCATTCGAGGACGGCCAGGCGATCGCCGCAGCGCGCGCAGGTCAGGCAGTGAGTTTCAATTTCTAACGCTTCTTGTGTCGACAACCGGCCGCACAGGTATTGGCCGAGCAATTCATCATGGGGATGTGAGTTTGTAAGCTGTTCCATGCACGACTCCTGTTTCGATGCGGTGGAACGATAAGCCCAATCCGCTGCTTTGATAATCAGTGCGCCGTTCGGCGCGCTTAGTGTTTCCAGCTTCACCTCAAACCTATTCGGTTCAGACCGCGATCTTTTCGGGCCTCGATCTCGGGATTTTACCTGATCTCCAAGGATAACCCGAACGCCGTTGGTTTTCCAGTCCTGTTTCGCGGTATGATCCTTACCAGGAGGTTTAACGGGCGCGGTAGCCAAGTGGTAAGGCAGAGGTCTGCAAAACCTTTATTCGGGGGTTCGATTCCCCCCCGCGCCTCCAATCTTTAAGTCGGGGGACGGGAGGTAAATTCTCCGGTCTCTACTTGCGCCGGTGCAAAGCGACGAGGCGCGAGGCGACGGGAACCCCGCCGACGACCTTCACATGGATAACCGCTTCGAATGGCAGGATGTGGCCTGCGCTCGACTTTCCGACTCTTGAAACGAGTTCGGCGAGATTGGATTCACGGGTGACGAATTCCGCCGCTGCTTGCGTGCCGATGGTGGTGGTTCCGGCGAGCACCATAACCCAGCGGCTCGGATTCATGCCGGGCATGAGGCCGATTACGGCGTAATCCTCCGCAATGGGCAAGGTTGGGGACGCCCAGAAAACCGAACTTTCGCCCGGCCTGGGATTCAAATTGTAGATGGCCAGGTCGCCTTTGCGGGGGCCGTCCGCGGCGAGCCGGAACGCGAACTCCTGGGTGGTGGGGATATCGCGCAGGCTAAGGTTTTCCGCCGGCGAACCAATGAAAATCAAGTCGTTATTTTTGGCGTCGTCGAGCGACAAGAGGCGACCTCGTTTCACCCGGATGCCGTGATGGAGCAGGGTGAAGACGCGATCGAGCTCATGGACGGCGAGCACTTCGCCGACGCCGGTGTAATGATCGAGTATGCCAGTGCGGGCGTCCCGGGCCGGGTCGAAATAGCGCATGCCGGTCTCGGGCCGGCCGACAAACTCCGCATTGCTGAAGACCACCCACGGCCGCTCCGGACCGTCGACAAATCCGGCCCAGAAGGTCTTGAGCACGGCGGGAACCTGTTCATTGACGGCGGCGCCCGGCCGGGGTCGGAGAGGGCTGTCAAAGAGGACCACCAGGAGGGCGGCCAGCAGGCTCAGGGTGACGGTCGATAAGGCAATCAGCGCGACAGTTGTTTTCGAACGGACCGGCTCTGTCGGAAGCTCAGGGGGGGAGGCGGCAGACGGGGTGGATTCCGGCTCCGGCTCCTGGGCCGGGCGTTCGTGAATAACCAGCGAATAGGATCCTTTCGGGACCTCGACGATGATCCGGTCCTCGGCGCCCTCGCCTGCATAATAGTCGGCGAGTTTGGCGCGGAGCCGCCCAGTTTGTACGCGCACTGTAGAATCCAGCCGCGGGTCGAAATCGGGCGGCCGTCCGAAGACCTCCACCGCGATTTGGTACTCCTTGACGGCGACGCCAGGATGCTCCATGGCGCGTTCGGCCAGATAGCGCAGCAGACGGCAAAGCGACTCAGACCCTCTTAGAACGCCGGAAGCGATCAGCCGATCAATCTGCGCCGCGATGGCGTCACGAGCTGCCGGCGACACCCCTGTAACGGACATTTATCCGGAGCGTAACAGGATCAAGAATCGTTTGCAACCAAAAAACTTATTGCATTTAACAGTTTCACAACAGGAATATACTTGTACCCCTGCCAAGCTGGATGCAAACTCAATCCCAGAATTCTGGGGAACAGGGATCGCCTGCGCGGAAACCGGCTAGCGTCAAATCGCTCTGACGGCGTCCGTTGACACGGGACCCCGCCCGTACGGGAAAGGCGCCGTGGGCAAAGCGGCTTTCGCCCGGCGGGCGGGGTTGCTTCCGCGCTCCCTGAAAAGGAGAGGTTGTGTTCAAAACCCAAAGCCGAGTTTGCTTTCAAATTGCGGTATTTGCTGCATTATTTCTGCCGCAGGCCATTTTCGGACAACAGGTGTACGGCAGCATATATGGCACGGTGACGGACCCTTCAGGCGGCGGCGTGCCGAATGCGAAGGTCACCATCACGGATCAATCGAAGGGGACCCGGTACGAGGTGACGACCAACGAAACGGGCAACTATTCCAAGGACCGGCTGATCCCCGGGCTCTACACGGTGCAGGTGGAGGGGGCCGGGTTTCGCACTGCCGTGAGTCGAGATATCCAGGTCAATGTCGACCAGGCAGCCCGCGTAGACGTGACGTTGCAGGTTGGCAACGTGACCGAGCAGGTGGAGGTGACGGCCGCCGCGCCGCTGCTGCAATCCGACCGGGCGGACGTGGCGACCACCTTGACTGCGAAACAGCTCGAAGACCTGCCCAACATCAACCGCAACTTTCAGTCCTACGAGCTGCTGTTGCCGGGAACCAGCCAGTTGGGGTGGAATCACGCGTCTTCGGAAAACCCGCAAGGCAGCATACAAATTCAGGTAAACGGGCAACACTTTTCCGGCACCGGATTCCAACTGGACGGCACCGACAATCAGGACCCGATTCTCGGGATTATCGTGATCAATCCCAATCTGGATGCGGTGACGGAGACGAAAATTTCGAGCCAGAACTACGACGCGGAGTTCGCCTATGCGGGCGCCGGGATGATGAATGTGTCCACCAAATCCGGGACCAACGATTTTCACGGCTCCGCATTCGAATACCTGCAAAATAATTCACCCGGGTTCAGCACGATTGCGCGGAATCCCTTCAACAACGATCAGCTCGTGCACGGCGTTCCGCCGTTTAAGTGGAACCAGTTCGGCGGATCGATCGGGGGCAGGATCATTAAAAACAAGCTGTTTTATTTTGGCGATGCGCAACTGACGCGCCGGCGGTTCGGCTCTTCGGTGACCACCTCGGTACCGACGGCGCTGGCGCGGACCGGCAACTTCAGTGAATATCTGTTGCCTATCAGCGGCGCTCCGACGGTGACGGACGCCACGGGCAAATCGATTTCGCTGCAGCAGAACATGATCTTTGACCCGTTGACGGGCGACCCCAACACAGGGGTTGGACGGCAGGCCTTCCCCAACAATACGATCCCGGCCAGTCGTTTGAGCCCGCAAGCGCTGGCATTGCTGAAATATCTTCCGCTGCCGAACGCTCCCGGCCAGGGACAGCCGTTCCGCAACAACTTTGCGACTTCGGGCGTGGAGAAGTTCGACGTGAACAACTGGGACACGCGCATCGACTATTTCATAAACGAGAAATCGTCGATGTTCGGCCGGTACAGCTATCAGCAGTTCAGCAAGAGCGCGCTGGGCGCCTTTGATGTGACGAACGCGACGGGCGGCGTCTTTCCGGGCGGACCGGCGTTTGACAACGTCAACTTCGCCGGACTTTCCGACGTGAAGAACCAGAGTCTTGCGCTCGGCTACACGCACACCTTCAGCCCGACGCTGATTACAGACGTGCGGTTCGGATACATGCGCTATCGGGTCAACGTACTGCCAAATGGCCTGGGCACTGCGCCGGCGAAAGATTTAGGGATACCCAACCTGAACCTGGATAATTTCTTCACCTCCGGCATGCCCGCCTTCTTCATTAACGGCGATGGAGGGACGAATTTCGGATACTCGCTCGGGACGAACCAGTGCAACTGTCCGCTGGACCAGAACGAACGTCAGTTTCAGTTTGTCGACAACACGACCAAGATCATCGGCAATCACAGCATCAAGGTCGGGGCTGATATCCGCTATGCGCTGCAATTGCGCGTGCCGAGCGACTCGCATCGAGCCGGAGAGTTGAGCTTTTCTCCGGGTTACACCGGCTATGTGCCGAGCGCTGGCGCGGGCGTTCAGCAGGGGCTGGGCTGGGCGACGTTCCTGCTGGGCGAAGCGACCTTCTTCAGCCGCTACGTGAGCTCCAGCACGGACGCGCAGGAACGGCAAAAGCGTTTCTTCTGGTATGTGCAAGACACCTGGCGGGTGACGCCGAAGCTGCAACTGAACTACGGCGTTCGCTGGGAGATGATCTTCCCGGAGAAAGTGAACGCGCCGGGCAATGGCGGCCAGCTCGACCTTCGGACGGGCCAGATCGCCGTGTTCGGCGTGGGCCAAGTTTCGGATCACGGCATTCAGGACATGAACTGGCATAACTTCGCTCCACGCCTGGGCGTGACATACCAGTTGACGCCCAAGACCGTGGTTCGGGCGGGATACGGCTGGTCGTATGAGCTGGGGACGTTCGGCACGCTGTTCGGACACAACGTCACTCAGAACCTGCCGGTGCTCGCCAATCAGAATCTGAACGCGCCGAACGCCTTCAGCGGCGTGTTCACGCTGGCGCAAGGGCCGACGTCGCTGACCTTCCCGAAGCCAGACGCGACGGGACGCTTTCCCTTGCCGGACGGCGTGAATGGAAAGGCGCGGCCGCTGACGGTGATTCTGCCGCGAGTCATGCAGTGGAATGCGACCATACAGCATCAGATCTCGAAGGACTTTTCACTGTCGGCGGGCTATGTGGGCAATCGCGGACGGCACGTGTTCAACGGGGATGGTCCGAACTTCAACGTCAATCAACCGGCCTGGGTTCCGGGCATTGCCGACCAGAATCTGCGCAAGCCGTTCTACGCAAAATACGGATGGACGCAGGGAATCGACTTCTATTGCAACTGCGCCACCAACAGCTACGACTCGCTCCAGATACAAGGCGAGAAGCGATACTCATTCGGCTACACGGCCACCGGGAGCTACACGTATCAGCATGCGGTGAACGATTCGGGCGATTCGTATACGTTCCTGTACAACCGCGCGCTGGGCCGGGGCAATACCGATTTCATTGCGCACAATCAGTTCACGCTCGCTCAGAATTTTGAGATTCCGTTCGGCAAAGGCCGCAAGTTTGGGGCCAGCGCGCATCCGGCGGTCAACGCGATACTGGGCGGGTGGATGATCAGCGGGGTCACGCAGTTCTACACTGGCATCCCGTTTGAGCCGTATGTAGGCAACTGGCCGTCGGGCGCGCAGCGGCCGGATGTGGGCCCGAGCGGCCGCCCGGACATCAAGGCCGGAGGCGACCCATACGCCGGCGCCAAACACGACCGCACGCAGTGGTTCAAGGGAGGGCTGGGGGATGTGTTTCTGGTTCCGGCAAACAACCAGTTTGGCAACATGCCGCGAAACTGGCTGTTCGGACCGCGGTTCTTCAATCAGGACCTTTCACTGGCCAAGGCGTTTCCCATCAAGGAGCGCGCGCGCTTCCAGATCCGCGCCGATGCGTTCAACGCATTCAACCACCCGAACCTGGGGACGCCAAATAACAACATCACGGATCCGAATGCTGGTCTGATCACCAGCCTCGCCAACAACGCGCAGATGCGCCGGCTGCAATTCGGCGCGCGGCTGGAGTGGTAGTCTTGCGGTTTTAAAGCTGGGACGCATACGTCGCCGGTAAACTGGAGCGTATGCGTCTCGCTCTCGCCGCAGGCGTGCTTCTGAGCGGTCCGGCTGTATTCGCCGCGGTTGCAACGGTCGCCATTCGCGACGCCACAATCATAGACGGGACGGGGGCGCCGCCGCGCCCGCACTCGACGATTATTTTTCGCGGCGAACGCATTATCGCTCTGGGGCCGGCGCGCACAACCCGCATCCCGAAATCGGCGCGCGTAATCAACGGCCGCGGCAAGTATGTTATTCCCGGCCTGTGGGACATGCATGTTCACATTGCCGGGAACAGAGACGCGCTGGCGCTATGCATTGCGAGCGGAGTGACCGGGGTTCGCGATATGGGCGGCGATCTGGCGCAGATTGGGGCCTGGCGCAAGGCGATGGAGCGGCGCGAAATGGTCGGGCCGCATATCGTCGCCTCCGGCCCGGCGGTCGGCGGCATAAAAACGCCGGATGAGGCGCGGCGAGCATTCGACCGCCTTGACGGCATGGACGTTGATTTTATTGACGTGCTCGCGCTGCCGAGGCAGGCATTTTTCGCGCTGGCGGAGCAATGCCGGCACTGGCGGTTGCCGTTCGCCGGACAGGTGCCGGATGATGTGCAAGCTGCCGAAGCCATCGAGGAGCGCATGGGCAGCATCGAACAGCTTTCCGGGATGTTTCTCGCCTGCTCGACCGAGGAGCCGGAGATCCGCGCCGGAAGAGCGCCGCAATCGCGCGCGTTGGACACATTCAGCGAGCACCGCGCCCGCGAACTGTTCAAGCGCTGCGCCTTGATGGAAACGCGCCAGACGCCAGCCCTGAGTTATTGGGAACGGAGAGCGCGTCGCAAAGGACAGCGCGAGTTTCTGGCCGCGAGCAGGATGGTGGGCCTGATGAGGGAGTGCGGCGTACAGATTCTCGCCGGATCCGACGCCGGGCATGGCAACACGGCGCCGGGCAAGACGCTGCATCATGAGCTGGAGCTGCTGGTCCAGGCCGGACTTACGCCCGCCGAGGCGCTGCGGGCGGCGACGGCGGAGCCCGCGAAATTTTTGGGATGGGACGAATCCTTGGGAACGCTGAAGCCGGGCATGGTCGCTGATCTTGTCCTTCTGGACGCGGACCCGCTGAGCGACATCCGCAACGTATCGAAGATCTCAGGCGTGGCGGCGCGCGGCGAGTATGTCACGCCGGCCTCGATTCCGACGCGGCGCTCAGCGTCCGGGCGAATGAAACATTCACTTTAACTTTTGTTTTTTGAAATTTCACGATAGTGTAGAGACTTGGAGCAGGACGCGGTACTGGACTATTTGAGCGACGCGGCGCGGACCGGCGCGACGGTGCTGACCGCGAATCAGCGCCTGTCCCGGACGCTGCGCGCGCTATATGACAGCGCCCGGGCGGAGTCTGGAGACCGCGTGTGGCCGGGGCTTGAGGCGCTTCCGTTATCAGCCTGGCTTCGCGGCCGCTGGGTGGAAGCGGTCGCCTGCGGCGCCGTGGATCCGCATCTGCTGCTGTCATCGCATCAGGCTCAGGCCGTGTGGCGCCGGATCATACAAGACTCCAGCGAGGGCCGCCAACTGCTGGATGTGCGCGCCGCAGCGCGGCTCGCATTCGAAGCGTGGCGTCTGGCGCACGCGTACCGGCTGCCGTGGACGCCCGCGCTGTACGAACAGCATCAGGATTGGGCTGCGTTCTTCGCCTGGGCGCAGCGCTTCCGGCTTGAGTGCGACCGCAATGGCTGGACGGATGAGGCGCGGCTGGCCGATGGCGTGGCGGAGGCGATTGCGCGCGGCGCTCTGGCGGCGCCACGGCGGGTGATGCTGGCCGGCTTTGATGAATTTACGCCGCAGCAACAGGCGCTGGTGGATGCGCTAGCGGGCTCCGGATGCGAGTGTTCCGCGCTGCCGGCAGCGGCGCCGGCCAAGGAGTTGGCGCGCGCCCCGGCGGCTGACGCCGAGGCCGAGCTGCGGGCGGCGGCGCGCTGGGCGCGGGAGCTGTTGCTGACGGCGCCAGGATCGCGCATCGGCGTGGTCGTTCCGGCGCTTTCAGGGTTGCGGGGGCGCGTCGAACGCATTTTCACGGAGGCGCTCCATCCGGAGCGCATGCACACTCCCTCCGCCGAGCCGGCCCGCGCATTTCACATTTCGGCCGGGCAGCCTCTGGTTTCATTCCCCGTGGTAGCGGCGGCGCTGGACGCAATTCATCTGGGCAGACGCGTGCTCTTGCTCGAGCATGCGAGCCGCCTGCTAAGGTCGCCCTTTCTTGCGGGCGCGGAGGTGGAACGATCGAGCCGGGCGCTGCTGGACGCGCGCTTGCGGCGCTTCCGGACCGCGGATGTAAGGATCGAAGACCTGCAACGGCTCGCCCGCCAGCGCGAGACCGCCTGGTTTTCGCCGAAGTTCGCCGCCCTGATTGACCGTTGCCAGACCACGAGAGCGCAGTGGCCCGCCGCGCAGGCGCCATCCGAATGGGCGAAATGCTTCCGCCAGTTGCTGGAGGCGGCCGGATGGCCCGGAGACCGCCCGCTGGAGAGCGCGGAATTCCAGACGGTCGAGCGTTGGATCGAATTGCTGCGGATCATGGCGTCAATGGACGCCGCAGTGGAGCTCTGGCGGGAGGATGAGGCTGCGGAGCGCCTCCAAGAGCTTGCCTCCGAGGCTGAGTTTCAACCGGAGGATGAGAACGCGCCTGTACAGGTGATGGGCGCTCTCGAAGCCGCCGGAGCGCGTTTTGATTACTTGTGGATCACCGGCCTTGACGACCGCGCCTGGCCGTCGCCGCCTCACGCGCATCCCTTTCTTCCGCTCAGCCTTCAGCGCGAGCGCAATTTGCCGCATAGCTCCGCCGAGCGCGAAATGACGTTTGCGCGGCAGACGATCGCCCGGTTGAAATCGAGCGCGCCGAACATTGTAGTGAGCTATTCCCGGCGCGACGGCGACTGCGATCTGCGACCGAGCGCGCTCATCGCTGATATTGCCGAGCTAGAATCTGCGGAAAATGCAGGCGACAGTTGGAGCGTCTGGCTCTCGCAGCGCGTCGCCTGCGAGCGGATCCCGGACTTTGCCGGGCCGCGGACGTCCGATGCCGTCGTCGCGGGGGGCGTGTCGATTCTTAAAAGACAGGCGGAATGCCCGTTTCGGGCGTTCGTTGAGATCCGGCTTGGCGCTCGTCCGCTGGAATCAGGCGATCTCGGAATGTCGCCAGTTGATCGAGGAACAGTCCTGCACAAGACGCTTCAGTTTTTTTGGGCCGAAGTGCAATCCTATGAGCGGCTGACCGGTATGCCGGCTGATCAGGTGGAGCAGACCATCGAGCGCGCAATTTGTCGCGCGCTTGAGAGGGACTCTGAGCGGGCCACCGAGTTCTGCCGACGCTTTCTCGCCATCGAGCGGGACCGCTTAAAGCATCTACTGCTCGAATGGCTGGCGATCGAGCGGTTGAGAAGCCCGTTCGAGGTCGCATCGCTTGAGGCGGAGCGGTGCGTTCAGGCCGGCGGTCTGACGCTCAAGGCGCGTATTGACCGCATCGACCGTCTCACCGATGGACGCGAGATCATCATTGATTACAAGACGAATGCGCCGTCTATTGCGGCATGGTCCGATACGCGGCCGGATGAACCGCAGGCGCCGCTGTATGCGATTTCGCATGCGGCGCCGCTTGCCGCCGTTGCCATCGCGCAAGTGGCGCCGGGCGATTCCCGCTTTAAGGGCTATGCCGCCGAGGCCGGCGCGCTTCCGGGAATAAAGGCCTTCACGAAAACGGCGGAAGGAGTGCTCTACGATTCCCTGGCCGATCGCATTGCCGCGTGGCGACCGGTGCTGGAAAAACTGGCGAACGATTTTCTGCAAGGGCGGGCGGAAATCGATCCCAAGCGCGGCAAGAAGACTTGCGAGACATGCCACGCCGGAGCGCTGTGCCGCATCCGCGAATGGACGGCGCCCGGGGCTCAGGATCGGGATGAGGCGGCATAACCGCGACATGGCCAGTCTGTGGCTGCCAGGTTTCGAACCCGGTGGCGGAGTGGCCAGCGCCCCGGCGCCGGACGACGCGGCGGCGCGCGAGCGGGCTCTCGACCCTGCGCGTTCCTTCATTGTGCAGGCCCCGGCGGGCTCCGGGAAAACCGAGCTGCTGATACAGCGCTATCTCACGCTTCTGGCGCGCGTCGCCGAACCGGAATCGATTGTCGCCATCACCTTCACCATCAAGGCGGCGGGCGAGATGCGGTCGCGCGTTCTCGATGCGCTGAGGCGCGCCGCCGGGCCGGCGCCCGCATCGGAGCACTCCCGGCGCACCTGGGAAATCGCGCGCGAGGCCCTGCGGCGCGATCGGGAGCGCGGGTGGGACTTAGCCGCGCATCCCGGCCGGATGCGGATTCAGACCATCGACGCGCTGTCGATGGCGATTGTCCGGCAGATGCCGTTGCTCGCCCGGTTCGGGGCCTTGCCAGATGTCACCGACAAGCCGCAAGAGTACTATTGGCGCGCGACGTCGAACACGCTGCGTCTGCTTGCGGGCAAAGATCCTTATGCGCGCGCGATCGAAGCGCTGCTGCGAAGGCTGGATAATGACGCGAATTACGCCTGCACCCTGCTGGCGCAAATGCTCGAGACGCGCGATCATTGGATGCGGCTGCTTGGAAGCGCTGCGGATCTGTCGAGGGCGCGCGCGGCGCTGGAATCGACGCTGGGCGAAATGGTTTCCGGGCGTCTGGCGATGCTGGCGCAATCGACGCCGGAGGCCCTTGCCCGGGAGTGGGTCGCGCTCGGCCGTTATGCTGCGGCGAACGCGGAGCCGGGCCACGAGATCGCATCCTGCCGCGATTTGCAGACGCTGCCCGGCGTCGCGCCCGAATGTCTCGCCGCGTGGCGCGGCCTGCGCTCGATGGTTTTGACGGGCGAAGGCGAACTCCGCAAGGCCATCAACTCGCGATGCGGCTTCCCCAAGGAAGACCGTGCCGCGAAACAGCGTTGGAGCTCGCTGATGGCAAGCATCGCGCAGCACGACGAGCTGCTACGCTTGCTGCGCAGCCTGGACGAACTGCCTCCGTCCGGCTACACAGACGCGCAGTGGCAGACGCTGGAGGCTCTCTTCATCGTTCTGCCGGCCGCTGTTGCGGAGCTGCGCGTACTATTTGCGGAGGCCGGCGTTGTGGACTTCACGGAGGTCGCGCAGGCGGCGCTGCGAGCTCTCGGGTCGCGCGAACATCCAACGGATCTTGCCCTGACCATGGGCGCCCGCATCCAACATCTTCTGGTTGACGAGTTTCAGGACACCTCGGTCACGCAATACGAACTGCTCGCGGCGCTGACGGCGGGATGGGAGGCTGGCGATGGCCGGACCGTATTTGTCGTGGGCGACCCGATGCAGTCGATCTACCGCTTCCGCCAGGCGGAGGTCGGCCTCATGCTCTCGATGCGGCAGCGCGGGTTGGGCGAGATCCGCCCCGAGTGGCTCCAGCTTACGACCAATTTCCGTTCCGCGCGCCCGGTTGTGGAGTGGATCAATGAGTCGTTTGCGCCAGCGTTCCCGCCGGCGGCGGATCCCTACACCGGCGCGGCGGCGTATTCCAGGTCCACGGCATGGGACCGATCCGACGACGGCGGGGTGATGGTGCACCCCATGCTTCGGCGCGACGACGCGGCTGAAGCTGATCTTGTGCTTCAAATCATCGAACACGCCCGCCGCACGCATCCTGCGGCCAAGATCGCCGTGCTGGCGCGTTCGCGAACACATCTTTCGAATATTGCCGAGCTGTTGCGCAGACGGCGCGTATCGTTTCGGGCCATTGAGGTGGAAGCGCTCGCCGAGCGCGCGGTGATTCATGAGCTGATCGCGCTTACGCGCGCTGTGCTGCACCCCGCCGACCGGCTGGCGTGGCTTGCGGTCCTGCGCGGGCCATGGTGCGGGCTGACGCTAGCCGACTTGCACGCCATCGCCCAGCCGGATCCGCAGGCGACCCTATGGGACGCGCTCCAACGCTCGGATCTCGCTCTCACGGCCGACGGGGCGGCGCGAGTGGCCAATATCAAACCCGCCCTGGAACGCGCCATGGCGGCGCGCGGCCGGACGCCCGTCCGCACGCTGGTAGAGCGCACATGGTTTGCGCTTGGCGGCCCCGCTTGCGCATCGTCAGACGCAGATATCGAGGACGCCCGCGCCTATTTCGATCTTCTGGACCGCGTTGCCCGAGGCGGCGAGGTGACAGACTTCGACGCGCTGGCGCAGGGCGCAGCCGATCTGTTTGCCGCGCCCGATCCGGAGTCCGATGGCGCAATCGAACTGATGACGATGCACAAGGCGAAAGGCCTGGAGTTCGATACCGTGATTCTGCCCGGGTTAGGCCGGACGCCGCGCGCGGAGGAGCGAAAGCTGCTGCTGTGGACGGAGCGGCCGTCGGCGGAAGGCGAAAGGCTCGTGCTCGCGCCGGTTTCTCCGAAACGCGACGACGCGGACGCGCTGTGCCGATACATTGGAGCGCAGGAGAAGATCAAGGACGCGCACGAAACGGTGCGGCTGTTGTATGTCGCCGCGACGCGAGCGCGCCGGACGCTGCACCTGATTGGTCACGCCGATATCGAAGAGGACGCAAGCGGCCGACGCTTGCGGGCGCCCAGTCCGGACTCGCTGCTGGCGCGCATCTGGCCGGCGGTGAAGCCGGCGTTCGAATCCGCTCTGGCCAGCTATTCGCCCGCGCAGCCCGAGTCTCAGCCGGAAAAAGCATATCCTCTTCTTCGCCGCGCGCCGCAGGGCTGGAAACCGGCGTCGCCGCCCGATCCCTTGCCGCTCAGACGCGGCGCGGTGGATCAGCGCGCCGGGGATCCTGAGAACGCCGCGCGGGAAATGGCCCGCGCCGCCGGCACGCTGGTGCACTCGATGCTCGAGAAGATCGCGCGCGAAGGACTTGAGAGGTGGCCGTTGTCAAGGCTCGCCGGCCTGCGAGCGGGAATACGCGCGGCGCTCGCACATCTGGGAACGGCGGCGCCCGAACTGGAGCGTGCGGCTCAACGCGCCGAACAAGCGCTGGCGAATACGCTGGAAGATCCGCGCGGGCGGTGGATTCTGGCCGGGCATGAGGCCGCGCAGAGCGAACTGAAGCTTGCGGCGGAAGTCGGCGGCGCAATCTCCCACTTCGCAATCGATCGCACGTTCATCGAGGATGGCGTGCGTTGGGTGATCGATTTCAAGACGGTCGAGTATGACGGAGCCGAGGTGGACGCTTTCGTCGAAAGCGAGCGGCGCGCGTACGAGGCGCAGCTTGAGCGCTATGCGGATCTGCTGGCAGCGCTGGATTCGCGGCCAATTCGCGCAGGGCTGTATTTCCCGATGCTGCGGCGATGGGTGGAGTGGACGCCGCGGCGGTCAGAACACGTCAGGGATTTATCCGGCGCTGCGGGTCACGAATTTCGGCCGGACCAGCAGGGCATAGGATCCGATGCCGATCAGGAGGAATAGCCAAATGGCCTGCATGGGAGCGGTATAGCTTCCGGTGGACTGCTTCAGCCATCCCGTGAGCAGCGGCGCGATGATGCCCGAGACGTTGGAGGCGCAGTTCTGCGCGCCGGCAATGCGGCCGATCGCAGCGCCGGGCATCAGCGTCTGAGTCAGCGCCCAATAATTTGCGGTCGCAAGCCCGAGACCGGCAAGCGACACGATGGCGAACAGGACCGCTGCGTCTGTGGAGCTCGCCATCGCGCCGAACACTTCCGTGGAGGCGACCGCGAATCCGGCAATGGTGAAAGCCTTGCGCACGCGCACCGCATCGCCGCCCCGCGCGATCAGGCGGTCTGCGAGCCACCCGGAGACAATGGCGACTACAGCCATGCCGCCGAAACTGAAGGCGGTGTACAGTCCCATGGAGTCAAGCGACAGACCGCGGCGCTCGACAAAGTAGGCCGGCAGCCAAGTCATCGAGAAATAGACGAAATAGTTGTAACAGAAGGTGCCGAGCAGGACGCCCCATAGCGCGATGCTCCGCCATACGGAACCGGCCTGCGCCGGCGTGGCGGCAGCCTGCGCCGCTTCGAGTTGACGATCGTCATCGCGCACCAGAATGTGCCAGGGGATGAGCCATACGAGGGAGCCGAGCCCGAGCAGCGCGAACATCGCGCGCCACCCGTATCGCTGCACAAGAAACGCGGCGAGAAACGCCCCGACGGCAGGTCCGAACTTGGTGCCGGCCATATAGACGCCAAGCGCGGCTCCGCGACTCTTCTCGGCGACGTTGTAGCGGATCCAGCGAATGCTGGCCGGCGTCACGACGGATTCGCCTACGCCGAGCAGAATGCGCAACGTCAATAACTGAGCGAGGGAACCTGCTACAGCGGCGGCGGCGGAAACGGCGCTCCAGAAGAGAAAACCGATCCTATACGGGCGCTTCACGCCGAAGCGGTCCACCAGCAGTCCGGCAGGGATTTGCAGCAGCGCATAGGACCAGAAGAACGCTGAATTCAGCAGTCCGCGGTCGTGGTCGGTCAAGCGAAACAGAGCCTTGAATTCGTGTGTTGCGAGAGCGACCGATATGTTCGAGCGATCGACATAGGCGATGATCATGCCCAGGCTGAGAAGGCAAACCACCGACCAGCGGCGAGCATTGGTGAGCGGAATGATCGAGGGTCGGGCCGGGCTTGCAATCATGCAGATATCAGCTTACTACTGCGGCTGCAATGAAGAGGCTGGCCCGGGAGCGCCCGGCGTCTCAAAGAAAGCCGCGAAGGAACGGAGCTAGCCCCCTTTGTTCATCCGCGGCTTTGAAGTTATGCGTGAACGGCTGAGATGCCCAGTTTCGCCTGCCACGGCTTCGCGGGCGCCAGGGCGGCGTTTACTGCGTTGATGTTCTTGATCCCCTGGTCGGACAGCCAGTCCTCGAGCGCCTTCACGCCGCTTTTGGCATACACGGGAATTCCGTCCTTCCACGTAGCGCGTCCGCAAAGCACGCCGGAGAAATCGGCGCCCGATTCGGCGGCCATATTCAGCGATTCCACGAACTGTTCGTTGCTGACGCCTGCGCTCAGATAAATAAAGGGCTTCTGCGCGACATCGGCGGCCTTGCGATAATAATCGAGCGCCTCCTGCCGCGAATAGGCTTTCTGTCCCTTATAGACGGCGCTGCCTTCAACGTAATTGGCGTTGACGGGGACCTCTACTTTCAGCACGTCCACCTTATACTGCGGCTTGGAGAACTCACGCATGCTGCCGATGACAACGTCCGGCTTACGCTTCGCAAATTCGAAGCCCTTCTCGTCGCCGCCGGCCGGATCGTAGCCGACGAACTCGAGGAAGAACGGAATGTCATACGCTTCGCATTCGGCGCCGACCCGCTCCACGAAGGCGTGTTTGATGTCGTTGATCTTCGGATCCTCAAACGGCGTATAGTAAATGAGAATCTTGACGGCGTTGGCGCCCCAATCAACAATACGCTTCACGGAAACGTGCGGCAGCAGATCCGGCAGCCTCCCGGGTTGCGTATTGTCGTAGCCGCTGGCCTCATAGGCGAGCAGCAAGCCTGCATTTTTCGCGCGCTGCTGTGCGGCGTTCAGACCGTATTCGGGATCGAGGAGGATGGCGCTAGCGTGCGGCGTGAGCACACGCACCACCGCGGACTTGAACTCGTCCATCATTTCGGGCGTGACCTGCTTGGAGTCAATGCCCTTGGCGCCGGCGATCGCTTTCTGAAGACTTCCACGCTGGTCCATGGCGGCGGCGGCGATCACGCCGCGATCGTTGGACAACGCTTGCAGATGATTTAGCTTTCCTTGGGAGAGTTTCACTCTCCATATTTTAAGATGGGCTGCATTCACTGTGCGCCATCCCTCCGGATGCAGGAACACGCGGCGCGGCGGCGGCGCATGGTGCGACGCCAATAGGGAAGCGGAGCGGCCGCATGCTATGTTCGTCATAGCGGGGCTAGGAGGTCAGTAATGAGGATAGTGAGTGTTTTGTTGCTGGCCGCGGGAGTTATCTTCGGGCAGGCGGCTGCGATTAACGGGCAGATTGAAGGGACGGTGACCGACGCCACAGGCGCTGTGGTTCCGGGCGCTAGAATCGAAATCACAAACACGAACACCGGATTCACTCGCAGCGTGGAGACGGATGCGAGCGGGTTTTTCCGGTTCACGGTGCTGCCGCTCGGCGCTTATTCTCTGAAGGCGGAGGCGAAGGGCTTCCAGACGGCGACGCGGGAAGGCATTGTCCTGAATGCGGGCTCGACGGCTACGGTCAACATCCTGCTGGGGGTGCAGGCGGCGGCGACGACCGTGGAGGTTGGGGCGACAGCGCCGGTCATTGAGCCGGGGCGCACCGACCTTGGCGTCACAGTGACCTCGGAGCAAATCGAAAACCTGCCGCTCGTCTCGCGCAACAATTACAACTTCATCCTGGTGCAGCCGAACGTGAGCGGCCATCCCAACGTGGAGTTCGGCGTTCCTCGCAAGGTCAACGCAAATGGGTTCACAGACCGCATCAACTATCAGCTGGACGGCGGCAACAACACGCAGAGCGACCGTTCGGGCATTCGCCTGATGCCGATCTCCAACACGTACATCGCGGAGGTGCAGCAGGTCAACAATGGTTTCGCGCCGGAGTTCGGCAATACGGTTGGGACCGTGTACAACGCCATCACGAAATCGGGCGCGAACGAGTTTCACGGCGAGGCTGCGTATCTGTTCCGGCGCACCGATATGGTGGCCCGCTCGACGCTGCTGGCGCGCACGGCGCCGAAGCCGGATCAAAACGTCGACGATCCGCTGGTGGATGCGAGCGGCCGCATCATCAAGGACAAGCTGTTCTGGTTCGGGTCGTTCGAACATATCAAACGCGACCTGCCCACCCCAGTGACGGTGTCTCCGGCGACGATCTCCGCGCTGGGACTGCCGGCGAGCTACGCGAATGCGATTCCGTTCAGCCAGAACGTGTATTTCACGCTCGGCAAGGCGGATTGGCAGATTACTGACAACCATCGCCTGTCGGCGCGCTTTGCCTACTTCCGCAACGAATCGCCGTTCAACAATGGCGGCGGGTTGACGGTGGTGAGCCAGACATATCTGTTCAAGGACCGCGCGCCGTCGGCGGCTGCGCAACTGATTTCGACCATCACGCCCAACGCCGTCAACGAATTTCGGTTTCAGATTCCACGGCGGTTTCAGCGGCAGGCGCCGTTCGATCAGACGGGAGCGCAGCCGGTGACGAATATCTCGGGCCTGATCAACTTTGGAGGGTCGCCGCAGGTCGGAGTACGGTTTATCGAGACGACGCCCGAGTTTTCGGACAACTTCAGTTACAACCGGAGCACCCACAGTTACAAATTTGGCGCCGATATCCGCTACATCCGCGATGAGCAGACGCAGGCGACATACGCGCAGTACACGTTCGCGAGCCTGGCGGACTACCTGGCGGCCAAAAGCGGGCAGAATCCGAAATCGTACTCGAGTTTCACCGAGACGTTCGGGAATCCGGCGCTCAAGTACAGCTCGCTGTTTTCGAACTTGTACGCGCAGGACAACTGGAAAGCGCGGCCCAACCTGACGCTGGTGTACGGGGTGCGGTACGACCTGTTCAAGGTTCCGGACGCCGATTCCAAATCGCTGTTCCCGGCATCGCAGAAATTCGCGATTGACAAGAACAATTTTGCGCCGCGGCTGGGGATCGCATACGCAATCGGCAAGGAGCAGAAGACGGTGGTGCGGGCGAGCGGAGGAATATTCTATGACGCGCCGCAGACCAATATTTATTACCGGGCGTTATTTGCAAATGGCCAACCGGCCTACTTCAGCCTGAGCGCGCGGCCAACGGACGCCTATGCGCCGGCGTTTCCAACGATTCTGACGGCGATCCCTGCCGGATTCACGCTGGGGTTGCAGGACATCACGACCGTAGCGCCTGATTTCCGGACGCTCTATTCGGCGAACGCGAACGTGCAGATCAGCCGTCAGATCACGACGAACCTGGGAATATCGGCGAGCTATCTGTTCACGAAGGGTACGCATATTCCGATTTACCGGAATATCAACCTGCTGGGGACCGGAACATTTCTGGCAGATGGACGGCCAATTTTCGGGACCGCAAAAGTCAATCCGCAATTCACCAACGTGGTGATGGCGGAGTCCGTGGCGAATTCGAGCTACAACGGACTGAATATTACGGTGAACCGCCGGTATGCGCACGGCATTTCGCTGTTTGCGTCGTACACCTGGTCGCATGCGATCGATAACGCGCCGGAGCAGAACATCATCGACAGCTCGACGACGAACTGGCCGGAAGACCCATCCAATGTACGCCGGGACCGGGGCGATTCCTTCGGCGACCGCCGGCATGCGTTCTCGGCGGCGGCGGTGCTGCGGCCGTCGTTCGCGATCGATTCGCGCGCGCTGCGCTATCTGGTGAACAACAATCAGCTTTCGCTGATGTTCGTTGCTCAGAGCGGCGACGTCTTCAATATGGGCAGCAACCGCAACCTGAACGGGGATCCGACCATTCCGGCGTCGCAGCAGCGGCCGCTGTATATAGGGCGGAACACGATCCGGGGCCAGGAGATTTATCAGATGGACGCGCGCTATTCACGCATTTTCCCGATCGGCGAGCGCGTCCGGCCTGAGTTTCTGATTGAGGCCTGGAACCTCTTCAACCACTCCAACGTGACTGGGTACAACACAACAGCGACCGTAGACGCGCAAGGAAATATTGTGACGCCGCCGTCAATGGCTCAGACGGCGGCGCTCGATCCGCGCCTGTTGCAGTTGGGCGTTCGGGTGAGCTGGTAGCCGCGGCGGCCGGCGGGCCGGTTCCCGCGACGCCGGGCGCCGCCTTGGCCCCTCCTCTGAATCGATAGAATAGGAAGCTTCAAGATTTCAGGGAGGGGTTCATGTTCTCGCGACAGATTTGCATCTCCATTTTTGCCGCGACTGTTGCGTGCATCGCGATCGTAAATGCGCAGGAAACGCGTGGGGCCATTCAGGGCCGCGTATCCGATCCGAGCGGCGGGGCTATTGCCGGAGCGGAGGTGCGCGCAAGCAATGCGGCGACCGGGCTGGAGATCACCGCGCATACCAACGAATCCGGCAATTACGTGTTGCCGTATCTGCTGCCGGGCGTCTATACCATCGAGGCCCAGGCGGCGGGCTTTAAGAAGGCGGTTCGCGAAGGGATCGAGCTGCGGATTAACGACCGCGTGGACGTTAACCTCCAACTGGAGGTGGGCCAGACCAGCGAGTCCGTCGAGGTCCACGCGGAGACGCCGCTGCTCGACACCGCGACATCCTCGTTGGGGCAAGTGGTGGATCAGCGCCGCGTGCTCGATCTGCCCACATTCGGGGGCAGCGTGATGGTTCTGGTGCAGCTGGCTCCGGGCGTTATCAATACGACGGACATGCGCCTGGCCAAGGCCGGATCGTTTTCCATCAACAAGAATTCGCAGATAGCGACGGACGGCGCGGGGCAGTATAACAACGAGTTCACGCTGGACGGGGTTTCCAACACCCA
>DASRCT010000001.1:0-50211 GCA_035652975.1 Bryobacteraceae bacterium | reverse complement strand
CTGCTGCGGACGGTTTCGGCAATAAATTCCACACCGCCGGCGTACGCTCGCAGGTTATCCACAGAGGCCGGCGCCGTGCGGCCAAACGCGCCGGTCCACTCCAGCGGACCCCAGCGCCTGGCCTCGACCTGCGCCATTGCGGCATTGTGGATCAGCGGCTCTCGCGCGCCCGCCCGGATGGGGGGACGCGTCTCGAGCAGGTTCACGATGCGCTGCATGAAATCTGTCACTTCGCTCAGCGGGGCGTTGCCGGCGACAGTCGTAATGCCCTTGACCTCCGCCGCCCGTGGGCTGCGCAGCAGCATTGTAACGGCGGCGCCGTCGTCGCCGAACTCGCCTGTGTCGCTATCGATAATGATCTGGTCGGCGGCGGAGCCTAGCATGAGCGAGAGTGCGCTAAGAACGGGGATACAGCGGCGCAATGGAAATCAGCCCCAGCCCGGCAAGAAACAGAATCAACATTGCCGCCAGCAGCAGGCGAACGCGGCTGGCGGCGCCGGCGAATTCGCGCCACACCAGCAGACCCCACAGCGCGCTCACCATCGTCGCTCCCTGGCCGAGAGCGTAGCTGGTCGCCGGGCCCACCTGCACTTCTTTCGGCGCGGAACTTGCCACGAAATTCGAGATCGCGCCAATACACCAGATTGCGCCGCCAGCCAGCCCCAGCAGATGCTGCCGCAGCGTACCGCGAAAATACTGGGCCGGCTCCACCGGTTCGCCCTGAACGGGCAGCAGCATGAAGAAGAAATCGAAAATAAACGTGGATAAAAACAGACCCAGCGCGAAGAGGAGAATGTCAGCGTAAGGACGCAGTCCGTCATCGCCCGCCCGGCCCAGTTCGACGAGGGGATAGAACGATCCCATGAGAACGCCGCTGATCACGCTGATCACGATCCCCTTGGCCGCGCCGGGCCGCTCCCGCGCGGACCCTGCACTGCGCGCAGGCGCCGCGGTCGCGCTCCTAGCGGATCGGACTGGAGCCGCGGCTGCCTGGGGCCCGGGCGTCCTGGCTGCGCGCTGCGCCGCATGCAGCCGGTAGGCGATCGCATCAACGACAATAGCCGCCAGCACGATGGCCGCGCCGGTAAACAGTAACCGCGGATTTCCCTGCGGGTTGAGAAAGTAGTTCCAGGCGACGCCGATAATCATGGCCAGACCGATGCCTACCGGAAAGGCCACCGCCAGCCCGGCAACGGCAATTGCCGCCACCAGCAACAGATTGGCGAGATTGAACACCACGCCGCCGGCAAACGCGTACGCCATTTTCGATTTTCCAGTCAGCGCGAACGTATCAAGCGCGCTGATCTCTGAAGGGTTCAGAGACCCAAGGGTGAAGAACGCAATCAGCGCGCAAATCAGAACGCCAAAAGCGTAATCAATATAGAAAAGCTCGAAGCGCCATTTCCCGCTGAGCTTCTGCGTGTTCGCCCAGGAACCCCAGCAGATCATAGAGATTATGGTCAGCAGCAGGGCAGCGACGTAAGTTGCCGGCAGATACATATGTTGGCCAAGTGAAGCCGAATTGTATCACCCTGTGAGATCCGGGAGCGCACTCGCCCCTTCTACAATGAAAATGTGGCGTTCCCTCCCGTTGAAGAGCAGATCGCGTATATTCAGAAGGGCCTTGCGGAACTCATTCGCGAGGAAGATCTGCGCTCGCGTCTGATCGAGTCCTGCCAGAGTGGCCGGCCCCTGAGAGTCAAAGCCGGCTTCGACCCCACGGCTCCCGATCTTCACCTCGGGCATACGGTTCTCATCCGGAAATTGAAGCACTTTCAGGATCTTGGCCACACCGTCATTTTCCTGATCGGCGACATGACCGGACTCATCGGCGATCCGAGCGGCCGCAACGCGACGCGTCCGCCGATGAGTCGCGCGGAGCTTGACCGCAATGCGGAAACGTACAAGGAGCAGGTCTTCAAACTGCTGGACCCTGAAGCGACGGAAATCCGATTTAACAGCGAGTGGTTAGAGCCGCTGCGGTACGAAAATATCGTGCGGCTTTGCTCAAAATACACCGTTGCGCGCCTGCTCGAGCGCGACGATTTTTCCAAGCGCTTCAAGGAGGGCGCGCCCATCGCCGTGCACGAGCTCCTGTACCCCCTCGCCCAGGCCTACGATTCGGTGGCGCTGCGCGCAGACGTCGAAATGGGCGGAACGGACCAAAAATTCAACCTGCTGGTGGGCCGCGAGATCCAGCGCGACTACGGGCTTCCGCCCCAGATTGTCGCGACGACGCCGATCCTGGAAGGTATCGACGGCGTCGAGAAAATGTCGAAATCGAAAGGCAATTATATCGGAATCACCGAGCGTCCGTACGAGATGTTCCGCAAAATTATGCTGATCGGCGACGAGCTGATGTTTCGCTACTATGAGCTGCTCACAGATCTGAGCGTCGCCGAAATTCAGGCGCTCCGCGCGGCTGTCGCCGAGGGTCGCGAACACCCGAAAAAGGTCAAGATGGACCTTGCCCGGCGGATTGTCGCGGACTTTCACTCTTTGGCCGAAGCCAACGCCGCGGCCGAGCAATTCGAACGAGTCCTTGCCCAGCACAAGGGCGCGAGCGCCGATGACAGCGACCGCATTCCGATTACGGACTGGCGCGTGAACCGTATGCTGGTTGCGACCGGGCTCGCGCCTTCGGTTAAAGAGGCGGACCGCCTTGTCAAACAGGGCGCAGTCACGCTCGCGCCGGAGGGCGGCGATTTCCGCCCCGTCGCGAGTCCTGCCGAGCGAGTCCCTCCCGGCGAATACACGATTCGATCCGGCAAATTTTATAAGCATGTGAAGGCTTGACTCTCAGTCACGGAGCGAAATGACGCGAAGACGCTATGAATGGAAGCTGCGGACGCGATCGCTGCAGCTCGGCGACCGCACGCTGATTATGGGCGTTTTGAACGTCACGCCCGATTCGTTTTCTGACGGCGGCAAGTATTTCGATCCGGATCGCGCCTTCGCCCACGCCATCGAGCTCGAGGAGCAAGGCGCCGATATCATCGACATCGGCGCCGAATCCACGCGTCCCGGCTCCGCCCGGATCTCTGAAGCAGAGGAATTGCGGCGTTTGATCCCGGTTCTCAAACGGCTGCGCGGCAAGCTGGTGACGCCGATTTCAGTTGACACGTACAAGGCGGCGGTGGCCGAAAAGGCGCTCGAATACGGCGTTGAGATCATCAATGATCCGAGTGGATTGACGTTCGACTTGCATCTGGCCAGGGTGGCCGCCAACGGCGACGCTGGCCTTGTGATCAACCATATGCGCGGCACGCCGGAACTTTGGGCAAAACTGCCGCCCATGAAAGACGTGATCGGAGGAATCGGCGCGGAACTGGATGCGAGCATGCACCGCGCCCGACTCTCCGGGGTGGAGCTGGAGCGAATTGTTATCGACCCTGGAATTGGTTTTGGAAAACGCAAGGAGCAGAACGCCGAGATTCTCGCCAAACTCAGCCTCCTGGGAGGTCTCGCCCGCCCCATCCTCGCGGGGCCCTCACGGAAGCACTTTCTCGCTCAGCCGTCGGCGGAAGGCACCGAGTTCGCCACGGCAGCCGCGGTCACGGCTGCCATTCTTCAAGGCGCCCATATCGTTCGCGTCCACGATGTGCAGGCGATGCGGCCCGCAGTCCTCGTCGCCGACGCGATTTTGGCCGCCTCCGCCGAATCTGAGCCAGCGCAGGCTCCGGATCGACAGCGCGTCTTCCGGGCGCGGACGGCGTCGGGAGGCGCGGTCGAGTCTGCTCCCGAACGCCGCGCGTTCCCTCCGCGAACGCCCCGCCCGCGCTGATTACGAAGGCGAGCCGACTTCCTCGGGCTGGCGGATGCGCTGCCGATCTCCGAGGCTGTGGCGCTTCTGGCCGCTGTGCAGGCCCTCCTTGAACTCCTCAATCATCTTGCGATTGAACGCCGGTATGTCGTCAGGCTTGCGGCTGGTGACCAGACCGTTGTCGACAACCACCTCCTGGTCTACCCAGTCCGCTCCTGCGTTCTGAAGATCGGCGCGTATCGATGGATAAGAGGTCATGCGGCGCCCGCGCGCCACGCCCGCGTCGATCAGCGTCCATGGCCCGTGGCAAATTGCAGCCACCGGTTTGCCGGCATCAAAAAACTCGCGAACAAAATTCAGAACCTGATCGTCCATGCGAAGCTTATCCGAATTCATCACGCCGCCCGGCAGCAACAGCGCATCGTAATTGGATGCGCGCGCCTGATCGATCGGAACATCGACCCGGATCTCCTCACCCCATTCTTTGAAGTTCCAGCCCTTCACCTTCTCCTTATTTGGCGAAATGATTTCCGTCCTGGCGCCCGCCTGCTCCAGCGCCTTGCGAGGTTCGGTTAACTCGACCTGCTCGAACCCGTCCGTGACGACAATGGCTACGCGACAATTATTCAGTTCAACCATGGTGTTTCTCCGCCTTGAAGGCAGGCAATCAGGGCGCCAGGCTAAATCGCTGATGTCGGGCAAAACGTAAGTGGAATCTGGAAAAAACTGCAACCGCGCCGGCTAATGATTGCCGTATTTCAATTCACCGGCCTCAATTTTCACGGTTAAGCGGTTCTGTTTCGGCGGTAAGGGACAGGTCGCATACGGCGTGAAGGCACACGGCGGGTTGTACGCCTTATTGAAATCGAGCACTACCCTGCCCTCCTTCGGCATCTCCGCATAGAGAAACCTCCCTGCGCCATACGTGGTTTTCCCCGACGTTCCGTCCCGAAACACAAAGAATAACCGCCGGTCCTCGATAATCGGGTCGAGCCGGTAGGAATGCCCCATGAGGTCGAACGCAGCGTATCCCGGGCTTGCTTCGTATTCGGTCTCGCCGAGGATATTCGGAATGGCGATTTTTCTCGGACTGTCATACGGCGTCCAGCTGGCGATCACGCGGTAGCGTGGTTTGACTGGATACCAGCGTAGGCCGGTGAATTCCCGGCGGAACTTGCTATTCACATCTTTGAGGCGGATGCCAAAGCGGTTGCCACGCTGAATCACAAACATGGTGAAATCGCCGATCTGGACCGTATCCGGGCGCCCGGTTACATCTGGTCGCAGTTCTGCCCCTACTGCCGGCTTTCCATTTATGAGTACGTGCGCGCCTTTGTAGATTTGAAAGCGCGTCTTCCCATTCTCGAACGTGAATATGCCCACCCGGGCGGGCGCGCGCCCGGCCGGCAGAAGGATATCCGCCTTCGGATCCGACCCACAGATGTTTTCGCCGGCATGCAGCCAGAACAGGCCAGCAACAGTGAGCCATCCATCACTCGCTTTCAAACGCTCTTCACGGGCGGTGCGCCAGGCCTGAATGGAGGCTTCGTATGAGGACGGCGCGCCGAACAAGGCCACACAGAGCAATCCCGCGCCAAGTCGCGCCATGCGTCCATTTTACGGCGACCTTCTTCGCCTCCGATATGCAGCCGCAAGCAACGCCATCAAGCCGGCTGCCGCCAGCGCCGCCGCTCCGGGCTCCGGGGTCGGCGCGATCGCCGGCCCGGCGGCGCGCAGCCCGAGGGACAGGTTAACCGGATCCAGCTCAAATGCATGTTGGACCCCGTCGAGAATCCCTGTCCCGACAATCTGCCCGGCGTCGTTGATTCCGTAGGCGGCGGTCAGCTCCCAGCCGGCGGGCGAGGCCAGCAGCAGGTTCAAATCAAAAAGCAAACCATTCTGATACAGGAAGGCATGATTCACGCCATTGTCGGCCAGCAGCGAATATCCAACAACTGCTCCGAAATTGTTTATTCCGTAGGCATAACTGGAACTTCCGCCGAGCGTCCCGAGGTCCGTCAGAATGCCGCCCGAGTAAATCATTGCGTGAAGATAACCCGAGCCCGTCGCGGCGTGGCCGGCGACCTGACCGTTATCGTTAATCGCCATGGCATAACTGTTCCTCCCGCCCAGAGCGCCGATTGCGCTGTATCCGCTCGACGCCGACCACACAAACCCGCTCGCCGCGCCATAGGCATTGATCGAGTATCCGGCAACCACGCCCGACGCATTCACCCCGTAGGCTGAACCCCATACCGCGCCCGCGGGCAATCCAAGATCGGCGGTGACTCCCGCAAAATACAGGAAGGGGTGGCCTTCGCCCGAGGCGGTGGTCGCCATTCCTGCCACCATCCCCTCCGCATTGATCGCAGTGGCGAATGAATCCATTCCGCCCAGCCCGGGGAGCAGATGGGCATGTCCGGCTGCGTCCCAGAGTGCGGCTGCCGCCTGATAGCCGGAATAGATCGAGCCGGCGATTTGTCCGCCGTCATTAATCGCCGCCGCGGTTGCATTACCAGCAAACTCAGGCGTAATATCACGTAAAACTCCGCCCGAATATTCAAATGCTCTTTGGGCTTGAGATGCATTTTGCCCCGAGCCGACAGTCTGCCCGGAGGCATTAATGGAAGAGGCCTGCATGGCGTTCCCGCCGAGGGAACCCAGGTCCCTCACCGTAAAGATCGGCGCAGCCGCCGCGGTTCCCGCAAAAGCAATCAGGCCGAGCCGAATAAATCGATGCATACTGTGTGTTCCTCAAGCCTGCCACACTGGTTGAAAAACAACCATTCCCAAATAGTTTTAGCGCGAAATTGGCGCAGTTCCATAACCGGATTTTTCCTAAGAACAAGCGGATTGGTACTAGCGCGAAGGAGCGGGCGTAAATGAGCGCAGCGACACGGCCGGAAAATACTGGCCCACCAGCTCGCGCCGCCACCACGCGCCGGTCGCGCGCCGTTCCGCCCAGTTTGTGAAGCGATAGCGGTAGGCGAGCGCGCGCACATATGCGGGCGGCGAGGCGTGAAACGGCCCCGGCGCGAGCAATGCCAACACGGGCGGCGAACCCTCAAGCAGCCGCGCCATCAGATTCACGAAAAAAGGATTCTGGCGATAGCTCCCAAGCGCCGCAAACCACATCTGCCAGTCGAGCCGCGGCTGATACGGCGCGACCCACGGCGGCGGGCGCCGCACGTCGCCGGGCTTATACGCGAACTCGTACGGCGTCCATGCGGCGCCGTCGCGAGAGCCCTCAACGATGATCTCGATGCGCTGCGTCGTCATGTTCGCGAACAGGCCGTAGCCGTTCACAATGCCCCATGGCGCCACCCAGCCCAGAACGCGCTCAAGGCTTGCGGGCAGTCGGATCGAGAGCGCGGCGGCCATTTGCAGCAGACTCACCGGCGCAATGAAGCTCAGCAGCGCCATGGTGACTGCCGTCTCGAGCCGCGGCCGCCTGGCGGCGAACCGCTTGAGCGCTCGCGGCTCAATCCAGGCGCGGAGACGACCCGGCCAGCAACTGTCGTCAAACAGCAGGATGCAAAATGAAGCCGTCAACAGATTGAAGAACGTGTAATTGCCGGTCAACGCGATCAACGTTTGAAGTCCGACAATCGGCGCCGTCGCCCATCGCTTCCACCGGCCGGGCGCAAAGATAACGAACGGACCCAGCAGCTCAGCGACGAATACGAAGACGACAGAAGCGCTTTGAAACCAGTCCGGCAGCAGGTGCATATACCAGGCGAGCGGCGTCGGAAGCGGCTGCGTTTCGTAATGATATTGGAGCGCCGTGAGACTGCGCCAGGTCGGATCGCCGCTCGCCAGCTTGACGGCGCCCGAGAGAAACATCAGACGGAACAGAAGCCACCAGAAGAACCATACCCGCCCTCTGCCGCCGTTCAGAAAGATGGCGATAAACCCTGCCTCGAGCAGCAGCAGGTCCCACTGAAACGTCATAAATGTCTGACCCGCCGAAACGATCGACAGGTACAGGACGAAGGCGACCGTCAGCGCGAACCGCTGCGCAATGCCGGCGATGATCGCAAGGGACGCAATGGCCCCGGCGATCCACACGGCCCGGATCATCGCGTCGCTGGAGTTGAGCCAGAACACCATGGGCGCGATATGGAATCGCGCCACGCCGAGTTGGGCTGCGGCGTCGACAAACGCCGTGAGCGGCAGGATGCCGGCTGATCCGATCAGTCCGAGCGCCTGCACGCCAAAGGAGGCGAAGGCGATCCAGTAAATGACTCCGAGCGCCTTAAGAAAGATCCAGGATGCGATTGTGAACTCGCGTGAACGCGGTTGTGGCATCCATGATTGCAGACTCATCGCGGTCGCCTGATACATTTTAAGAAGACCCCACGCAATGAAAGGAATTTATGCGCGTTGGATCTTGGAGCGCGAAACGCGCCTGTGTTTCCGAGCGACAAACCGGATCGTGCGTCCATTCGAATGGGGCCTCGAGTGGGCCCGACAGTGGCCGTGCGCCCGGCAGCATCCTCAAAACGGACATGAGCCGGAAGGGTATCTGCGCCTTCTGAACCGCGAGGCGATCGCAAACAGCGACGAATTTTTCGGCTATGATCCACCCCGGGATTTTCGGCTGGAGCGCGGCCGCTTTCTTCGTTTCACCTCGCCGGTCCGGACCCCGTATCCCGAAAACAACGCCGTCTGCGCGCAATGGTTCCCCGCGAAGCTGAAGACCGGGCGTCGGCGCGTTGCCGCCGTGGTGCTGCCGCACTGGAACGCCACCGCCACGCAGCACAATGCGCTGTGCGCGGGCATGGCGCGGCTTGGGATCTCCGCCCTGCGCATCAGCCTGCCGTACCACGATTACCGGATGCCGCCCGAGCTCGAGCGCGCCGACTATGCGGTTTCAGCCAACGTGTGCCGCACCATCGACGCGGCCCGGCAGGCCGTGATTGATGTGCGCTGCTGCGCCGACTGGCTGCAACAGCAGGGCTTTGAATCGATCGGAATCGTCGGCACGAGTCTGGGATCCTGCTACGCGTACCTGGCCAGCGCTCACGATCCGCGATTCCGCGTAAATGTCTTCAACCACTGCTCCACGTACTTCGCTGACGTGGTCTGGAGGGGGCTCTCAACGCAGCACATCCGTCGAGGCTTGGAACAGAAGATCGACCTTGACCGGCTGCGCGAGGCGTGGATGGCCATCAGCCCGCCTGTCTATCGCGACAAATTCGGGGCGATGAACAAGCGATCCTTGTTCATTTACGCCAAGTACGACACGACGTTCCCGCCCGAGCTGTCGCGTCAGGTGGTCGATCATGCGCGCGCAACCAACCTGAACCACTGCTCGATCGCGCTCCCCTGCGGGCACTATACGTTAGGCGAGTTTCCTTTCAAGTACATTGACGGCTACCACATCTGCGCATTTTTGAAGAGGAATCTCTAGGCCCCGCTATTTCAGATGGACCGGCTGGGTCAATGCGCCGTTGCCGGCTGAATCCCAGATGGCGAAGCGAACCCACTTCTTGCCCGCAGCGTCGAAGGGGATCCGGAATTTCTCGCTGCTGAAGGGCGCGCGGGCCGACAGGGAAATGATCTGCCGCCCGACCGTCTTGCCGTCACCCCATACCAGCTCAGCGAATTCCGGCGGAAAGGTCCACTCCGCTTCGGCCGTGTACGCCCGCTTGCTCCCGGAGCCTTCGATCCCCCAACTGCGCAACAGCACTTCGCCGCTGGTCACGAAATAATTGCCGGCTCGAAGCGCATCGAGCACGGGTTGCCAGCCAGTCTTGAAGTCAGGGACCCGGTCGAGTTGCACATAGTTCACGACCAGCTGCGGAAAGGTTTCGTCGTCCGGATATTTCATGTAGGTGTCGCCTTCAGCGAGCATATACTTCGGGCCGGCCCAGTTGTTCATATCATCCAGCAAGCCGAGGCACCGCGCTTCGCACAGGCGCTTTTGCGAAAGATCGACGGGCAGGGATTGGAAGGATCCCCCGAGAAAACGATCGCTTAGGAACCACGGCTTGTCTTTCACCGCATCGGGATATCCCGCCGAACCTTTCGTCCGAGGATGCGTCTGCCACGCCAGACCGCCTTCGCGATTGAGGAGGTCGAGTTCCGCCGCCGCCGTCGCGGTGTGATACACCCTGCCATACGGCGCGCGCTCTTCGACGAACGGTTGCCCAGCCGGGCCTTTCGCCGGCGCCTTTACGTGCGTAAAATACAGCGGTCGCGGGAATACGAAATAGTAATGTCCGCCGAAATTCGCGTCCGGCTCCTCGCCCGGAATCAACAGGAAGTCACGGTCAGAAAAGCGAGCACAGCCGTCGAAGTAGACCTTCTGCTCGTTCAGCCGAATCTCGCCCGTGTCGCTTGGATGGGAGTCGCCGTGGAAATCGGCCAGGATGGCGATGTTAATTCCCAGGCTACGGAATACCGGAAGCCACGTCGGCTGATAATCCATCGAGCCTGCATCTGTGAGCTGCTCATTGAAGTGGAAATGAAAATGGCTCACCAGCACCTTGTATCCGGGCAGCGGTTTATAGGCGTCGTCATGCGTGAACGCCATCACTTGCTGCTGGGCGGTGCGGCTGTCCTCGGCGCTCAAGTAAAAATAGACCGGCATGCGCTGCATCGTTCCCGGCGGAGCGTTATACAGCGCGAAGTTATTCAGATCGCCGCGGGACTCCGCGACGCGGCGATTCCAGACCTCGTCAGATACGCCCCAGGGCTTCGGACCGATTTCGTGATCCGGCTGCCGGACGCCTAGCGCGAATGACGAATCGCTGTCTTTGCGATAGTAAACGTAGCCGAGATTCGTCTCAATTTCTCGCGCCCAGAAGAACTTGTGGGAGGGCGGGAAGACGGCGAGCGAGCCGCCGCCTGCCTCGAGAATGGCCAGCCGGTTCCGCGCTTTGAGGCCCACCGGATCCTGATTGATCGCGCCGCCGAAGGCATACTGCTGCCATCCGCGCGCCGTATCGCGCCAGACGACTCGCGTTCTGTCCGTGATCGAAAATCCCTTTAGGCCGGCGACGTACTTATACGCGACCGAAGGCTCGTCCGTCTTGGCGATGGCTTCCTGCCGCAGCAGGTTCGTTCCGCGGTACACGGTGTATTGCAGCGCGCCGGAGAAGATGCCCGCTTCAAAGCCGGGAAACAACACCTCCATGCGCGCGCCGTCTGTTTTCACTTGACAGCTGGTGGCGTGATATTTCGCCCAGGCCCTGCGAATCTCCTCCGGCTTGCGCGGAAGCCCGAGGTTTGTGCCGGGACGGCCCGGCGTCATGAGCGGAGCATCCCAAAAGGCATTCCACTTTTCACGCTCGATCACTTCCGGGGTCAGCTCGACGCCCAATTCCTTCAGCGGCGCAATCTGCTGTTGCGACAGCCTCCGGACGCCGCTCGTCAACTCAAACTCTGGCGTGAGATTCTGTCCCAACACGATCCAGTTGCCGCCGTTTTTGCGAGCCGCGAGCTCCTGCACGACCGGCTGTCCGCCACGAATCGTGAACGAAGCGCGCAACTGGTCCCGCCGCTCGCCCTGCCAATTGAACTCGAGCGCGCCCGCGCGCAGCTGCGCCTTCAGGCCCTCCTGGGGCTTGTACCCGCCGAGGTCGCAATTCAGTTCCTGTCCCGCGGCGAGAGCGGTCCACAAGCATGCGCAAGTGAGCGTCCGAATCAGTCTCAATGTCATCTCCTCGAGCTTAGCGGGGCCAGTATACTATGCGCCGCCCCGGGCGGTCCAAACACGAATCCGGTTGACATGCTCCCGATTCGGGGATACATATCACCTAATTGATCGTTTGCGTGTGGAGGTTCGATGCGGGAACAAATTTGTGCGGCGATTCTCGCCATGCTGTCGCTGGCGCCGTTGTGCGCTCAAGTCGCAACCGGAAATATCCGCGGGACGGTCTCTGATGCGACCGGCGCGGTTCTGCCGAACTGCTCCGTCCTGATCCTGAACACACAGACCGGTTTTCAACGGACCGTCGCCACGAATGAGCAGGGCGATTTCAACGCTCCTTCACTGCCGGTAGGCGTTTACGATATCACGGCTTCGCTCGCCGGTTTTCAAAAGACCACGCTGAGCGGCATCGAGCTGCGCGTGGATCAAACCGCAACGGTGAGCATTGAACTCAAACCTGGCGCCATCACCGACAGCGTGCAAGTGACCGCTGCGGCCCCGCTGCTCGACGCGCAAATATCGTCGCTCGGACAGGTGATCGAGAACAAGCAGATCCTGGACATGCCCTTGAACGGGCGAAATCCGTTCGCGCTCGGCGTCCTCGCCGGCGGGACAGTGCAGTTTCAGGGGCTGACCACCAATCTGCCTATCGTGGCGAGCGGCGGCCGGCACAATGCAAATGACATCCTGCTGGATGGCGTGGATAACAACCTGCGCAACTACGCCGGGTCGGTGGGACGAGCGGGGCTGGCCTACACGCCCTCGGTCGACGCTGTGGAGGAATTTAAAGTAAAAACGAATAATTTCTCCGCCGAATACGGCCATTCCGCCGGATATGTCATGAATGCAACGATCAAGTCCGGGGGGAACCAGTTTCACGGACACGTCTGGGAATTTTTGCGAAACGATCAGCTCGATGCGAACAGCTTCGTGGCCAATTTCGCCGGGCAGCCGCGCGCCAAATACCGGCAGAATCAGTTTGGCGCCAGCATCGGCGGGCCTGTCATTCTGCCCTACTACCACGGCCGCGATCATACCTTCTTTTTCATCGACTACGAAGGCGTGCGCATTCGCCAGGCCGCAGGTTCGTCACTGAACGACGAGCCGTCGACGGCGTTCCGGGCCGGCGATTTTTCTAAAGGCTCCGCCGCCATCTACGATCCGGCAAGCCGCACCCTGGGACCAAACGGAGTGGCGACAGCCGCGCCGTTTGCGGGAAATATAATTCCGAACAACCGCATGGACCCAGCCGCGCTCAAATATCAGCAGCTCATTCCCCTCCCGAATACCGGAGGTCCGGATTCAAATTCGCGGAATTATCTCGGTATTTCTCCGACCTCGCTCGGGCGCAACCAGGGCGATGCTCGCGTGGATCAGCGCATCTCGTCGAAGAACAACCTGATGACCCGGGTTTCGGTCTCACGGCAGACTCAGAACAACGCGGGCGTCTATATATTCAGTCCGACCGAGCCGCTGTTTAACACCATCAACGCCGTGATCAGCGACACCCACCTGTTCAGTCCGACCGTCATCAATGAAGCGCGCATCGGCTACAATCGCGCCAACAGTTCCAGCCAGGCGCTGAAGGCGAACGAGGAACTGGCCTTTGCCGCGGCCAACGGCTTTCAGTCCGGCCCCATTATCGGATTTCCGAACGTCAACTGGACGGCTTCCGGGAACACGCAATCGACAAACATTTTCAGCCCATTCACCGGCGCCAGCTCGAATTTCGCCTTTGAAAACGTCTTCCATTACGCCGACAACGTCACCGTAATCCGCGGCAGTCATACTCTCAAGACCGGCGCCGAGCTGCGGCGGTTCCGCTTTGACCGTTTGCAATCATTCCCGCCCGCGGCCAACTACTACTTTGGTCCGACGTATACTTCCAACCCGAGCGTCAGCGGCGCGACCGGGAACGCCTACGCGGATTTCCTCTTAGGCCTGCCCACCAGCGTGATCAATTCCAGTCCCATCGACTGGTCGCGACAGCGGGACCTGTATTTCGGACCGTTCGTGCAAGACGACTGGAAGGTAACGCGCCGGCTGACGTTGAATCTGGGCGTCCGCTACGACCTGTACACGCAGCCAGTCGATGCGAAGAATACAGGCGGCATGTTCGATCCGAATGGCATGAACGACCAGGGGCGAAAGGGCGTCATTATCGTGCCGGGCGCGAAAGGCTACTCGCGCGCGATCGTCAAAGGCCATCACAGGAATATTGCGCCGCGTTTCGGATTCGCCTATCAGCCGCAGCAGAAGTGGGTGATCCGCGGCGGATGGGGCATGTTCTACAGCAACCGCGAACAAAATGACCAGACCACGGATATGGCGCTATCGCTGCTGAACTTCCGGAATATCGATATGCCGCCCGTTTCGGCCCAGACCACCGTAGTTCCGCCCTTCACCTTTACCTCGCCCTTGCGCGTGACGCCGATTGTCGATCCACAACTCAGCGCGTTCTCGGCTTCACGCCCGCTGAGCTCCGACAGCGGCTCCTTCAATGCGGCGGATATAGCGTTCTCGAAATTTCCCATGCTCCAGCAATACAATCTCGCCGTCCAGTACGAGTTGATCGCGAATCTTCTCCTCGAGGCGAGCTATGCCGGATCGCGCGGCGTGCACTGGGTGCAACGCATCGACCTGAACCAGGAGCCATTCTCATATGCCCTCCAGGGCGTGAACACGCAGGCCAACCGGCCCTATCCGTTCCTGGCCAGTTCCGTCGGTCTGGACACGGCCAATGTAAGCAACTGGTATAACGCGTTCAACCTGCGCGTCGAAAAGCGCTATTCCCATGGCCTTGTGCTGCTGGCGAACTACACCGTCTCGCACGCAACCGATTCCGGCAACTCCGGCATCAGCACCTACTCGAACCAGGGCAACACGCGGGCGATGAACAGTTACAACCTGCGTCAGGAGCGAGGCGTGTCTCCGCTGGATTTACCGCAGAAATTCATCCTGAGCGCCGATTACGAACTGCCGGCGGGCGGGGGCAAAACCCTCTCCAGCTCTCACGCGCTCGTGAATGGCATCTTCGGCGGCTGGCAGATGAACGGCATTCTTACGCTGCGATCCGGACTGCCAACCGATGTTCTCGTCGCGCGGCTGCCTCCGGTATTTGCGACCATCAACCGGCCGGACGTAGTTTTGGGCCAGCCCCTTGTAGTCGCCAATCCAGGCTTCGATCAGTATTTCAACCCGGCGGCTTTCTCCGTACCCGGAACCGTTGTGAACGCACTTGGCGCGCCGGTTCAAACCTTTGGCAACGCGGGACGCATGGTGCTCCGCGGGCCCGGATCGCGCAATCTGGACGCCTCCTTGTTCAAGGACATAGGGCTGAGTGAGCAGCGCAAACTGGAGTTTCGCGCTGAGGCGTTTAATCTGACCAACACGCCGACATTCACGCTGCCGAGCGCTCGCAGCGCCGTGCTTACGGTGGGCAATGCCGCCTTCGGGAAGTTGTCCGGCTCACAGACGGTGGGACGCCAAATCCAGTTTGGGCTGAAACTCATCTGGTGAGAAAGCGTTCAGCGCTGATTGCGCGTCAGCTTGAGGGCGGCATCGAGTCCGCCCGCGCGCTGGATTCCGGGGACAAAGAAGTTCTGGATAAAATCCTCATCCGAGCCGTGGAATCCCGCCAGGTCGCCGGACAGGATCACTCCTACGGGCGCCACCGCCGCCGCAAACAGCGTCCACACGGCAGCTTTGCCGAATCCGGCCAGAGTTACCGGCTTATACCCGCCGGAATCCAAAAACCGCAAAGCCGTCAGGATATCTTGGACCCGGTTTGCATCATCGCTCTTGTTAAATGTCAGGAAAAATTCGGACTTCGCCTTGCGCGGCTCGACTGCGCTGCCGGTTTGGAACACATCGATCAGCAGTACGGAAACGCCAGACGCCGTGAACCGGGCGACTTCGGCGGATTGGCGAGCATGGTCGGCGCCCTGCGGATCGACGATCAGCGCCGCGGCTTTGCTCCGGCCGGGAATCCACCATCCGGGAATGCGGTCGCCGCGTCCCGGGCGGCTGAGGAGGATGCGCTCTCCGCGCGTCTCCGAGATGACCTGTTGCGGCCATTCCGCCGCGAGCGCATAGCTTAAGCGCTCACGCAATGCCGCGGGATCCGCGGCGGCGGCCTGCCGCCGGGCAATGCGCCGCCATTCTTCGAACAGCCCGTCGCGCGTGACCGCATTGGCAGGCAGCGTCCGGTTGTGCAGCGCCAGCATGTCTTCGAGCTTCTCAAGATGTACGTTCTTTTCGGCGAAATGCGACGAATCGGCGTCGCCAAGAATATGCTTTCCGAAAAACCGGTAGACGGCCTCGCGGCTCTCTTGGTTGTAATTATGCGGGGCGTCAATCTGCACCGTTTCGACCAGATCCGGGCGGCCATAGAGCTCATAAATGCGACGCACCGCCGGATATTCCTCGCGCGGCGTGTTTCTGGTCCAGTCCTGCGTGGTCGAGACCATGATCATCGGACGCGGCGCCATCATCGCGCCGATCTCGACGTTGAACGCGCCGATGCGCAGGCCCGGCGCATTCTCACACGGCGATCCGCCCTGCATGATGGCAGAGATCATATTCACCGGCGCCGACCACTTCACGCGGTCATCCACCGCCGTCAGCAGAAACGTCTGCGTACCTCCGCCGGATGCTCCTGTCATCGCGATCCGCGAGGCGTCGACCTCCGGAAGCGACTGGAGAAAATCGATGACGCGGATCGAATTCCATAACTGCAATCCGAGCGGGCCGAAGGACCAGAGCTGCTCGCCCGGCAAGCGGCCGAAGTCGTGCGGCGTCTGGATGGTGTCGTTATATCCGACCATATCGTAAGCGAACACGACATAGCCCTGCCGGGCGAAATTGATGCAGCGGGCGGGGATTGAGGCAAGCTGCTGATTTTCTAGCCGCCCATATGTCCAGTGGCCATGCGGCGTCGCGATGGCGGGGAATTTTCCGGGCTTGTGGAGCGGACGATACAGATTGCCGCCCAGATAATATCCAGGCAGGGTCTCTAGCAGCGTCTTTTCGATCGAATAGTCGCCTCTCTCAATGCGGCCGAAGATCTGCGGGTGAAGAGGCGTCCTGTCGGGCAACGGCATCAGCCCGGCAGCCAAGAGGATCTGCTTTTTGAGATGCGCCTTGCGAGCCTCCCACTCCGCGAGCGTCTTGTATTCCGGCATCGTGAAATGCGTATTGGTATCCGGGAGTTCCGTGTTTCTGAGATCGTGATCAGGGATTTGGGAGGCGCAGGCCGCAAAGGCGCAGCTTGCGGCCAGAGACCGAAGCAGGCGCATATTCAGGCCCACATCGCCGCAACTTTCTTCATCGCGGCCTCATAGCCTACGACCTCGTGATAAATAAGGTCGTCGAAGAACTCGTTGAGGCGGTGCTCCAGCTCTTCCTCGCCATAGATATCGACCGACGATTGAGCGAAGACGTGGTCGCGCATGAATTCGATGACTTTGTGTTTGAACAACTGAAGCGCGCGAACACATTCGGCAAGGGGAACGCCTTCGGCGAAGCGCATGCGTCCGATCCCCTCATACTGCTCCCGGATCATCTCCCGATCAAGCTTCGACGCCGTAAGCCAGTGGCCGAGATTGGTAAGAAGCGTTCTGCACCGGTCGCGCAGCTCGGATTCGGGCAGCATGCTGATGCGGCGCAGCGCCGGATCTTTGCGGACGCTGTTAATGAATGCCGCGCTGATGCCCTGCCAGTGATCTTCAATGAGCTGAATCAATTTCGTCGGAAGCATAGGATTTCTTCCTTTTTGGCTCGATTTTACGCCCAGCGCGCAGGCGGCGGAAGGGCTCTGGCGCCGCGCTCAGCCCAGGCGCCCCTCGCGGATCAGCCGGTCAAAGATCGTCAGCGTCTTACGCACGCCTTCTTCGACAGGCGTTTTGGGCACGTTGTCATCCAGGTATTGACGCAAGGCGGAGTCATCCATGTACGGCGACACTTGCACCCGCACGCCCCCCGCGGTGATCAGGCGCGCCGCGCCAGGGCGAAGGCGGTCGAGCAGGGACCCGAACTCTTCCATCGGCACTACGGATCCGGCCAGGTTGAAGACGTAGGCGCCCTCCTTGGGGGAAAACAGACACCGGATGAACACCTCCGCCACATCCTCGACATACTGCATGTCCATCGGCCCGCTCAGCCGGATGTGAAATGGCTTTTGTTCGGCCACGGCGCGGATGGCGAGACTGGGATCGGCGGTGAGGCCGAGGTCGCGTCCGAACCCGTACACGGCCCACGGCCGCAGGCCCACGCTAGAGATCCCATCGGTCGCGTAAAACACACGGGCGTTCTCTTCGTTGGCCTGCTTGAATACGCCGTAGTGCGTTGCCGGATGAAGCGGATCGGCTTCGGTAAGCTTGCGACCGCCGTAAGCCTCCTCCGGCCCCCACACTGCGGAGGAGCTGGCGTACACGATGCGTACGGGGCGACCCGCGTCGCGGGCGGCTTCGAAGACGTTCAGCGCGCCGACCACGTTCACCAGGCCGCCCGCTACTGGATGTTTCTGGCAGAACGGCATGAGCACCGCCGCCAGATGGACGATGTGCGTGATCTCGCCGTCCTTGACAAGCTTCTTCACGCGTTCAGTATCCTCGATGCGGCCCTGTTCGATGGCGATGCGGCCGAGCGTTTTCGCATCCACCAGCAGACGAAGCCGTGCGGGATTCGGGTCGAGATCGTAAATGAGCACATCGGCGCCGCGATCGAGCAGTTGTTTCGTAATCCAGGCGCCGATGCATCCGTTGGCGCCCGTTACCAGGATGCGCACGATGCGAAGCTCCTGTGGGATGGTAGACGAAAGACGTACATGCGCATCACGAATATTACCACTGCGGTAATCGAGGCGAATTTTGACTGGACCATCGTCAAGGTGGAGACCGATGAGGGCATTGTCGGATACGGCGAGGCTTTCCTGGGGCCGGGCCTAACCTCAGCGATTCGCGATTTCCGCCAAATTCTCATTGGCGAGGACCCAACCTCGATCGATCGCATTCTCCGCCGCATGAAATCGAGCTGCATCCATGCCTCGCCCGGAATGATGATGCACGCGATCGGCGGAATTGAGTCGGCGCTGCTGGACGCGATCGGCAAGCGACATCGCATGCCGCTGTGGCAGCTGCTCGGCGGCAAGTACCGCGACTTCGTTCCAATCTACGCCGATTGCCACGCCGGCGAGGCGCTCGAAAGCATTTCGCCGCTGCTTGTTCCAAGGACTCCGCAGTGGATGCGCAAGGAAGGGGACGGCGGACGGCAGAGCGTCGTCAGCCTGAAGCATCACGGCTGGGATGCGTCATTTCAGAATCAGCTCACGCCGGAGGCCTACGGCGCTCAGGCGCAACAGATGGCGCAGCGCGGCTTTGCCATGCTGAAGTTCGATGTTGACGTACCCACGCCATATGAGACCGACGAGTACAACCGGGCGCTGAGCCTGGTCGAAATCGATTACGCCGTATCGCTGGTGCGCGCCGTGCGCGAAGCCGTCGGCGCTGAGACCGGCCTTGCAATCGACTGTCACTGGAACTACGGCGTGGAGGCGGCGGTCCAGCTGGCGCGAGCGCTCGAGCCGTTCCGGCTGTTGTGGCTCGAAGACCCGGTGCCGCCCGAAAACGTTCGCGCTATCGCGGAAATCCAGCGCAACACGCGCACCACCATCGCCACTGGGGAGAATCATTATTTCCGCCTGGATTTCGAGCGCCTGATCACGGAGGCGGGGCTGCGCGTGCTCGCGCCAGATGTGCAAAAAATGGGGTTGTGGGAAGGCCGCAAGCTGGCGGATATGGCCGAGATGCATTACGTGAATATCGCCTGGCACAACATCAGCAGCCCGATTGGAACCATGGCGGGCGCGCATCTTGCCGCGTCCATGCCGAACCTGCTGGCGCTGGAGTGGCACGCCGCCAGCGTGCCTTTTTTTGATGAGCTGGTGAGAAACGCGCATGGTCCGATGATCGTCAACGGGCGCATCCACGTGCCGGATGCGCCCGGGCTCGGCGTCGAACTGGATGAGGACGTGGCATACCGCTATCGAAAACAAGGGGAACCGTTTTTCGAATGAGCACACAACCGGAGCCGTGGCTGCGAGGACCGATTGCCGGAGTGCATCCGCTGGCGGCGCCGCTGCTCTTCTCGCTTCAGCAGGCGCGAGAGGACTTGGCGAAGTGGACCGAGGAATTCTCCGACGGCGACTTCTGGAAGAGGCCGGCGCCGGGCGTCGCGCCCGTAGGTTTTCAAATTCGCCACATTGCCGGAAGCGTCGAACGCCTGCTCACCTATCTTAAAGGCGAGCAGCTCAGCGATGAGCAGCTATCCGAGATGAAACGCGAGCAGGAGCCAGGCGCCACGCGCGAAGAGCTGTTCAAGGCGCTCGAGAACAGCTTCTTGCTGGCGGAAGCCGTCGTGAAGGCGATCGATCCGCGCACCTGGCAGGATGCCCGGGCGGTCGGCCGCAAGCAGTTGCCGACCACGGTCGGCGGGCTGATCACGCACATCGCCGAGCATACGCAGCGGCACGTGGGTGAGGCGATTATCACCGCAAAGCTTGTGCGCCTCATGCGCTGAAGAAGCGACTGTTGCGCTTTACGCTGAAATGGCGCCGCGCTTCACTGCGAAACCTCTGCGCGCCGGCGGGCGTTGAAGGCTGCGATCAGGGCGACGCCCGAGACCGCCAGCGCGACCGCCGCCGCGACGCCGTTCCAGCGCACCCATCCCGCAGGCTGCCGGGCGAGCTCCAGCGCAGCCGGGATCCCGATTGCCCAACACATCGCCACCGCATATCCGACGAGATCGACAGCGCAGGTCCGGGCAATCAGTACTATCGCAGCAATCCAGATAACCACCGCAGCCGCCGAAGCGGCGAACTGCGCGACGGTCAGCGATTGCGAGGCTGCGAGTCCGACTACGCCGAGCGCGATGAGCGCCATACGCCGCCAACCGTGAAGATACCGGAGCAAGACGAAAACTCCGCATCCTGCGCCGCAGGCGACCACGGGACCGAGCAGCCATCCAAACGCAAACGCGCGCCAGCCCGGCAGCCACGCATCGACTCCCGGCAAGCTCCAGATCGGCAGCGTTTCGCGCGGCCCGGGCGCGGCCTCGATTCCCCACGCCAGCGCGCGCGCCAGTCCAGCCGCCAGCGCGGCAACCGCCGCCGTGCGCGCGATCGACGGACAGTTCATCCGCGCGCGCCCCGTTACCGCCTGGCGGAACACGTCAGCCCCGAGCGCCGCTGCGAAGAAGACGCCGCTGATGAGTACAGCGCGGATGCCCCGCGCGATCAGGTATTGCGCCACAAACTCCTGCTCTGGCATCGCCGTGCTGTATGCGGCCCAGGCCGTCGCGGAACCATTCAAGCCGGAGAGGACCGCGATCGCCAGGGCCGCACAACCGGTCGCGGAGTACGCTCGCCAGTGCAACACGAGCTCCGGCACGGCGAGCCGGCGGATAAAGAGAACGAGCAGCGACACGCAGGTTGCGCCTACCATCGCCGGCGCGATCAACTTACGCAGGCTCGGCGATTCAAAATCACGCAGCCAAGCCTCGGGCAGCTTGATGAACCGTCGAATATTCGACGGCTCATCGCCATAGATATCGACCGAGACGCGAGCGCGCGCCTCGCCGAGGTGGAAGGACGGGTCTTCGTACGTAAACGAATAATCAATTCTGCGATCGCGTTTCCGCTGATTTGAATCGATGAGTACGAGAGCCGGATTGGAAAGAGCGCGTTCGGCGATCTGCCGCGCCTGTTCGGCCGTGAGGCTGGCGCCCGGCGCGCGCTCGTCGAGTACGTGTTGTGTGCGTGATACGCGCCCGTCCTGAGTGATGTAGACGATCCACTCTTCTTTGTTCAACGGGCGGAAAAACCGCACGCGCCAAAGCGCCGAAAGTTGATGCTCGCGTACAGCCGTCTGAGCGACGGAAACGCCGGCGATTCTCCGCAGATACTCGAATTCGGCCGGACTCAGGTTCGTTATAAAGTCGACCGCGATGCGCCATGACGCGCCGCTGGGTATAGCCCGCCGCGCAATCGATTCGGCCTGATTCCGCGTGATGCGAACCCGGTTCCAATCGCCGAATCTGACCGGATGCGCCGCGGCGCCAATCGCCAAAACAGCTGCGGCAGCGGCATAGAGACGCCAGGCGGGCCACGGCGGTCGGACTGGCGGCGCTCCCGGCAGTTCCGGCGCGGGGGCGGCTGCGGCGAAATGCGATAGCGGCGGCTCGAGCATGATAAATCCGCCGTTTCGCCTGTACAGCACAGCCGAGATGATCAGCGGCGCGCCAATGGCGGCGGCCAATATCCAGCCGCTCAGCCGGAAATACCACGATTGCGCCTCGAACAAAAAGATTCCGATGAGCAGGGCATCGACCGCGTAATGCCAGACCAGCGTCGCGAGAATGCCGAAGCGCAACATGACGACGCCCGCAGCGATTCCGATCAAGCCCACTTCAACGCCTCGGATCCAGGCCGGCTCCTGCGGATAGTTGGCGTGGAGAAAACCCCACACGAATGCGGGAACAACCACCGCGATCCAGGTCTGTTTCAGGGCGCGCCGCAGCAGCGGGATCGCGAACAACCGGAACCAGAATTCTTCCGCCGAAGCCGCCATACAGGCTGTGGCGACAGGATAGATCCATGGCAGCGGCGTCGACAGCATGTCGGAGTAGGCGACATCCTGCGGGCTCCACACGCCGAACCGGCGGCCGATCAGGTAAAACGCGACCAGAAAGGCAAGGTGCGCCGCCGCCAATCCGTAGCCTGCGATGGTGGCGCGAAAGAATTCCCGGGATGCAAGTCCGCGCCGTGTAAACGCGTTTCGCAGCGACAGGCCGCCAGGCCGATCGGCGGCGTAGAGCGGCTCGCCGGCCACCGCCGCGATGCTGACGTAGAAGAATGTCCCAACGCCCGCGCCAAGCCCCTGGAGCAACAGAAGAAGAATGGTTTGGGAGTACGGCGAACTGGTAGGGAACTCGTCAACCAGAAAGGGCAGAGAATTCAGATGATTGATAACGACAAGGCCGCCGACAACGGCGGCGATGAGCGTGAGCGGACGCCACGGGGCCGCTTTACGGCGAAGCGCCCGGATTCCGACGGCGATCGCGGCCAGGATGAGCGGGATCCAGCACGCCTGAGCAATCGCCGCGTACAAATCGTTTTTGGATCGTACGGCGGCGAACTCGCGCGTCCACGCTTCGGGAATGTACAGGAACTCGGCGTAACGCCCAACCCGGTCGCCCTGGACTACCACAGTCCGCCGATACGTTGCAGCTTTTGCATGAAACCCTTCATCCTCCCACGTAAACGAGTAGTCGTAGCGGTTGGGCTTTTGTTCGAGGCGGTCTTCAACCAGCCGGAGCGGCTGTGATGTCCGGCTGGCCACGAATCGCGCTGCAATATCGCGAGCTTGGGCGGGCGACAGGCGCGCCCCCGCCGCGGCTTCCGCAATCGCGTGATTGAAGCCGGCGATTGCGCCATCTGGGCTGAGAAATACGATGAACTCTTCGGGCTCTGGCGGGCGAAACCACCGGACCCGCCAGCGCCACACGGATACGCGGCCGCGCATCAGCCGGTTCGCTTCATCCAATCCCAATTCGCGCTCAAGGTACAGGCGCGCGTTATCATCAGGATCGAATACCGTGATGTTGCGAAACCCGTCCAGGGACCAGCCCTGGCGGCGTGCGAATTCGGATGCGCGCTTTGTGATTTGGCTCTTGGACACTTTCAGCTCGAGGGAAGCCTGGGGAAACGCTTGGGCATAGTTTGTCCAGATGTAGACAGCGCATACGGCAACAAGCCACGCCACAGCCACGGCCAGCCGCGCGTCCTGCCGCGTAAGCGGTTGAATTTCCATGCGAAAATGATTGTATTGGTTCGCCGATCAGGATGGTAGGGTGGTCCGTTCAGGCCTTGCGTTCGTGTTTGACCTCGACGGGGTAATAATCGATTCGATGCCGGTTCATACGGAAGCGTGGCGGGTGTATCTGGAGCGCCTAGGCATCCACTGCCGCGACATCGAAGCGCGCATGCACGGCCGCAGGAACGATGAAATCGTGGCGGACTTGATCGGTCATGAGCTTACGCCCGGGCAGATTTTCGATCATGGAGCTCGTAAGGAGCAACTCTACCGGCAACTGATGCGTTCGCGCTTGAGGGACAGCCTCATTCCCGGCGTGGAGCTGTTTCTCGAGCGCCACGCCGGCATTCCCAAAGCGCTGGCATCGAATGCAGAACCTGAAAATATCAACTTCGTGTTGGACGGGCTGGACCTGCGCCGGCATTTTGAAGTCATAATCGACGGAATGCAAGTGCAGCGGCCGAAACCCTGGCCAGATATTTATATGTGCGCGGCCGAAAAATTGAACATCGAGCCGGCCAACTGCATCGTGTTCGAAGATTCACCGCCGGGCGTGGCGGCAGCCCGCAAGGCCGGTGCGCGCGTTGTAGGAATTGAAAGTCACTCGGTGCTGTCTGACGTGGATTTCCACGTCAAAGACTTTACTCGGCCTGAATTAGCAGAATGGTTAACCGCACAAACCGCCGTGCGTCAGTGATGACCGGCAGCCGGAGGCGGCGCGTTGTCAGGATAATACGCCTGCTGAATGCGCTGCTTGCAATCGCGGCGCACGCTCAACCCCTGGATTTATCGTTGCGCCAGGCGGGCATGCGGGCAGAGCCCGATTCCACGCCCGCTTACGAAGGCAAAGATGTGCGGGTGCAGGGGCGCGTTTCCGCTCCAGCCGGTTGGGCCGTCGATACGTGGTATCTGCCGATCCAGGACCAGCAGGACTACGGCCTTGTGCTGGCCGGCGAACGCCTGCAACTCAGCGGGTTTCGCCCAGGCGATTCCGTGACCGCGACCGGATTGTTGAGCCGGCGCGCTGGAATGCCCGTGTTGCGCCTATCCAGCATAAACCGCGATTCTTCCGGCCCTCCCCCGCAACCGAAATCCATTCCGCTTGCCGAACTTGCCGGATTTCGCTATATCGGGGTGCTGGTCACCACCGAAGGGCGCGTAACCTTTTCTGGCGTCAATACGGGCGGTGAGATGCTGTCGCTCGCCGAGCGCGACAGCGCCCTCACGGTGTTTCTGCCGCGCGAGCGGTCCGAGGCGCCAGCCAGCTTCGCAAATTACAATGTCGGCGACCGGGTCCGAGTTACGGGAATTTCCACTCAGTACTGCCCGTTGCCGCCGTACACCCGCTCCTTCCAGATCCTCGTGTCCTCCCCCAGCGCCGTGACGCTGGTAGAGCGCGGCGCGCTCGTGCCTCCTTTCCTGTTGGGTATCGCAGCGGCGGGAGTCGCAATCATTCTGGCCGTCTGGTGGGTCCGCGAACACCGACTGCGCGCTCAGCGCCGAACGATGCGGACTTTGAATGCGCTCAGCGAAGAAATCGTCGCCGCGTCGTCGCCCGGAGAGATCTTGGCGAAGCTCACCGAGGCCATCCCCAGAGTTTCCGGCGCCACCGGCGTGCGGCTCTACGTGCTGAACCGCAAGGCGCGCACGCTCGATCGCGTGGCGAGCGCCGCCGACCCCGAGCCGTTTTCCGTAAGCGTGGATGCGTCGCTCGGCCCTCTGGCTACCGGCGCTGCACTGTGCTTTCGCAACCGTGCGCTGTTAAACATTCCAGATACGAGACGGAGCCCGTTTTTCAAGTCGACGCTCAAGTCGGACCTGCCCCGATCTGTAATGTTCGTTCCAATGGTGGCGCAAACGGAAGTGATGGGAGTGCTGGAGCTTTACAGGACCGATCGCGTGCTGGACTTCACTCAGGAAGAGCAGGCGGCTGCGCAGCACCTGGCCAATCAGGTGGCGACCTCGCTTCGTCTTCAGGAGCAGCATTCGGTTCGCGAGCAGCTTTTCCGCAGTGAGAAACTGGCCGCGACGGGCCAACTGATTTCCGGAATTGCGAATCAGTTGCGCGCGCCCTTGGAAATGATACTGGCCGTATCGAGGACGCTTTTGGCCGAGCCGCTCTCCCCGTCCGCCGAACGCCAGACCCGCGTGCTCGCCGCCGAAGCTCAACGCGCCAGCGAAATCGTTGCGCGCCTGGTGTCGTTTGGTCGCGCCGAGGACGCTGAGCCAAAACTGGTGGAAGTGAACAGTATTCTCTCCAGCCTGCAGCGATTCCGCGAGCGCGAGTGGAAATCGCTCGGCATATCTGTGCAGAGCCGCCTCTCCCACGTTCCGTTGCATGCGCTCGGCGCGCAGGGTCAGCTCGAACAGGTGTTCTTAAACCTTCTGGTGCATGCGGAACAGTCTGTGCTCGATTCTCCGGAGAAGACCATCACCATCGAAACCAGTTCCATTGGAAAACGGATATTGGTTGAGATCTCCTATTCCGGACCCGAGCGCCTTCCGGACGCGCCCGTTGAGGACGGATATGGAGGAGGCGAGTTGGGCGTTGGAGTCGCGCGCGGCATTATCCAGACGCACGGCGGGGAGCTGCGGTTGCTGCAATCGTCGGGCAGGCTGAACCGCTTCGAAGTGGAACTGCCGCTGGCCGGCGACGCGAGGGCGGCGCGCCCGAAACGACCTCCGCGCGCCCGGCAATTGACCGCCCTGGTGGTAGAACCGGATCCCTCCCTGCAACGCGGTTTGGTTGCGGAATTGAGCGAGCGCGATTATCGTGTCGTCCCCGTAAGCACGGCTGAGGAAGGCATTGACCTGGTTCAGCGGCTTCGTTTTGACATCGTACTGTGCTCCGTGCGCCTGCCGGGACTGAACTGGGTCGAGTTTTCCGAGCGGATTCGAGGTCACATCGGCGTCTTTGTCTTGATGATGGACGGCTATGACGTGGAGCTGGCTCGCGCGTTCCGCAGCGGCGAGGGGCTGGTCTTGAGCAAGCCCGTGCAGGCCGCCGATATTGAGCGTGTTCTGGCCGAGGCGGAGGCGCGCGTCGAGCAGGGGCTGCATCCGTGAAGCCTCGGCCGCGTAGACGCAACAATGCGGATATTCTTTTTCGCCGCCGAATTCGGTGTGCGGCTAATCGATTAACAAGGGCAGGATTTGGGCCGCGGGTCCCCGCAGCGCGTAATCGATGATGGCAGAATACGGCGTTTCGTCCGGATTGATTTCAACAAGCTTTGCTCCAGCCCTCTTCGCCACATCGATCAGCCCGGCGGCGGGATGAACCACGGCCGACGTTCCGATGACAATAAACGCCTCCGCGGCCGCGGCAGCCAGCTCCGCTTCACTCCACACGGAGGCGTCCAACCGCTCGCCGAACCAGACTACGCCGGGACGCAACAGTCCTCCGCACTCACAGCGGGCCGGAATCTCAGGAAGCGGCGTACGCAGATCCTGGCGCTGGATGCCACAGTTCAGGCAGCGCACCATCCAGATATCCCCGTGCAGCTTGCGAATCCGCCGACTGCCGGCGCGATCGTGCAGATTGTCGACATTCTGCGTGATCAGATCGAAACTGGCCTTGCGAGCCTCCAAGCGCGCGAGCGCTTTATGGCCCGCATTCGGCTGCGCCCTGGCGATCGTTTGACGGCGCCAGTCGTACCACTCCCACACCAGTTTCGGATCGCGGGCGAACGCATCCGGCGTCGCCAGATCTTCAGCGCGAAATTTCCGCCATAAACCATCAGGACCGCGAAACGTCGGAATACCGCTCTCGACAGAAATGCCGGCGCCGGTGAAAGTAACCACGCGCGCTGCCCGCTCAATGAGCCGGCGGACTTCCGCGATGACATCCACAGAATTCATCTTCGCCGCAAGACTTCGACCCGGTTCCAGGCGCGCCAGATCCGCCGAGCAGCGTCAAGCGCCCATCGCAGCCTGGACGATTCACGCCGCGCGCCGCGTCATGAAGTAATGAACCGCCGGCGTCACTACCAGCGACAGAACCATTGACGCCAGCACGCCGCCGATCACGGCAATGGCGAGCGGTTGCAGCATCTGCGACCCCGCGCCCCAGGCCAGCGCCAGCGGGATCATGCCCGCCACCGTCGCGAGCGCCGTCATCAGGATGGGACGAAGGCGGCGTTCGCCCGCCAACACCATGGCCTCCATTGGCGATGCGCCCTCCACCCGAAATCGCTGGTCCGCATCGAGCAGCAGAATTCCGTTCTTCGCCACAATTCCGACCACCATGATCAGTCCCATAAAAGAAGAGATGTTGAATGTCGTCCCGGTGATCAGCAGGGCGAGAAAAACGCCAGAAGTCGAAAGGAGCGCCGACGATAAGACCGCGACCGGCGCGGCGAATCCGCCGAATTCGAACAAAAGTACGGTGAACACTAAGACAATTGCCAGCGCCAGCACAATCACCAGATCGCGGAAGGAGCGTTGCTGCTCCTCGTAGGCGCCGCCATACTGGACGCGGATTGACGGCGGCAGGTTCAGTTCTGCAACCGCCCGCTGTACGGCGGCGATTCCGCTGCCGAGATTAAGCCCCTCCAGGCGCGCGGTGACGGTCACATCCCGCTGCAGGTTCTCACGGCGGATCTCGGTCTGGCCCGGCAACTCCTCTATTGCGGCCAGCGATCCGAGAGTCGCGGTCTTGCCCGTCGAGCTGACCAGCAGAGTGTTCTTGATGCTCTCCACTGATCGGCGCGCCTCCTCGGGATACCGCACCCGGATGGTATAGGCGCGGTCATTCATCACCACCGGCGTCGGCGCAGGCTCGCCCTGGATGATGGCGCTGGCGTCGAGCTCCACCTCCTCCGGCGTAAATCCCGCGCGCGCGGCCACGGCCGGATCAACCCGAAAGGTAAGCGCCGGACCACTGATTGTGTTGTCGATCCCGTTCATGACGTCGACAACGCCGTGAATCTTTGCAATTGCGTCGCCCACTTTGGGCCCCCATTCGCGCAGAAGATCCGGATTTTGCGAGAACAATTTGATCACGATGGGCTCCGGAGCGCTGGTGAGATCGCCGATCATGTCCTGAAGCAACTGTATGAACTCCACGTCCAGCATCGGCAGCTCTTCTTTGATTTTGGCTCGCACATCCGCGATTACATCTTCAACGCCGCGGCTGCGATCGCGCTTCAGCTTCACGGAAATATCGCCGGTGTTCGCCTCGGTCACCTGCGCAAGCCCGAGTTGCAGCCCTGTGCGGCGGGAAGTATTTTCGACTTCGGGTGTCGCTCGAAGGATCTGTTCGACTCGCGAGATCGCCCGATTGGTGTCATCGAGCGATGAGCCTGCGGGCATGATGTAGTCGATAATAAATCCACCCTCGTCCATCGCCGGCAGCAGGTCTGTGCCGAGCGCACGGTAACACAGGTACGAGGCGCCCACGAAAACCACGCCCGCCGCAGCGAGCAGCGCAGGCCGTGAAATTGCGAGGCGGATCAGGCGGTCGTACAGCCGCACGATGCGGCCCAGGACTCCGGGAGACTGCGTCGCATGGCGCGCCTTCCGGCGTCCGGTCGAAGTCCGCCGAAGGAAGTAGTGGCTGAGCGTGGGCGTCCAGGTGAGCGCCAGCGCAAGAGAGGTGAGCAATGCCATCGCCACAGTGACGGCGAGCGCCCGGAAGAACACGCCCGTGACGCCGGTGATGGAGATCAGCGGCAAAAACACGACAATCGGGGTTATCGTCGATCCCACCAGCGGCTTGCGGATCTCGCGCAATGCGCTGCGGATCGCCTCTGCGCGAGTCTGCCCTGCATCGCGGTGCAGGACGATGTTCTCAACCACTACGATCGCGTCATCGATGATGAGACCCACCGCTGCTGCAAGGCCGCCCAGCGTCATCAGATTGAAGCTCTCTCCGAGAACCCGCAGCGCGATCAACGTGACCGCAATCGTCGCCGGAATCACCAGCCCCGCGACCAGCGACGTGCCCCAATCGCGCAGAAACAACACCAGAATGATCGAGGCCAGGATCAACCCGACTAGGATCGCATCGCGAACGCTCTTGATCGAGTCGTTCACAATTTCGGACTGATCGTAGAACGGGCGCAGTTCGACGCCGCGCGGCAGCGTCTTTTGAATCCGATCGATTTCGGCGTGAACTTCTTCGGCGACGCGGACCGTGTTGCCGTCCGGCTGGCGGTTAATATTCAGCAGCACAGCCGGCTTCCCATTCGCTGTTACGATCGTGTACACGGGGCGGACGGAATTGAGCACGGTAGCCACGTTGCCAATCCGCACCGGCACATTCGACTGCGTCGTCTTCACCACAATGTTGGCGATCTGCTCCGGCGTGCGCGCCTGCCCGCTCACGAGGCTCAGCACCAGCTGATGATTATTCTGGATCAACCCCGGCGAGTCGATCAGATTGCTACGCCGCACGGCGTCGAGGATCGCCGGTACGGTGACCGCCGCCTCGAGCATTTTGGCCGGGTCGGTACGGATTTCGAACTCCGGCTCCTGTCCGCCCTGCACGATCACCGTCGAGACGCCGCTCAAGCGGTTGAGGCGCGGCTTGAGCTCATAGGTAGCCATCTCCCAAAGTCGAGTCTGCGGGGCCGTATCGGAGGTGAGGCTGTAACCCATTACCGGAAACGCCGCGAAGGTCAGGCGATTGGAGGTCAACTTCGCCGTGGGCGGCAGCGTGGGCTGCACACGCGCCAGAGCCGCATTGACCAGCTCCAGAGTGCGATACATATCCACGTTCCAGTTGAAGAACAGGTCCACCTCCGCCTCGCCCCGGCTGGTAATGGACTGCACGCGCTCGAGGCCTTGAACGCTGTTGACGGCTTCTTCAATGGGCCGGGTGACTGTGACCAGCATCTGATCGATGGGGGCCACGCCGTTATCCGCGCCGATTACGATCCGCGGGAAATCTGTCTCGGGAAAGACCGCGACAGGAATAACGAAGGCGGAATAAATGCCGACGGCGACCAACGTCAAAATGACGAAAATGATGGGCTTGCCGTGGCGCGCGGTCCAGTGTTCATGCGCCATTGAATCTTCGGTCGAATCAATGACATGCGCTCGGTCGCTCATCGGAACTACTTCTCCCCGCTCTCACCAGCCTTCTTGTCTTCGGCCGACTCGGGTTTCTGGCCGCCCTCGCCGGGGGCCTGAATCCTGACCTTGGCGCCATCCTGAAGACCGACGCCGCCCGCCACGACGACGCGCTCGCCCGGCTTTACGCCTTCGAGAATTTGAACCTTATCCTCGTTTCTGACTCCCACCTTTACTGCGCGCTGGTGCGCAACAGAGTCCGGCGTAACTACCATCACCGCCGCGCCGCCCTCTTGTGAAGGCAGCAACGCTGACGGCGGCACAACGACGACACTCGGAATCAATCCCGCGTCGATGGTCACGTGTACGCCTCCGCCTGGACGCAGGCGCTCCCCCTTGTTCACCGCCTGCACCCAGATCTCGACGGTCGTCGTCTGGGGATCCACCGCGGGACTCACGACCGTCACCTTCCCGTCCACGGCGACGGAATTGTCTGTCGAAGAAATCGTTGCCGGCTGGCCGACTTTAATATGCACGGCGTCGGCCTGCGGAACATTCACCCGGGCGATGACGCTTGTGAGATCGACAACCGTGAGCAGGGGCGAACCCGCCGTGGCCATCTCTCCGGCAAACACTGCCCGGTCGGCGACGACGCCCGAAATGGGACTGCGCACTTCCGAATACGACAATTGCGCCTGCGCGGCTTCGTATTTCCCTTTCGCGGATTCCAGCTGTCCTGCCGCGCTCTTGATCTCCTCGTGCCGGGCGACGCTCTGGAGCGACTCCAGGTGCTTCTGCGCCGTGTCGTAGGCGCTTTTGGCCTGGGCATACGCGACAGCCGCCTCATCGACCAGACGTCGGGCCAGGGCGCCCTCCTTAAAGAGCTGCTCGCGGCTGCTCAGCAGCTTTTGCGCCGCCTCGAGCCCTTGCTTGGCGGATTGCACATCCGCCTCCGCCTTGACAATCTCATCCGGCACTGTCGCTGAGGACACGTTGCGGTATGCGGCGGCGGCCTGCTCGTAAGCGCCCTTGGCATCTGTTACACTGGCCGCGAGATCGCGGTTTTCAAGCACAGCCAGCAGCTGACCTTTGCGGACATGATCGCCGCGATTCACGTAGAATTTGGTCACCGGCGCAGTGATCTTGGGCATGATAGCGGATTGATCGATGGCTCGGAGAACGCCATCAGCCGATATGATGCGTTGAACGGAGTCCAGGCGCGCATCGCTCACTTCCACCGGGACCACGGGCTCCGGCTCCTTTTCTTTCTCTCGGGAACAGCCGGGCAGAATGGCCTCGAGCGCACAGATCGCGCCGAGCGCTATGAACCTCTTCATCGTCAAAATCTCCCCGTCAACGTCTGAAGCTCCACCAGCGCGATGCGATACCTCGCCAGGCCGTCATCATAGGCGTTTCGCGCCTGCACCAGCGTTGTCTGCGCGTCGGCGACCTCGAGCGCGGTCGCCTCGCCGCCCTGATAGCGAAGCACTGTAAGGCGCAAGCTTTCCGTGGCCAGTTCCAGCGAGCTGCGCAGCGACTCAAGCTGCGCCCTGGCGGCCTGCGCCTCCAGGTAAAAGGCATTGATATTAGCCTGCAACTGCCGCTCGGTGAAGGTCAGATCATATTGCGCCTGCCGCTGCTGCAATTCCGCTTGCCGCACTCTGCTGCGAGTCGCGCCCCAGTTCCACACCGGCACATTTACCGTCGCCTGCACCACCGAGCCGAGATTGCGCCGGTCATCCGGGCCGATAATATTAAACACATTGGCGTCGAATCCATAAAAGTAGTCAAGGACCAGCGAGGGGTAGTACGCTGCCCGCGCCGCTCTGACGCCATATCCGGCCTGCTGCAGCGCCGATTCGGCCGCGCGCAGATCGGGGCTGTTCGTCAGCGCCTGCGAGCGGATTTCGTTCAAGGGCGGCAGCGGCAGATCGGGCCTCAAATCATCGGTCACCTCATAGGGTTGTTCGAGGCTCGGAAATAGAAGCACTCCCAGCGCGATTCTCGCCTTCTGCAAGTTGTTGTCCGCATCCATCAAGTCCCGCTGCCGCTGCTGGTATTGCAGTTGCGCTTTGACGACATCGGCATGAGCGGCTTCCCCCCCGCGTTCCTGCTTCTCAGTGATATCCAGAAAGCGCGCGGCCTCATCCAGGCTGCGGCGCGCGTTCGCCTGCCGGCGCTGCGCGATCACTACCGCGTAGTAGTCCTGGGCCACCGTCGCGATCAGGCCCCGGGCGGCGATTTCAACGCGCGCCTGCGCCGCGGCCTCCGCTGCGATCGCGCGCTGGTATTCGGCCCGTCGCGTCGCCGAGAACAGCTCAGCGTGAACCACGGCCTGTTCGTTATACACATGAACTCCATCATTGGCGACGAAGACGCCGGATGGCGTGCCATTGCCCTGCGTATAGATGTACTGATTGAACGCGTTCAGCGTTGGAAAAAACGCGGCTCTGGCCTGCACGCGATCCTCATGCGCAAGCTGCGCCGCGATTCCGGCGCTGAGGAATTGCTGGCTGTACGCTCGCGCGAGCCGCAGCGCCATTTCGAGCGTAAGCTGAACGGGCGGACCCGGCTGCGCCGATGCGGACGGAACCGGGCCGGCCGGGGTCACGCCGGGCTGAAAGGTGGCCCGGGGCGCTGGGGCCTCCCCCATCGGCTTCGCGGAAGGCGCTCCGGGCTGCGCAGGTCCAGCCGCGCTGGGCGGCGGATTCGTTGGCTGTGCCGGCGACGCCTGGCCTGCCGGCAGGCGCGCCGCCGCCAGGATGAAGGCGGCAATTGCAGTTCGCATTCGCTCTTTTTCAGTACACGATATGAACCTGAAGAACGCCTGAAACCACCCTGCCCTGTTATAATTGCGGCATTCTCCGGGCGAGCAATCATCATGCCCAAAGCCAAGGCGCCGTGGTGGATGTATGTGGTGGCCTGCTCGTATGGGGCGTATTTCTGTGTCACTGACTACCTGGCGTTCTGGGGTCCTGACCGGCATGACGGACGTCATGTTTGCCGATGGATTCGGGGTCGCGATCCGCAGCCTTCCAGCGCCCCTCCAAGGGTTGCTCTGGGTTCAGATTTTGCTGGGGCGCTTTGGCATGGTCGCATTTTTCTCATTTTGCGCGAGGTTCCCGCGGCCGCTGTTTCGAACGCGTTGGGCGCTGCTGCTGTGCTTGATGCCGATCCTGGCGCTGATGCCATCCGAACTTCTCCACCTGTACCGCATTATTTATCTCCCGAATCAGTCCACGGGCTCGCCAGCGTGGATCCACATGGCGGTTCCTGTCTTCTGGGTCTCCTACGTGCCGGCCGGGCTCCTCATGCTGCTTCTGAATTACCGTCGTTCGGCGGATGCGACTGAGCGCCGCCGCCTGCGCGTGCTAATCGTCGGTCTTGCTGTCGTGGCATTCGTCACCATTCCCACTCTGCTGACGATAACGCCGTTCGTGCCGCGCGGCTTTCCGGCATTGTGGTTCCTTTTTCCTCTGATAGCCTCCATTTCCGCGCTCGCGCTTCCAGCCTCCTTCGCCTACGCGATCCTGCGCCATCGGCTGTTCGACATCCGGCTCATCATCCGGCAAGGCCTGCAATACGCGATCGCCCGGAACGCACTTCTCTTGCTAACGCCCGCATTCGCGGCCATGTTCGCCGCCGATCTCCTGTTTCGCGGCCAGCAATCCCTGATTCAGATCCTGCGGGAGCGCGGCTGGATCTATGCCTCGCTCGCCGCGCTCGCAATCTGGCTGCACCTGCGGCGCGAGCAGTGGCTCCGCGCGCTCGATCGCCGCTTCTTCCGCGAGCAATACAACGCCCAGCAGGTCCTCGGCGCGACCGTCCGCGAGGTGCGCGCCGCTCGAAGCGCACAAGAGGTCGCGCGGCGCATTATTGGGCAAATCGATCTCGCGCTGCACCCCGTTGCCGCCGGAATTTTCAACCTGCACGCCGGCGATGCTGCCTATCGGCTGCTGGCCTCATCCGGCATGCTGGCGCCGTCAATTCCCGTCGGCGCCCGAATGTGCCGCATCCTTCAGGCGCTCGGGAAGCCGTTGGAAATCGGCGAGCGCAGTTCGCTCCGCAATAACCTGCCGGAGCGCGAAATTGAATTTCTGCACGCGGCCAGCGTGGAATGGCTGTTTCCGGCGTCCACATCAGCCGAGGCTTGCACTGCGTTCCTTGCTATTGGCCCGAAGCGGTCCGGGCAGCCGTACATCCGCGAAGATATCGATCTCCTTCAGGCCATTGCCGACAGTCTCGGCTTACTCTTTGAGCGCGCTCCGCAAAGCTCGGGGCCGGATCTCATTCAAGGCCGGTTCCGGGTGGAGCGCCGGATCGGCCAGGGCGGGATGGGGGTGGTCTACGAGGCTACGGACCTGGAATTGCAGCGGCGCGTTGCGATTAAACTGCTCAGTGATCAGCGCCTCGGCGACGCTTCGGCCCTGAGCCGGTTCCGGCGCGAGGCGCGGGTGCTTGCCAGCTTTCAGCATCCCAATGTCGTGATAATTTTCGACGCAGGCTCGCTCGTGAACGGGCAGGGATTCCTGGTCATGGAACTGCTGCGCGGCGTCAGCTTGAGCCAGGAGCTGGCGGCAAAAGGACGGCTGCCGATCGGCCAGATTTCACACATTCTGCAAGGCGTCTGTTCCGGTGTGGATGCCGCTCACCGCCGCTCGATCATACATCGCGATCTCAAGCCGCAAAACATCTTTCTGGCCGAGCACGAGGGCGGCGTCATTCCCAAAGTGCTGGACTTCGGACTCGCCGCGCTAATCGACCCCGACGGAACCACGCTTACCCTGGCGGACGCGACCGGCGCGGGCGCTCTGGTGGGCACGCCCGGCTATATCGCGCCCGAGCGGCTGCGCGGCGAACGCGGCGGAGAAGCCGGCGACATCTGGGCCATCGGCGTGATTGCGTACGAAATGTTGACGGGCAGGCGCCCGTTTGCGGCAGGCCGTCTCACGCCGGTCGCGGAATATGTCCATAATGCGCCGGCCGCCTGGCACAGCTTCTTTCTTCGCACTCTGGCCGATCATCCGGAGGACCGTCCGCAGTCGGCCCAAGCTCTCTTTTCGGAATTTCTCGCAGCATTTCGAGTAGCGGCGGACGCCGCAACGCCCCATTAACCCGCCTTACAGCCGATTTTCAGACTCACGGCGTACGATGGAATCGAAGCGCCAAAGGCCGCCGCCGCGGCGAGCGAGCCCGTTTTGCGCGATTCAATGAAGCATGCATGCGAATCCTGGTGGTCGAGGACGAGCGCCGGATGGCGGATCTCCTCAGCTCGGGCCTGAGTGAAGAAGGACACACCGTCACGATTGCGCGGGAGGGCCGGGAAGGACTCAGCGTCGCCGAAGCATATCCGTTTGACTTGATCATTCTAGACGTCATGCTGCCGGGCATTGACGGCTTCTCCATTGCGCGCCGATTACGCGAGCAGCACAACCAGACTCCGATCCTCATGTTGACCGCTCGCGACGCCACCCAGGACATCGTCAAAGGTCTGGATTGCGGCGCCGACGACTACCTCACCAAGCCGTTCTCATTTGATGTTCTCCTGGCGCGGGTTCGCGCTGTCGCGCGTCGCGGACCGATTCCCCAGTCAGTCCTCCTCCAGTTTGCCGACCTCACCATGGACCCATCCAGCCGCGAGGTCCGGCGCGGACAGCGCCTCATTGTGCTTACGCGGACCGAATTCGCCATTCTTGAGCTATTGCTCCGCAATGCCGGTCGCGTGGTCTCGCGCGACCACCTGATTGAGAGCGTATGGGGCGCCGACGCCGAAATCGAGAGCAATACGCTCGACGCCTTCGTCCGCCTGCTGCGCGCCAAGGTGGAGGCGCCTGGCGAGCCGAAGCTCATCCACACCGTGCGGGGAGTCGGATATTCTCTGCGTGCAGAGGCGCCATGACCCGGCTTTCGATCGGTTTCCGCCTGACCGTGTGGTACGCCGCCGTGCTGGCTTCCGGCCTGGGCCTGTTCGGCGCCGCAATGTGGTTCGCGCTCCAATACCGTCTGATAGCCGGCGTCGATCGCGACCTCGCGCAGCGCGTCCTAGGCCTCAAAACCGTCCTCGAAGTGGAGCGGGCGGCTGATCGGGCGCAGGTCGCCATTGAGCTTTCCGAATTCGCCGAGGAGGTTCCCAATGGCGAACTCATGCAATTGAGCGATTCCCAGGGCGTCCTGCTTGCGCCGTCTGAGGAGCCGCGCTTGTTTGCCGCGGCGGGCCGCGAGGCCGGTTATCAGACTGTCTCTCGGAACGGGAAGGCCTTTCGAGTTTTCGTCCGCGAGATCGAACATAACGGCCGCTCATATCGGGCAAGCGTGGCCGCGCCGCTTGATCCCGCGCTGTCGCTGCTCCGCGATTTCCGCAACGCACTGTTGTTGATGATTCCCGCATTGCTTGCGGTCGCTTGCGCCGGAGGCTACTGGCTCAGCCGGAGAGCGCTGGCCCCCGTTGACGAAATCACGCGGACCGCCAGATCCATCCATGTTCACAACTTGTCGCAGCGGTTGAAATTGCCGAGAACCGGCGATGAGCTGGAGCGCATGTCGGCCGCATGGAACGAAGTGCTGGAGCGTCTGGAGAGTTCCGTCAGGAGAATCCGCCAGTTTACAGCCGACGCCTCCCACGAATTGAGAACTCCGATCGCCCTGATCCGGGCAACGGCTGAGCTCGCGCTGCGGCGTGAGCGATCGCCGGAGCATTATCGCGCAGCGCTCGCCGAAATCCAGCGTGAAGCTGAGCAAATGACGGCTTTGACAGAATCGCTGTTGACGCTGGCGCGGGCCGATTCCGGCGGCCTGGAGCTGCCTCTGGCCAGTGTGGAACTGAAAGAGCTGGTGGCCGATGTGGTCCGGCAGCATGAGCCGCTCGCCGCGGCAAAGGGCATTCAACTCACGGCCAGGCTCCCGGAGCGCTCCGCGCCCGTGAACGCCAATGAAAGCGGTCTCCGTCGTATTCTTCTGATCCTGATGGACAACGCGCTAAAATACACGCCGCCCGGAGGAACCATCACGGTTTGCGCCAGATCGCGGGAGGACGGCGTTGAGATCCTGGTCGAAGACTCGGGAGAAGGCATAGACCGCGCGGCGCTGCCGCATATCTTCGAGCGCTTCTATCGCGCCGATCCGAGCCGCGCGGACCGCCCGGGCGCCGGCCTGGGGCTATCGATTGCCCAGGCGTTGGCCCAAGCGCACGGGTCCCAGATTGCAGTGGAGAGCGAACCCGGGCAGGGGGCGCGTTTTTCAATGCTGCTGCGCGGTCGGAGCGCGCCGCCATGAGACGCCGTAAAGTCGCCGAGCCTGGAGCGGCGCAGCGATCAGCAGCGTCGCAAGGGCCCGGCCACGGAACGGCGCTTGTGCCGGCGGGCTCATCAGAACTGAATTCGTACTCCGAACGTCACGGTTCGCGGCAAATTTTGGCCAGTCGATTTCCCGAAAAGCGAGTTCGACAGATCAGCGACCGGGTTGGTCAGGTTGACGCGATTCAATAGATTGAAGATTTCACCGCGCAGCTGCAGGATCGCGCCTTCGGGAACAAACCAAGGAATTTTCGTGTTCTTGACGAAATTGGCATTGATGTTGGCCAGACCTGGGCCGTCGAACGTGTTCCGTCCCAGGCTGCCCTCGACCCCCGTCGGCGGGAGCGGAAAATCACTGGCCTTGAAAAGACCGCGGATATAATCTCCGCGGGACGTGGACGCGTAGTTGCCGAAGGCCGGAGTGTTCGGAGCATCGTAGTTAAATCCGTCCGCGTTAAAATCGCCGCGGGGATAAGGCGCCGTGGTGACAACCGAAAAGGGCAGGCCGCTCTGAAAAATCGCGATGATTGCCGTTTCCCATCCGCCGAACAGCGCTTTGCCGGGGCCATTTCGGAAGGGCGAAGGCGCTTGGTAGACCGCGTCAATGGTCAAACGCTTGGCGACGTTAAAATCCGACCGCGCGTGCTGGCGCTCGGGATGCGCAGCGTCAAACACGTTCCGCGCCCCGCCCACGCCATTGTCATTGCTGGAAGTGAGGTCGGTGGCTTTGCCGAACGTGAATACGCCTTTCGCTGAGAAACCCCTGGAGAATCGTTTCCCCATCAACACGGAGCCGTAGTGCGCATCCGAGAAGCCGACCGTGCGCCCGTAGATGATCGGACCGAAATATGGATTGAGGCGCGTAAGGGCGCCATTATGTTGCAAGAGATCGCCGGCGTAGCGGTTCACGTCGGTTTGCAAATAGAGGTTGTCGCCGTGATTGCCGATATAGTCGGCCTCAAGAACGATGGAGCGCGCCAGGCTCTTCTGGATCTGCACATTCCACACCTGCACGCGCGGCTCGCGGAAGACCGGGTTGATTCCCGATACGCTGATCGGCGTCCCGGCCAGTCCGCCCGCCGGATTCAGCGAGAACTGCACGCCTGGCGGCAATGGAAAGAAGAGGCCGTCGGGACTGCCCAGCGCATAATTAAGCGTCTGTCCGTTGCGGACATCGAACGACACGGCGCCAAACGGAGGATTGCCGCGTCCGCTGCCGGCCCACGAAAGGTCTCCGACGCGGTTGTAAAAGATGCCATATCCGCCGCGCACAGCAATGCTGCCGTTTCCGAACACGTCCCACCCGAATCCGATTCGCGGATTCCAGCCTTGCGGCGTATTGGTCGAGACCAGTCCATCGCCAGTCACCCGCATCACGCCGCTCGCAATCTGGCTGTTGAAATCGGCGCCCGGGCCCGGAGAGAACAATGACAGCGGCGTGCCGCTCCGGTCCACCTGGCCGAGGTGGCCGTAATACTCATAGCGAAGACCCAGATTGAGGGTGAGATTACGGCGAAGTTTCCAGTCATCCTGTACGAATCCTGCCGCGTAGGTCATGTGGATGCGGGTGTACAGGTTGTTGGCGATGCTCTGCGTCCGCGTGTCCACGGTCTGGCCGCTCTCCAGATAGGGGGCGTCCAGCGCGAAATCAAGAACATTCGCAAAGGTGAAGGTGGGACGCGCGTAGCTCGGAGTGAAGTTATCCAGATCGTGCTGGCGGTCGATATCCGCGCCGAACTTGAGCGAGTGACTGCCGCGCATCCAGGACACGACTTCGTGCCAGTTGTAATTCGCGTGCACCCAGCCAATCTGCGACTGGCTGAAACCCTGGAATCCGGTGACGCTGACGCTCGGCAAACTCGGATCAGTCGTCGGCGGCGTCGCGCCGTCAACGCGAACCAGCGTCATCGACGCTTCATTGGTCAGGTTCGGCGAAAACGTGTGCGTCCAGTTCGCCTTTCCATACATGCCGTAATTCGGCTGTGTGATTCGCTGGATCACGCGCGGGTTGGCCTGCTGCGCCTTGGAAAAATAGTTGAAGTAGTTGAAAAAAACGCGGTCGCGGTAATTACGGAAATACTGGTCCAGGCGGGTGTTCCACTGGCCCGCGGGCCGGTCCAGCGTCTCATTGATGTACGCCGTTCCGATTACCGGCAGCGCCAGCGGCAGGTTCGCGGGAAGCGGCGCGCGGCCTGGCGTACGGGACTGCACGTCGGCGACGCTCAGGAAGTTCGCGGAAGGATAGGCGCCGGGGACCGCTTCGCTGAGTATTCGCGTCGATATATTGTTGGGAAAATTCTGCTTGAGGTAGCTGAGCAGTTGCGGAGTCTCCACAGCAACGACGTCGGTCTGCGAGGCTGAAGAGCTCAAGCGGTAATAGGAGCCGAACAGGAAGGTCCGGTTCTTGATCGCCGGTCCGCCCGCGGTAAACCCGTACTCATTGCGGCGATACACGGGAACGGAACTCTGAAATACGGTCCGGCTGGTCAGAGCATTATCGGTATGGAATTCCGAAAGCGTTCCATGCAACTCATTCGTTCCGGACTTCGTGTAAACCTCGATCAAGGCGCCGCTGTTGTGCCCGCGTTCGGCGGTGAAAGCGGCGGCGGAGACGCGAACTTCCTGCACGGTGTCCGGTTCCGGCGTGAGATTCGTAATGCCATCGCGGGAATTGCCGTTCACGCTCGATCCATCCACCTGGTATTCGTTGTTCTCCTGGCGCTGGCCCGCGGAGTTGATCTGAAAGCCCGGTTCGGTCTGAAAGCTATCCTGTCCGGCGGACCCTGAGCCTGTGGCGCCGCCGAACAACTTCCCGGCGCCGGTGACGCCCGGCGCGATGAAGGCGACGCCGGCGTAAATGTTGCGCCCGAGCATTGGCGCGTCTTCCACGGTCTTCTGGGTGATGCTGGTGGCCACGGAGCTCTTGCCCGTTTCGATGCTCTCAGCCGTCGCCATGACCTCAACCTCCGCCTTCTGCTCGCCGACGCGAAGGGAAGGATATACCGCGCGCAGCTGATTCGCATCGACCTGCACGCCGGTCTGAATCCAGTTCTGAAAGCCGGTCATCTGAACCTCGACGCGGTAGGCGCCCGGAGCAAGCTCGGACACGCGGAAGTAGCCGCTCGCATTGGTCATGCTTTCGCGGACAACCTGCGTTGCCTCGTTAGTGACGAGCACCTTCGCGTTCGCAATGGCCGCCCCGGTCGGGTCGAGCACGGCGCCCTCGATGCCGCTCGTGTATTGAGCAAATGCGGCGCACGCCGCGAACGCCGCCGCCCAGTACGTCTGTAGAATTCGCTTCATAAAGCCGCCCTTTCTCTCGCACGGAGATCGCGCTGTGCGCGGATGCGGTGAATCGATACAGCCAGCGTGCAGCCTTGAATATCGCACAATGCCGGCCAGTGTCAAGACTTATTTGTAAATTGACACATTGGCCGGGCAATGATACATTGTGAACCGTTTCACGGAGAACCATGCGCTACGCCATCGTACTGATCGCCGTCTTTTCCGCCGCGGCGCAGGATACGAAATATCCGCCGCAGAACGAGGAAATCCCTGGACCTCCGGACCCGGCGCATTTCGCCGCTTGGCTCGCCGACATCCAGCACTGGCGGCGCGAGCGGCTGATCCGGATTGGCTACAACGGCGCAGAGTATGATCGCCCCGAACTCAAGTGGAGCCAAAGCAGTTTCATACAGCCGCAGATGATGGTCGAGGATCGATATTTTTACGATCCGGTCGCAGGCCGATATACCGTAGACCGTTATCTCGACGACCTCGATCGCCGCTACGGCGGAATCGACAGCGTCCTGGTCTGGCACACCTACCCGAATATCGGCATCGACGATCGCAACCAGAACGACCTGTTGCGCGATATGCCAGGAGGTCTCGCCGGCGTCCGCAGAATGGTTGAGGACTTTCATCGCCGCGGCGTGCGCGTGCTGTTCCCGATCATGCTGTGGGATCAGGGCACGCGCGATGAAGGCGTTCCGAACTGGGAGGCGACAGCGCGGCTGTTCCGCGAAATCAATGCGGACGGACTCAATGGCGATACGCTGCGAGGCGTGCCGCGCGTTTTCCGCGAAGCCTCCGACCGGGTTTCACACCCCCTGGTGCTCGAACCGGAAAGCGGTCTCGATTCGGATGAGATGCTGGCATGGAACAACATGACGTGGGGATATTGGAAATACGACGCAATTCCCTCCGTGAGCCGGTACAAATGGCTGGAACCCCGTCATATGGTCAACATCTGCCGCCGCTGGGCGCGCGACAAGAACGACGATCTCCAGCATGCGTTCTTCAACGGCGTGGGGTATGAGACGTGGGAGAACATTTGGGGCATCTGGAACCAGATTCCGGACCGCGACGCGGAAGCGATTCGCCGCATCGGCAAGATCGAGCGCAAGTTTGCAACCGCCATGATCAGTCCGGAATGGGAACCCCACACGCCCGTCTTGCGGCCTAACGTATATGCCAGCAAGTTCCCCGCGCCCGGACTTACGGTCTGGACCTTTGTGAACCGAAACGAATATACGGTTGCGGGCCAGCAGATCCGGATTGTGCACAAATCCGGCGTGCGATATTACGATCTGTGGAACGGAGTGGAACTGAGCCCGGATCTGCGCGGCGATAACGCCGTGTTGAGTTTCTCCCTGGAGCCGCACGGCTACGGCGCGCTGCTCGCAACAGCGTCGCCGGTCAAAGGATTGGACCAGTTTTTAGCGGAGATGGCGCAACTCGCAAAACGGCCTCTGATGAGCTATTCGCAAGAGCGCCGGTTTCTTCCGCAGCGCATTGTCGAAATCGGACCGACGAAGAAAGCCGCCAGCGCGCCTGAGGGCATGGTGCGAATTGACGGCGCCCGATACGACTTTCAGACATCGGGGATTATGATTGAAGGGCGGAACGAGATCGGCGTCGACGTGCAGTATCCCTGGGAAGACTCTCCGCGCCGCTACCATCAACATACGCTGACCCTTCCGTCCTTCTACATCGATCGATATCCGGTCACCAATGCGCAGTTCAAGCGATTTATCGACGCGACGCACTACCACCCCCAGGACGATCACAATTTTCTCAAACACTGGAGCAATGGCGCGTATCCGCCGGGAACGGCAAACAAGCCGGTGACCTGGGTCTCCGTTGAAGACGCGCGAGCCTATGCAGCGTGGGCCGGCAAGCGGCTGCCGCATGAATGGGAATGGCAGTTCGCGGCGCAGGGAACCGACGGCCGCGCTTACCCTTGGGGGAATACGTGGGATCCCACCGCTGTTCCGACGCCCGACCGCGGACGCTCCATGGCCGAGGCGGCTGATGTCAGTTCGCACCCCAAGGGCGCCAGCCCGTTCGGAGTCGAGGATCTGGTCGGCAATGTCTGGCAGATTACCGACGAAGTACTGGACGAGCACACGCGCAGCCTGATCCTGAAGGGCGGCAGTCATTATCAGCCCCAGGGTTCGCACTGGTATTTTCCGCAGGCCTATAAGCTGAATGAACATGGAAAATACTTGCTGATGGCGCCCAGCAAGGACCGCTCGGGCGCGGTCGGATTCCGTTGCGTCGTCGACGCAGCCTGAGGCGCCGGTGTGCGGGAGACGGATCCTCGAAGCACTTGTCCTCATCGAATGTTCGTTGGCGCTAAAGAGCGTTATAGTTTGAGCCGGCTGCTCACACTCGGCCGAAGCGACGCCCAGGAATGCGGGACGTCACGACGCGGAATCGCTGATCTGGCGCATCGAGTACAGCGAGCCGGAGCAGGCCCTGCGCATCCGCCGCGTTGCGGAGCCGCCCGGCAGCCAGCTCACAATCCCCGCCGCTTCACGGGTTCCGCGCGTCATCCCCGCCACAGGGCGCTGCGCGTCTTGATGCTCTCCCTGCTGCTCGGCGGCGCCATGTCCGGCGAATCCTTGTCCGAGGCGTTGCGCGCGGGACATTACCGTGAGGCTTTAGACCGAGCGGACGCTTTGCTCAAGACCAGGCCGCGAGATGAACAGCTCTGGACCGTGCGGGGGCTCGCCCTTCGCGGTCTCGGGCGTGACGGCGAGAGCCTGGCCGCGTTTATAAAAGCGCTGGAACTCTCGCCGAATTTCACGCCGGCTCTCAAGGGCGCAGCGGAAGCTGCGTACAACCTCCGAGATTCCCGCGCTGCGGAATTCCTGGAACGAATAGCGGCCATTGAGCCCTCGAATACGACCGCGCGCGCAATGGCCGGAGTCCTTGCCTATGAAGCCGGCGACTGCGCTTCTGCGGTACGGAGCTTCGAGCGGAGTCGCGATCAAATCGAAGCCCGCGTGAGCGCTTACGCCATGTACGGCGAATGCTTGTTGAAGCTGAATCGGGCGAGCGAGGCGGTTGACGCGCTCGAACAACTGGCAGGCAGGAGTTCTGACCGCTCGGTCCTCCGGCTGCTGGCGTTAGCGCAACTCTCTTCCGGAAACAACTCGGCCGCGCTTGCAACCGTACGCAGGATTATTGAACAGGCGCCGAGTGACGAACAGAATTATTTCGATCTGGCTTCGGCATTTCTGCTGCGCGATGCCTACGGCCCCGCCGAGTTCGTGGTCAACGCCGGTCTGGAAAAGCTCGACTCTGCGGCGCGGCTCTACGCGCTCCGCGGCGTCATTGAAGCGGTCAAAGGCGTTGATGACGCCGCCGTACGGGATTTCGAGAAGGCGAACGAGCTGGACGGCGCCCACCAGTATGGAGCGGCGGGTTTCGGCGTCTTGTACGCCGGAACGGAGCGCGCCGCGGAGGCTGTCGCGGCGTTGCGCGAGCGTCTGCGCAAGGATCCCGACGACCCGGAGCTGAACTATCTGCTGGCTCAAGCGATCCTTAGCCAAGGCGCAGCGCCGGCAGGCGCCGCCGAAGCGCGGCAATTGCTGATGCGGTCCCTGCGCAGGCGGCCAGGCTATGCTGCCGCTCATGTCGCGCTTGGCAAGCTGTATCGTCAGTCCGGCGACGACCATCGGGCGATCGCGGAGTTTCGGGCGGCGCTGAAGTCCGATTCGGCGGATCGGACAGCCTTAAGCCAGCTCGCGGCGGCTTTACGCCGCATCGGTCATATGGAGGAAGCCGCGGCCGCCGCACGCCAGCTTCGCGACGTGGTTATGCGCGAAGGCCGCTGACCGCTCGGCCCGTCGGCGCATCGGCGAGCGCTCAGGCCCGCCGCCCGGCCGCGCGGCGGAGGGACGCCGTCGCGTCCGGCAGGCGCTCGGAGGCACAGCTCGGACATAGAGCTCGACAGGCGGCCCCGACGGCGCGCGAGCCTCTACGCATCAGCCGCGTTCCGATCCAGGCAAGCGCTTGCGAACACGCCGGCCTATTAAAACAATTTGTGATAAAATGTTTTGTGGCGCCCTCCCGGCCAGCCGCGGCAAGCGCGGACGTTGAAGCTTTTAAGCTCCGCACCCGCGATAAGCTGCGCAATGTCCGCTGCCCGCTGCACAATGAGACGCCCCGTCTGAAGTTCGAGGGCGCATCCCTTCGCGATGTGACGCTCTCGATTTCCTCCTGCTGCGACCAACTCAGCCGGCTGGCGAATATCGCAATTGCCTCCTGAATCCCGCGGTACGCGCTACGATGATTTCGGAGCATCCGCCGTGACGGTATCCAATCCGCTTTCGTATTTGTCCGAGCAACTCGAACAGTGGCGCCAGGCAGGAACTTATCAGCGCCTGCGAGAGCTTCAAACCGCCTGCGAGCCGGTATGCCGTTTCGATGGCCGCGAGGTGATTAACCTCGCTTCGAACAACTATCTCGGCCTGGCGAATCACCCCAAGCTCATCGAGGCGGCGGTCGCGGCGACGAAGCGGTATGGCGCGGGGTCTGGCGCAGTCCGGACCATATCGGGCACCATGAGCGTGCATCTCGAACTCGAGCGCCGCATCGCCGAATTCAAGAAAACCGAGGCGTGCGTTGTGTTTCAGTCCGGCTTCGCCGCCAACGCTGGCACGGTTGCGGCGATCCTCGGGCCTGACGATCACATCGTCTCCGACGAGCTGAACCACGCCAGCATCATCGACGGCTGTCGTCTGTCCAAGGCCAAAATTCACGTATTTCCCCATAAGGACGCGGCCCGCGCCGATGCGATCCTCGACGAACTGCGCGATGCTCCGGGGCGCAAGCTGCTGATCACCGACGGAGTATTCTCGATGGATGGCGATATCGGCCCGTTGCCGAAACTGGTCGAAGCGGCCGAGCGGCATTGCGCGATCATGATGATCGATGACGCGCATTCCTCGGGCGTTCTTGGACGAAACGGGCGGGGAACGGTGGATCACTTCGGCCTCCACGGCCGGGTTGATGTGCAGGTTGGCACCCTCTCAAAGGCTATCGGCGTACTCGGCGGATACGTGTGCGGCAGCCGCGACCTGATTGAGTTTCTGTACCATCGCGCGCGACCGTTCCTGTTCTCGACGTCGCACCCGCCCGGCGTCGCCGCCGCCTGCCTTGCCGCCTTCGACATCCTCGAACAGGAGCCGGAGCGAATTGAACGCCTGTGGGAGAACACGCGGTATTTTAAGAGCGCTCTCAGGAACGCAGGATTCGATACGGGGGAGAGCGAAACGCCGATTACGCCCATTATGGTTGGCGAAGCGGCCGCCGCGCACCGCTTCTCTCGGGAGCTGTTCGACGCCGGGCTGTATTCCACCGGAATTGGGTTCCCGACGGTGCCTCGCGGCAAAGCTCGCATTCGAACCATTGTGACCGCGACGCATACGCGCGAGATGCTCGATCGCGCCGCCGAGATCCTCAGCACAGTCGCCCGGCGCCTTGATATTCTGCACTGATACTATGCGTTGGCATGCGGTATTATTACCTGTCGGCATGCGGTATCAATCGCGCGATTTCCGGCGTCTTTAGTGTGTTGCGGGTCCGCTCGGCGCGCCGCCAGGATCACGGCCATGAGGGCCGCCGGCGCCGGGGAGCGGGCCGGTTGCAGTAACGCGTTGACAGAATCGCTTCAAACCCGGAGGATGCTCGATGCAGTTACGGACACTCGCCATGGTGCTGGCCGGCGGCAAGGGCACGCGACTCTACCCCCTCACCAAGGAACGGGCCAAACCGGCCGTGCCGTTCGGCGGTCGTTATCGCATCATCGATTTCGTTCTCAGCAACCTCATCAACTCCGGCATTTACTCGATATATGTGTTGATCCAATTCAAGAGTCAGTCCCTGCTTCAACATTTGCGGGAAGGCTGGGACATTGCCGGACTGCTGCGGAATCATTTCATAATTCCCGTCCCCGCGCAGATGCGCACGCCCGGCGAGGACTGGTATCGCGGAACCGCTGACGCGATCTGGCAGAACATTAACCTGATCGAGCAGGCGGACCCGCACATTGTCGCCATTTTCGGCGCCGATCATATCTACCGGATGAATATCCGGCAGATGGTCGAGTTTCACGTGCAGAAGGGCTCGAAAGTCACGGTGGCCGCCATCCCCGTCGAGAAGCAGTTCGCGCGCGAGTTCGGCGTCATCGAAGTGGATGAGAACAGTCGCATCATTGCATTCCACGAGAAGCGCCCCGATGCGCCCACCATTCCCGACCGGCCCACCCATGTGTTTGCGTCGATGGGCAATTACATCTTCTCCACGGACGTGCTGGTGCGCGAGCTCTATCTGGACTCCGAGAACCAGAACAGCTCCCATGATTTCGGTCGCGACATTCTACCCGGGCTGATCGGCCGCACAGAGATTTTTGCTTACGATTTTCAGACCAACCGGATCCCGGGCGATCCGCCGGGCCAGCCCGCCTACTGGCGCGACGTGGGCACGATCGACGCGTACTTTGAAGCTAGCATGGATCTGCGCTCAGTGGCTCCGGAGCTCAACCTGTACAACCGGCAGTGGCCGCTGCGCACTGCCGGATATTACGACGCTCCCGCAAAGTTTATCTTTGATGAGGAAGGCAGACGGGGCCATGCCATCGACTCCATCGTATCGGGCGGAGCTATTCTCTCCGGCGGCCTTGTCAGAAACTCCATCATTGGCCGCGGCGTACGCGTACACGCTGGGGCTGTGGTGGAGGATTCCGTGCTGTTTGATAACTGCGACATCGGCCGTCGCGCCAAGGTGCGCCGGGCGATTCTGGACAAGAACGTAAAGATACCAGAAGGCGCTACGGTGGGATACGATCTCGAGCGGGACCGGCAGTTCCACCATGTGACCGAGAGCGGCATCGTGGTGGTGGAGGGGCACCGTTCCCTGGTAGACGTTGCGACAATGCTCATTTGAAGCATGCAATGACGACGTTCTTTGTCGTGGGCGCGCTTTGAATGCAGATCTGGCGCCCGGCCGCTACCGGAGACCAGCGGCCAAGCCGGCGCCGGGCGGACCGTTCTATGATGGCCGCATGCTGCGTAGACGATTTTTCGCCGCGCTTCCCGCGCTGCTGGTCTGCTGCCGCCGTTCCCGCCGGCGTCTGATCGGCGTCGTGCCGAAGGCCAACTCGCACCTGTTCTTCGTCTCGGTCCACGCCGGCGCCGACCAGGCCGCGAAGGACTATGGCCTTGATATCCTCTGGAACGGTCCGCAGGAGGAGACCGAGTATACGCGGCAGATCGAAATCGTCGATGCCATGGTGAACCGCCGGGTCGACGCGCTCGCGATCTCCGCAACCGACGAGCGCGCCCTCGCCGCGCCGGTCGAGCGGGCCATACGTGCGGGAATCCCCGTCGCGGTGTTCGATTCCGGCGTCAACGTCAACGACTACACCAGCTTCGTCGCCACCGACAACTACCAGGCAGGCTGCACCGCCGCTCGCACGCTGGGCGGGCTGATCGGCGGCTCGGGCAAAGTGGCGATGGTCCTGCATAAGCCCGGCGGAACATCCACGCTCTCTCGCGAGCGCGGCTTTGAGGACACCATGCAAAAGGAGTTTCCGCAGGTTACGATCGCAGCCCGTCAGTTCGGCATGTCTGATCCCGCAAAATCACTTGCAGTCGCCGAGGACATGCTGACAGCGGTTCCCGATCTGAAGGGCATATTTGCTTCGAGCGAGCCAAGTTCCCTGGGCGCAATTCACGCAATTCAGAGCGGCGGTTACGCCGGACGCGTCAAGGTCGTTACGTTCGATTTCAGCGAGACGCATGTACAGGCGCTCCGTAACGGCGTCATCGACGCCATGGTGGTGCAGGATCCGTTCCGCATCGGCTACGAAGCGGTCAGGACGCTTGCAGAAAAATTGAGCGGGAAGACGCCCCCGCGCCGCCAGGATCTGGCCGCGCGCGTGATTACCCGCCCGGATCTCAACAAGCCGGATGTGCAGGCGTTGCTGTTCCCGCCGTGGTTGAAGCGGCAATAGCGAATCAGAAATGCCAGGCGAACCCGAATGCCGCGTGATGAGATCGCAACGTCAGGCTTGCTGAACCGTCGGCGACGTCTACGCGCTGCCGCGTCCAGGTGAACTTGTATTGCGCCATGCCAAACAGCCCGCGCCAGAGTCGCAACTCAGCGCCTGCGCCGCCCTGCATCGCCGGGCGGCCGAGCTGATAGCCTTCCGAATGGAGGCCCGACACGGTATTCTCGTGATGGGGAACAGTAATGCCCGCGCCTGCGCGAGCCAGCACATACGCGCGCTTCCTGCCGCTGCGCTTTTCCCCAAAACCATGACGCAGGACCACGTTCGCAAAGATCGGATTTACCCCGTGCGTGATGTCGAACTGGCTCACGATCGACGCCGGCGCGATGCGGCCTGAGGCTGGCGCTCCCTGGAGGCTGCCTTCGACCGTCGTCAGGCGACGCATTTGACCATACGCCTTCAAATGAATCAGCTCTCCTTCGACTCCGATCCACTCGCTCCAGAAATGCGCGACCGCGTAACCGTAGTACAGAGGCGCCGAAAATGACCGACCTGAAAACGCAACGTCGTGAAACCGCACGGCTGTGTTACGTGCGGGCTGTATGATGGTCAACGCCGTCGGCGGTGTGTGGCTGGCGCCGAGATAGGCGCTTGCGACCCACTGGGCTGAAGCCGGCGAGCAGATCGCCGCTACGCCGATGGCCCGCCACAGCAACATCGCACGTTTATTCGAGCAGCGCCATGCCGATCTGATCGATGGCTTCTCGTACGTCCAAGGCCGGCGCCGACGTATTGTTCACCATGATGGCAAATGCGATCTCGCCGAAGGTCGCGCTGTCGGCGTAGCCGGAGAGCGTGTTGACGTGCTGCAGAGATCCAGTCTTGGCCTGAATGGCGCGCGCCGCGGGTTGGCTCCTGAACCGCTTCTCAAGCGTGCCGTCCTCGCCGCCCACCGGCAGGAGAGCCTTCCATTGCTCGCGGTAGGGAGATGCGTACATGCGGCGCAAAAGTCGCACGATCAGCGCAGGCGACGCCAGCGTCATGCGGGACAGCCCGGAACCGTCCACAAACGTGAACGACTGCGGGTCTGCGCCAAGTTCCTTCAATAGCAACTTCAATTCATCGAGGCCGGCTTTCCTGGACCCGTCGCCCTTTCGAGCGCGCGCCGTCTCCCGGAGCATGACCTCAGCCCATAGATTTTGGCTGATTTTGTTGGTCACCCGAAGCAGCTCGATGAGCGGCGGCGACTCGCGCTCCGCCAACACCTCGCCGCGCGCCGGACGGAACGGCTCCGGATCAAAACGGTGCCTGGCGGC